>DASSLY010000081.1:0-32439 GCA_035689185.1 Dermatophilaceae bacterium
CCCGGTACCTACTCACCCACGTTCCCAACGTTCCCTCGTTGATGCCCAGCTCGCGGGCGACCTCCGCGATCGGACGCTGCGTGTGGATCACCATCTTCACCGCTTCGTCGCGGTACTCCGGGGTGAACTTACGGTATTTCGCCATGATGACCCTTCTCCATGAGAGACATCCTCTCCTATTGGGTCACTGTCCGGACGGAGCCACACACCCCAGTGCGGGGTCGTCGTCTTCGCCGGATTGGGCGAAGACGTGCCGGGCCGGGACGGCCGGCCCCGCCGCTCACCGGCCCCGCCGCTCACCGGCCCGGCCGGATACCGGCCCCGCCGGACACCGGCGCCGCGCGGCATACAGTGACGCGGTGAGCGGCGAGGGCGGGTATGACGGGCACGACCGGGCCCGCTGGGTGCCGGAGGACCCGGGGCACAAGCAGGCCGACCGCGACGACTTCGCCCGGGACCGCGCCCGAGTGGTGCACTGCTCGGCGCTGCGCCGGCTCTCGGCGAAGACCCAGGTGGTCCAGCCGGACAGCAGCGACTTCGTCCGCAACCGGCTGACCCACTCTCTTGAGGTGGCCCAGATCGGGCGGGAGTTCGGGGCCGCGCTCGGCTGCAGCGCCGACGTCGTCGACGCGGCGTGCCTAGCGCACGACCTGGGTCACCCGCCGTTCGGGCACAACGGCGAGGAGGCGTTGGATGAGGTCGCCAAGGCGGCGGGCGGGTTCGAGGGCAACGCGCAGACGCTGCGGCTGCTGACTCGGCTGGAGGCCAAGCGCGCCCACCCGGACGGTCGTCCCGCCGGGCTCAACCTCACCCGGGCGAGCCTCGACGCCTCCACCAAGTACCCCTGGGCCAGGGACGAGTCGCCATATGTGACAACGAAGTTCGGCGTCTATCCGGACGACCAGGCGGTCTTCGCCTGGTTGCGCGAAGGGGCGCCCACCGCCCGGCGGTGCGTGGAGGCACAGGCGATGGACTGGGCCGACGACGTGGCCTACTCGGTGCACGACGTCGAGGACGCGATCGCGCTGCGCCGGGTGGACCCGCGGGTGTTCCGCTCGCCGGCCGAGATGGCCGGGGTGTTCGCCAAGGCACGGGAGCTGTATGCCGCGGACCTCACCGACACCGACCTCGGCGAGGCGCTCGACCGGCTGCTGGGGACCGGGTGCATCCCACTGTCGCACGACGGCACCCGGGCGGACCTGGCCGAGCTCAAGGACATGACAAGCCGACTGATCGGGCGGTTCGTCGGCGCCGTCGAGCGAGCCACGCGGCAGCGGTACGGTCGCGGCCCGCTCACCCGGTACGCCGCCGACCTGGTGGTGCCGGACGCGACCCGGGCCGAGTGCGCCCTGCTGAAGGGGGTGTCCGCTCAGTACGTCATGTACCTGGACGAGCGGCTTGTGGTCATGGCGGAGCAGCGCCAGGTGCTGCGCGACCTGGCCGACGTGCTGCTGAACCGCCCGGACGAGCGGCTCGACCCGGCATACCGTGGCGACTTCGAGCAGGCGACGGACGACGGCGGACGGCTGCGCGCAGTGGTGGACCAGCTCGCCTCGTGGACCGACCTGCGCGCGCTGGCCATGCACCGCGCGTGGTGCTCCTGACCCGGCACCTGACGGGGTGTTGACAGGTCGGCGGCGCGCGTCGGCGCACGACCTAGACTCGGCAGCCAGCGTGGGGAGGTGAGCGTGGCGGGCAGGATCCGGGCCGAGGACGTGGCGGCCGTCAAGGAGCGCTCCTCGATCGAGGATGTCGTGCGTGAGCACGTCACGTTGCGACCTTCCGGCCCCGGCTCGCTGAAGGGCCTCTGCCCCTTCCACGACGAGAAGTCGCCGTCGTTCAACGTCCGTCCCGCCGTCGGCGCCTGGCACTGCTTCGGCTGCGGCGAGGGGGGCGACGTCATCTCCTTCGTCCAACAGGTCGACCAGCTGAGCTTCACCGAGGCGGTCGAACGGCTGGCCGACAAGCTCGGGATGGAGCTGCGCTACGAGGAGGGCGGCGCGCGGCCGCGGGAGGAGGGGCTGGGCCGGCGCTCGCGGCTGGTCGAGGCCAACCGCGCCGCGGCGGAGCTGTATGCCGAGCAGCTCCTCGCCGCGCCGGAGGCCCGGGCCGCACGGGACTTCCTGCGCGAGCGCGGGTTCGACCGCTCCGTGGCCGAGCGCTTCGGCGTCGGGTTCAGCCCGCGCGGCGGCGAGGCGCTCACGATCGCGTTGCGGCGCAAGGGTTTCACCGACGACGAGCTGGTGGGGGCCGGTCTCTCGGCCAGGGGGCAGCGCGGCGCCTACGACCGGTTCCGCGGCCGGCTGATGTGGCCGATCCGGGACATCACCGGCGACGTCGTCGGGTTCGGCGCCCGCCGGCTGTTCGACGACGACCGTATCGAGGCCAAGTACCTCAACACGGCCGAGACCGCGATCTACAAGAAGTCCGCGGTCCTGTACGGCCTGGACCTGGCCAAGAAGGCCATCGCCCGGGACCGGCAGGCCGTGGTGGTCGAGGGGTACACGGACGTGATGGCCTGCCACCTGGCCGGCGTCGAAACCGCCGTGGCCACCTGCGGCACCGCGTTCGGATCCGACCACATCAAGACCTTGCGCCGGCTCATGCGTGACGAGGCTGACGGCACGCCGGCCCGGACGATCTTCACCTTCGACGGCGACGCTGCCGGGCAGAAGGCCGCCATGCGGGCCTTCGCGGACGACCAGCGGTGGGTCTCCCAGTCGTTCGTGGCGGTCGCCAACTCGGGCAAGGACCCGTGCGAGCTGCGTCAGACCGAGGGTGACGCCGCGGTGCGGGACCTGGTCGAGGACGCGGTGCCGATGTTCGAGTTCGCGGTCCGCACCACGATCAGCCGGTTCGACCTCGACACCGCCGAGGGGCGGGTGCAGGCGGTCCGCGCCGCCGCGCCCGTCGTCGCCGGCATCCGGGACCGGGCGCTGCGCCCGGAGTACACCAGGGCGGTCGCCGGCTGGGTCGGCGTCGAGGTCGAGCAGGTGGCGGACGAGGTGGCCCGGGCGGCCAGGACGCCACGTCGGCCGGAACCGCGCCGCGAGCAGCCGCCGGAGGAGGCCGAGGTCCACGAACCCGAGGGCATCGCCGCGCCCGACCTGCGGGACCCGCTTGTCCAGCTGGAGAGGCAGCTGCTCCAGTGCGTCCTGCAGTACCCCGGCGCCGTCGACGCGGACGAGCTCGACCGGGTCGAGCCTGACTCTTTCGTCGCCGCGGCGCACCGGGCCGTCTACGACGCGGTCCGGGCGGCCGGCGGCCCGGCCTCGGCGCGCACGACCGGCGCGTGGGCAGCCGCCGTGGCCGACGCCGCACCCGCTACGGTCCGTGGGCTGGTCAGCGAGCTGGCGGTCGCCTCCGTCCCGGCCCGGTTCGACCCGGCGACCGGCCGTCCCGAGCAGCGGTACCTCGACGACCTCGTCCAGCGGGTCCAGGAGGCCGCGCTGGCCCGCCGGATCGCCGATGCGATGAGCACGATGCGCCGGCTGGGAGGCGAGGACGCCGACGCGACCCGCGCGGTCGGCATCCGGCTGCAGGGCTTGCAACGCGAGCTGGCTCGCCTGCGGTCGCGGATGACCTGATGCGCTTCTGGCGATCCGCGGCGCGGGTCGGGCTGCCGGCCACGGCCCGGTCCGCGCTCGGCCTCGCGCGCGGCGACCGAGTGCTCGCCGTAGCCATCGAGCAGGGCGGCGACTACGTCGTCGCCTCCCGGTATGCCGTGTCGCTCGCCTCCGCGGACGGCCGGCTGCGGCTGCAGCGGTCCTGGGCGGAGGTGGACGCCGGCAGCTGGCGACCCGAAACGGCAACCCTCACCCTCAGCTGGGCGGACGGGTCGGCGCCGGCAGCGTGGACGTTCGACGGCCGGCCGACGCTGTTTCCGGAGGCGGTGCGGGAGCGGGTGCAGGCCAGCGTCGTGCTGTCCCGGCGGATCGAGCTGGCGGACCGGCGGTCAGCGCGGGTTGCGGTCCGGCGTGACCTGGCCACCGGCGTGCTGTCCACTCAGGTCATCCTCGGCCGGCGGGTCAGCGCCGATGATCCCGCGGTCCGGGCGCTGGTCGACGCCACCCTGGCCGACCTGCGCGACCAGGTGGGGCTGCCGCCCGCCACGCCGTCCTGGTGACCCCCCGGCGACCAGCTCATCCGCAGCTGGCCGGTGCCGGCAGTGAGCCCGCTCGCGGCGGTCAGTCGCGATCGAGATCCGCCGCGACGGCCCCGGACCGGGGCGCCGGTGCCGTAGCCGGCCCGCGAGCGGCCGCATCCAGGGCCCGCAGGGCGTGCACGACCCGGTCGACCGCCGCCTGGTCCTGCAGGCTCGCCGCGGTCGAGAGTGCCGCGACCAGCCGCAGCTCGCCGGCCAGGCGGGCCCGAACCTCCAGGTGGGCGTCCAGTCGCTCCACCCGGGTGTGGGCATAACCCTCCAGCACCGCGTCGAACGCCTCGGGGGAGCACTGGACCGCCAACGCCGCCAGGTCGTCGGCCGGGTCGGCGACTTTGGCCTGCTCCCAGCCGGTTATCGCCCGCACCCGACCCGTCGCCGCGTCCTGCTCGTCCTCGAAGACGACGAGCACCTGCTCACCGGTGAGGTCGCCGTGCGTCGGCACCGGGGCGAACCGCCAGGTCGCCACGTCCTCCAGTTGGGCCTCCCACCGGGCGAGCAAGCCGGCCGGCACGTGGCCGGTGCTCGCGGCACGGTCCAGCTCGCCGAGGCGCCGCTCGCGGTACTCCTCCGCCTCGTATGCCGGGACTCCCGCCTCCTCGTAGACCGCCCTATCCAGGTTGTGCAGTGCCGCGATGGCACGGCCCAGCTCCGCCGCCAGCCCCGGGCCGGCTGGCAGGTCGGCGAACGACACCGGCCGACCGGGCAGCAGCGGGTACACCGCCGCCCGACCGCGGCCCGGCACCGGGGCGAAGCCCTTGGCCTGCGGCACCCCGAAGGGCACCCGCCGGTGCAGCAGCGTCAGCAGGCCCATCGTCTGCTCCAGCTGGGCCCCGGCCGCGGCGGTCACCGGGGCGCGCACCACCCAGCGCCGCTGCTGGCTGTCCTCGACGAAGGCCAGATCGAACTGGTGGCCGGCAGTGGGGCGCATCCCGCGCACGGAAACCGGGTCCAGGCCCGGCACGGCGGCGCTGGCGAGGGCGGCGAGCATCAGCGACGGGTCGGTCACCAGCACACCGTATGCCGAGCGGCAGCCCATAGTCTGGAAGGCGTGCCCGCCGCCGCCCGATCCAGCCACGGGCAGCTGGGGCCACTGCCGCTGGCCAGGGCCGCGTTGGACCGTGACGCCGAGCGCCGCCTCGAACCGGACCTGTTCCAGCGTCTCCTGGGCGACCCAAGGACCCGCGTCCTGGGGTTGCGCGGCAGCAGCGCGCGCACGGACGGCGACCTCAACCTGCTGCTGCGGCCCCCGCTGCCCACCGACCGCGACCAGCTCGTGGTCTACCTGGGCCGAGACGGTGACCACACGGCATACCTGGGGGTGGTCGAGGCCGAACCGGACGACGGCGTCACCGGCGGCACCGGCGCCACCCTGCGCGAGCTCGGTCCGCTGCTCACCGACCGCGACGCCGGCCTGTTCACCACCTTGCTCGCGCTGGCCAACTGGCACGCCACCCACACCCACTGCCCCCAGTGCGGGACGCCGACCGAGGCGACGAACGCCGGCTGGGTCCGACGGTGCCCGGCCGACGGGTCCGATCACTACCCGCGCACCGACCCGGCCGTCATCGTCGCCGTCGTCGACGCCGAGGACCGGCTGCTGCTCGCGCGGGGGCCGGCCTGGCCGGAGCGCAGCTACTCCGTGCTGGCCGGTTTCGTGGAGCCGGGGGAGCCGCTGGAGGCAGCCGTTCACCGCGAGGTGCGCGAAGAGGTCGGCGTCGAGCTGGCCGAGGTGACCTACCTGGGCAACCAGCCCTGGCCGTTCCCCTGCTCGCTCATGGTGGGGTTCACGGCCCGGGCGACCTCCACCGAGCTGCGGCCCGCCGACCCGGAGATCCAGGACGCCACGTGGCTGACCCGGACCGAGCTGCAGCGCCGGCTGCGGGACGGGTCGTTGCTGATCAGCGGCCGGCTCTCCATCGCCCGGGCCCTGGTGGAGCACTGGTACGGCGGCCGGCTGGCGCCGCCGACCGAGCAGGTCACCGCCCGCGGCTGAGCGGGGTCACGGTCCGGGCACGGCCGTTGGAAAATCGGCGGTCGGTGCGCGATCCTGGGAGTGCCGTCAGGCACGGTGGAAGGAGGCGTGCGCCGGTGCAGCCGCTCCTTTTCATCCTGCTCATCAGCATGGCTCCGGCCGCCACGCTCTGGCTGCTCATCCGCGCGGTCAAGTGGTTCACCAGCGGCGACCCGCTGCCGTGGCGGCCCGCCAAGCCCTCCCCGGCTGCGCGCAGCATCGAGTTGCTGACCCAGGACCTGGCCCGGCTGGAGCGGGAGTTCGCCCGGATCCACCGCGACCAGCCGCCGGCCATGGCGCGGCGGCTGATGGCCCTGACGCTGGCCTACGACGACACGCTGGCGGCCTGCTGTGCCGCGCTCGACCTCGCTCCGCCGGACCACACCCCGATGGACGACATCGAGCGGCTGCAGACCGAGGCCGTCCTGGCACAGCACGGCCTGCGCTGGTAGCGGGGGCGTCGGCGTCCGGTGAGAGGATCGGTGGCCGATGGCCATCATGCCCACCCGCACCGCCGACGACGTCCTCGCGGCGCTGGACCCCGAGCAGCGCCTCGTCGCCTCCACGCCGACGGGGCCGATGTGCGTGCTCGCGGGGGCCGGCACCGGCAAGACTCGCGCCATCACCCACCGCGTCGCGTATGCCGTGCACGCCGGTGTCGTCGAGCCGTCCCGGGTGCTCGCGGTCACCTTCACCGCGCGTGCGGCGGGGGAGATGCGGACCCGACTGCGCGAGCTGGGCGTCCAGGGGGTGCAGGCCCGCACCTTCCACGCGGCTGCCTTGCGGCAGCTGCACTACTTCTGGCCGCACGCGGTCGGGGGGGCCGCCCCGGAGGTGCTGCCGCACAAGGCCGGCGCGGTCGCCGAAGCCGGCGCGAGGCTGCGGCTGCAGCTGGACCGCGCGGTCGTGCGGGACCTGGCCGCCGAGGTGGAATGGGCCAAGGTCAGCCTGCTTACCCCGCAGACCTATCCCGAGGCGGCCCGGCGGGCGGCGCGCGACCCGGCCGGGCTCGACCCGACCGCGGTGGCGCGGCTGCTGCAGGTCTATGAGGAGGTCAAGGCCGAGCGCGGCGTCATCGACTTCGAGGACGTCCTTCTGGTGACGGCGGGGATCCTCGGCGATCGGGCGGACATCGCCGAGACGGTGCGACGGCAGTACCGCCACTTCGTCGTCGACGAGTACCAGGACGTCAACGCGGTCCAGCAGCGGCTGCTCGACCTGTGGCTGGGCGACCGCGACGACATCTGCGTAGTCGGCGACCCGGCGCAGACCATCTACTCCTTCACCGGCGCCAGCCCGAGGCACCTGCTCGAGTTCACCCGCCGGCACCCCGCCGCCCAGGTCGTCCGGCTGGTCCGCAACTACCGGTCGACGCCGCAGGTGGTGGGCCTGGCCAACGCCGTCCTGCGGGCTGGCGGCGGGCGCGGCTTCGTCGAGCTGCGCGCACAGGCCGAGCCGGGACCGCAGCCGACCCTCACCGCATACCCGGACGAGCCGGCCGAAGCGGCGGGGATCGCGCGCTCGGTGCAGGCGCTGCTCGCTGCCGGCACCCGGGCCGGCGAGGTCGCGGTGCTGTTCCGGACCAATGCCCAGTCGCAGGCCGTCGAGGCCGCGCTGGCCGAGGCCGGTGTCGCCTTCCTGGTCCGCGGCGGCGAGCGGTTCTTCGCCCGGCCGGAGGTCCGCTCCGCGGTGCTGCTGCTGCGCGGTGCCGCGCGCGCCGACGACGGGGCGTTGCCGCTGCCGAACCTGGTCCGCGACGTGCTCACCGGCGCCGGATGGACCGACCGCGCGCCCACGGCCGCGGGTGCGGTGCGCGAGCGCTGGGAGTCCCTGCAGGCCCTTGCCGCGCTCGCCGACGACCTGGCCGCCGCGCAGCCGGGAGCGCGGCTGCCGGACCTGGTCCGCGACCTGGACGAGCGCGCAGCGGCGCAGCACGCCCCGACCGTGCAGGGGGTGACCCTCGCGTCGCTGCACGCGGCAAAGGGGCTGGAGTGGGATGCGGTGTTCGTGCTCGGCTGCAGCGACGGGTTCATCCCGATCAGCATGGCGGAGGGGTGGGAGGCCGTCGAGGAGGAGCGGAGGCTGTTCTACGTCGGGCTGACGCGGGCCAGACGGGAGCTGCGGCTGTCCTGGGCGGCGGCCCGTCACGCCGGCGGCCGGGCGACCCGGCGGCCGTCACGCTTCCTCGACGGCGCCGCCAGCATCCTCGGCGACGGGGTCCAGGACCGGCCCGCCGGCGCTCGGCCAGCCAAAGGGGGCAAGGCCGGCAAGGCGGGCCAGACCGGCAACGCTGGCAAGGCCGGCAGGGCCGGCAGGGCCGTCAGGGCCGGCAAGGTCGCGGTGCTGCACCACTGCCGCGGCTGCGGCGCGGACCTGCGCACCGCCGCGGAGCGCAAGGTGGGCCGGTGCGGGGCGTGCCCGCCCGGCTACGACGTCGAGACGTTCGATGCGCTGCGGAGCTGGCGGCTGGCCCTGGCGAGCGCGACCAAGGTGCCGGCATACGTGGTGTTCACCGACGCCACGCTGACCGCCATCGCGGAGCGCCGCCCGGCGGACGAGGACGAGCTTGCGGCCATCTCCGGGGTGGGGGCGCGCAAGCTGGAGCGGTACGGCCCGGACGTGCTCGCCATCCTGGGCGGGGCCGACCCGGCGGCGCTGGCGCAGAACCATGCCGTCGCAACGTGATTCATCCGGTTGGGCGGAGACACGCCCGACCTCGGGGGCCGGCGAGGAAAAGTGGTCGTAATTCCGTTGCGAGCCGCGACGGCAGTCCCGTAGCGTGGGCGCGAACCCACCGGCCGGCGACCGTCGGCGCGCACCCGAGCAGCAGAGAGGAGGCTGGACAGCGATGGAGATGACCACGATGACCACGACCGCGGCACCCGCGTTCGCCCTGGGCCTGCTACGCCCGCAGCACGCCAGCCTCCGCACGGTTGGCGCCGGGCGTGCGTTCCAGGGGACAGGTGTGCCCAGCCTCGGTGCGGGTGCCTCCACCGACACGCGCCTCGCGCTCGTTGCGGCCACCGTCCAGACCTACGCCCCGATCACCGACGTCGTGCCCGACGTCGCGTTCCCGTCCCGTGGGAGACCACCGGTCTAGCACCAGCAGACCAGGTCACCTCCAGGCCGCGGAACCCGACATCCGGGATCCGCGGCCTTCGTGTTGTTCGGTCGGCCGCGAACTGGCCATCGCAGAAGTGCATCGCAAGACCAGGTCGGAGCCTCCTCACCAGGGAGGACCGGCTGCAGAGCTGGCTCGGAGCCCAACCGGGTGCCCGAGCGGGAACGACCGAAGGAGGTGACACGAGATGCAGCTGAGCGAGCTGATCGACGAGCTGACGGAGCGTGGCGCGCGAGCAAGCCAGTGCGGCGAGGGCATCCCGTGCCGCGAGAACGACGCCGAGCTGTGGTTCGCCGAGAGCCCAGCCGACGTGGAGTTCGCCAAGTCGTTGTGCGGCACCTGCCCCGCCCGGGTGCAGTGTCTGGAAGGGGCGCTCATGCGCGAGGAGCCGTGGGGCGTCTGGGGTGGCGAGCTGTTCGTCCAGGGCGTCGTGGTCCCGCGCAAGCGGCCCCGCGGCCGGCCCCGCAAGACACCGCTCGCCGCCTGATCCGTCACCCCGCCGCGACCACCGGGCCGCGCCGCGCGCGACCCGGTGGTGCGCCGGGTGCTGGCCGCCGGACAGCTGTGCCGGCACGGCCGGACGCTTTCGGGCACGCGCCTGGTGCGCCCCCGGGCACGCCCCTGGCACGCCCCCGGGCACGCCCCCGGCACGCCTCTGGCGCCGCCCTGGAGTCACCACGCCGAGGGGCGCTCTGACGGGCCCTGCTCGACTGAGCGCCCGTCGACCCGCCGTCACCAAACACCCGCAGTCCCAACCCACTTTGGAGTCCGTCATGCATAACGTCCAGTACGAGCAGCTCGCCCGAGCCAAACGGGAGGAGCGCGATCGCAAGCTGCAGCGCCCCGGCGGCCGTAGCTCGCTGCAGGTCCTCCGCAGCGCTCGGCGTGCCAGCCAGCCCTGACCCCGGCTGGCCGCTCGCCGCGCGTTCCGGGCGCCGACCCGGCGCTCACCCGGCGCCGCCGCCGGGACCACCTTCGCGGCCACCGGCTCCGCAGACGGAGCCGGTGGCCGCATCGCGTCCCGCAGCTCGACACCTCGTCCCAGCTCGACACTAGAGTCCGCAGGGTGTCCGCCCTCAGCCCTTCCGAACGGGCCCGCCGACGCCAGCTCGTGGTCGCCGCCCTGACCAGCCAGGACCTGGCCGGGATCGTCGACCTGGTGGTGTGGGTCGAGGGCGACAGTGCCGTCGCCGCCAACGCGACCGGCACGGTGGAGCTGCGACCCGACGGCAGCGTCGCGGTACGCAGCGGCACGAACCCGATTGCCTCCCAGGACCCGATGGCCTTCCTGCCTTACCCGCTCGAGCTCGCCAGCCCGGCGCCGGCCACCTCCCGCGCCAACGCCTACCCGTATGCCGCGCGACGGATCCGTTCCCTGTTCGCCGACCCCTCCCGGTCCCCGGACGTCGCCGTCGTGCACACCCCGCGGCACCGGTTCCTCCAGGAGGGCGGGCACGTCGGCGAGCACGGCTCGCTCGACGTCATCCAATCCCGCGCGCCGCTGCTGCTGTCCGGCCCGGGAGTCGCCCCGGTCGGCCTGGTCGACGACCACGCCCGGCTGGTCGACGTCGGGCCCACGCTGGCGGTGCTCGCCGGGGTGCCCGCGGCCGACCTGGCCGACGCGTTCGGCGACCCGCTCGACGGAGCCGAGCTCGCGGCATACCTGCGGCTCGCCGAGCTGCCCGACCCCCCGGTGGTGGTCGGGATGCTCTGGGACGGCGCCCACTGCGGCGAGCTGCTGCGGCTGGCCGAGGGGGGGGAGCTGCGGGGGGTGGCTCGGCTGCTGGACCGCGGGGTGGCGCTGCGCGGCGGCGCGGTGGCGGAGTTCCCCAGCGTCACATTGACCAACCACGCCAGCATCCTCACCGGGGTCGGGCCCGGCCGGCACGGGGTGCTCGGCAACGTCTTCTACGACCGCGAGACCGGCGAGCGGGTCGTCCCCAACGACGCCGCCACCTGGCACCGGTCGGCGCAGTGGCTGCGGCCCGGCGTTCGGACCGTGTTCGAGCTGGTCAACACGGCTGTCGCGACCGGGACCGGCCCGGGTGGGGCGGACACACCGCGAACGGCCGCCGTCGACGAGGCGGTGGACCGCGGGGCCGACTACTCGACGATGGCACTGGTCAGGGCATCCGGCGGCGCCGACGGCGCCGCCGGGCTGGACGGGCTGCTCCCGGACGCCAGCCAGTCACCGAACGTGTCGCTACCGGCGGCGCTGGATGACGCGTACTACCGCTGGGGCACCCGGGTCGACGACGCGGGGTTGCAGCAGATGCTGCAGCTGTTCGGTGGCGGCGTCCCGCCGCGGCTGACCTGGTGGTCCACCGTGGTCACCGACGCCGGCCACCACGGCGGCGGACCCCGGTCGGAGCTGGCGACCGCGTCGCTGCGGGACGCCGACACGCGGCTGTGCAGCTTCCTGGCGCACCTGGAGCGGGCCGGCCTGTTCCACCAAGTCAGCTTCCTGCTGACCGCCGACCACGGGTTCGAGGGCACCGACCCCGGTGTCACCGGGTCGTGGCGGCCTGCCCTGGACGCCCTGGGCCTTCCGTACCGGGACGAGGGCCCGGGATTCGTCTACCTGCTCGCGGACCGCCCCGGGTGACCTACCACCCGACGGGCGGCAGATCGGCCTGCGGCAGCCACTGGCCGACCAGCTCGCGCCCCTCGACCTCGCCCTCCAACTGGCACAGCACCCCGATTCCGCCCAGCCAGACCCGGTGGATGAGCAGGTAGGACGGCGGCAGGTTCAGCCGCATCCCGATGGTGAAGGCCGGTCGGCGGGGGTCGTTGATGTGGCTGAAGATGCCCCGCAGCCAGGCGCGGCTGAAGGTGAAGGTGTCGGTGCGCAGCGGGGCCACGAACGGGTCCAGGTAGGCCAGCAGCTGGTCGGCCGGGATCTCGATGCCGCGCCGGATGAAGCCCGCCTCGCGCAGGCCGCCCAACACTGCCTCGTCGTCACCCGCCAGCGCGGCGGTGAGCAGCTGACCCATCTCCGCCGGAAGCCCGCCCGGCAGCCGGTTGACCGCACCGAAGTCGATGACGCCCATCCGGCCGTCCGGCAGCAGCCGGAAGTTACCCGGGTGCGGGTCCGCGTGCAGCAGCCCGGCGCGCTGCGGACCGGCGAGGAGGAACTCCATGTACCGGTTGGCGGCTGCGTCGCGTTCTGCCTGAGTGCCTCGGGCGATGATCACCGACAGCGGCGTGCCGTCCACCCACTCGGTCACCAGGACCTGACCGCCGTGGTGCACGACGTCGGGGACGAAAAAGGAGGGGTCACCGCGGAACGCGGAGGCGAACGCCGCTTGCGACCCGGCCTCCAGGTGGTAGTCGAGCTCCTCGGCGACCCGGCGCTTCAGCTCCTCGGTGATCGGCTTGATGTCCAGGCCGGGTATCCACGACGCGGCGACCCGGGCCACCCGGGCAGCCTGGTTGAGGTCGCTGAGCAGCGCCGGCCCGGCGCCCGGGTACTGCACCTTCACCGCGACCTGCCGGCCGTCGTGCCACACCCCACGGTGCACCTGGCCGATGGAAGCGGCCGCCGCAGGGCGGTCGTCGAAGGAGAGGAACTTGGTCCGCCACCGGGTGCCCAGCGCGGCGCGCAGCACCCGGTGCACGGTGCTCGCCGGCATGGGGGGCGCCGCGTCCTGCAACCGGGTCAAGGTGGCGCGGTACGGCGCGGCCAGCTCCTCCGGCATGGCGGCCTCGAAGATCGACATCGCCTGGCCGAACTTCATCGCCCCGCCCTTGAGCTCGCCGAGCACCTTGAACAGCTGCTCGGCGGTCCGGGCCTGCACCTCGGCGGCGACCAGTTCGGCCGGCTTGCCGCCCACCCGCTTGCCGAGTCCCCAGGCGGTCCGCCCGGCAAAGCCGATGGGCAACGTGGCGAGCTTCGCGGTCCGGGTGACCGCCTTACGGGGGAGCTCGCTCATACGACCATTCTCACCTGCCGGGACTGGGATCAGTGACGCAGTGGCACCGTGGGTGCCGCTGCCACTGTCGGTAGTCGACTCCGGGCCAGGGCAGGCCGACCTCGATGGACAGTCCCTGCGGCACCGGCTGCCCGTCCAGCCAGGCGTGCCCGACCATCGCGACGATGCCCGACCCCAGCTCCGCCAGCGGTGAGGGGACTTCCACCGCCCGGACGCCGAAGCCCGGCTCCGGCGCCAGCTGGTCAAGCAGCAGCGGCCACGCCTGGTCGCGGTCGGCGCGGTGCCGGTCCAGGCAGCCCAGGCAGGGGCCGCCGGTCGACACGAGCGGGCCGACGACCAGGCGCTGCCGGTGCGCGACGACGGGCAGGTGCGGGACTCCGCGACGCCGCCACGGCTCCCCACGGCCGGCTCGCACGGCGTCCCGGGCGAGGAGCACCACCAGATCGGGGGGGCGCGTCACCGGGTCATGCCTCAACTCGAAGTCGAGGGCGTCGGCGGCCTGCTCACCGACTTGCACCTGGCCGACACCCCCGGCGCGCAGCAGCTCGGCTACGGTCTCGGGCAGGGCTCCGGCGCCGCTGACCACCACGATCTGGTGGCGTCGCCGACGCGGGTCGCCCGGTTCGCACGGGTATGCGGTGCCGTCGGGCTCCGCGAGCAGGCGGCGCTCCCGCAGCGTGCCCAGCAGCGCAGCGAGCCGGCCTGCGCGCGCGGTGCTCAGCGTCGCGGTCAGCTCGGCGGTGACCGGGGACGGCGGGTCCGCCGCCCTGCCGAGCCGTTGCAGCAACGCGACCTCGTCGTCGGTCAGCCCCTCGACCACCAGCCCGGTGTCCTGGTGCTGGCCGAGCTGGACGCTGCCGGGTCCTCGCCGAAGCGGGTGGATGTCGGTGCGAAGCCGAGGTACTGCGTGAGCGAGCATGGCCTCTCCGTCTGCAACCGGTGCCGGGCCCCCGGACGGGGCGGCCGGCCGCAGTCAATGTCGCACGGGTCGCCGGGTGCGGGCCGCGGTCATCCACAGGCAGCATCTACCGACGGTCCCACGGCCGTCATTCGCCCGCGGTCCCCACCAGCGGTCATACCAGCGGTCGTCCGCCAGCAGTCCTACCAGCGGTCATTCGCCGACGGCCATGCGCGGCGGCCATGCGCCGGCGGCCCATGCGCAGCGGTCACCCCCCGAGGGCCGCCCATGGGCTGCGCGCAGCCGCAGTGCCGGTCGGTTCGGCCGCTACGGCGGGAGTTGTCGGGCCCCGGCTCCGGGTCGTCAGGCCTTGCCGAGGATGCGGTTGAGGTTGGTGCCGCAGACAGGGCACTTCCCCTTGGCCATGCGCCGCCCGTTCGTCTCCACGACGTTGCCCTCCGCCTGTCGCTTCTCCTTGCACTTCACGCAGTAGAACTCGCCCTGGTAGGTCTCGCCGTTGTCAGCCATGCCGATGTCTCCTTGGTGTTTGCACTGTGCCCACGACGGCGCAGCGGCGCTTTGACGCCGCTCACCCTAGACCAGCGTGCGGACCCGGTCGGGGACGTCGGACTCGCCGTGGTCGGTAACGGGAGTCGCCGGTAGGTCATACCGGGCGGTTACTGTCACCGCATGGAGCCCGGCACAGTGCCCCCACGTGCGCCGGTGACGCAGCCCCGCCCGGCGCCTGAGCCGGCCGGGGAACGCGTCGAGGTGCGTCGCAGCGTCCGACGGCGCAAAACGGTGAGCGCTTACCGCCAGGACGGCCGCACAGTCGTGCTGATCCCGGCCGGGTTCAGCCGGCGCCAGGAGCGGGAGTGGGTTCAGGCCATGCTGCGCAGGCTCGCTGAGTCCGAACTCAGGCGTCGACCCTCCGACGCGCAGCTGGCGAGCAGGGCCGGCCAGCTGTCGCGCACCTACCTTGCCGGACGGGCGGTGCCGACCCGCGTCGCCTGGGTCGGCAACCAGCGCACCCGGTGGGGGTCCTGCACTTCCTCCGACGGCAGCATCAGGGTCTCTACCCGGCTGCAGCAGATGCCGGGATGGGTCCTCGACTACGTGCTCTTGCACGAGCTGGCGCACTTGCTCGAGCCCGATCATGGGGCTCGATTCTGGGGGCTACTGGCCGGCTTCCCGCGCACCGAACGGGCCCGGGGCTACCTGCAGGGCGTGGCCGCCGCATCGAGTGGCCGCGGGGACGGGGGCGACGGCGACGCGGCCAGCGCCGACGTGACAGAGGACGGCGACGCTTCCGGCGCCGACGTGACAGAGGACGGCGACGCTGCCGGCGCCGAGCTGGCGGGGGACCGGCCAACGCTGTGGTGAGCGGCCTCAGGGCGCGGCTTCGCCACTGTCGCGCAGCCACGACTCCAGGGCGTCGTCCAGCTCGTCGCGAGCCGGTGCGGACCTGACCCGTTCGACGTAGCCGAGCGGGTCGTCCAGGTCGGCGGCGGTGGGGGCCAGGTCCGGGTGAGCCCAGGCCGTGTCCCGACCCGCGGGCCCGGAACTCGCGTGCAGGGCACGGAAGAGGGTGGCCGCGTCGCGCAGCCGGCGAGGCCGCAGCTCCAGGCCGACGAGCTGGCTGAACATCCGCTCGGCCGGACCGCCCGTGGCCCGGCGCCGGCGCACCGCCTCGCCGAGCGCGGCGGTCTGGGGCAGGTGACCCGTCGTGGCCTGCTCGGCGACGACATCCACCCACCCCTCGACCAGCGCCAGGTAGGTCTCCAGCCGTTGCAATGCGGCCGCCTGTGCCGCGCTCGGCTCCGGGGTGAACAGCGACTCGGACAGGGCCGCCTGCATTGCCGCGGGGTCGGACGGGTTCACCTCGCGGACCGCGGCCTCGATCCGCTCGGTGTCGATGCTGATGTCGCGAGCGTAGGCCTGCACCGCTTCGAGCAGCAGCGGACCCAGCCACGGGACGGCGGCGAACAGCCGTACCCGTGCCACCTCCCGGGTCGCCAGGTAGAGCACCACCTCGGCGTGGTCGACCCCCAGTCCCGCTGCGAACGCCTCGATGTTGGCCGGCAGGAGCACGACGGCGTGCTCGCCCACCAACGGCAGCCCGACCTCGGTGCCGCTGACCATGTCGGCGGCGAGTGCGCCGACCGCCTGACCGACCTGGACCCCGAACATCGCCGAGCTCATCGTGGTCAGCATCGGCTCCATCTGGCCCATCATCGCCGTCGGTTCGGTCCCGGCTGGCAGGCCCGGTATGGCCGGCAGTTCCATCCCGGACTCGCCCAGCCGGCCCAGCTGGGCCCTCAACGCCGACACGACCGCCGCGCTCACGCCAGCGGCCACCGGGTCCACGAGCGCCCGCCAGACCGGCATGGTCTGGTCCACCCACTCGGCCCGGCTCCAGGCCTGCGCAGCGCCGGTGGGGCCGGAACCGGGGACGCTGAGGTCGGTGACCGCGTCGAGCCAGAGGGCGGCCACGTGCACCGCTTGTTCGACCTCGCGCCGGGCTGCCGCACCGACCGTGCGGTCACCGGTCGTCGCCACCTGCTGGCGGGCCACGTCACCGGCCAGCGCCGCGTTGAACGGCCGGTCGGCCGACGCGGCCAACATGGCCTGCATCTGCGCGCCGAGCAGCTGCATGCTCGCCGGGTCGAGCCGGTCGATGCCCATCGCCTTGAGCGCTTCGGCCACCTCGGGGTTGTCGCTGTCGCCGAGGGCCTGCTGCACCTGGCGGAGCAGCTCGGCCATGTCGGGCAGGTCCCCGGGCTCGTCGGGGCGGGGCTGCGGTAGGTCGGCCATGGGGCACCTCACGGCGGTCGGCAGGATCAGGTCAGCGGGTCGTCGAACAGTCCGGACGACCAGATAACCACGGACCGGCCGTCGCGGTTCCGGTCGTCGGGGGCGGTCGCGGTCGCTTCGCCCACAGCGCAACCCGTGGCATCCAGCCAACGCCCGGCGACCTCGCAGGAATGCCTGTCATGCTGTCGCCGTGTCGGATGCCATGGTGATCGACAGCCCGAGCGGCGGCCCGAGCAGCCCGGTGGTGCTGGCCGCGGTCCGCGACGCCCCGCTCAGTGTGGACGAGGTGCTCGACGCAGTTCGAACTCCGGCGGCGGGGGGCATCGCCCTGTTCGTCGGCGTGGTGCGCGCGCGGGACCACGGGCACGACGTGGACGCGTTGGACTACACCGCCCATCCGAGCGCCGAGCAGACCCTGCACCGGGTGGCCGGCCAGGTCGCCGCGGGCCACGAGCTGACCCGGGTGGCCGCGGTGCATCGCACCGGGCACCTGGTGGTGGGGGATCTCGCGGTCGTCGTGGGTGCGTCGTCCCCGCACCGGGACGAGGCGCTTACCGCGTGCCGGGAGCTCATCGACACGCTGAAGACCACCGTGCCGATCTGGAAGCACCAGCTGTTCGCCGACGGCGGGCAGGAGTGGGTGGGCAGCCCGTGATCGACACCCAGGCCCACCTGCAGGGCGGACCGGGTCCGCAGGCCGGCGGCACGGAGCGGACGACCGGACTGAGCCGGCGCACCGCGGTGGCGCTGGTCGTGGCGTTCCTGCTCGTCGTCCTCGCGTCGTTGATGAGTCTGGTGCACCTGCCGTACGCCATCCTCAAGCCGGGCCCGATCACCAACACCCTGGGTGCAGCCAAGAGCGGCAAGCAGCTGATCGAGGTGGAGGGCAAGACCTACCCCACAAGCGGTGCCCTGGACTTCACCACGGTCGAGGTGTACGGCGGCCCGAACTACCCCGTGAACGGCTGGCGCGCTCTGAGCAGCCTGTTCGACAGCTCCAGCCAGGTGCTGCCGGAGGAGGTGATGTTCCCCAAGGGCACCACCGGCAAGCAGGTGGAGGAGGAGAACGCTGCCGAGATGGCCGACTCCCAGCAAGAGGCCGTCGCCGTCGCCTTGCGCAAGGCCGGCTACCCGGTCCCCGAGGTCGTCACCATCTCCTCCGTGCAGCCGGGCGCGGCTTCCGGTACGACCCTGCAGGCGGGGGACGTCATCGTGGCGGTGGACGGCGTCAAGACCGCCGGTGTCACCTCGGTGCGGGACCGGGTGCAAGCTCATCGGCCGGGGGACACCCTGCAGCTCACGGTGCGCCGCGCCGGCAAGGAGCAGACGCTGGCCGTACGGACCGGCTCCCAGGGCGGCCGCACGGTGCTCGGCGTGCTGCTCCGGTTGTCCTTCGACGCCCCGCTGCGGGTGAGGATCAACGCCGGGGTCGTGGGCGGGCCCTCGGCCGGGCTGATGTTCTCCCTGGGCGTCTACGACAAGATCACCCCCGGTCAGCTCACCGGCGGCGTCAACGTCGCCGGCACCGGAACGATTGACTCGACCGGCACCGTGGGTCCGATCGGCGGCATACGCCAGAAGATGGTCGGCGCCCGCGACGGCGGGGCGACCTGGTTCCTGGCGCCCGCTGCCAACTGCGCCGAGGTCGTCGGGCACGTCCCGGACGGACTCAACGTGGTCCGGGTGGCCAGCTTCGACCAGGCCAAGGCGGCGGTGCAGGCGATCGCGGCCAAGCAAACCCGGGAGCTGCCCACCTGCACCGTCGACACCTCCGCTGCCGGCTGACCGGCCACGTCGGACGTTGCCAGGCCGGGTATGCCGGCCGGCCGCGCCGGGCGGGCGCGTGGCTGGCTCAGTCCAGCAGGGTCGCCTGCAGGGCCTGGACGAGGCCGGGGGCGATGTCGGCGCCGGTGGCGACACGGTCGTCCCGGTCATGCTGCCGCTGGCGCAGCAGGCAGGTGGACCCCCCGTCACGCAGTACGGCCACCAACAGCCGGACATCCCGGCGGTCCCGGTGTTCAGCCAGGGCGCTCATGGCTTCCTCGGCGTCTCCGGGCAGATCCCGCTCGGCCTCGGGCGGGACGACGATCCGCTCCACGGCCAAGGCGACCCCGTGCACGTCCGGTGGCCACGCCAGCCGGGCCAACAGGGACTCCAGGCTGGCCGTGCGCGGCACGCCGTCCTGCTCCACGGCGGTGAGGCCGTCGAACGGGTCGGCGTCGCGTTCCCCAAGGTGACCGCCGAGCTGGGCCGCCAGGCCCGGCTCACGGCTGAGCAGGTCAGCGGTGCGCACCAGGGCGAACAGCCGCGGCGGCTGGTCCCAGCCGGCCGCCGCGACATACCGCTCGGTTTCCAGCGCGACGCGCAGCAGCGGACCTCGGTTCGGGACGGGCGGGCTGTTCACGAGGCGGTCACGGCGTTCATGGTGCCCTAGTCGGGCAAGGCCCACGCCCCGGCACCGGCGAGCCGGTGGAACTGTCAGCCGGGTCGGTTAGTTTGTCCAGCATCGACGGACCGCACAGGTCTGCCACGGTGTGTCAGCCGTGGACGATGGGAAGCGTAGATCGCGAGCGGAACGGGCTGACGTGATTCGAGCAGGGCGGATTCCCGGGTGGCTGATGTCCACCGGCGGGCCGGGCAGCGGCGGTGGCGCCGGTGGATCGGGCGGGGCCGGTGGGTCCGGCGGCGGCCCCAACGGACCAGGCGGACCAGGCGCCGGTGGCTCGGGCCCGTTCCGGCCGGGTGGGTTCGGCGGGTTCGGCGGTCTCGGCGGGTTCGGCGGGGCCGGCCGGTTCGGCGGGCGTGGCCGGGGCGGCCCGGCGGGCGCGGCGACGTTGCGGCGACGTGGCCCGCTGATGCCGACTCTGGTCATCCTCGCGGTCATCGTGGTCGCGGTGATGTTCCTGGCTCAGGTCTGGACCGAGGTGCTCTGGTTCGACAGCGTCGGGTTCGGAACCGTCTTCCGGGTCGAGCTGCTCACCAAGGTGCTGCTGTTCCTCGGCGGCGGGCTGGTCACCGCGGCCGTGGTCGCGTCCAGCCTCGTCATCGGCTACCGCACCCGCCCTATCTACCCGCCGGTGTCCCCCGAACAGCAGAACCTCGACCACTACCGCGAGCTGCTCGACCCGCTGCGCAAGCTCGCCACGGTTGCGGCGCCGGCCCTGCTCGCGTTGTTCGCCGGGTCGGCGGCGGGCAGCCAGTGGCAGACCTACCTGCTGTGGCTGAACCAGGTGCCGTTCGGCAGGAAGGACGCCCAGTTCGGCCTGGACATCGGCTTCTTCGTCTTCACCCTGCCCTGGCTGAGGTTCCTCGTCGGGTTCGTCACGATGGTGCTGATCCTGGGGCTGGTCGCCGCCGCGCTCACCCACTACGTGTATGGCGGCCTGCAGCTGCAGACCCGGGGGGAACGGACCACGACGGCGGCCCGGGTGCACCTGTGCGTGCTGCTGGCCGTGCTCGCGCTGGTCCGGGCGGGGAGCTACTGGCTGGACCGCTACTCCCTGACGACCAAAGAGTCGCGGCTGATCACCGGCATCACCTACACCGACCAGCACGCAGTGATGCCGACCAAGGCGATCCTGGCCATTGCGGCGGTCATCGTCGCGGCCCTGTTCGTCGCGGCCATCTGGACCAGGTCCTGGCGGCTGCCGGTGATCGGGGTGGCCGGGCTGGTCGTCTGCGCGATCGCGGTCGGCGGCATCTACCCGGCGATGATCCAGAACTTCCGGGTCAAGCCGTCCGAGCGGACCCTGGAGGCGCCGTTCATCAAGCGCAACATCGACGCGACGCGCGCGGCATACGGGCTGGCAGCGGCGAAGGTGACCGTGTACAACGCCCAGACGACGGCGACCCAGGGGCAGCTGCGCGACGACGCGGAGACCATCCCGGGGATCCGGATCGTCGACCCGGCGATCGTGGCGCCGACGTTCAAGCAATTGCAGGCGGTCCGGTCCTACTACCAGTTCCCGGACGCCCTGGACGTGGACCGCTACACGATCGGTGGTCAGGTCAAGGACACCGTGGTCGCGGTCCGTGAGCTGGACCTGTCCGGCGTGCCCGCCGGACAGCGCAACTGGGTCAACGACGTCACCGTCTACACCCATGGGTTCGGCCTGGTGGCCGCCTACGGCAACCAGCGTGGCGACGACGGGCAGCCGGTGTTCTACCAGCAGAACATCCCGCCGGTGGGCCCGCTGGGCAAGTTCGAGCCGCGCATCTACTTCGGCGAGTTCTCCCCGACCTACAGCATCGCCGGCGGCCCGGCGGGCGGGAAGCAGCAGGAGCTGGACTATCCCGACGCCAGCGCCACGGGGGAGCAGCGGACCACGTATGCCGGGCGTGGTGGGGTCGCGATCGGCGACTTCCTCCGCAAGGCGGCCTACGCGATCAAGTACCGCGAGCTGAAGATCATGCTGTCCGACGCGGTCAACGCCCAGTCCAGGCTGCTGGACCACCGCACCCCGCGGGAGCGGGTCGAGCGCGTCGCGCCATGGCTCAACCTCGACGGCAACCCCTATCCGGCCGTCGTCGACGGCCGGATCCAGTGGATCGTCGACGGCTACACCACCTCCGCGGACTACCCCTACTCCAAGCTGGAGTCGATCGACGACGCCACCTCGGACACGCTGACCGAGACCTCGCGCAACGTCGTGGCCATCCAGGCCGGCCAGGTCAACTACATCCGCAACTCGATCAAGGCGACGGTCGACGCGTATGACGGGTCGGTCCGGCTCTACGCGTGGGACGACCAGGACCCGCTGCTGAAGGCATGGTCGAAGGCGTTCCCGAACACTGTGCGGCCGCTGTCGGAGATCTCCGGCGACCTGATGTCGCACCTGCGCTACCCGGAAGACCTGTTCAAGGTGCAGCGCGAGCTCATGACGACCTACCACATCACTGACGCGGGCGCGTTCTTCGGCGGCCAGGACTACTGGAAGGTGCCGCAGGACCCGGAGGGCCGCGCCGAGCTGCAGCCGCCGTACTACCTGTCCATCGCACTGCCTGACCAGAAGCAGCCGTCGTTCTCCCTCACCACGGTGTTCACCCCGCAGGGCAACCGCCCCGTGCTGACGGGGTTCATGGCCGTCGACGCCGACGCCGGGTCCGAGGCCGGCAAGCGACGAGCCGGCTACGGCGAGCTGCGGCTGCTGGAGCTGCCGCGGGATACCACCGTGAAGGGTCCCGGCCAGGTCCAGAACGACATCAGCTCCTCCAACGCCAGCTCCGCGCGGTTCACGCTGACCCTGTCCCAGTTCCTGAACAACAACCGGCAGCAGGGTTCTCAGGTCAGCCTCGGCAACCTGCTCACGCTGCCCGTCGGCGGCGGGATGCTCTACGTCCAGCCGATCTACGTCTCGGCCCAGTCCGGGTCGGCCTATCCGCTGTCGCGGGCGATCGTGGCGGCCTTCGGTAACCAGCTGGCCTGGTCGGACAACCTGGAAGGCGCCCTCGACGGGCTCTTCGGCGGCAACTCCGGCGCCGGCTCCGGAAACGAGCCCCCGCCGACGACGAGCCCGCCCACCATCCCCGGCAGCGCCTCGGCCGAGCTACGGGCGGCGCTGGCCGAGGTGCAGCGCCAGTTCGCCGCCGGGCAGGAGGCCCTGAAACAGGGCGACTTTGCGGCCTACGGCGAGGCCCAGAAGAAGCTGCAGGCGGCCATAGCACGGGCGGTGGCGGCCGAGCCGTCTGGCTCGACCACGGTCACGCCAGGCCCGACGGCGAGCCCGAGCCCCACCCCGAGCGCGACCCCCAGCGGGACCACCTCGAGGTAGCGCCGCCGCAGCGCATCGGGGTGCAGCCCGGCGGATACCACCCTCCCCCAGGTGCTCCGACCTGGTCGCTGGCGGTCGGATCGACCAGGTCCTTGCGGCATCGACCGGATATTTCAGGTCGATTCGACCCGTTTCTGGCGCGCCTCGTGGTGGGCGTGCCGGGGCGATGGTGGCGCCGGGGCGAGGGCGGGTGCGGGGCGGCCGGTGGGCGGCGCCCTGCGGCCTGCGGGCGGTGCGAACCCGGTGGCCGCCGGCGGATTTGGCGGCAACCGTCTGGGTCACGTATGGTTACCAGGCCGACGCGGGGTGGAGCAGCTCGGTAGCTCGCCGGGCTCATAACCCGGAGGTCGCAGGTTCAAATCCTGCCCCCGCTACCAAATTCAGGCTCGGTTCCCTCTGGGAACCGAGCCTGAAGGCTTTCTAACTTGACTCGGTCATCACAAAGTCCGCGTTAGCCGTCGGCGTCGATGGCCTGGACCGCGAGGAGGGTGGCGCCGAGATCGCGGACCTTGGCGAGCAGGCCGTGCAGCTCGGCCTGGTCGGTCACGGGGCCGCGCAGGATGGTGGTGCCGTCGTCGGTGTGGGTGAGGGTCAGGCCGCCGAACCAGGTCGACCAGTGCTCGTCGAGGTGCCCGGCGATGCGGAGTTCGTAGTTGACGGGTGGGGGTGGTCCTGGTCGTGTCTGCATCACGCACCGGCCATGGCTGGGCGGGTGCGAGTGGTGCGTGGCCGCCTGGCGGACGGGCGGCGGATGAACCATTCCGCGACGGCGAGGTTGATGGCCCAGCCGGCTCCCATCATGAGGTCGGTGCGGACGACGCCGGCACCGAAGAGGGCTTCGCCGAACCCGACGGTGAACGCCTGAGTGCCGGCGCCGAGTGCCAGGGCGTAGGCGCGGGTCATCCAGGCGCGATGCCGGGCGATATCTCGTCGTCGGATGGCTGCGAGGCCGAGGATGATGCTGATGGCCATCCCTGACCCGAAGACCAGCCGGAACACGTAGAGCAGGTCGCCGGTGCCTTCCTTGCGGGGGAACATCAGTGTCATCCACAGGGCCGAGAGTGCAACGGCGAGACCAAGGGCGACCAGGAGCCGTCCAGTCCGGCGATGCCACCCGGGGTGACGTCGGCGGAGGCCGGCGGAGAACTGGAACGCCCCCAGGAGGACGTAGCCGATGGCTGTTGCGACGTGCACGACGACCGGAGCCGGTGAGGCTGCGAAGCGGGCGTCGGTCGGGATGAGGTCCGGTCCGCCGAGGATCTCCACGAGGCGGGCGGTGCCGGCCAGGACCGGGATCGCGGCCAGCGCGACCAGTCCGACCGGCACCCACCGGCCGGCGGGGTAGCTCATCGGACACCGGCCGCTGTGGGGGTGGGGGTGCCGACGACAGTGGCAGGTTGTGCCGTCGTATCGGAGCCAGCGGCGAGCCACAGCGAGTAGCCAAGCGCGACGAGAGCGACGCTGTTGGGGAGGGCCAGCAGCCGGTGGAAGGCGTCCGGCATCAGGGAGAGTGCTGCGCTGACGATGCCACCGATGGCGAGTAAGACCGAGGCCCAGCGGGAGAGGACGCGTGCGCGGTACAGCGCGATGCCGAAGACAAGGCCGCCAGCCAGGAAGAGGAAGGCCTCGATCCACAGCACGATCTGCAGCAGGCCGATGTCCCCGGTCGCATGGCCCCCATTGGCGGCAGTAAGCACGTCGTTGACGAAGGAGGGGTTGCTCTCGGCAATCGAGGGCAGGACGTAGGCCGCGACGAAGGACGTGCTCATGATGACGAGGTAGTTCGCGGCGAACAACAGGTAGCCGAGTAGGCCGAGTTTGCCCATCTGCTTCACCTGATGCAGATACATCCCGGAGATGCCGACTAGTGCCAGTGCGGCCATCAACACCTTCAGCGAGTTGCGAACAGCCACCTCGGTGGTGGTGATGGAGGTTGCGTCCAGGTGCGGGTGCTTGATCTGAACGGCGGCGAAGATCAGTCCGGCGGCACTTGCGGCGATGCCGGCCGCCCGGGTGAGCGTGGTGGGCGTGATGGTCATGTCCTGGTTCCTGTCCTGGTTGCTGCTCCGTGACGAGCGCCGCGGGATGACTGGAACCTATGAGTCGACGGAGGAACCTGGCGTCACCACATGATGTGACTGATGTGGTGACATCGCCGCCTGGACCTTGATCACCATCGACCACGAAGGCTGGCCGCGTTGCGAGTCAATGGCACGCCGAGCCCACGCCCGGGACGCGGGCCCGACGCTCAGCGGCTCTTCGAGCCGGAGAGCAGGCCGAGCTGGTGTGCCGTGCTGATGGCCGCGCGCCGGCTATTGACTCCGAGCTTGGTGTAGATGTGCTTGGTATGGGTCCGGACCGTGTTCAGGGACACGAACAGTTTGAGCGCGATGGCCGGACCGTCAAGATCCGAGCCGAGGAGCCGCAGCACTTCTAGCTCGCGGTCGCTCAGCGGGTCCACCAGCCCTACCACCAGTCCCGATCCTGTAGGTACCGGTGCCGTTCCCGGGCCGATCTCGTCGGCCGCCTCGGTGCCGGTACTGCCGGCCGCCGTCACCGCTGCGAGCAGTTCCCTCAGGTAGCCGAACTGTGGCTGGCTTGGCGCGAGCTCACGCAGCAGATCGGTCAAGGCAGGCGCCGCGTCGACGAAGATCCGGACCCAGCCATCCGTTTGTGCCAGCTCGACAGCGTGCCCCAGTTCCTCCAGCGACTGGTCCCATGCGCCGCCCGCGTGGTGGGCGACGGCCCGGAGCACCTCCAGCTCGATCAGGGAGCCCATGCGCTCACCGTCCTGGGCCGCCGCCACCAGACGATCCAGCAGACGAGCAGCGTCATACAGCGCCTCCGAGGTCCCCGTGGCCGCGTGCTCCGCGAGCAGGATCCTGGCGAGGGTTATGTGCTCGTACTCGCGCAGGTAGGAGAGCTCGTCGTCTGCTGTGACCTGGTGCTGGCTAGCCCAGGCCCGTGCCTCGGCGATGTCGCCCCGCGCGGCCAGCACGCGTGCGCGGGTGGCGTGGACAGGTTGTACGTTCGGCGAGTAGTCGCCCACGTACACCCGCTCGGCTTCATCGAGAAGCTCCAGGGCAGTGGATAGGTCGCCCTCGGCGGCCCGTAGCCGTGCCATCCCGACCCGCCACCGGTACGGGTTCTGCGCCAGTGAAGCGGCCTCCCCGAGCTCGTCTGAGCGACGCAGGTACTCGGCCACTGCCGCCAGGTCGTTGCGATACCAGGCCATGCGGCTCAGCCCGACGAGCATGTCGGCTGTGCCTCGCATGACCGCCGACCCGGTGGGGGTGTTGGCTGCTGCAAGCTCCAGGGCACGGGCGAAGGTGCGTTCGGCCTCACGCAGATGGCCCAGTCGGAGTTCCATGTCGGCCATAGCTATCGAGCAGCCCAGTACGTCGGCGATGTGCCCGGCACGAGTCAGAGCCGGGATGGAGGTCGTGTAGCTGGCGTGAGCCGCAGCGATATCTCCAGTGGTCCACGAAGCCAGACCGGACAGCGCTGCCGCGGCGCCGGTGACCAGGTCGTCACCGTCGCCGGCTACCTCAATGGCCTGCTCGGCCAGGGCGATGGCACCGGCAGGGTCGCCACCGATCAGCGCGAGTGCGGCCCGGTACATCTTGATCTCGCCGGGCACGCGGGAAAGCTCATCGCGGTCCACGACCACCAGGTCCGTTGCCGGTCGCGTCAACAGCTGCTCCACGTGATCGAGGCGCACGTCAACGCCGTCGAAGTCGTTGCTGGCCATCAGGCCGCCGATGAGCGCAATCGCCAGCACGGGGCGCACGCGGACGACGTCATCGGGCAGCTCGTGGGCCCATCGACGGAGGAGGTCCTCGCGGCGCTCACGACCCAGCGCCCGGAAGTTCAGCTCGACGAGGTCGGCTGCCCGCTCTGTGTCCCCGGCGGCCAGCGCATGCCGGACCGCCGCGTCGATCTGCCCTGCCTCGGCATACCAGGCGGCGGCTCGACGATGAAGATCTGAAACATCTCCTGGTCTTTCGTCGAGCAGGTGCGCGTGCAGGACGTCTCCGAAGAGGTGGTGGTAGCGATACCAGCTTCGATGGTCATCCAGCGGGACCAGGAACAGGTTCGCCCGATCCAAGGCCTCAAGCATCGCTTTGCCATTTTGGGCGCCTGCGCGCTCAGGCAGGGGGCTGACCGCGTCGCACAGCGACCCGGTGAGCCAACTGAGGATCGAGGTGTCGAGCAGGAAGCGGCGTACGTCGCCTGGCTGGCGACTGAGAACCTCCTCGACGAGGTAGTCCACGACGAAACGGTCGTTGCCAGCAAACCCGGCGATGAAGCTGGTGCGGTCATCGCGGTCGCGCAGCGAGAGCGCCGCCAGCTGGAGGGCGGCGACCCACCCCTCCGTGCGCGCCTCGAGTGCCGCGAGGTCCGTGCTCGTGAGGTCAAGGCCGTTCAGGTCGTTGAGGTAGCTAGACACCTCCTCGCGGGTGAAGCGAAGGTCGCTTGCGCGGATCTCGACGAGTTCCCCGCGAGCCCTCAGCCGCGAGAGCGGCAGCGCAGGATCGGCCCGGGTGCCGATGACAAGCCGGAGCTGTGGCGGCAGGTGGTCAACGAGGAACGCCATCCCGGCCGCGACCTCGACACCCTCAGCGAGGTGGTAGTCGTCGAGGACGACCGCGACCTCACCTGAATGCACGCTCAACTCGTTCACCACACCAGCGAGCACAGCCTCCACCGTCGCCTGTCCGGACTGTAGAAGCGTGAGCGCTCCGGCGCCGGAACCCGGAACGGCTCGATCGAGGGCGAGGAGGACGTAGGTCCAGAACGACGTGGCATCACGGTCACCCTCATCCAGGGACACCCACGCAACAAGATGGTCATCGTCCGGGGTGGAAGGGGGAGTGGCGAACCAAGACGCCAGCAGGGTCGTCTTGCCGAAACCCGCGGGCGCCGACACCAGCGTGACCGGGCCATGCGAACCACGGAGCAGCAGATCGGCCAGCCGAGGGCGCAGCACGACCTTGCGGCGCCGCTTGGGCAGGAGCAATTTTGTCTCCACCAGAGGGGCGATCATCAGTGCACCGACTCTGACGTCCCAGCCTCTGCGTGCGTGTGCATCCGCTCTCCGGGGCGACCGAAGATGCTGAGCACCTCGGCGGGACCTTCGCCGGTGCTCCCGAACCAGTGCGGCACCATGGTGTCAAACTCGGCTGCCTCACCGATGCCCAACACAACGTCCTGGTCGCCCATCACGAGCCGCATCCGCCCCGACAGCACATAAAGCCACTCGAACCCGTTGTGCGCGCGCGGATTCGGTTGCGATTGCGACGTCGGAATCACGATCTTCCACGCCTGGATGCCACCGGGCCGAGTCAAGGGCAGCACGGTGCGCCCGTTGACGCGCCGCGGCTTCAAGCGGATACGTGGGTCGCCGACCTCCGGCGCACCGACGAGGTCGTCGATCGGCACCCGGTATGTCTGCGCGAGTGGCAGGAGCAGCTCCAGGCTCGGTCGCCGTTGCCCGTTCTCCAGCCGCGACAACGTGCTCTTGGAGATGCCAGTCAAGCGTGCGACCTCGGTGAGGGTGACGCCACGCTGCTCGCGCACGCGCCGCAGCCGGGGACCGACCAAGTCGAGAGTTGTCGCGATGGGGCCGCCTGGGTCCGCGGGGGTGGGACCGTCCTTGGGTGGGGTGCCTCGCAGCGCAGCCATGACCCCATTGCACCGCGCGGTTCCCGCTATCAGCAACAATCGTTGTCGCTGACGTCTCGCGGGGTCAGTCTCTTCGTATGGACGAATACGACGTGGTGGTGGTCGGCGGAGGCGCCGCCGGCCTTTCCGCAGCCCTGGTCCTCACCCGCGCCCGGCGCCGCGTCGCTGTGGTCGACTCCGGTCAGCCGCGCAACGCCCCGGCGGCACACATGCAGGGGTTCCTCGGTTCCGACGGCCTGCCGCCCACCGAGCTACTCGCGGCCGGACGCTCGGAGGTAACCGGATACGGAGGGCATCTTCTGTCCGGGACCGTCGCTAGCATCGTCCGATGCACTCAGACCGGCGCACATGCCCGAGGACGGTTCGAAGTCGTCCTTGAGGACGGCCTCATGTTGCGCACTCGTCGCGTCCTGGTGACGACCGGGCTGCGCGACGAGGTCCCGGACGTCCCAGGCGTCCGTGAGCGGTGGGGCCGCGACCTGCTCCACTGCCCGTACTGCCACGGCTACGAGGTTCGCGATCAGCCTCTCGGCGTCCTGGCCGGTGCCCCCGACGAGATCCAATTGGCCATCGCGCACGCGCACCTAATCCGTCAGTGGTCCGACGACGTCGTGTTCTTCACCAACAGCACCGCCTTGACCGCCAGCCAGCGCGAGCAGCTCATCGCCCGCGCCATCGGCGTCGTCGACGAACCCGTCACGCGACTGGTAGTCGAGAACGAGCAGCTGAGCGGGGTCGAGCTCGAGTCAGGGAACGTCGTACCGCGCGCGGCCGTGTTCGTCCGCCCCCATTTCGTCCCCAACGACGACCTGTTGGTGCGCTTGGGGTGCGCCATCCACGACAACGGCTGGGTGGCCGCCGACGCGACCGGCCGCACCAGTGTGCCCGGCGTCTGGGCTGCCGGAAACGCCGTTAACCCGCGCGCCCAGGTCATCACCGCGGCCGGCGAAGGCTCGGCGGCAGCGATCGCGATCAACAACGACCTGGTCGATGAGGACCTGCCGATCGCGGTCGCGAACTTCCGCCTCGGCCTCCGCGTCTGACCGCCAGCGACGTACCAGCCGCCGCCCACTCCCCACCGCCCCGCGGCGGATCGCAGGACCTTCGCCCCCTAGCGCCAGAGCGGCTGCCGGCCGCGCCCACATCACACCAGACGAGGAGCCCCACCATGTCCAACCCACAGACTGCCCACCGCGCCAATCCGGTCCCGCCGCCCACCAAGCACCAGCTGGCGCTGATGATCTGGGTCGCCGTCTTCCCGACTCTGAGCGTGCTCAACCTCCTGTTCGGCCAGTACCTCGCCGACTTGCCGAGCGTGGTCCGCACCTTCGTCCTGGCCACCGTCGCAGTACCGATCGTCATCTACGGCCTCATGCCGCGCCTGCACAAGGTCCGCGCTCGCATCCTCATGCGTCGCGCCACCGCCTGATCCAGGCCCGCCTGATCCACGCCGCCGGTTCTCGTGTCCGACGCTGCGACGAGAGCGCGGAGGCTGCCATCCGCCTCCGACCAGAGCGCCTCCCCCTTCACGGCGTGGACCTGGTGCATCCCGCGGCCGTTCGGTATTGATCCGTCATCGAAAAGTCATCGGAAACGATGGGCAACTTTCCCAGGACGTTCCGACACAGTTGGTGCCGTCCAATGGGAATCTCCTCAACAACCCGAGGTTTTCCAGGGATCCCAAGTCTTCAAGTAGCCCGGGACAGGCCTTCGATCTCGCCCAGAGGTCGCAGGTTTAAATCCTGCCCCCGCTACCAATTTCAGGCTCGGAATCCACCGATCCGAGCCTGAAAGCATTTGCCGATCTTGACCGAGTTTCCACGCTGGGTGCTCCCTCGACGGACAGGTCTGCGGCGCCAGCGGTGAACTTCCGACCGCGCATGGCATGGGGCATGAGGCGCCTGAGAAGTGCTGCTGCCCCCCCACCGTGGACGACTGGGCGTGGGTTTGTGGGAGCACTGGTGTCATGCTCGCCGGTGCCACCACGCTTGCCGAGCCAGCACTGATCTGCACCTACCGCACCGAACCCGCCGGCGACGACTGGGCGTGGGACCCGTGGGAGCGCTGGTGTCATCCGCCCAGAGAGACGCAAGCGTGGTCAGGTGCGGTGAGCAGGAGTGAGACCGACGTCAGGCCGCCCGCGCGAACCAGTCGATCGCGAGGTCGGCGACCGCGGCGGGGGCGTCGTCGGTGACGAAATGCGCTGCGTCGTCGACGGAGGCGAACTCGACGCGATCGGCGTACCGCTGCGGATTGCGGCAGACACGCCCCAGGATCTCATCGGTCCAGGGGTAGTCGCGGCGGCCGAAGACGACGAGGGTCGGGACCGTGAGCCGCCGACGGCGGTAGACCCCGCGTGCCAGGCGCATGGCTTCGGGCAGGACCATACCGCGGGTGAGCGGGCGCACCGCGCCGTCGATGCCGGCTCGGCGCATCGGGGCGAGGTGGGCTTCGACGGTTGCGTCCGTCATCGGGTGGGCGACGTACTCCTCCGAGAACACTCCGCGCAGCGAGGCACCCCTGCGGTGCCAGATGAACCGAGGCAGGTGCCGGAAGCCCGGGGCGAGCCTCGGGCTGAACGTCATGAAGAACGGCGGCACGGCGAGCTGAACTGCCGCACGAACCCGTTCGGGGTGGTCGTAGGTCAGCTGCAGTGCGGTGATGGCGCCCATGTCGTGCGAGACGAGGCGGGCCCGCTCGATGTGGAGGGCATCGAGGAGGGCGAGCAGGTCGCGGAGCCGGGTCTCGCGTTCGACACGCGGATCGTCGGCCACGGTCCAGCCGGCCCCGCGCAGGTCGGGGCAGATAACGCGGTAGCCGGCTGCGGCGATGACCGGAGCGACGGCGTGCCATTGCCACCAGTGCTGCGGGAACCCGTGCAGCAGCACGACCGGGTCGCCCTCGCCGATGGTGGCGACGTGCGTGCGAAGGCCGGGCGTCTCGACGACGAAGTGCTCGAAGCCGGGCGCCTCGGGCAGCGGCGGCGCCCAGGCTGAGGTGTCAACAGAACGCATGCTGCGAGGCTCGAGCGTAGACATGGCCACCATGTTCGTGGGATGCAACGATACTATGATCATAGTAGACCCGTCGGAAGGGGTTGTCGATGTCGGCGGCCACCCGGGAGCGCGCACTCGAGGCGGCCGTGGAGCTGCTCGGCGCGCAGGGCGTGCGCGCGTTGACCCATGCCCGGGTCGATGAGCGGGCGGCCCTCCCGCCCGGGTCGACCTCGAACTGGTTCCGCACCCGGCGGGCACTCCTCGGCGGCATTGTCGACTGGATCGCCGGGCGCGAGCGCGCCGACTTCAAGCCGGCCACGACGCCGATGATCTCGGGAGTCGAGGAGCTGATCGACGGCTTGTGCGCCATGGCCGAACTGCAGGCCGGCCCATCCGCCGTGCGCACCCGCGCGCGCTACGCGCTGTTCCTCGAGCTCGCCGGCGACCCTGAGCTCGGCGAGCCCCTGCGGCGGCAGCGACGCGAGTTCGAGCAGTGGACCGAGCGGATCGTCATCGCCGTCGGCATCGCCGACCCCGTGCCGGCGACCCGTGCCGTGATGGCGCTCGCCGACGGACTGCTCCTGCACCGGCTCACCGTCGACCCCGAACTCGACCTGCGCCCCGCCATCGAACGCGCAGTGCGCGCCCTCGCGGATCCCTGACGCGATGTTCCGGCGTCGTCAACCGCGGCCAGCCACGAGAGGGCCGCCAATTCGGCGAACGACGCACCTGGGACCTCAATGGGTCCAGTCCGCTGCTGCGCCGCGGGGCCCTTGCGTGACCGGACCCGGGCTCAGCACCACCGCGAGGGGACAACGCTGGTGTCTGGACTGCCATCTGGACGGTCCGGGTTGAGGCCGACCGGATTCGACCGGTGTCCGGACGCGGTCCAGATCGGCTACGTGCCCCGGCGGCGGCCTACGCGTCATACGCGCTCGACGCGCCGGTGATGATGCTCCGCCGGCCCGGCGGGCGCTGGCAGCCCGACCCGGGGTTCACCCTGCGGGACTGGGCGGCGAGGCGGGTCAGCGACCTGGCGCCTCCTA
>DASSLY010000082.1:0-22320 GCA_035689185.1 Dermatophilaceae bacterium
CACCGTCGAGACCGGCTGGTCCTGGTAGTCCGGGACGCCGCCCGGTGACAGCGACACGGCGAGCTCGCCCATCCGGCGGAAGTCCCAGGCCACCGACCCGGTCGTGCCCGAGATGGCGAAGCCGTAGTCGTTCTGGGCGCCGACGGCCACCCGCGACGCCTCCAGCGAGCACCGCGCGCCGGACGCCAGCCGCAGCAGGGCGCACACGTAGTCCTCGTTCTCAACCTCCCCCATGGCCCCGCCGGACGCGCGCTGGTGCCCCGCGGTCGCCGCGGTGGGGATCGCCCGGGAGGGCACGAAGATCGCGGTGTCCGCGACAACCGACTCGACGTCCCCGAGCAGGTGCCGCACTAGGTCCACCCCGTGCGAGGCCAGGTCCCCAAGCACCCCGGCGCCGCCGCGCTCCCGCTGGTACCGCCAGGTCAGCGCACCGTCGGGGTGGGCGGCGTAGTCGCTGAACAGCCGGAACCGCGCATTCGTGACCCGGCCGATGGCGCCGGACGCGACCAGCTCTCGGGCGCGGGCGACCGCCGGCGCGTGCCGGTAGTTGAACCCGACCGCGGACTGCACCCCGGCCTGGCGGACGGCCGCCGCCACCGCGCGTGCGTCCTGCGCCGTCAGGCCAACCGGCTTCTCCACCCAGACGTGCTTGCCCGCCGCGGCCAGGGCGACGCCGATCTCGCGGTGCAGGAAGTTCGGGGCGCCGATGCTCACCGCCTGTACCGCCGGGTCGGCGGCCAGGTCGCGCCAGTCCAGGGTCGAGGTGGCGAACCCGTACTGCTCGGCCGCCTGCGCGGCGCGCCCCGGCACCTCGTCGGCCACGGCCACCAGCCGCGGCGCCACCGGCAGGTCCGGGAAGTGGTGCAGCACCCGCGCGTACGCGTGGGTGTGCGCGCGCCCCATCCAGCCGAACCCGGCCACCGCCACACCGACCTGCCGTCGCTGCATGCCCTATCCCTTCCTCAGCTGCCGTTCCAGGCCGCGCCGGCCGCACCGCAGCATCCACCCATGGTTGGCCAGCAGCAACGGCCGCACGGCCGGCGACAGCCGCCGCAGCCAGGGGGCCGCAAGGTCGACCTCCTGGCTGAAGTGCGCCACCGAGCCGTCGCCGCTCCCGACCACGACGAAGCCGCACCAGCCGACCAGGTCGCCGGCGACCCGGACCCGCAACGTCCCCGTCGCCGCGTCCGCCACCTCCCGGCGCAGCTCCAGCCGCAGCGTGTACGGCAACAGGCTGCGGACCCAGGCGACCCCGCTGTCTGCGTCCAGCCGCCGCAGGCGGCGGATCTGCGGCCACCACCCGGCATACGCCTCGACCGCCGCCAGCGCGGCATACACGCGGTCGGGCGGGGCGCCCAGCTGCCAGCGGCTGGCGAGCCGGTATGCCGCGGGCGCGGTGGTCACGAGGTCAGCCGACCCGGACCAGCAGGGCGTGCGGCTCGACGTCGATGCGCACGGCGCGCGCGGGCCCGATCACGTCGCCGTCCAGCTGGACGTCCTCGGGCCGGTCGCAGCTGATCCGCAGCGAGCGCACCCGGTGGTGGTCGACCCGTTCGTGGCCCCTGCGGCGGCGCGTGAGCACCCGGACGAGCACCGCGACCCAGCCGACGATGCCCGACGGGGACAGCAGGACGGCGTCCAGCCAGCCGTCGTCGACCTGGGCCTCGGGCAGCAGCACCAGGCCGCCCTGCAGCTTGCCGCAGTTGCCGACCACGACCGTGCGCACCCGGCGGTGCAGCTCCGGCCCGTCGTCCACGCTGACCTGCACCTTGAACCGGGGCCCGCGCAGGTGTTTCAGCCCGGCGACGCTGTAGGCGACCCAGCCGAGGTGCTTCTTCAGCTTCTCCGGCGCCTCGGCCATGATCGTGGCGTCGAAGCCGAGGCCGGCCATCACGAGGAACATGTAGTCCTTCGGCTGCTCCTGGGTGTCAGCCGGGGTGACGCTGATCCGGCCCACGTCGATCCGCTTGTTCTGCCCGGTCAGCGCGACCCGCAAGGAGTTGTCGATGCTGTCGATGGGCAGCTGCAGGTTGCGGGCGAGCAGGTTCCCGGTGCCCCCCGGCAGCAGGCCGATCGCGGTCTCGGTGCCGACCAGTGCCGCCGCGACCGCACGGACCGTCCCGTCGCCGCCCAGCGCGCAGACGATCCCCGCTCCCTGCTCGATCGCCCGGGAAGTCTGCCCCGTGCCGGGGTCCTCGGCCGTGGTCTCCAGCCACAGCGGCTCGGCCCAGCCGTGGTCCAGGCACACCCGGGTGACCTGCCTGCGCAGCGCGTCGGTGTCGTCGAACTTGGTCGGGTTCACCACGATTGCGGCCCTGCGGACGCGCCGCGGGGCCGGGCGGTCCCGCGGCGCGAACTGGGCGCGGGCCGGCCGGCGGCGGCCGAACAGCCGGGACCCCTCGGCCGTCCACTGCACCGGGGCGAACACCGCCAGCAGCGCGCCGACGGCGAGCAGCACCAGCAGCGTGATCGCCGCAGCACCGATCCAGTCGGCGACGTCGCTGAGCACGATCGCGAGGCTACCCCGCGCCGTGACCACAATGGGCGGCATGACACAGCCGGAAGGTCCCGCCGCCCGCATGGTGGCCCAGTTGCCGCTCGAGCCGGACACCAAGGACTGGACGTGGGTGCTGAGCAGGCCCTGCCCGGACTGCGGGTTCGTCGCAGCCGAGGTGCAGGGCGGCCAGGTGGCGACGCTGCTGCTCCAGGCCGTGGGCCGGTTCGCGCCGGTCGCTGCCCGGGCGGAGGTGTCGGTCCGGCCGCAACCGGCCGTCTGGTCACCGCTGGAGTACTTGTGCCACGTTCGCGACGTGTGCCGGCTGTTCGAGCAGCGAGCGCGGCTGATGCTGGCCCAGGACGACCCCGTGTTCGACAACTGGGACCAGGACGAGACGGCAGTGGTGGACCGGTATGCCGAGCAGGACCCGGCCACGGTCGGGCGGGAGCTGGCCGCGGCGGCGGAACAGCTCGCGGGCACCTTCGAGGGCGTGGGCGGCGACCAGTGGGCGCGCCCCGGCCGGCGCAGCAACGGGTCGCGGTTCACGGTGCTCACGCTGGGTCAGTACGCCCTGCACGACGTGTACCACCACCTGCACGACGTCGGCGCCTGACACCCCCTCCCCGGAAAGGGAGGGGGGCGGGTCATCCCCGCAGATAGGCTCCGTCGCGTGATCGACATCAAGCTGCTGCGCGAGCGCCCGGAGGCGGTGCGCGCCTCGCAGCGGGCCCGCGGCGAGGACGAGGGGGTGGTCGACGCGATCCTCCAGGCCGACGAGCGGCGCCGGTCCGCGCTGACCGAGTTCGAGGCGCTGCGCGCGGAGCAGAAGTCGTTCGGCAAGCGCATCGCCGCCGCCACGGGGCAGGACAGGGCCGTCCTGGCGGCGCAGGCGAAGGCCACCGCGGAGAAGGTCCGCGAGCTAGAGGCCACCAGCAGGCAGGCGGCCGCCGAGCTGGACCGGCTCATGCGCACCGTCCCCAACGTCGTGGTCGAAGGCGTGCCTAGCGGTGGTGAGAACGACTACGCAGTGCTCACCACGGTCGGGGCCCCCCGCGAGTTCGACTTCGAGCCCAAGGACCACCTCGACCTGGCCGAGGCGCTCGGCGCCGTCGACATGGCCCGCGGCGCCAAGGTCGCCGGGGCCCGCTTCTACTACCTGACCGGGGTGGGCGCGCGGCTGGAGCTGGCGATCCTGAACCTGGCCATGGCCCAGGCCGTCGAGACCGGCTTCACCCCGATGATCACCCCGACGCTGGTGCTGCCGGAGGTGATGGCCGGCGCCGGGTTCCTCGACGCCCACGCCGAGGAGGTCTACCGGTTGGAGGCCGACGACCTGTACCTCACCGGGACCTCCGAGGTGGCCCTTGCCGGCTACCACGCGAACGAGATCCTGGACCTGTCCGCCGGGCCCAGGCGGTATGCCGGGTGGTCGGCCTGCTACCGCCGCGAGGCCGGGTCCTACGGCAAGGACACCAAGGGCATCATCCGGGTTCACCAGTTCCACAAGGTGGAGATGTTCAGCTACTGCCGCCCGGAGGACGCCGCCGCCGAGCACGAGCGGCTGCTCGGCTTCGAACAGCGGATGCTGGCCAAGATCGAGGTGCCCTACCGGGTGATCGACACCGCGGCCGGCGACCTCGGCGGACCTGCCGCGCGCAAGTACGACTGCGAGGCGTGGATCCCGACCCAGGGGCGCTACCGGGAGCTGACCTCGACCAGCAACTGCACCACATACCAGGCGCGCCGGCTGCACATCCGCGAGCGCGACCCGTCGTCGGGCACCGGCGCGACGCGGGTCGTGGCGACGCTGAACGGCACCCTCGGCACCACCAGGTGGATCGTGGCCATCCTGGAGAACCACCAGCAGGCCGACGGCTCGGTCGTCGTGCCCGCCGCGCTGCGGCCCTACGTGGGGCTGGACGTCCTGACGCCGCTGTGAGCGACCAGGTCCCGACCCGCCGCGGGCTGGTGGCACTGGACGTCGACGGCACGATCCTGCACCACGACGGCACGCTGTCGCCGGCGGTCCGCAGCGCGGTGCGCGAGACCGCCGCCGTGGCGAACGTCGTGGTCGCCACCGGCCGGTCGCTGCTCGCGACCGTCCCGGTCCTGGCCGAGCTGGGCCTGTCCACCGGGTATGCCGTGTGCTCCAACGGCGCGGTCACGCTGGCGATCGACGAATCCGAACCGGCGGGGTACCGGATCATCGACACGGTCACCTTCGACCCGGCGCCCGCGCTCAGCCTGCTCCAGGACGCCTGGCCGGACGCGGTGGTGGCGGTGGAGGAGCTGGGCGTCGGGTTCAAGCTGAGTGCGCCGTTCCCGGACGGGGAGCTCACCGGCGAGCTGCGGGTCGTTCCGTGGGAGGAGCTGATGGCCGACCCGTGCACCAGGGTCACCTTCCGCAGCCCGACCGGGACGGCTGCGGACTTCATGGACCTGGTCGAGCGGATCGGGCTGCACGGGGTGAACTACGCGGTCGGCTTCACCGCCTGGCTGGACATCAACCCCGAGGGCGTCTCGAAGGGGTCTGCGCTGGAGCTGGTGCGCCGGCGGTTGCAGGTCGAGCCGATCGACACGGTCGCGGTCGGTGACCAGCGCAACGACCTGGAGATGCTGCACTGGGCGGCCCGCGGGGTGGCCATGGGCAACGCGCCGGCCGAGGTGCAGGCCGCCGCCGACGAGGTCGCCGGCCCGGTCTGGGAGGACGGCCTGGTCCCCGTGCTGCGCTCGCTGCACGGGTAGTTCGTCTGCTATGTGACCGGCAGCGCGGCCGCCTCGCGGTCGGCGACGTCCGCCCAGTAGTCCATGCCGAGGGTGCGGTACAGCCGGCTGGCTTCGCGGTAGTTGGCCACTGCCTCGAACGGTTCGCCCATCGCGGCGCGCAGCCGGCCCCAGGTCAGCAGGGTGTTGGCTTCGCCGAGCCGGTTGCCGAGGTCGCGGTAGATGGGCAGCGCCTGGTCGAGCAGGGCTCGGGCCTCGGGGTAGCGGCCGGTGAGTCGGGCGGTGTCGGCCAGGGACTGCAGGGTGTTGGCTTCGCCGCGCCGGTCGCCGAGGTCGCGGTAGATGGGCAGCGCCTGGTCGAGCAGGGCTTGGGCGTCGGGGTAGCGGCCGGTGGCCAGGGCGGTGTCGGCCAGGGACTTTAGGGTGTTGGCTTCGCCGAGCCGGTCGCCGAGGTCGCGGTAGAGGGGCAGCGCCTGGTCGAGCAGGGCTTGGGCGTCGGGGTAGCGGCCGGTGGCCCGGGCGGTGTCGGCCAGGGACCGCAGGGTGTTGGCTTCGCCGAGCCGGTCGCCGAGGTCGCGGTAGGTGGACAGCGCCTTCTGGTAGTGCACTGCCGCAGCCACCGCGTCGCCCGCGAGCTCCGCGGCGCGACCACGGCTGCGGGCCAGCTCGGCCAGGAAGCGGAGGTCGACCTGGCCGGTAGTCTCCGTCTCCTCGGCGACGTCGTCGAGCAGCCGCCGCCTGGCCCGCCGCACCGGGGGAGGCACCTCCCAGCCCAGGTCTGCGTCGGAGGCCCGGACCGTGGCGAGGGCGTCCTCGGTGTCGCCCACGAACTCGAACAGGTTGGACCGGACCGACCACAGGTCCCGCGCTGAGCTGGCCATCGCCGAGACCAGCCACGCCGGTGCGATGACGAGCAGCGGGCAGGCCAGCCGCCGGGCGAGGTAGTCCCTGTTGAGGTTGAGGTTGTCCAGCGCCGGCGCCGGGAAGCCGTCGACCAGGTCCTCCAGTCCCACCAGCACCAGTGCCTGCGCAGGCGCGCTATCCAGCTGCCGCTCGAGCTGGGTCACCGGTCCGCCGCCGCCGCGGACCAGCCGCACGATGGTGGTCGCCGCGGTGTTCCGAAGGTCGGCGACCAGGGCCTCGAGTACGGACTGGTGGTTGACGACGACGAAGGCCAGGCTGAACCCGCGGGAACGCCGCAGGTGCCGGTGCAGCACGGCGAGCTCGACCCGGTTGGCCGGCGACAGCCCGGCATGCAGGTCAGACTCGCCCGTTGCGGTCACGGCGGGTCCAGCGTCCCGAGCCAGGGATGCGGGGCATACCAGTCGGTCCCGTCGTCGAGGTAGGCGAGCAGGTAGCCGCTGCGGAGCAGCCCGAAGAAGCCCTCGTCGTCGACCTCCCGGCCGTCGCCGGCGACCTGGTCGAGCAGGGCACGCTCGTGCGGGGTGAGCCCGCGGTGCATGTCACGGCGAAGCCGCCGGAGCACCCGGGTCAGCACCTCGGCGCTGATCGGCAGCTGGTCCACCTGGTCGAGCAGCTCGCGCATCAGCACGAACAGGCTGCGGACGTGCCCGCCGGTGGATGCCAGTGCCTCGTCGACCAGCCTCGGCTCGGCGAACACCGGCTCCCGCGTGGTCGCTGCCGCCACCCGAAGGTCGTAGATCTTGCGCAGCACCTTCAGTCCGGCCGGCTGGGGCTGCCCGTCCTGGTCGCGCAGGGCGATGACGGGCAGGTTGAGCACCCGAGCCCCGAACTGGTTGGTCAACTCGTTCTGCGCCTTGCTGTAGGCCAGCTCGATGGGGATGGTGTAGAGCACGTCGCACCGCAGCGACCGCAGCAGCCGCCCCTCGTGCACGAACAGCTGCTCGTGGTTGGTGAGGGCGGCACCCTCCCGGATCACCCGGACGGGGATCTTGTCCAGGTCGTCGACGATCGCGACGATGCCCCCGGAGTAGCCCTGCCTGGCCAGGTGCTCCCTGGCTGGCCTCAGCAGCTTCTCGTTGACGTTGTCGAACAGCGACGGCAGCTGCCCGCGCAGCAGGTCGCGGAACTCATCCCGCTGTCCGGGGAAGTCCTTCAGGGTGAAGCTGAGGCCGAGCCAGTCCGCCCCGACGCTCAGCTCGGCCTTCCCCAGCCACTCGACGATCCGGGAGCCCCACCCCCGCACCTCCTCGGCCTTGAAGCTCATCCCCCCGCGGTTGACCAGGTCGGTGGCCAGCTGCCGGATCAGCTGGAACGCGACGTCCTCGGCGCGGATGTCGTCCAGGTCCAGCCACTGCTCACCGCGAAGCGTCGATACGAAGAACCGCCTCCCGCGCACGCCTTCGCCGAGCCGCTCGCCGACGCGCAGCAGCTCGGTCGTCTTCCCGACACCGCTGTGCCCGCTGAACAGCCGCCAGACGTTCTGGTCGCCCCCCCGGACGAAGGCGTTGACCAGCGTGCTCTTCACGTCCTCGATGCCGACCTCACGCTGCCAGTCGACATACAGATTCTTCTCGTGCGCCCCGAGCGGGTGCATGGGGTCGAACGCACGGTAGAGGCGATCCGTCACGTCCGCGGCCATGCGCCCCACCCTAGAACGGTCGGCTGCTGGCTGACCTCAGTCAGAGCTTGGCCAGCGCCTCGGTCATCCCTAGCTGGGCCTTGTCGCCGAGCCGCTTCAGTGGCAGCCGGAGCACCGGCTCGAACCACCTGGCCACGCCCTGGAAGTCGAACTCGGCCCGGTAGCCCACCTCGGTCCCGCCGTCGTCCAGCCGGCGCAACCGCATCGTGTCGGTGACGGTCAAGCTCTTGTTCTGCCCGCGGAGCTGGACCAGGTCCGGGGCGGAGACCTGCTGCACGACATACGAAAGGGTTGCCTCCCGGCCGGCGAACTTGCTCACGTTCGTGTAGCGGGTCCCGACCCCGCCGTCGCCCAGCTCGCGGGTGGTGCGGACCGTGCCCGGGTCCCACTCCTCGGTATGGGTGAAGTCGGCCAGGTAGGCGTGCACAGCCTCGATCGGGGCCGTGGTCCTCACGGTGCGCTCCAGGGTGATCACGTCGACATCTTCGTTGACCGGCCCGGCTGGGATGCTTGGCGGGTCATGGATGCGGCGCTGATCACCTCCCCGGCCAATCCGCGGGTCAAGGCGCTGGTCGCGCTGCGGCGCCGGCGGGACCGGGAGGCCGCCGGGGTGACCGTGGTCGAGGGGTACGACGAGTTGCGGCTGGCGCTGGACGCGGGCGCAGTGCCGCGCACGGTCTACTTCTGCCCGGAGCTGCACACCCAGACCCAGACCGAGCTGGTATGGCGGGCGGCCGGCTTGGGTGCCGAACCGGTCCGGCTGTCGCGGGCGGCGTTCGAGAAGGCGGCCTACCGCGAGGGTCCGGACGGCTTCCTGGCGGTGGTGCCGTCCGTGGCCCGGTCGCTGGCCTCGCTGGTGCTGCCCGCGGACGCGCTGCTGCTGGTCTGTCAGGGGGTGGAGAAGCCGGGCAACCTGGGCGCGATGCTGCGTACGGCGGACGCTGCCGGCGTGGCCGCGGTCGTCGCCGCCGACCCGGTCACCGACTGGGGCAACCCGAACGTGGTGCGCGCCAGCAAGGGCACCGTGTTCTCCGTCCCGGTGGCCAGCGGGACGACGCCGGACGTGGTCGCGTGGCTGCGGACCTGCGGCGTGCGGCTGGCGGCGGCGAGCCCGGACGCGGGCCAGGATTACACGGCCGCCGACCTACGCGGTCCGCTCGCCGTGGCGGTGGGCGCCGAGCGGCCCGGTCTCAGCGACGACCTGCTGGCGTCCGCCGACGTGCGGGTCCGCATCCCGATGGCGGGCCGGGCCGACTCGTTGAACGTGGCCACGTCGGCGGCGATCCTGCTCTACGAGGCGGTGCGGCAGCGGGGGGGCGCCGGGCCTGGCAGCGGCTGACCGGGGCCGAGAGCGCGGGGGCGCGCCGGGCCGGGCAGCGGCGGACCCGGGGGCGGAGAGCGCGGGGGCGCGCCGGGCCGGGCAGCGGCGGACCCGGGGCGGAGAGCACCGGATGGCGGGCCGGGCGCGGCCGTTGGGTGCCGGGTGGCACCATGGCGGGCGTGCGAGTCGACCACGTGTCCTACGCCGCGGAGTGGGATGGGTTGCGGGCCACGGCGCGCCGGCTCGGTCAGGCCATCGGGGTAGAGCCGGTGTTCGGGGGCGTGCATCCCCGGTTCGGCACCCGTAACGCGATCCTCCCGCTGGCCGACCACCGTTATGTCGAGGTCGTCGAGGTGCTGGACCACCCCGCGTCGGACAAGGCCCCGTTCGGGCAGGCCGTCCGGGCACGCTCGGAGGTGGGCGGCGGCTGGTTCGCCTGGGTGGTGGCGGTCGAGGACATCGGCGCGGTCGGGCAGCGGCTGGGCCGGGAGTCCTATGAGGGGTTCCGCCGCCGACCGGACGGGGTGGACCTGCGCTGGCGGCAGCTCGGCGTCAAGGGCCTGCTGCTCGACCCGCAGCTGCCGTACTTCACCCAGTGGGCGGACCCGACCCTGCACCCCTGTCACGACGGGCCCTCCGACGCCCGCCTGCACGGGCTGGAGATCGCCGGCGACCGGGGCCGGGTGCTGGACTGGCTCGGCCTGCCCGTCCACCAGGTGGCGCCCACCCTCGAGCTGAGCTTCGTCGCGCCGCACGGTTCGCCGGGCCTGCTCACGGTGACCTTCCAGACGCCGTCGGGCCTGGTCACCGTCTGAGCGCACGCACGCGGCGCCCGCCGCGGCGAACATGGCTGCCCCGGTCCCCCTGGGCCCGCGTCAGTCCAGGAAGTCGACCAACGCGGGGGCCAGGCCGACGTAGCTCTGCGGGGTCAGCTGGAGCAGGCGGGCCTCCACGTCGGCGGGAAGGCCCAGGGTCCCCACGAACCCGCGCAGGTCGGAAGCGGTGACCCGGCGGCCGCGGGTCAGCTCCTTCAGCCGCTCGTACGGGTTGTCCATGCCCGGCACCCCGCGGGCCGCGAGCGCGCGCATCGCCGACTGGATCGGCTCGCCCAACACCTCCCAGTTCGCGTCCAGGTCGGCGGCCATCGCCGCCGGCACCGGGTCGAGCCCGGCCAGCCCCTTGGCCACGTTCTCCACGGCCAGCAGCGAGTGGCCGAACGCGCTGCCGATGTTGCGCTGCATACTGGAGTCGGTGAGGTCCCGCTGCATCCGCGACTGCACCAGGGTCGAGCCGAGCACGTCCAGCAGGGCTGTGGAGACCTCCAGGTTCGCCTCGGCGTTCTCGAACCGGATCGGGTTCACCTTGTGCGGCATCGTCGAGGACCCGACCGTGCCTTGGCCCCGGACCTGGGCGAAGTAGCCCAGGCTGATGTAGGACCACACGTCGGTGCACAGGTTGTGCAGCACCCGGTTGAACCGGGCCACGTCGGCGTACAGCTCGGCCTGCCAGTCGTGGCTCTCGATCTGGGTGGTGAGCGGGTTCCAGGTCAGGCCCAGCCCCTCGACGAAGGACCGGCTGACCGCGGGCCAGTCGGCGTCCGGGACCGCGGCGACGTGCGCGCCATACGTGCCGGTGGCGCCGTTGAGCTTGCCGAGGTACTCCGCGCGCCCGACCCGGCGCAACTGCCGCCGCAGCCGCGCGGCGAGCACGGCCAGCTCCTTGCCCAGGGTGGTGGGCGTGGCCGGCTGCCCGTGCGTGCGCGCCAGCATGGGTATGTCGCGCAGCTCGCCGGCCATCGCCGCCACCGTGTCGGTCACCTGCTCGGCCCGGGGCAGCCACACCTGGGTGACCGCGCCCCGGACCATGAGCGCGTAGGCCAGGTTGTTCACGTCCTCGCTGGTGCAGGCGAAGTGGACCAGCTCGGCCAGGCCCGCGGCGTCGGGGCCGAGGATGGTGGGTAGCCGGCGGCGCAGGTAGTACTCGACCGCCTTGACGTCGTGCACCGTCTCCCGCTCGATGTCGGCCAGCTCGGCGATGTCGTCGGCACCGAAGTCCTCCACGATCGCCCGGAGGGCCTCGACCTCGGCGTCGCTCAGCTTGCGCACGCCCGGAACGACACCGTGCTTCGTCAGGTGCACCAGCCACTCGACCTCGACCCGGATGCGTTCGCGGTTCAGCGCCGCCTCGCAGAGATGGTCGACGAGCGGGGCCACGGTGGCGCGGTACCTGCCGTCCAGCGCGCCGAGCGGAATCGGCGGGGACAGGTCCGCGAGGTGTGCCACACCGGCATTCTGGCAAAGGCTCGCCGCTCTCCCCTTGCGAGCCTTCCCGCGGGGCACCTTCCGGACCTTCGCCTTCGGGCCCAGGGTCTCCCGGCCGGCCGTCTTCCGGCCCAGGGTCTCAGCCGCCCAGGTGGGCCCCGCCCGCAGGGCGGGCTCGGCGCGCCCGGGTCGCCTCGTCTTTGCCGGATTGTGCGAAGACGGCGGCGTTCGGGTGCCATGGTGGCCGCGTCTTTGCCGGATTGTGCAATGACGGCGGCGTGCGGTGCTGTGGTCGCGTCGTCTTTGCCGGATTGTGCGGTGACGGCGGCGTCCGGGGCTGTGGTCGCCGCGTCTTTGCCGGATTGTGCGGTGACGACGGCGTGCGGGTGCCCTGGTGGCCGCGTCTTTGCCGGATTGTGCGATGACGACGGTGTGCGGGTGCTGTGGTCGCGTCGTATCCGCCGGATTGTGCGATGACGGCGGCGTTCGGGTGCTGTGGTCGCGTCGTATCCGCCGGATTGTGCGAAGACGGCGGCGTTCGGGTGCTCTGGTCGCGTCGTCTTTGCCGGATTGTGCAAAGACGACCTCGGGCTGGTGCTGTGGTCGCCGCGTCTCTGCCGGATTGTGCGAAGACGACGGCGCGCGACCGGCGAGGGCCGGCCGCGGCGTTGCCGCAGGACACGTGGCGGCGAGGAGGGGTCAGCCTGGCGAGGGACGTGTCAGCAGCGGCAGCCGCACCTCGAACCGGGCTCCGCCTTCCGGAGCGTCGCCCACCGCGACCCGGCCAGCGTGCCGCTCGGTCAGGGCCTTCACCAGGGCCAGGCCCAGGCCGGTGCCGACCTTGCGCACCCCGCGGTACCGCTCGTAGAGAGCCGATCGCTCGAACGCCACCAGCTGGTCGGCCGGGGTCAGGCCTGGTCCGCCGTCCCGGACGGCGACCACCGCCTCGCCGCTCGCCCGGTCTACGTCGAGCGCCAGGACCAGCGGCCGGCCGGCCGGGGTCACCCTCAGGGCGTTCTCGGCCAGGCCGTCGACCACTTGGCGCACCCGGGCCGGGTCGGCGTGCACGAGCACCGCGGTCGCGGGCAGCTCGACGGCGAAGGCAACGCCGACCGCCTCGCAACGGGCTCGCCAGACCGTGGCGGCACCGACCAGCAGCTCGCGCAGGTCCAGGTCGATCAGGTCCAGCCGGAAGTCGTCGGCGCCGAGCCGGGCCAGGTCCAGCAGGTCGCCGACCAGCCGTTCCAGCCGTTGCGACTCGGCGAGCATGGTCCGGCCCACCGCCTCGGTTTCGGCGGGCTCGTGCACCATCTGGTCGGCCAGTGACTCGGCGAAGCCGCGGATGGCCGTCAGCGGGGTCCGCAACTCGTGCGAGACCGACAGCAGGAACTCCCGCTGCCGCGCCTCGCTGCTCTGCAGCGCCGCTGCCAGCGCGTTCACCGACGCGGCGACCTGGGCGACCTCGCGCGGTCCCTCGGGCGCGAGCCGCACCTCGCGCTCCCCCGCCGCGAGCCGCCCGGCAGCAGCAGCTGTCGTGAGCAGCGGCCGGGCCAGCCAGCGAGCCAGCGCCGCCGCGGCCAGGATGGCCACGAGCAGCCCGACGGCGAGTGCGATCAGCTCCCGGGTCAGCAGTGCCTGGGTCGCGCCGATGGCCGAGGTCGCGAATCGGGACAGCACGATGGCCGACCCGTCGGCCAGCGGCCGCGCCTCGACGAAGACCTGCGCGCCGCGGAACCGGGCGTCGAAGGCCAGGGACCGCCCGTCCAGCAGCTCGTCCACCCGGTCGGCGATCATCACCCGCGGCACCAGGTCCCCCCGAACCCGGCCGTTGGGCAGCACCCAGGCCACCGGCGTTGCTTGCGAACGCAGTGCCCGCAGCCCGACCTCGCGGTTCTGCGGCCGGCCGGCGTCGAGCAGGCTGGCCACGACGTCGGCCTGCCGGCCTAGCGCCAACCGCGCCTCCCGCTGGGCGGCCGTGCGGACCAGACTCGCCGCAACCAGGGCCGTCACCACGGCCGCGATCAGCACTACGGCGGTCATCATGAGGACGACCAGCTGAGCCAGCGTCGGCCTCGACCTCGGCCGCCACCGCAGCGCCCGTTCCAGTCGCCGTCGCAACGCCCGATCCGGTCGCCGTCGCAACGCCCGTTCCGGTCGCCAGCCCGGTCCGGCCTGCGCCTCCGGTCCGGCACTCGTGACCGGCGTCGGCGCCGGCCCGGTCGCGGGCCCGGCTGTGGACGCCGCCGCGGGCCCGGTCGCGGGCCCGGTCGCGGACGCTGACGCGGGCCCTGCCGCGGGCCCGGCTGTGGACGCCGCCGCGGGTCCGGCTGTGGACGCTGACGCGGGCCCGGCTGTGGACGCTGACGCGGGCCCGGCTGTGGACGCCGCCGCGGGCCCCGCCGCGGGCCCGGCTGTGGACGCCGCTGCGGGCCCGGCTGTGGACGCCGCCGCGGGCCCCGCCGCGGGCCCGGTTCCCGGCGTCTTCACGCCCGCGCCTCGACGGAGTACCCGACCCCCCGCACGGTGCGGATCGGGCTGGCCGGGCCGAGCTTGCCGCGCAGCTGCGCCACGTGGACGTCGACGGTCCGGGAGCCATCGTCGGAGGGGTACCCCCAGACCAGGTGGAGCAGCTCGCCCCGCGGGTAGACCCGGCCCGGCCGCGACATGAGCTGAGCCAGCAGGTCGAACTCGGTGCTGGTGAGGCTGACCTCGACCTGGTCGACGAAGACCCGGCGCCGCTCCGGGTCCAGCCGCACCCGGCCCACCTGCCGGACCCCGCGCCCGTGGTCGGCCCCCGACCCCGGGGCGTCGGCCCGGTCGTGCCGCCGCAGCACGGCCCGGACCCGGGCCACCAGTTCCCGCGGGGAGTACGGCTTGGTCACGTAGTCGTCGGCCCCCAGCTCCAGTCCCACCACCCGGTCCACCTCCTCGTCCCGGGCGCTGACGAAGATCACTGGGGTCCAGTCCTGCGCAGCCCGCATCGACCGGCACAGGTCCAGCCCGTCCTCACCCCCCGGCAGGTTGATGTCGAGCAGCACGACGTCGGCCGGCTCCTCCTGCAGCTCGACCCGGGCGGCGGCCGCGGTGTCGGCGACCGACACGGCATACCCGCTGCGTTGCAGGTAGAGCCGGGCCATCGCGGCGATAGCCGGCTCGTCCTCCACGACGAGGATGCGTCGCTGGTCGGCCATGGCATCACCTTCCCTGCCGTTGGGGCACTGCCGCAGGCGGACTGCGAAGCCTTACCGAATCCGAACACGCTCCGGCTCGCGCCCTAACCTGTCTGAGTCATTGTGGTCGCCATGACGACCTCGACCGTATGGCGCCGGGTGGCCGCCGTCTGCATGGCCGGCGCCGCGGCGATCCACCTCGGCGTGACCGAGGCCCACTTCCAGCAATGGTGGGCCTTCGGAGTGTTCTTCCTGCTACTGGCGGCGGCGCAGCTGACCTGGGCGCTGTTCACCTGGATCCGGCCGGACCGGAACCTGCTCCTGCTCGGTGCGACCGGCGCGCTGGCGGTCGTGGCCCTGTGGCTGCTGACGCGCACGGTCGGACTGCCGTTCGGCCCGGACGCCGGGTCGGCCGAGCCGTTCGGCCCGGCCGACGTCATCGCCGCGGTCTTCGAGGTGCTGGCTGCGGTGTCGGCGTTGCAGGCCGCGCGGCAGCCGCTGACCGGGCGTGCGGTCTCTTCCGGCCGGGCTACCGCCGCCACCGCCGCCGCGGCCTCGCTCGTGCTGGTCGGCAGCGGCGTGGCGATGGCCGTGCCGGTAGGCCACGCCACCGGTGATGCGGAACACGCCGGCGGGCAGGCCGGCGCCACTGGGCACGCGCAGACCGCGGCCGGCGTCGGCGAGCGCCACCACCTGCCCGACCTGCCGGACGTGTCGACCGCCACGGCCGCGCAGACCGCGGCCGCGGCAGGCCTTCTGGCCGGGATCGAGACCGCCACGGCGAAGTACCGCGACATCGAAGTCGCCCGGGCCGCCGGCTGGGACGTGCAGGAGGGACTGGCCCGCCGCGCCCGGCGGACCAACGGCAAGGCGAAGGTCAACTCGGCCAAGGCGATGCTGAACCTGCACGTCGGCAACAAGGCCGTTCTCAAGGACGGCAAGGACATCGACCCGGCCGCGCCGAACGCCCTCATCTACGACCGTTCGCGCGACGGGACGTGGTCGCTGATCGGGGTGATGTTCATCGCCGAGGACCGGAAGCACCCCACCGCGGACTACGCGCCCTACCTGCGCTGGCACTACCACGACAAGTGCCGGGTCCCCGGTCAGAAGCAGCCGACCGACCCGGCCGCGGACGGCAGCTGCCCTACGGGGAGCCAGCCGTTCACCGGGAAGGCCCTGATGACCCACGTGTGGTTCGTGCAGCCGGACGACCTCCGCTACGCCTTTGACCTCAAGGTGCCCCGCCAGCAGGTCAACGCCTACCAGGCGACCCTGCGCTGAGCAGCGCCGGAAGGCTGTCGCGCAGGTGGTCGACCAGGCCGCGGCAGGCGGCCTCGACCTCGCGTAGGCAACGGTCGAACTCGGCCTCGCCGCCGTAGTAGGGGTCGTCCACGTCCAGTGTCCCCGCCGCGACGGCGTCCGGGTCGAACTCGCGCAGCAGCCGGACCTTCTCGGCGTCGGCGGGGGTCGGCGCCAGTCGGCGCAGCGCCCGCAGGTGGCTGCGGTCGGCCGCCAAGACGAGGTCCCGGTCGGCGAACCAGGTGTGGCTGAACTGCCGCGCCCGGTGGGCGGACCCGTCGTAGCCGCCGCCCCGCAGGACGGCGACGGTCCGCTGGTCGGCGCCGCCACCCACGTGCCAGTCGCCGGTGCCGGCCGAGTCGACCTCGACCCGGCCGCCCAACCCGGCAGCGTCCAGCAGCGAGCGGAGCACGATCGCCGCCATCGGCGATCGGCAGATGTTGCCGGTGCAGACGACGCAGACCCGGTATGCCGTGCGGTTGCCTTGGGTGCTCACGACAGCATTCAACCCGGTATGCCGGCGACGAACAGCGCCGGTGGCGTCGCCAGGACCACGGCCGCGAACAGGTACATCGACCCGGTCAGCACCGGCCGCGCCTGCGCCGCCTGGCTGAGCAGCTCCAGCCGAGCCCGGGCGGTGGACCCGCCGGCGGCCAACGCGGCGTCCGGGGCGTGGCTGTGGGCGAGCGCGACCAGCGCGCGAGCCGTGGGGGTGGCACCAACCGCGCGCACCGCGGCCTGGTCGGCGAGCACCTCGACGAGCAACCGGACCTCAGCCATCGCCGCCGGACACCGCCACCAGGACGGTCCGGCGTGGTGCAGGACGGTGAAGAACTCCAGCACCAGGTCGTGCCGGGCCCGCAGGTGCGTCCGCTCGTGCGTGACGACCGCAGTCAGCTGGTCGCGCGGCAACGCGTCCAGCAGTCCCTGGCTCAGCACCAGGCGGCGGCGCAGCCCCGGCAGGCAGTAGGCCGTCGGCGTCGGGTGCGCGATCACCCGCAGCGTGTCCGGCGCCGCGACGGCCAGCACGTCGACCAGCTCTCGATGGGTTCGGCGGGCGGCCCGCAGCCGGGTGCCGACCCGGTGGCAACACAGCAGCAGCCGGCCGAGCACCAGGCCGCCGAGCATCAGGGCGGGCAGGACGAGCCAGGCGGCCCGTTGCTGGACGGGGACCAGCGCAGCCGCCGCCAGCGCCGCCAGCACGGCGCCCCCACTGACCGCCTGCCAGACCACGAGCGCAGCCCGGGGCGACCGGCGGAATCGCACCCGCCGCGCCATCAGCCGGGGCACCGGGCCGGACAGCACCAGGGCAAGCGCGACGAGCGCGACGACGGACATGCGCGGTACCCGATCTGTCGCCGGTCAGCCGCGACTGTCGGCTTGCCCGTCGACCTGCCGCTCGCGTTCTGGCTCGACCCCCAGTCCTGCCTGGTGCTCGACCTCGGCGAGCGCCGCGCGCAGGTCGGCCAGCTCCTCCGGGCTCGCCTGGTCCAGGAAGTGCAGCATGGTGGCCCGCCGGTCGGTGCCGCTGAGGCCGCCCAGCGTCTCCCGCATGGCGCGCGCGGTCAGCTCCTCGCGGCTGGCCTGCGCGGCATACCGGAAGGCCCGGCCGTCGCGCGCCTGGGTGACCAGCTGCTTCTTCGCCAGCCGGTCCAGCACGGTCATGACCGTGGTGTAGGCCAGTCCCCGGAGCTGTCCGACCGACTCGTGCACTTCGCGGACGGTGGCCGGTCCGGCGCCGGACGCCGCCCGATCCCACAGGCATGCCATCACGGCGCGCTCCAGCTCACCGAGGAGCGGGACGGGCGCGGGCACGGCGGCTCACCCTACCCGCCGGCTGGGGGCCACGCATCGCGGCCGGGTCGCCCCGGCGGCGCCCAGGGCGACCACCCGGTCGAACAGTTCCAGCCCGTCCGGACGGTGCGTGGTGAGGACGACGGTGCGCCCGCGCGCGGCCCGGACCAGGTCGCCGAGCACGGTCAGCGCGGTGGGGTGGTCCAGGTGTGCGACCGGCTCGTCCAGGAGCAGGACCGGGCGTTGCGAGAGCAGGGCACGAGCCAGGGCGAGCCGGGCGCGCTCACCGCCGGACAGCCCGCGGCCGCCGGCTCCCAGCGGGGTCTCCAGCTCCTGCGGAAGGCCGGCCAGCCAGGCGCCGAGACCGGCTGCGGTCAAGGCCGCCCGGATGTCGTCGTCGCTGGCCTCCGGCTGGGCCAGGCGCAGGTTCGCGCGTACGGTGCCGGCGAAGACGTGCGGTTCGTCGTCGACCACGGCCACCCGTGACCGCCAGGCGCTGAGACCGCAATCGGTGAGCGGGACGCCGTCGGCCTCGACGGTGCCACTTGCCGGGTCCAGCGTCCGCGCCAGCAGGGCGAGCAGGCTGGACTTGCCGCAGCCGTTCGGCCCGAGCACCGCGAGGTGCTCTCCCGGCTGGACCTCCAGGTCGAGCGGCCCGACGACCCGCCCGGTCGCCCACACGCAGGTGGCCGCCCGCACGGACAGGTGCGGCGCCGCGGCGCCTCGTGCGGCATCCGGGTCGGCAGCGGGGTCGGCAGCGGGGTCGGCAGCGGTGTTCGCAGCGGTGTTCGAGGCGGTGTTCGCAGCGGGATCGGCGCCGGGGTCGGCAGCGGTGTCCGCATCGAATTTGGCAGCGGGGGTCGCATCCGGGTTGGCATCGTGGTGCGCACGGGGGCCGGCATGAGGGCGTCCGCCTCGGTGCGCCTCCCGGTGTTCGTCCGTGACCGTCACCGCCGCCGGCTGGTCGGTCAGCTGCCTCAGCCGGCGGGTGGCCGCGTCCGCGCGGGCCCTCGCGCCGACGGCGTCGGCGAGGTTCGACAGCGCGTCTGCGAGCGCCACCGGGACCAGCACGACCAGGGCCGCGACGGGTGCGCTGAGACCGTGCCCCACCCGGGCGGCAGCCTCGACCGCGACCCCCACGGTGGCCATCCCGGTGACGGCCAGGGTGAGGGCGGCCGTCCGCGCGCGGGCCCGGGCCCGGCCTCGGGTGGCCAGCCGCAGGCGCTGCTGCGCCTCGCCCAGCCACTGCTGCACGGATGCCGCGGCGTGCGCGGCCTGCACCTGGACGGCGTTCGTCGTCACCAGCACGGCCAACCGCCCGACCTCGGCCCGGGCGGCCAGCTCGGCGTCGTGGCCGCGGACCTCGTCGCGGTAGCCCCACCAGCCGGTCAGCGCAACCGCAGCCAGGACCAGGGCCAGCCACCAGCCGGCCGCCGGCAGCACCAGCGACACCCCGACAGCGGCACCAACCGCGGTCAGGCACGACCCGGCCAGCGGAACGCTCCCGCGGACCAGCCCGTCGACCTGGTCGTCCAGCTCGGCGACCGCTGCTGTGAGCCGTTCGCCGCGTGACCGGTGGCCCAGCCTCGCCGGGGTGAGCGGGATGAGGGCTCGGTACAGCCGCACCCGGCGCCGGGCCAGCTCGCCCAGCGCGGCGTCGTGGGAGCGGAGCCGCTCGGCGTAGCGCAGCACCGGGCGGGCGATGCCGAACGCCCGGACCGCGACGATGGCGGTGAGCAGGGTGAGGATGACAGGCCGGGCGCCGGCGGACACGATGAGCCAGCCGGAGGTGGCGGTCAAGGCCACTCCGGCCGAGGTCGCGGCGCCCCCGAGCAGGGCGGCCTGGGCCAGCTTGGCCCTCATCGGGGGGTCACCAGCTGGCCGAGTTCGATGCGCGCGCCGGCCAGCCGGACCAGCTCGTGGCGGTGCGTCACCGCGATGACCGTCCGGGTGGCGGCGAGCTCGCCGATCGCGGCATGGGCGAGCTCGGCCGCGCCGTCGTCGAGGTGAGCGGTCGGCTCGTCCAGCAGCACCAGCGGCGAGGGCGACAGCAGGGCGCGGGCCAGCACGAGCCGGGCACGCTGCCCGGCGGACAGGCCGAGCCCCTCGTCGCCGAGCAGGGTGTCCAGGCCCTCCGGCAGCCCCGCCGCGAAGCCGTCCAGGCCCACCGTCCGAAGCACCGCCCAGAGGTCGGCCGCCGACGCGGCGTTGCCCAGCCGCAGGTTCTCGGCGACCGATGCCGGCACCAGGAACGGCGTCTGGGTCACCAGGTGGGCCGCGGGTGCCGAGACGGTGCCCGCGCTGGGCGTGCGGATGCCGGCGAGCAGCTCGAGCAGGGTGCTCTTGCCCGCCCCCGACGGCCCGGTCACCACGGTGAGCCCGCGGTCGAAACGGGCCGTCAGCCCGTGCAGGACCGTTGTACTTGCGTCGGGGTAGGCGTAGCTGACGTCGTCCAGCCCGGCCACCTCGGCGCGCACCGGCTGGGCGGCGGGCCGGTCGAGCCGGTCCAGCGCGTCGGCGAGAGCGGCGGCGCCGTCCGCGGCGGCGTGGTACTCGGCACCGACCCGGCGGACCGGCCAGTAGGCCTCGGGGGCCAGCAGGATGGCAACCAGACCGGTGGACAGGGTCATCGCCCCGCCCGCCAGCCGGATCCCGACGGTCACCGCGACCAGGGCCACGCAGATGGTGGACAGCAGTTCCAGCGCGGCCGAGCTGAGGAAGGCCAGCCGCAGCGTGTGCAGGCTGGCCAGCCGGTGCCGTTCGCTGACCCGGGCGACCAGGTCGGCCTGCTGCTCGGCCCGGCCATAGGACACCAGCGTCGGCAGCCCGCGCATCACGTCCAAGAAGTGGCCCGCCAGCCCCGCCAGCGCCTTCCAGCGCCTGCCGGTGGCCTCGGCGGTGGTCCGGCCGATCAGGGCGGCGAAGACCGGCAGCAGCGGCAGCGTCAGCACGACCACCAGCGCGCTCCACGGGTCGACCAGCACCAGCGTGGTCATCGCCAGCCCGGGGACCACGACCGCGGTGACCAGGGCCGGGAGGAAGCGGGCGACATACGGCTCGACCGAGGCGGCGCCCGCGGAGGTGAGGGTGAGGGTGCGGGCGGTGTCGTGCGGCATACCGGCCGGGCGGTCGAGCAGGTGCGCGACCAGGCGCGCGCGCAGCGCGGTCGACACGCGGACCGCGGCGCGCCCGGCGAGCAACTCCAGCAGCCCGGCCAGGCCGGCGCGGGCCGCGAGCACCAGCACGAGCGCGGCTACCGGACCGGTCAGGTCAGGCTCGCGAACGACCGCGACGACGACGGCGGTGAGCGCGAACGCCTGGGCGACCGCGGCGACGCCCTGGGCGAGGGTGACGGCGGCGACCGCGCCGGCCCACCGGCGTGCCTCGGGCAGCCGCCGGAACAGCCGCGGGTCGACGGGCCGCATGCCTCAGTGCGCCGCCGGGATGTGCTGGGTGCCGATCCGCTTGCGGAAGGTCCAGTAGGTCCAGCCCTGGTAGGCGAGCACGACCGGGGTGAAGATGACCGCCACCACGGTCATGATGCGCAGCGTGTAGTCGGTGCTCGACGCGTTCGTCGTCGTCAGCGACCAGGCGTCGTTCAGCGAGGACGGCATCACCTGGGGGAACAGGCCCAGGAACAAGGACACCACGGCCAGCGCGATGGCCGCGAACGTACCCGTGAAAGCCCACCCCTCCCGGTCCCGGGCGGCCATGAGGACCCCCGCTACCAGCGCCACCGCCGCGACCAGCGCGGCCAGCCAGGAGGCCGCCGTGCCCGTGCGAACGTTGACCAGCACCAGGAACGCGGCGGCCAGCACGATCGCGACCACCCCGGACCGCACGGCGAACCGGCGGGCGTCCGCGCGGACCGGGCCGACCGACTTCAGCGCCACGAAGATCGCGCCGTGGGTCAGGAAGAGCGCCACCGTGGTCAGGCCGCCGAGCAGCCCGGCCGGGTTCAGCAAGGTGAACAGGTTGCCGGTGTACTCCTTGGCCGCGTCGATCGGCACGCCCAGCACGATGTTGGCGAACGCCACCCCCCACAGCAGCGCCGGGACGGCCGAGCCGACCACGATGGCCAGGTCCCACCGCCGGCGCCAGGTGTCGTCGTCGACCTTGCCCCGGTAGTCGAAGCCGAGTGCCCGGACGATGAGCGCCAGCAGGATGAGCAGCAGCGGCAGGTAGAAGCCGCTGAACAAGGTGGCGTACCAGTGCGGGAAGGCCGCGAACGTGGCCCCGCCCGCGGTGAGCAGCCACACCTCGTTGCCGTCCCAGACCGGGCCGATGGTGTTGATCATGACGCGACGCTCGCGATCGTCCTCGGCCAGGACGGGCAGGAGCATGCCGACGCCGAAGTCGAAGCCCTCGAGGGTGAAGTAGCCGACCCAGAGGACGGCGATGAGGGTGAACCAGACGGTGGTGAGCTCCATGGTGTCCTCTCAGTACGCGAAGGCCAGCGGACGGTCGGCGTCGTCGCTCGCGTCGTCCTCGGGTGGCAGCTCGGGCGCCCCGGCCCGCGCGTAGCGCAGGAACAGCCCGACCTCCACGATCGCCAGCACCCCGTACAGCAGCGTGAGGACGACGAGCGAGGTCGCGACGCCGGAGGCGCCGACGGAGGGGGAGACGCTGTCGGCGGTGCGGAACACGCCGAAGACGGTCCACGGCTGCCGGCCCAGCTCCGTGAAGAT
>DASSLY010000083.1:0-26906 GCA_035689185.1 Dermatophilaceae bacterium
TCAAAAACCAGAAAACTCAAACCCAGCCAAACACGCAGACCCGCCACACGGGGGTGCAACAAGCCCACGCATCCAACCAACAAACAATTGGCATCAATCACTTGACACGCTGTTGAGTTCTCAAAGACCGGACGCACACCGGGGCTTGGACCCTTGCGGGTTTCGGCTCCGGGGCAACTCTCCTAAGTTACGCCAGCAGGCCTCCTGGGTCAACTTGACGGCCCGCTCACAACGGCTCGCGCGGGGCGGGCCGCCGCGGTGCGGCGGCACACCGGGCCTGCCCGCGCACAGCGGCGGCACACCGGGCCAGCCGGCGCACAGCGGCGGCCCAGCACACAGCGGCGGCACACCGGGCCTGCCCGCGCACAGCGGCGGCACACCGGGCCAGCCGGCGCACAGCGGCGGCCCAGCACACAGCGGCGGCGTACGGGGCCAGCCCGGGCACAGCAGCGGCGCAGCACACAGCAGCGGCGCGCACAGCGGCGGCGTACGGGGCCAGCCCGGGCACGAAGCAGGCGGTCCGACCATGAGCGAGCGTCCGCGGACGAAGCGGACGGTCGATCAGGAGTGAGTCGTCGACCACCAGGCCGGCCCAGCGGGTCATCGGCCCAAAGGGTCACTGAGGCAGCCTGGGCAGCATCCTGCGGCTCCAGGATCCAGGCCAGAAAGGGATCACGCCAGGAGCAGATCCAGCGGGCCTAAGCCGAAGGCGGCCCCGAGCCAGACCAGGATGTGCCCGGCCAGACCAGATGTGCCCGGCCAGACCAGGATGTGCCCGGCCAGACCAGGATGCGCCCGGCCAGACCAGGATGTGCCCGGTCAGACCGGGGGAACGCCGTGGCGGCGCTCGCTGAACCGCCGTTGCCGCCGGGCGGCGTACCGGAGTCGCCGGACCAGTTCGCCGCGCAGCTCGTCCGCCTCGAGCACCTGGTCGACGACCAGGTCGGCGGCCAGGCGTTCGAGGTCGACGTCCGCCTCGTACTCGGCCCGCCGGGCAGCGACGTACGCGGCGCGCTCGTCGGGGTCGACGATCTCGGCGAGCTTGCCCGCATACACCGCGTTGACAGCGGCTTCCGGGCCCATCACGGCGATCCGGGCGGTCGGCAGGGCCAGCGTCGCGTCCGGGCCGAACCCGGGTCCGGCCATCGCGTAGAGGCCCGCCCCGTAGGCCTTGCGGACCACGACGCAGATCTGCGGCACCGTCGCCTCGGCCACCGCCGTGACCATCTTCGCGCCGTGCCGGATGATGCCGCCGCGCTCGACCTCGGTGCCGATCATGAATCCCGGGACGTCGGCGAGATAGACCAGCGGCACAGAGAACGCGTCGCACAGCCAGATGAAGCGTGCTGCCTTGTCCGCGCTGTCGCTGAAGAGCACCCCGCCCTTGACCGCGGAGTTGTTCGCCACGACGCCGACGGTGCAGCCGTCCAGGCGCGCCAGGCCGACGACGACCTCCGCGGCATACAGGGGCTTCAGCTCGAAGAAGGAGCCGGCGTCGACCAGCCCGTCGATCACCTCGTGGACGTCGAACGGCTGGCTCTCGACCTCCGGGACGGTATGCCGGGTGAGCGGTCGGGCGGGCTCCTCGCCGAGGAAGGCCGGCGGTGGGAAGCGCCAGCAGGTGGGCAGGTAGGTCAGGTACAGCCTGGCCAGCTCGATCGCGTCGGCGTCGTCGGCCGCCAGCAGGTCACCGCAGCCGGACACGGTGCAATGCATGCGCGCCCCACCCATCTCCTCCAGGCTGACCCGCTCCCCGACCACCATTTCCGCCATCCGCGGGCTGCCCAGGTACATCGAGGCGTTCCCCTCGACCATGATCACGACGTCGCAGAACGCCGGGATGTAGGCGCCGCCCGCCGCCGACGGCCCGAACAGGCAGCAGATCTGCGGCACCTTTCCGGACAGCGCCACCTGGTTGTGGAAGATCCGGCCCGCGCCGCGTCTCCCCGGGAACAGCTGGACCTGGTCGGTGATCCGCGCGCCGGCCGAGTCCACGAACCAGAAGACCGGCAGCTCCTCGCGCAACGCCGCCTCGGTGGCGCGCACGATCTTCTCCACCGTCCGCGCGCCCCACGAGCCGGCCTTCACCGTGGGGTCGTTGGCGACCACGATCGCGGGCCGCCCGTCGACCGTGCCGCGGCCGGTGACCACGCCGTCGGCGGGCAGCCCGCTCGCGGTGGCATTGGCGTACCGGCCGTCCTCCACGAACGAGCCGTCGTCGAACAGCAGGGCGATCCGGTCCCGTACGTAGACCTTGCCCTGGGCGGCCAGCTTCGCGAGGCCGGCCGGGCTGGGCGTCTCGGAGGCGCGGTATGCCGCTTCCAGCCGCGCGCGGACCCCAGCCACCCGAGTGTTTCCCTGCGGCGCGGCCGCCCTCGCGTCGGGCGCCGACGCGTCGTCAGCAGCGCGTGCGTCGGCGGCGCGTGCGTCGGCGGCCGGCGGATCCGTCAACGCCGTCATCCCGCGAGCAGCCCGAGCGAGCGGGCGATGACGATCCGCTGCACCTCGCTGGTGCCCTCGCCGATCTCCAGGATCTTGGCGTCCCGGTAGAACCGAGCCACCGGGAACTCCTCCATGAAGCCGTTGCCCCCGAAGACCTGGGTCGCCGTCCGGGCCGCGGTCATCGCCGTCTGCGAGGCGAACAGCTTCGCGGCAGCCGCGGCCTGTTTCACCTGGGTCGCGGGGCGCCGGCCGGCCTGCAGCTCGTCCCGCAGCCAAGCCGCCTGGTAGACCAGGTTGTGTGCGGCCTGCACCTGCACGGCGAGATCGGCGACCGGGAAGGCGACCCCCTGGTTCGCCCCGATCGGGCGGCCGAACGCCACCCGGGTCTTCGCGTAGTCGACCGAGAGCTCCAGGCACGCCCGCGCCAGCCCCAGGGCCAGCGCGCTGATCGCGACCCGGCCGTCGTCCAGGGTGGCCAGGAACTGGCGGTAGCCGTTTCCGCGGGTGCCGAGCAGGTTCGCCTCCGGCACCCGGGCGCCGGCGAAGGTGATCCCGTGGGTGTCCGAGGCCCGCCAGCCGAGCTTGTCGTAGGCGGGCTCCACCGTCATCCCCGGCGTACCGGCCGGAACGAGGACCGCGGACAGCTCCGGGGAGCCGTCCGGGTTGACACCTGTGCGGGCGGTGACGGTGACCACGGAGGTCAGCTCGGTCCCGCTGTTGGTGATGAAGGCCTTGGCGCCGTCGAGCACCCACTCCCCGCGTTCCAGCCGGGCCCTGGTGCGGGTCGCGCCAGCGTCCGAGCCCGCGTCGGGCTCGGTCAGCCCGAACGCGGCCAGCGCGCGGCCGGCGACCAGGTCCGGCAGCCATCGCTGCTGCTGCTCCGGCGAGCCGTAGGCCAGGATCGGGGTGATCCCCAGCCCGACCCCGGCCGACAGCGTGATGCCTGCGGACTGGTCGACCCGGCCGAGCTCCTCGATGGCCACGCAGAGAGCGGTGAAACCGCCTTCGCCCGTGTCGGACCCGCCCAGGTCCTCCGGCACGACCAGACCGAACAGGCCGAGGTCGCCCATCTTCGGCACCAGCTCGGCGGGGAAGCGGTGCTCACGGTCCCACCGCGCGGCATGCGGCGCGACGTGCTCCGCGGCGAACTCCCGCACGACGGCGCGGAAGTCCTCCAGGTCCTTGCCGAGCTCGAACACGGGTCTCCTCACCTGCCGCGGGCGCGAGGGTCACCCGGCCCAACGGCATACAGGCTTGTCTTGACGTTCACGTCAAGGTAAAGCAGAATCCGGCCGGTGACAAGCCGTTCCGCCAGCGAGTCGACGTCAACCTGGTCGATCGCCGAGATCGCTGCGGAGTTCGGGGTGACCCACCGCACGGTGCGTCACTACGAGGAGCTCGGGCTGCTCGCGCCGGAGCGGCGCGGCACGACTCGGGTGTACCACCGGCGCGACCGGACCCGGCTGGCCCTGGTGCTGCGCGGGAAGCGGCTGGGCTTCGCGCTGCCCGAGATCGCCCGGATCATCGACATGTATGACGAGTGGCCCGGCCAGGAGCGGCAGCTGCGCTACCTGCTGAGCCAGATCGACGACCGGCGGGCTGCCCTGGAGGCGCGCCGTCGCGATGTCGAGGAGTCCCTGGCCGAGCTGGCCGAGCTGGAACGCCGCTGTCGGCAGGCACTGGCGACAGGGGCGGAATGGGAGGCAGAGGAAGAGGCGACGGCCGTGGGGACCGGCGGTGAGGCCGGCGGTGAGGCGGGCGGTGAGGCCGGCGGTGAGGCCGGCGGGGACCGCCGGGACCCGCCCTAGCATGACACCCATGGGGGCAGTCGGACGGCGGGCAGCGCTGGCGGCGCTCGCCGCCGCCCTGCCGCTGTTGCCGGGCGGCGCGCTCCCGCTGCCGCAGACCCTTCCCGCGACGTTCCGCCTGACGTTTCCCCGCGCCCCCGTGCCGGACGACCCTGGCCGGTTGATCCTGCTGCTGGACTCCTCCGCCTCGATGAAGGAGAAGGACGGCACCGGGCAGCCGAAGATCGCGGGGGCGAAGCGGGCGCTGCTGGAGCTCATCCCGTCGCTGGAGCCTCGGGCCCTGGTGGGGCTGCGGGTCTTCGGGGGGACGGTGCCCTCCCGCCAGCGCGCAGCGGCCTGCAGGGACACCCAGCTGGCGGTGCCACTCGGGGCAGGAAACCGTGCCCAGCTCGCGGCTGCGGTCGAGGCGGTGAAGCCGCTCGGTCAGGCCCCGGTCGGCTACACCTTGCAGCAGGCGTTGAAGGACGTGGGCCCGACCGGTGCCCGCAGCATCCTGCTGGTGTCCGGCGGGGGCGAGTCCTGCCTGAAGGACGCCTGCCCGGCGGCTCGCCAGGTGGCCGCCACGGGGCTGGACCTGAAGATCGACGTCATCGGGCTGGGCGTGGACGGCCAGGCCCGCCGGCAGCTGGAGTGCATCGCCGCCGCCGGTCGCGGCCGCTACGACGCCGCGGCCGACGCCGACCAGCTGTCGAGCACGCTGCGGACCGCGTCGGTGCGGGCCGGCCGGGCGTTGAGCTTCAGCGGCACCCAGGTGAGCGGGTCGCCGTCGCCGACGCGACCTGGCCCGGACCTGCTGCCGGGCCTGTACAGCGACCTGCTGGGGTCGAAACCCAGTCAGCGGGCGTATGCCGTGACCACCCGGGCGGGCGCGACATACCACCTGAGCGCGGCCCTGCGGCCGACCCCGCAGTCCGTCACCGCCCAGGACGGCTTCCGCTTGCGCGTGCTCGGCAGGGACGGGCGGCAGTGCGTCGAGGAATCGGTGCAGCGGGTGCGGCCGGGGCGCGTCGACGGCCTGTTGGTCGCCTCGCTGGCCGTCACCGTCTCCGCGGACCCGCGGGACGTCAGGCCGTGCGGAAAGGCCGGTCGGGTGACCGTGGTGGTCGCCCGGGACACCCCGGCCGCCAGCGCCGAGGCCGGCGACACCCCGTTCGAGCTGCTGGTCGTCGAGGAGCCGCCGGTGATCTCCTCGGGGAGCCTTCCCGCCGGCGAGGCCGACCCGTCCCCGGACCCGGTCCCGGTCAGGGAGCCGGCGAAGGAGACGACCGGCGGGTCCTCGTTGAGCCTGGCCGCCACGCTGGCAGCCGGGTCGTGGCTGGACACCGTCAAGCCCGGCGAGACCCTGGTGTACCGAGTCCGCACCCAGTGGGGGCAGCGGGCGGTCTTGACCCTGGAGGCGCTGGACGGGGGCCCCTTGGTGCGCAAGGCCGCCGCCGGCGCCCACGCCGTCCCGGTGGACGTGCGGGTGCTGTCCTCCGACGGGTCCGAGCAGCCGAGCGCCCGGGTGAGCCGCCGGTACAACGGCTCCGGCTTCTCGCTGACAACCGCGGGCAACACGGCCAGGTACCTCGACCGGTCGGTGAGCGCGCCCGGCGTCAGCGACCTGGCCGGCTACCAGTACTTCGTGGTCCAGGCCGGCGCCAACACCAGCGACTACGTCGTGCCGCTTCGGCTCGACGTGGCGGTCACCGGGTCCCCCGGTGGCGTCCCGAGGTTCGCCGCACTGGGGAGGACCCCCACCCCGGCTGCGGCGCCGCCGCCGGCAGGTAGGGTCGCCTCCCCTGCCGGCGGGCGGCTGCTGCTCATCGCCGCCCTGGCTCTGGTCGCCTTCGCCGCGCTCGGCCTGGTCGCCTGGCGGGTGCTGGGAGTCGACCTGCTGGTCTCCGGGATGCGGCGGGGACGGCTCTAGCTCGCGGTCACTACGACCGGTTCCGCCACCGATAGGTGCCGTCGTCCTGCAGCGTGCACTGCAGCACCGCGGTACCCGACCGGTCGAGCACCCCGACGTCGTAGAAGGCGCAGGGCCGCCCGACGGCGGGCACGGCAGCCGGGTCTGGCTGGACCTTGACGGCCGGCGCAGAGGTCGACGACGTTGCGGCGGAGGCCGGGGTGGCCCCGTCGGCCGGTGCCGGGGCCGCGGGCTCCTGGAGCAGCACGACGAGGGCCGCGGCCGCCGCGAGGCCGAGCACGGCCATGCCGATCTCCAGCGGGCCAACCCGGCGCAGTCCCCGCGGTGGCGCCGGCAGCGCCGCGGCCCGGTCCGCCTCAGCCTCCTGGTCGGGCAGCGGCGGCAGCGGCGGCAGGTCCGGCGGCGGCGGCACGGGGCGAGCGAACAGCCACAGCCGGTCGGCGGCGCCGACGGCGTCGAGCGACCCGTCCTCGACCCCGCGCAGCAGCGACCGGACCAGCTCCGCGAGCGGTCCGCTGGCACCGCCGGTCTGCGGCAGCAGCCGGAGCACCGCGGTCAGGTTGCGCCGCGCCGTGGCCCGGGCCGGCAGCCGCTGGACCCCGCCGGTGACCAGCGCCAGCCGGACGCCGCCTGCACCACCGGCTTCGACGAGCACGACGTCGTGCGTGGTGAGCGGGCCGAAGCCGACTCGCTCTTGGAGCACCGGGGCCGTGTCCTGCAGCAGGCCGGCGAACAGCGCCGCAGCGACCTGAGGGTCCATGGCGCCGTGGGCGAACAGCGACTGCCGCGGCCGCAGGGGCTCGACCAGGCCGACCAGGCCACGCGCCCGGTCGCGGACCCGCCGGACCGGCACCAGCAGCCCCGGCCGGGCAGCCAGTTCGGCGTCCAGGTCGTCGTCGGGGGGCTGCAGCACGTCCGCACGACGGACGTCGACAATCACCCATTCGTGCGTCCTGTCGGCCCGCGCGAGGAAGACCCCGGTCAGCTCGCTGCCGGCGCGACCGCCGCGCTCCAGCCGCTGCACCAGGGTGCAGTCCCCCACCCGCACCGCCATGGCCGGCAGCCTATGCGAGCAGGTCGGTGCGCGACCCGGGTGACCTCGGCAGCCTTGGGTCTGGCCGGGCGCAGCGCCCAGGGGTGGCCTCGCCCAGCGGGACGGCGGCGTCGAGTGCCTCTGCGTCCGCGCGCCGCTGCCTAGTCATGGCTTCCGCAACAGCTCGGGGAGCCGTCCGGCCCCGGTCATGGTCGCTCCGATCTGGTCGCCGGGGTTGTACAGGCTGCACGAGCGGAGCGAGAGGCAGCCGCACCCGATGCAGCCGTCGAGCCGGTCCCGCAGCGCCTCGATCGCCCGGATGCGCTCGTCCAGCCGGGCCCGCCAGTGGCCGGAGATGCGCTGCCAGTCTGCCCGGTTCGGCGTGCGCGACGACGGCAGCGTCGCCAGTTCGGCGGCGATCTCCGCCAGCGTCAGTCCGACGTTGCTAGCGGCCCGGATGAATGCGAGCCGGCGCAGCACGGCCCGCTCGTAGCGCCGCTGCCCGCTGGCGCTCCGGCTCGCCTCGAGCAAGCCCAGCCCCTCGTAGTAGCGCAGTGCGGACGCGGCATACCCGCTGCGCGCGCTCACTTCCGCCACCGTAAGCCGGCCGCCGTCCACCATCCCCTCACGATAAGCCCCTTGACTTCAAGTTCGCTTGAGGTTTGAGGCTGGTAGCCCACCGAAGAGAGGGACGGCAGATGCCGACAGCACTCATCACCGGCGCGTCGACGGGCCTGGGCCGTGCCTTGGCCGCCGGACTGGCCGCGCGCCGCTGGCGCCTGGTCATCGACGCGCGGCATGCGGACAACCTCGCCGCGGCGGTCGCGGACCTTCGACGTGACGCACCCGCCCTGGACCTGACCGCGATCCCCGGTTCCGTCACCGACCCGGGCCACCGCCAGGCGCTGGCCGCGGCAGTGGGGGACGGCTGGCTGGACCTGCTGGTCAACAACGCCTCCCAGCTCGGCGGCAGCCCCCAGCCGCCGCTGGCGGAGCTGACCGGCGAGGTCCTGCGAGGCATCCTCGAGGTCAACACGGTCGCGCCGTTGCTGCTGACCCAGGCGCTGCTCGTCCCGCTGCGGCAGGCCGGGGGGCTCGTCGTGAACATCTCCTCCGACGCCGCCGTAGCGCACTACCCGGGCTGGGGCGGCTACGCCGCGAGCAAGGCAGCCCTGGACCACCTCACCGGGACCCTCGCGGCGGAGGAGCCGGGCATCGGCTGGTATGCGGTGGACCCCGGCGACATGCGGACCGACCTGCACCAGGCGGCCTTTCCCGGTGAGGACATCAGCGACCGGCCGCTGCCGGACACGGTCGTCCCCGCCTTCCTCGACCTGGTCGACCGGCGGCCACCCAGCGGCCGCTACCGCGCAGCGGACCTGTTGCCGCCCGGCCCCCTCCCCGGGACGGCCCGATGACCGCGCTGCCCGCCCTGCCCGGCACGGTCTTCGCCGGTCCGGACGCCCGCACGGCGGGCGGGCCGCCGGAGAGCCGGGGGCTGGCCCGGGACGAGGTGCGCCTGCTGGTCGCCGGCCCCAGCGGGGTGACCCACACCCGTTTCCGACGGATGGGGGACCACCTCCAGGCGGGCGACCTGCTCGTCGTCAACACCTCGGCCACGCTCGCCGCGCAGGTCGACGGCCGCGGGTCGGCCCTGGGCCCGGTGGTGGTTCACGTCGCCGCCTCGCTGGACAGCGGCGACGTGGTCGTGGAACTCCGTTCGGCCCCGGACGCGGCGCGGCCGGTCCTCGACGCCGTCCCCGGCGAGGTGGTGACCGTGGCCGGCACGGTGCGACTGCGGCTGCTGGAGCCGTACCCGCGCGCCCGGTCCTCGCCGACCGGCTCGGGCAACCGGTTGTGGCGGGCGTCCCTGCGGGGGACCGACGCCATCGCGACCGTGATGGCGGCCCGCGGCCGGCCGATCGCCTACGGCTACCTGGACCGGCGCTACCCGCTGCCGGCCTACCAGACCGTGTTCGCCCGCGAGCCGGGCAGTGCCGAGATGCCCAGCGCCGCCCGGCCCTTCAGTGCCCGCCTGGTCACCGAGCTGGTCGCCCGCGGGGTGCGGTTCGCACCGGTCCTGCTGCATACCGGGGTGTCCTCGCAGGAGGCCGGCGAAGCGCCGCAGCCCGAACGGTATGCCGTGTCCAAGTCGGCCGCGGACCTGGTCAACGCCACCCGCCGCGCGGGCGGCAGGGTCGTCGCGGTCGGCACCACTGCCACCCGGGCGGTGGAGTCGGCCACTGGTGACGATGGCGTGGTGCGGGCGTCACGCGGCTGGACCGACCTGCTCATCTCTTCGGAGCGGCCGGTGCGCGTGGTCGGCGGCCTGGTCACCGGCTGGCACGACCCGCAGGCGTCCCATCTGCTGCTCGTCGAATCGGTGGCGGGGCCGGCGCTGACCCAGGCCGCCTACGACGCGGCGCTCGCGCACGGCTACCTGTGGCACGAGTTCGGCGACTCCGCGCTGCTGCTGCCCGGGTAACGCGGCCGCGGTTGCCTGGCTCAGGACCGCCAGTCGCGCCGGGTCTCGGCGCGCACGGCATACCGAAGGCCGGTCTGCTTGTCGCCGCGACGTGCTTCCCGTAGGACGCGCCGGCGCCGAAGTCCGCCCGGATCCCCCTCCAGCTGCCGGCCGGTCAGGCCGGCCCCGGCAGCAGCGACGGTTCGGGGTCGGTCGGCGGGGTGGTCTCCGGCTGCGGCGAGGGCGTGCTTCCCGGCTCCGGGTCCGGTCTCGGCTCGACCGGAGGCTCCGACGGGGACGGCACCGGGCCGGGGACAGGGTCGGCCGGGGTGGGAGGGGATGCCGGGCCAGGGGTGGGGACAGTCACGAGGGCTCCTTCACTGGCTGGTCTGTTCCGACCCTTGCGAACCTAACCCCGCAGCAAGCGGGCCGCGAGTCCCGCGCCCGTCTCCACGCCCGTCCCTACGGACTGCCTCGCCGCCAGCGCGCCTACACTGCGGGGGTGCTCGCCGGGGTGCTGTCCGTGGCGGCCGCCCAGCCGGCGGCCGGCTTCCGCTGGGGCAACCTGGCGGTGCTGGTCGTCGCCGTCCTCGTGTTGTACCCCCTTGTCCGGCGGGCCCGCCGCTCGGCGTCCAGGTCCCGGCTGCGCCGCTGGGAGGCCGAGGGGCTGGTCCCGGGGGACGCCCCGCCGGCCGAGCCGCCAGACCCCCGCGACAGCCCCCGCTAGCTCACTCCGGGGCGTGCAGCCGCCTGGCCGCCTCCGCCAGTGAGCCGCTCATCGAGGGGTAGACGGTGACCGTGGAGGCGACCTGGTCCACGGTGAGGCGGTGCTGGACGGCCAGCGCCACCGGGAAGATCAGCTCCGAGGCGCGCGGCGCGACGACGACCCCGCCGACGACGATGTTGGACCCGGCGCGCGCGAACAGCTTGACGAACCCGTCGTGCAAATTCTGGATCTTGGCCCGCGGGTTGGTGGCCAGCGGCAGCAGCACCGACCGGGCCTCGGTGCCCAGCCGGTCCACCTCGTCCTGGGTCGCGCCGACCGTGGCGATCTCCGGGTCGGTGAAGATGTTCGCGCTCACCGCCCGCAGGTTCAGCGGGGCGACCGCGTCCCCCAGGGCGTGCCACATGGCGATCCGCCCCTGCATCGCCGCGACCGAGGCCAACGGCAACACCCCGGTGCAGTCCCCGGCGGCGTACACCCCCCGGACCGAGGTGCGGGACACCCGGTCGACGCTGACGTGCCCCGACGGCGTCAGCGAGACCCCGGCCCGCTCCAGCCCGATGCCGGCGGTGTTCGGCACCGACCCGACCGCCAGCAGCACGTGCGACCCGCGGACCTCCCTCCCGTCCTCCAGCGACACCACGACCTCGTCGCCGTCGCGGCGGGCCGCGGCCGCCCGCGACCGGTTCAGCACCTGCATGCCCCGCCGCCGGAAGACCTCCTCGATCACCGCCGCCGCGTCCGCGTCCTCGCCGGGCAGCACCCGGTCCCGCGAGGAGACCAGCACCACCTCGCTGCCGAGCCCGAGGTAGGCGTGCGCCAGCTCGGCTCCGGTCACCCCCGAGCCGACGACGACGATCCGGTCCGGCAGGGTGGGCAGCCGGTAGATCTGCTGCCAGGTGAGGATCCGCTCCCCGTCCGGCGCCGCCGACGGCATCACCCGCGGCGTGGCCCCCGTCGCCACCAGGACGACGTCCGCGGCGAGATCCTCGACGTGCCCGGACGCGTGCTCGACCCGCACCTGCGCGGCGCTTCGCAGCCGGCCGGCCCCGCGGCATACCCGCACACCGTCGACCTCCAGCCGTCGCTGGATGTCGGCGCTCTGCCGGGTGGCAAGCCCGAGGATGCGCGCGTTGACGGCCGCCAGGTCGGCGCCTGCGGCCCGGGCCGCGGAAGACCGGTCGAAGGTGACGCCCATCCCGGCCGCCACCTCGAACCGGGACATGAAGTCCGAGGTCGAGATGAGCGCCTTGCTGGGAACGCAGTCGGTGAGCACCGCTGCCCCGCCGAGGCCGTCGCGGTCGACGACCGTCACCTGGGCGCCGAGCTGGGCCGCCACCAGTGCGGCCTCGTACCCGCCGGGCCCGCCGCCCAGCACGACCACCGAGGGCGCCCGCTCGCTCACGGGCTCCATCCAACCATCGCCCGCCCGGTAGCCTGCGGCTGAACTTCACGACAGCAAGGGGTATGCCGTGCCGCCGGGTCAGCGTCGAGCTCACCTCCCGTGGGCGGCCGCCGTCGTGCTGGTCGCCACGCTCGCGGCGTGCTCGCTGCCCGCGCGGGCGGTTCCGAGCACGGTGTCGCCCGAGTCGGCGAAGGCGACCTCGGCTGCGGACCTGGGCGGGCTGGCGGCCCTGGCCGACCTGGCCAAGCGCGAGGGCACGGTGGTGGTCACCGGGGCCGACCGCGAACGGGACGGCAACGCGGCGGTGATCCGCGGGTTCCAAGCCGCCTACGGCCTGGCGGTGCGCACCTCGGCCACCGCCGGGGACGTGCTGGTGCTGCCCCAGCCCGCCTCCCGGGAGCGGGCCACCGGCCTGGCCGCGTACCGCCCCCAGGGCGCCGCAAGCGTGCCGGACGCGCTGAAGGACCCCGCCGGGCGGTGGACCGGGGAGTTCGCCACGGTGGTGTCCATCGGCTACGCCGGCCGGCTCAGCCCGGCCCCGGCGACCTGGGCCGACCTGGCCCGGGCGGAGTACCGCGGCAAGGTGGCGCTGGCTGACGACCCGCGGCGGCCGGGCGCGGCGCTCGACGCCTTCGTGACGGTGGCCCTGGCCCGTGGTGGCACCGCGGCCGAGCCCGGCGCCGGGATCGGGTTCTTCGCCGGCCTGCGCGACTCCGGTGCCTTGCAGCCCGTGCCCGCCAGCGACGGCCAGGTGGCGAGCGGGCAGACCGCGGTCGTCGTCGACCTGGAGCAGGCGCAGCTGGCGCGCAAGGCGGCGCTCGGGGCCGCCACGCCGTGGCGGGTGGTCGTCCCACCCGGCCAGGTGGTCGCCGAGGCCAGCGCCGTCGGTGTCAGCGCCGACGCGAAACACCCTGCGGCGGCTCGGCTTTGGCTGGAGTACGTGCTGTCCGACGCAGCGCAGAACCTGCGGCTGGCGGCCGGGCTGCGGCCGGCCCGGCTGGCCGCGATGGTCGCGGCCGGCACGCAGGACAAGCAGGCGTATGCCGCGCTGCCGTTGCTGCAGGGCACTCCGGTCTACCTCACGGCGGCGCAGGCGTCCGCCGCGGTGGCAGCGGTCGCGGCCGGTTGGCCACGCTGATGCCCGACCCTTTCGAGCTGGCCGAGTCGGCCGCCGCAGTCATCGCCGCGCGCACCGGGGCCGCTTCGCACGACATCGCGCTGGTCCTCGGCTCCGGCTGGGCGCAGACCGCGGACCGCGTCGGCGAGACGATGGCGAGCGTCGACAACCTGGACGTGCCGGGCTTCGCCGACGCCGCCGTCGCCGGGCACACTTCGGCGATGCGGTCCGTCCGGATCGGCGGAACCGACCGGCGCGCACTCGTGTTCGGGACGCGGACCCATCTCTACGAGGGGCGCGGGGAGCGAGCTGTCGTCCACGCGGTCCGGGTCGCCGCGGCGGCGGGCTGCCGGGTCCTGGTGCTGACCAACGGTTGTGGTGGCCTTCGTCCCGAATGGCCGCCGGGCACACCAGTGCTCATCAGCGACCACCTGAACCTGACCGGGACGACGCCGCTGGAGGGGCCCGCGTTCGTCGACCTCACCGACTTGTATGCCGCGCGGCTGCGCGCCGTCGCCCGCTCCGTAGACCCGTCGCTGGCCGAGGGGGTGTACGTGCAGTTCCGCGGGCCCCAGTACGAGACCCCGGCGGAGGTGCGGATGGCCGGCATCCTCGGCGGCGACCTGGTGGGGATGTCGACCGCGTTGGAGGCCATCGCGGCTCGCCAGGCCGGGCTGGAGGTCCTGGGGATCTCGTTGGTCACCAACGCTGCTGCGGGGATCGGTGCCGTCCCGCTCAGCCACGCGGAGGTGCTCGAGGCTGGCCGGGCGGCCGCCGACCGGTGCGGGCAGCTGCTGGCCGAGGTTGTGCGCCGGGTCGCCGAGTCGCTGCCGTGACGGTCCCGGACGCCGCCGCGGCCTGGCTGGCGGACGACCCGGACCCGGACACGCGGGCCGAGCTTGCGGCCCTGATGTCGGCGGCCGGGGCTGCTGACCCGGCCGCCTCGGCCGAGCTGGCGGCGGCGTTCGCGGGCTTCCTGCAGTTCGGCACTGCAGGGCTGCGGGGCGCCCTCGGCGCCGGCCCCAACCGGATGAACCGGGCCGTGGTGATCCGGGCAGCGGCCGGGCTCACCGCATACCTGGGCAGTGCCCCGACCGTCGTGGTGGGGTACGACGCGCGGACCAAGTCCGATGTGTTCGCCGCGGATACCGCGGCCGTGGTGACCGGGGCGGGAGGTCGGGCGCTGCTGCTGCCCCGGCCGCTGCCGACGCCGGTGCTGGCCTACGCGGTGCGCGCGCTCGGCGCCGACGCCGGGGTGATGGTCACGGCCAGCCACAACCCCGCGCAGGACAACGGCTACAAGGTGTACCTCGGCGACGGCAGCCAGATCGTGCCGCCGGCCGACGCCGGCATCGCCGCCGCCATCGCCGCGGTTCCGTCGGTGTCGTCCGTGCCGCGCGCGGCCGCCGGCTGGGAGGTGCTCGGCGAACAGGTCGTGTCCGACTACGTCGCCGCCGCCGCCGCAGTGGTCGCGCCCGGCGGCCCGCGGTCGCTGCGCATGGTGCACACGTCGCTGCACGGGGTGGGCGGCGGGGTGGTCGCGGCGGCCTTTGCCGCGGCCGGCTTCGCCCCGCCGGTGGCGGTGGCGTCGCAGGCGCGGCCGGACCCGGCGTTCCCGACGGTGGCCTTCCCGAACCCGGAGGAGCCCGGCGCGATCGACGCCGCGCTGGGCCTTGCCGCCTCGGTCGGCGCGGACCTCGTGCTGGCCAACGACCCGGACGCGGACCGGTGCGCGGCAGCCGTGTTCGACCCGGCCGTCGACCGCTGGCGGATGCTGCGCGGGGACGAGGTCGGTGCCCTGCTGGGCGCGCACCTGCTGGCGCGGGGCGTTGCGCCCGACGCGGTGTTCGCCTGCTCGATCGTGTCCTCCCGGCTGTTGGCGGCCGTGAGCGCTGCGGCCGGCGTCCGGCACGTGGAGACGCTGACCGGGTTCAAGTGGATCGGCCGGGTGCCGGGGCTGCGCTACGGCTACGAGGAGGCACTGGGCTACTGCGTGGACCCGGCCGTGGTGCGCGACAAGGACGGGGTCAGCGCGGCGCTGCTGCTCGCCGAGCTGGCTGCCGGGCTGCGCGCGTCCGGGCGCACGCTGCTGGACCTGCTGGACGACCTGGCGCTCGCGCACGGCGTGCACGCGACGGACTCCTTCTCGGTGCGGGTGAGCGACCTGGCCCAGATCGGCGTCGTGCTCGCGCGGCTGCGATCAGACCCGCCGGCGTCGTTCGGGCGGGTCCCGGTGACCCGGTTCGACGACCTGGCCGCCGGCGCGGCCGGGCTGCCGCCCACCGACGGGCTGCGCTGGTACCTCGCCGACGGCAGCCGGGTGGTCGTCCGCCCCAGCGGCACCGAGCCCAAGCTCAAGGCCTACCTGGAAGCGGTCGTCCCGGTGCCGCGGCCGCAGCTGTTGGCGTCCTCTCGCGCCGAGGCCGCTGCCCGGCTCGCGGCCCTGACCGCCGCGCTGCGACCGCTTACCGGCTGACCCCGCTCCCTCCGGCCGCTCGTCGTCACGCCACGGTGAGCAGCAGGGCCGCCACCAGGGTGGCCCCGAGCAGCACCAGGCTCACCGGCACCCAGCCGACGCGCACCTGCGGGTCCAGCTCCGGTGCCAGGTCGCCCCGCTCGACGGCGTCCTCGTACTCCCAGCGGGTCGCCCGGATGGCCTCGGCCACCACGCTGGCGTTGACCCCCCGAGGGGCGGCCGGACCGTCGGCGGGCCGGGGCGGGTCCGGCCGACCCGGTGTCAGGCCCAGCAGCTGGGCCCGGGCAGACGGGCGAGGCGCCTTGGACGAGATCGCCCACGCGGTGTAGGCCCGGTCGCCGCTCCACACCTTCACGTTCCACCGGTGGTCCACCTCCTGCACCAGCGGCCAGGGGATCTCGACGTCGCGCACGATGTTGCACAGCCGCACCCCGCGCTGCTGCAGCACCACGGCGGGCCGCACGAACAGGGCCCAGATCCCCACGATGGCGAACAGCACCCAGGCCAGGAAGGCCGGCTCCGGGTCCGTGTCCCAGGCCGAGACGACCGAGACCAGCAGGAACGCCGCCACCACCCCGAACAGCACCGCCATCGCCACCGGGCCGCGCTGGCGAAACACCCGCCTGTTGCGGGTGGGCCCGGCTTGCTCGCTGGCCACCGCTTGAGCATAGGCGGCTACCATCGATCGGTGACCTCGCGCACCGCGGCGACCACGGCCGAGCGCGCCGACCCGAGGGACCTGCTCGGCGACGGTCCGGTCACCAACCGGTCCCTGCGGACGTGGCTGCACGGCCTTCCCGGTGTCGACCAGGTCGGGGTGGAGGCGCGCGCGGCCGCCCTGTCCACCCGGTCGGTCAAGACCACCGCGAAGGCTTGGGCGATCGACACGGCAATCTCGATGATCGACCTCACCACGCTGGAAGGCACCGACACCGCCGGGAAGATCCGGTCGCTGTGCGCCAAGGCCCGCACGCCCGACCCGAGCGACCCGGCCACCCCGCGGGTGGCCGCCGTCTGCGTCTACAACGACCTGGTCCCCATCGCGGTGGACGCGGTCCGCGGCAGCGGCATCCACGTCGCGGCCGTCGCCACCGCGTTCCCCTCCGGTCGCGCCCCGCTGGCGGTCAAGATCGACGACACCCGGGCGGCGGTCGAGGCCGGGGCGGACGAGATCGACATGGTGATCGACCGCGGCGCCTTCCTCGCCGGGGACTACCAGCGCGTGTATGACGAGATCCGCGCCATCCGGGGCGCCTGCGGGGACGCCCATCTCAAGGTCATCCTGGAGACGGGCGAGCTGGCGACGTACGACAACGTCCGCCGCGCGTCGTGGCTGGCCATGCTCGCCGGCGCCGACTTCGTCAAGACCTCCACGGGCAAGGTCCAGCCGGCCGCCACCCTGCCGGTGACCCTGGTGATGCTCGAGGCCGTCCGCGACTGGCAGGAGGCCACCGGCCGGGTCGTCGGCGTGAAGCCGGCCGGGGGGATCCGGACCACCAAGGACGCGCTGCGCTACCTGGTCATGGTGAACGAGGTGGCCGGCCAGGAGTGGTTGTCCCCGGACCGGTTCCGCTTCGGCGCCTCCAGCCTGCTCAACGACCTGCTGCTGCAACGGCAGAAGCTGGCCAGCGGCCAGTACTCCGGCCCCGACTACGCCACGATCGACTGAGAGCACCCGATGTTCGAGTACGCCCCCGCCCCGGAGTCCACGTCCATCGTCACCATCCACCCGTCATACGGGCTGTTCATCGGCGGGCAGTTCGTCGACGGCGCCGAAGGCAACGGCTTCAAGACCGTCAGTCCTGCCACCGAGGAGGTGCTGGCCGAGGTCACCGACGCGGGACCGGCCGACGTGGACCGCGCGGTCGCCGCCGCGCGCAAGGCCCACGAACGCTGGTCGAGGCTGCCCGGGGCGGAACGCGGTAAGTACCTTTTCCGCATCGCCCGCATCCTGCAGGAGCGGTCCCGGGAGCTGGCGGTACTGGAGAGCATCGACAACGGCAAGCCGATCAAGGAGAGCCGCGATGTCGACGTGCCGCTCGCCGCGGCGCACTTCTTCTACCACGCCGGCTGGGCGGACAAGCTTGCCCACGCTGGAATCGGCAGCAACCCCAGGTCGATCGGAGTGGTCGGCCAGGTAATCCCTTGGAACTTCCCACTGCTCATGCTGTCCTGGAAGATCGCGCCGGCACTCGCCTGCGGCAACACCGTGGTGCTCAAGCCGGCCGAGACGACGCCCCTGACAGCGCTGCTGTTCGCCGAGATCTGCCAGCAGGCCGACCTCCCCGCCGGAGTGGTCAACATCCTCACCGGCGCGGGCGAGACCGGGCGCCTGCTCGTCGAGCACCCCGGCGTGGACAAGGTGGCGTTCACCGGCTCCACCGAGGTCGGCAAGGCGATCGCTCGCAGCATCAGCGGAACTCGCAAACGGGCGACGCTGGAGCTCGGAGGGAAGGCGGCGAACATCGTCTTCGACGACGCGCCGCTGGACCAGGCCGTCGAGGGGATCGTCAACGGCATCTTCTTCAACCAGGGGCACGTATGCTGCGCCGGCTCGCGCCTGCTGGTCCAGGAGAACGTGGCCGACGACGTCGTCAGCCGGCTCAAGCGGCGGCTCGCGACACTGCGGGTCGGTGACCCGCTGGACAAGAACACCGACGTCGGCGCCATCAACTCCCGGGCCCAGCTGAGCAAGATCGAAGAGCTGACCGCGGTCGGCGAGGCCGAGGGCGCACACCGGTGGAGTCCCGCGTGTGACCTACCTTCGCGCGGGTTCTGGTTCGCCCCAACGGTGTTCACCGGCGTTGCGCAGACGCACCGGATCGCTCAGGAGGAGATCTTCGGACCGGTGCTTTCCGTCCTCACCTTCCGCACCCCGGCGGAGGCGGTCGCCAAAGCCAACAACACGCCATACGGGCTGTCGGCCGGCATCTGGACCGAGAAGGGGTCCCGCATCCTGTGGCTGGCCGACCAGCTACGGGCCGGGGTGGTCTGGGCGAACACGTTCAACCGGTTCGACCCGACGTCGCCGTTCGGCGGGTACAAGGAGTCCGGCTACGGCCGCGAGGGCGGCCGGCACGGGCTGGCGGCCTACGTCGAGGCCGGCTCATGACGGTCGCCGCGGAGCGGCTCGAGGTCCGCAAGACGTACAAGCTCTATGTGGCCGGCAAGTTCCCGCGCAGCGAGTCCGGCCGGACCTACGAGATATCCGACAGCCGGGGACGGTTTCTCGCCAACGCGGCGCTGGCCTCGCGCAAGGACGTCCGCGACGCCGTCGTCGCGGCGCGCAAGGCCTGCCCGGGCTGGGCCGGCGCGACGGCGTACAACCGCGGCCAGGTCCTCTACCGCGTCGCCGAGCTGCTGGAAGGGCGGCGGGCCCAGTTCGTCGCCGAGGTCGCCGCGGCCGAGGGTGGGACCGCCCACCGGGCCGAGACAGCGGTGTCCCAGGCCATCGACCGGTGGGTCTGGTACGCGGGATGGGCCGACAAGATCGCGCAGGTGCTCGGCGGCCTGAACCCGGTCGCCGGCCCGTACTTCGACGTCAGCGTGCCCGAACCCACCGGCGTGGTGGGCGTGCTTGCGCCGCAACGGTCCTCCCTGCTCGGGCTGGTCAGCGTGCTCGCCCCGGTGATCGTCAGCGGAAACACGACCGTCGTGCTGGCCAGCGAGCGGCGCCCACTTCCGGCGGTGACCCTGGGCGAGGTGCTGGCCACCGCGGACGTACCAGGCGGCGTGGTCAACCTGCTCACCGGCCGGGTCGGCGAGCTCGCCCCGTGGCTCGCTGCCCACCGCGACGTCAACGCCATCGACCTGGCCGGTGTGGCCGAGGCCGACGGGGTGGCCTGGGGGGACCTGGAGGCGGCGGCAGCGGACAACCTGAAGCGGGTGCTCCGGCCGCCGGACACCGAGCCGGACTGGACTGCCGACCCCGGACTGACGCGGGTCCGGCCGTTCCTGGAGACCAAGACGGTCTGGCACCCCAAGGGTCAGTAGCCCCCTGCGAGGTCATGGCGATCGGTAGGACATCAGCCAGGGGTTTTTCAGCCTTGTGAGCCGCTGAGCGACCGGAGTAGCGTCGTCTGCTTGGCTTCCAGCGCCGACGGCGTTGTGCCCAGACCTCCCGGCGCCCAGCCGACCGCTCTCTCTGCTTGGAGAGGCGTTTCGAAGCCTCGTGTCACGAGGCGTCACCGGAGGTGCACACATGTTGAGGCGAAGGACCATCCCATTCTTGGCAGTCGTGGCGCTGGCCACGGTCACGTCCAGCACCGCGTTCGCGGCCGGCGGCAGCAGGGTGGAGGCACGCGGCAACGTGACCTTCGAACCTAACCAGCGGATCGAGGACACGCTGCAGTGGCACGGCGGCGAACTGAGCGTCAAGTCCGGCGAACGCCTGACGATCGTCTCCAACGACGAGCTGCCCGGCGAGCCGCACGTCTTCACCATTGTGCGCGCGCAGGAGCAGCCGCAGACCCTCGACGAGTTGGGTGTCAGCTGCGGCACTTGCCAGGACGCGCTTGCCGCGCATGACCCCGACGGGAACGGGCTGCCGCCGTTCACCCTGGTGGTCAACAAGGGCAAGCCGGGCATCGACACCGTCGGGGACTCCTTCATCCTCTTCGACGGCGCCACCATCACCCCCCGGGTGACCGCGAAGCCCGGCACGACGCTGTTCTTCATCTGCTCGATCCACAACGAGATGCAGGGCGTGCTCCACGTGACGAGCTGAACCCCGGCGGTTCCGCCGGCCCGGACCCTGCCACCGGGCCCGGGCCGGCGGTTGTCCGCCAGCCGGACCGGTGCGTCATCATGGAGGACCCCGGCATCCGGCGCGGGGGACGGCAAGGGGGTCTTCCGTGAGCGACGACCGTGGCGCACGGGGTGGCCTGACCCCACCTGGACCACCGGCCGTTCCACCGCCGCCGCCCGGGTATGCCGCCGCACCGCCACCACCCGGGTACGCCGCCGCACCGCCACCACCCGGGTACGCCACCGCACCGCCGCCGCCCGGGTACGCCGCCGGGCCACCTTCGGGTGGGTACGGACCCGTGCCCGCCGCGGCCGGCCAGACCCTGTTCCAGGCGTACAAGCCCGGGACGATCCGGCTGCAGGCCCTCGGGCTCGGCGACGTCCTGGACGGTGCGATCACGTCGATCCGGTTCAACCCGAAGACGATGATCGGCATGTCCGTGGTGGTCCTGGCGCTGTTCCTGGTGCCGTCCGCGGCCCTGTCCGCCGGCGCCATCGGGGTCCTGCGGGGCCAGTCGATGGCCCTGGAGGACCTGCTGGTCTTCGCCAGCCTGGCCGGCGCCGCGGGTGTCGCGGTCTTCGGCCAGGTCGCGACGGTGATGCTGACCGGGCTGCTCATCCACGTGGTCGGGGAAGGGGTGCTCGGCCGCAAGCCCGGCCTCGGCGACACCTGGCGGGCCACCAGAGGCCGGCTGCTGCCGCTCATCGGGCTGAACCTGCTGCTGGGCCTGGCCTTCCTGCTCGCCTCGGTGGCGACCCTCGGACCGGGCCTGCTGCTGCTCGCCAGGACCGACCGGACCGGAGCCGGGGTGCTCCTGCTGCTGCTCGGGGCGGCGGCCCTGCTGGTGCTGTGGCTCTTCGTCGGGGTGAAGACCATGCTGGCCGGACCGGCGCTGGTGCTGGAGCGGATCGGTGTCGCCAGCGCCCTGCGCCGTTCCTGGTCCCTGGTCCGGGGAGCCTTCTGGCGGCTGCTCGGGATCAGCGTGCTATCCGCGGTCCTCGTCGGTGTCGTCTCCTACATCCTGCAGCTGCCCTTCTCGCTGGCCTCCAGCATCCTGCTGGGCATCACCGGGACGGGCAACGAGTCGGGCCTGTTCGGCGCCGCCTTCGCGAACCACCTATCGGCCCTGCTCGCCGGCGCGGTCACGACGCCGTTCATGGCGGCCGTGGTCGGGCTGCTCTACATCGACCGCAGGATCCGGCTGGAAGCCCTGGACCTGGTGCTGGTCCGGGCCGCCCAGGGCGGTCCCGCGTGATGTTGCTGGACCTCCCGCTGGCTGCGCAGCCCAGCCCGGGCGAGGCACGCCGGCTGCTGGAGGCCGAACTGGGCAAGCCGGCCTACCACGAGGTGCCCGTCGTGGACCGCATCGTGGGATGGATCCTGCAACGGTGGGAGCAGCTCATCGGGGGGCCCGACCCCAGTGCCGCCACGGCGCTCCCGCCGTGGGTCACCGCGCTCCTGGCCCTGCTCGTGGTCGGGCTGCTCGCCGTCGTCCTGCCCCGCGTGCAGCGCGAGCGGCGGGTCCGGGCGGCGCGGGAGGCGACGCTGGGCGAGCTGGACCGCAGCGCCGCGCAGTACCGCCGGCGCGCCGCGGACGCCCTGGCTGGCGACGACCTCGCAGCGGCGGTGCTGGACACCTTCCGGGCGATCGCCCGCGACATGGCCGACCGGACGCTGCTCGCCGACGCCCCGGGGCTCACCGCGCACGAGATCGGCGACGCGCTGGCACCGAGGTTCCCGGAGCGAGCCGATGACCTGAGGCGTGCCGCGACGGTGTTCGACCAGGTCAGGTACGGCGGGAGCCGGCCCGACCGGCATACGGCGCTGTGGCTGGTCGAGTTGGACCGTGCGCTTGCCGCCGCACGTCCGCTATTGCCGGTGGCGCAGGCCGCGCGGTGACCGCCCTGACCGCCACTGGCGGCACGCCAGCGCGCCGCCGGCTGCCCCGCGCCGGCCGGGCCCTGCCCGTCCTGCTCGTCCTGCTCGTTCTCGGCTCGGTGGCCGCGCTGACCGTGCTCACCAGCAGCCAGGAACCGCACCGGGAGCGCCTCGACCCGCAGAACGCGCTGCCTGGTGGGGCCCGAGCGGTCGCCCAGGTGCTCGGCCAGCGCGGGGTCCGGGTGGACATCGCCCGCTCCGCCGCCGACCTGGCGGCCCGCGAGGTGGGGACCGCCACGACCGTGCTGGTCTCGCTGCCGGACCGGCTCTCCGACCGCACCGCTCGCCACGCCGCCGACGTCGCCGGCCGGGGCTCCGGCCTGGTGCTTCTCGCGCCCGAACAGCCGGTGCTGGACGCGATGGGCCTGCCGGCACGGGCCGTCCGGTCGGTGCGGCAGTCGGCGACCGCGGGCTGCTCGACCGCGTTGGCCGACCCGCAGGACCAGCTCACCCGGCCCCGCATCGCCTACCTCAGCGAGCGGGCGGCGGACACGTGCTTCCGTGGCGACGATGGCCCCTACCTGGTGCGCCTGGCCACCGGGTCCGGCCTGCCGGTGACCGTGGTCGGGGCCAGCGACTTCCTCAGCAATGACGGCATCACCCAGGCCGACAACGCGGCCCTGGCGCTGCGGCTGCTCGGCCGCACCGCTCACCTGGTCTGGTACGTCCCCAGCCTCGGCGACGTCCAGGTGGGCGACCGGCCCGGCCGCGAGAGCGTCGTGCCCCCCGTCGCCGGACCGGGACTGCTGGTCCTCGCGTCCGCCGCGCTCGCCCTCGTGCTGTGGCGCGGTCGCCGGCTGGGCCGGCTGGTCACCGAGCCGCTTCCCGTGGTCGTACGCGCCGTCGAGACCACCGAGAGCCGCGGCCGGATGTACCGCCGCGCCCGGGACCGCGAGCGGGCCGCCGCGGTGCTGCGGCATGCGACGAGAGCCAGGCTCGCGGCATACCTGGGCCTGCCGGCCGGCACCCCGGCGACCGCCATCGCCGCCGCCGCGGCGTCGGCGAGCAACCGCCCGTATGACGCGGTGCTGTGTCTGCTGGGCGACCCGCCGGCCGGCTCGGCCGGGATGGACGACGGGCAGCTGGTCCGGCTCGCCGGTGAGCTGGAACAGCTGGAGCGGGCTGTCCGTCGGCAAGGATTGCCGGCGTGACCGAACTGACGGAGCTGACCGAGATGCCGGAGGAGGGCAACGCCGTGCCGCAGGACCACGTGGTGTCCCGGGAGGCGCTGCTCGCGGTGCGCCAGGAGGTGGCCAAGGCGGTGGTCGGGCAGGACGCCGCGGTGTCGGGGCTGCTCATCGCCCTGCTCTGCCGCGGGCACGTCCTGCTCGAAGGCGTGCCCGGTGTCGCCAAGACGCTGCTGGTCCGCTCCGTCGCCGCGGCGCTGTCGGTGTCGACCAAGCGGGTTCAGTTCACCCCGGACCTGATGCCCGGCGACATCACCGGGTCGCTGGTGTACGACCCGCACACGGCGGAGTTCTCCTTCCGCGAGGGGCCGGTCTTCACCAACCTGCTGCTCGCCGACGAGATCAACCGCACCCCGCCGAAGACCCAGTCGGCGCTGCTGGAGTCGATGGAGGAGCGGCAGGTGTCGGTGGACGGGACACCACGGCCGCTACCGGCGCCGTTCATGGTGGCGGCGACCCAGAACCCGGTGGAGTACGAGGGGACCTACCCGCTGCCGGAGGCCCAGCTGGACCGGTTCCTGCTGAAGGTCGCCCTGCCGCTGCCGCCGCGGGGGGACGAGGTGGCCGTGCTGCAGCGGCACGCCGCCGGGTTCGACCCGCGCAACCTGGCAGCGGCCGGCCTGGCGCCCGTGGCGGGAGTGGCGGACCTGGACGCCGGCGTCGCCGCCGTGCGCTCGGTGCAGGTCTCCGCCGAGGTGATGGGCTACATCGTGGACATCGCCCGGGCGACCCGGCAGTCACCGTCGCTTTCCCTGGGCGTCAGCCCGCGCGGCGCGACCGCGCTGCTGGCGACCAGCCGCGCCTGGGCCTGGCTGTCCGGACGGTCCTTCGTCACCCCGGACGACGTCAAGGCGCTGGCCCATGCGACGCTGGCGCACCGGCTGGGGCTGCGGCCGGAGGCGGAGCTGGAGGGCGTGTCCGTGGGGTCGGTCCTGGCGTCGGCGCTGGCCTCGGTCCCGGTGCCCCGCTGAGCCCCGCTCAGACATGGCGCTCACCGGACGGACGCCGCTGCTGCTCCTGCTGGGGCTGGTGGCCGTGCTGCTCTCGCCCACCGGCCTGACCGTGCGGGTGTGGTGGCTGGTCGTGCTACTGGCGGTGCTGCTGGACCTCGCGCTGGCGGTGAGCCCACGGCGGCTGGAGCTGTCCCGGACCGGAGTGCGGCAGGTGCGGCTGGGCGAGTCCGGCAGCAGCACGCTGCTGCTGGCCAACCCGGGGACGCGGCGGCTGCGCGCACGGGTGCGCGACGCGTGGCAGCCGTCCGCCGGTGCCCGGGGCGAGCGGCATACGGTCGCTGTGGCAGGCGGGGAGCGGGTCGCGCTGACGACGACGCTGACCCCCAGCCGCCGCGGCGACCGCCGGGCCGACCGGGTCACCGTGCGGTCGGTCGGCCCGCTCGGGCTGGCCGGTCGGCAACGGTCGATGTCGGTGCCGGGGACGATCCGGGCGCTGCCGCCGTTCACCTCGCGCAAGCACCTGCCCAGCCGGCTGGCCGTGCTGCCGCAGCTGGACGGCCGGTCCGCGGTGCGGGTCCGGGGCGCGGGGACAGAGTTCGACTCGCTGCGCGACTACGTGGTGGGCGACGACGTCCGCAGCATCGACTGGCGCGCCACCGCCCGGCGCGGCGGGGTGGTGGTGCGGACGTGGCAGCCGGAGCGGGACCGGCGGATCGTCCTGGTGCTGGACACCTCACGCACCTCGGCCGGTCGCGTCGGCGACACCCCGCGGCTGGACGCGGCCATGGACGCCGCCTTGCTGCTGGCGGCGCTGGCGGCCCGGGCCGGGGACCGGGTCGACTTCCTGGCCGGCGACCGGCGGGTGCGGGCCCGGCTGACCGGCGCGTCGCGGACCGAGCTGCTGGGCGCCCTGGTCTCGGTGATGGCACCACTGGAGCCGGCCCTCGTCGAAGCCGACTGGTCGCTTCTCGCCGGCGCAGTGACGGCTCTGGGCCGGCACCGGTCGCTGGTCGTGCTGCTGACGACGGTTGAGCCGGCCGCAGTCGAGGAGAGCCTGCTGCCAACCCTGCCGATGCTGACCCGGCACCACAGGGTCGTGCTGGCCTCGGTCGCCGACCCGGCGCTGGCGCGGATGGCCGCGGACGTGTCCTCGGTGCCCGCGGTCTACGACGCCGCAGCGGCCCAGCGGACCCTGGCGCTGCGGGCCCGGACCGCCGCGGTCCTCGGGCGGCTGGGCGTGCACGTCGTCGACGCCGACCCGCAGGCGCTGCCGGTCGCGCTCACCGACCACTACCTACTGCTGAAGTCGCACGGACTGCTGTAGCCCCCTCGACCGGGGTGCGCTTGCGGGCGCGGTATGCGGCCACGTTGGCCCGGTTGCCGCAGCCGCCGTCGCAGTAGCGACGAGACCGGTTCTTGGACAGGTCCACCAACACGTCGCCGCAGTCGGCTCCCTCGCAGATGCGCAGCCGGTCCAACTCGCCCATCCGGATCACGTCGACCAGCGCCAGCGCGGCCTCGACCGCCATCCGGGCAGCCAGCGGCGCCTCCGCCGGCGTCGCGTGCAGGTGGTAGTCCCACTGGTCGTGCTTGACCAGCTGCGGCAGCGCCCGATTCTCGCGCAGGAGCCCGTTGACGATCTCTACCGCCCGGTCCTCCCCGGCGGTCCAGACCTCGGCCAGTCGCGGCCGCAACGCTCGGACCGCCTCCAGCTCCTGCGCCGTGTGGGTGCGCGAGCCGGTCCACTGCAGCCGGCGCACGAGCTCGTCCAGCGCTGCTCGGTCGGGCAGCCCCTCGGCCGCACCGGGGTGGCGCCCCGGCCAGGTGTTCACCACGACCGCGGCCGAGGTGAGCGACACCTCGGTGTCATGGGCGAAAACCAACTTGACTCCTGACAGGCCGCAGCGATAGTGTCATGTGTAAAGGCGTACTTTACTCCTTACAGGACGGGAAGGCCACCATGCTGCGGTCCGGGTTCGGGCTCGCCCTGCTGACCGCGGCCTCGTTCGGCACGTCGGGGACGTTCGCCTCCGCGCTCACCGCGGCGGGGTGGTCCCCGGGTGCCGCGGTGACCGCACGCGTGTCCTTGGCCGCGCTCGTCCTCACGGTGCCCGGTGTGCTGCAGCTACGCCGCCACCCGGTGCGGTGGACCGCGCGCTCGGCGGCCATCCTGGGCGCGTTCGGCCTGGTTGCGGTCGCCGGCTGCCAGTTCGCCTACTTCTCCGCGGTGCAGCGGCTCTCGGTCGGGGTGGCGCTCATGCTGGAGTACCTCGGCATCGTGCTCGTGGTGCTCTGGGTCTGGTTCCGCACCCGGCAGCGGCCCGGCTGGCTCACGGTCGGCGGGTCCGCGGCGGCACTGCTCGGCCTGGTCCTCGTCCTGGACCTGAGCGGACCGACGCGGCTGGACCCGGTGGGCGTGCTGTGGGGACTCGCCGCGGGAACCGGCGTGGCGGTCTACTTCGTGCTGTCCGCTCGCGCCGAGGAGGCGCTGCCGCCGGTGTCGATGGCCTGGGCCGGCACCGGCATCGGTGCCCTCGGCCTGCTCGCGGCCGCGGCGCTCGGCCTCCTGCCGCTGACGGCGTCGCTCGACGACGTGAGGCTGGGACCGGTCACCACCGGCTGGGTCGTCCCGGTCCTCGGCCTGGCGCTGGTCGCCACCGTGGCCGCCTACAGCATGGGCATCGCCGCGGCTCGCCGGCTCGG
>DASSLY010000084.1:0-8967 GCA_035689185.1 Dermatophilaceae bacterium
GAGGTGGCCTCGTCCAGGACCAGCAGGTCGGGGTCGGCCAGGTAGGCCCGGGCCAGGGCGACCAGCTGCCGCTCCCCCGCCGACATCGACTCGCCCCGCTGGCCGACCGGGGTGTCCAGCCCCCGCGACAGCCCGGCCAGCCACTCGTCCAGGCCGAGCTCGGTCAGGCAGAGTTCGACCGCGTCGGCGTCGGCGTCCGGCTTGCCGAAGCGGATGTTCTCCAGCAGGTTCGCATCGAACAGGAACCCCTCCTGCGGCACGAGCACGACGCGGCTGCGCAGCGAGGCGAACCTGACCTCGCGCAGGTCGACCCCGTCGATGCGCACGGCGCCGAACGTGGGGTCCATCAGCCGGGTCAGCAGCTTGGCCAGGGTGGTCTTGCCGGATCCGGTCTCACCGACGACGGCGATCCGCGACCGGGGCCCGATGTGCAGCGACACGTCCCTCAGCACCAGGTCACCCCCCGGGTAGGCGAACGACACGTCCTCGAAGTCGACCGTGATCGGCCCTCGCGGCAGCACCCGCCCCCGCGGCCCGGGGTCCGCCACGTCCGCGGGGGTGTCGACCACGCCGATCACCCGGCGCCATCCGGCGACGGCGTTCTGCAGCTCGTTGAGCACTTCGGTGCCCATCTGCACCGGCATGGTGAACAGCTGCACCAGGAACAGGAAGGCCAGCAGCTCGCCGAGGGTCAGGTCGCCGTGCACGGCGAGCACGGTGCCTACCACCAGGACGACCGCGGTGGTCAGGCCCGAGACGAGCTGGCCGGAGCTGAACGCCAGCACCGCCTTGGCCTGGGCCCGCACCGAGGCCCGCCGGTGCTCGGCGATGGCCTGGTCCACCCGCACCGCGGTGCGGTCCTCGACGCCGTAGGCCCGGATGGTGGCAGCGCCGACCACCGACTCCGACACCGCGGACAGCATCGCCCCGACCCGCTCGCGTACCTCGGTGAAGCCGGCTCCGATCACCCGCTGGAACCGGCCGATCGCCAGGAACAGCGGGATGAAGCACGCCCACACCACGGCGGCGAGCACCGCGTTGTAGAGCACCATGAGCACCGTGGCCACGGTCAGCTGGCCGAGCGACACGATGAGCATCAGCCCGCCGAACTGGACGAAGTTCGAGATGGTGTCGACGTCGCTGGTCACCCGGGAGACCAGCGAGCCCCGTCGCTCGGTGTTCTGGGTGAGCACGGACAGGTCGTGAATGTGCCGGAACGCGGTGGTCCGCAACGTCGCCAGGCCGCTCTCCGAGGCGGTGAACAGTCGCACGTTCACGACATACTGCGTCACCGCGGTCAGCAGCAGCCCGCCGGCGGCCGCGAGCACCAGCCACGCCACCCGCGCGACGTCCGGGCCGCCCGGCGCGGCGATGCCCCGGTCCACCGTCTGCTGCACCACGAACGGGACGAGCACCCGGCCCACGGTGGACACCATCGCCAGCGCGACCGTCACCCAGATGCCCTCGCGAAGCTCCGGCGACAGCTGCAGCCCCCGGCGCAGCGTGGCCAGAGTGCCCAACCGGGCCCCGACGTCGACGGCACTGCTCACGGCGAGCCTCCGACCCGCACGTCCTCCTCGTCCGCGGCGATGGCGGCACGCTCGGCCGCCTCCCGGGCGTATGCGGTGACCAGCTTCGCGTACCCGGCGCACCGCTGCCGCAGCTGCGCGTGGGTGCCGTGGTCGACCACGACGCCCCGCTCGAGGTAGACCACCTCGTCGGCGAGGGCGATCGTGGCCATCCGGTAGGCCACGACCAGCACCGTCGTGCCGCGGCTGGAGTCGCGCAGCGCGCCCAGGATGGCCTGCTCCACGCTCGGGTCGACCGCGCTGGTGGCGTCGTCCAGCACCAGCAGCCGCGGCTGCCGCACCACCGCGCGCGCCAGCGCGATCCGCTGCCGCTGACCCCCGGACAGGCTGGCCCCGCGCTCGCCGACCCGGGTGTCCAGGCCGTGCTCGAGCGCCGCCACGAACCCGTCCGCCTGGGAGACCCGCAGCGCCTCCCACACCTGCTCGTCGGTGTAGTCCGCGCCCAGGGTGATGTTGCCCCGGACCGTGTCGTCGAACACGAACGTCTGCTGCGGCACCAACGCGGCCACCGCGGCCACTCCCCCCCGACGGACCTCTCGGAGGTCCACTCCGTCGATGGTGACCACACCGGAGTCCGGGTCGACGAGCCGCAGGACCAGTGAGGCCAGCGTGGACTTGCCCGACCCGGTCGGCCCGACCAGGGCCACGGTCCCCCCGGCCGGCACGTCCAGGGTGACGTCGCGGACCGCGGGCGGCGCCTTGTCCACTAGCTCGTCGGTGACCGACACGTCATACCCGTATGTCGCGCCGCTGGTGCGGGCGCGACCGCGCCCCTGCTGCGGCAGCGAGACCTGGCCGAAGGCCATCTCGCCGGTGGCCTGCAGCACGGCGTTGACCCGGTTCCAGCCGACGACGGTGCGGGGCAGCTCGGCGAGCACCCAGCCGAGCGCGCGCACGGGGAACGACAGCAGCGAGAACAGGTAGGCGATCTGCACCACCTCGGCCGCCGTGACCGCCCCCGCGGCCACCCGTGCGGTGCCGATCGCGAGGACCAGGAGCGTCCCCAGCGTGGGGATCGCCTCGATCGCCGGGTCGAACCGGCCGCGGGTCCGGCCGACCTCCACGTTGGCGTCGCGCAGCCGGCCGGCGACCTCAACGAACCGGGCTGCCTCGTGCTCCTCCCGGCCCAGCGCCTTGACCACCATCGCCGCCTCGAAGCTCTCGTGGGCGACCTCCGAGACCTCTGCGCGCAGCTGCTGGGACAGCGTCACCCGCGGGGACATCACCCGCTGGAACGCGGCGTTGACCGCGAACAGCAACGGGAAGACGGTGAGGCCGATGACCGCGAGCACGACGTCGACGACGACCATCTGCACCACCCCGACCGCCAGCATGACGAGCACGCCGAGCGCCATCGGCAATGGCGCGAACACCATCCAGGTCGCCTCGACGTCGGCGTTGGCGTTGGACAGCAGCTGGCCGGAGGGATGTCGGTGGTGCCAGGACAGCGGCAGCCGGAGGTACTGACGGGTCACCTGGCGCCGGTAGTGGGCGCCCACGTTGAGCATCGTCACGTTGGCGGCCACCCGCCTGGTGATGATGCCGGCGACGTTGAGCAGCACCACCCCCGCCATGAGCAGCCCGGCCTGCCAGAGCTGACCCGCGGTGACCTGGCGCGCCCGGACCGCCGGCGTCACGATGGTGTCGACCACCCGGCCGAGGACGGCCGCGGTGCCGACGGTCATCACCCCGTACACCGCGCTGCCGGCCACCGCGACGGCAAACCACCTCGGCTCCCGGCGGACGCCGATCCAGACGATCCGCATACCGTCACGGACGGCGGAGACGGACACGGACGCCAACGGGAGCGCCTCCTTCGGCAGTCGGACAGGGGAACGGCATAGTCTCCCACGGCACCGACAGACCCCCGGGAACCCTCCGGTCCCGCAGAGGTGAGGATGGGGGGGTGACACGACTCGACCAGCTGGAGCGCCAGGGCATCTGCGACACCCTCGTCTCGGTCGGCCCGGACGCACCGACGCTGTGCTCGCCCTGGCTGGCACGGGACCTGGCCGCGCACCTGGTGGTCCGGGAGAGCCGCCCGGACGCGGCGGCCGGGATCCGGCTTCCGCTGCTGGCCGGCCACCTGCGGCGGGTGCAGGACGGGTATGCCGCGCTGCCCTGGCCCGAGCTGGTCGACCGGTTCCGGTCCGGGCCGCCCCGGTGGTCGCTCGTACGCGTGCTGGGGGTGGGAGAGGCCTTCGACACCAGCGAGTTCTTCATCCACCACGAGGACCTGCTGCGTGCCGGCAGCGGCTGGCAGCGCCGGCAGCTGTCCCCGGAGCTGGAGGCGGCCCTGTGGCGGACGCTGGGCAAGCTGGCCAGGCTGGCGGTGCGGCGCTCGCCGACCGGGGTGACGCTGGTGGCGGAAGGCTTCCGGCCGCTGGAGGTCCTGCCCGCCACGGACCGGGGCGCCGTGGTGCTGCACGGCACGCCGGGCGAGCTCACCCTCTACACCTCCGGCCGGCAGCGGGTGGCCGAGGTGGTGCTGGACGGGCCGCGAGAGGCGGCAGCAGCCTTCGCCGGCAGCCCGATCGGCTTCGGCTGACCCCCGGCCACCCTGCTCCGCTTGTTGCCCCAAACGGGACGCTTTCGTCGGCCAGCGCCGCCAGAATCGTACGTCGCCGAGCAACAAGCGCCTGGAGCGTCGAGCTGCGCCCGAGCAGGCGGCCAAAAGGCGGCAGACCACACGAGCGGTCGGCCGGGGCCCCCGTGTGGCGGCTCAGCGCACCGGCAGGCCCGCCGCCCGCAACTGGTCCTTGACCGCCCCGATCGACACCTCGCCGAAGTGGAAGACGCTCGCCGCGAGGACGGCGTCGGCGCCCGCGGCCACCGCCGGCGGGAAGTGCTCGGCCCGGCCGGCGCCGCCGCTGGCGACGATCGGGATGCGCACCTCGGCGCGGACCAGCCGGATCAGCTCAAGGTCGAAACCATCCTTGGTCCCGTCCGCGTCCATCGAGTTCAGCAAGATCTCCCCGGCGCCGAGCTCGGCCGCCCGGGCGCACCACTGCAGCGCGTCCAGCCCGGTGCCCTGCCGGCCGCCGTGGGTGGTGACCTCGAACCGCCCCGAGCCGTCCCGCATCCGACGCACGTCAGCGGACAGCACAAGCACCTGCGCGCCGAAGCGGTCCGCGATCTCGGCGATGAGCTGGGGCCGCGCGATCGCGGCCGTGTTGACCCCGACCTTGTCGGCCCCCGCCCGCAGCAGCCGGTCCACGTCGTCGACCGAACGCACCCCGCCGCCGACGGTGAGCGGGATGAACACCTGCTCCGCGGTCCGGCTCACCACCTCGTATGTCGTGGCCCGGTTGCCGCTGCTGGCAGTCACGTCCAGGAAGGTGAGCTCGTCGGCGCCCTCCACGTCATACCGGCGGGCCATCTCGACCGGGTCGCCGGCGTCGCGCAGGTTGACGAAGTTCACGCCCTTGACGACCCGGCCGGCGTCCACGTCCAGGCACGGGATGACGCGGATGGCGACGCTCACCGACGTGAGGTTAGCGGCGCCGCCCGCGGCGGCCATCATGTGGGGCATGGAACCGCCGCCGATGATGACCTCGGTCGCCGCCTCGTTGCGGGCGCGCACCGGACGCAGCCTGGAGGAGTGGGTCGACCTGGTCCGAAGGGACGGTCCGGACCCGTTGGACCAGCTGGCCGTCCGCTCCTGGCTGCGAGACGTCCACAGCCTCCCGCAGAACAGCCAGTGGGCCGTGGCCGACGCCGCCGCGGCGGCGGCCGGCTGGGTGAGACCAGACGTCTCGGGCTACACCGACCGGGTGTATGCCGGTTCGAAGGCGGCCCTGCGGCCGCTCCATGAGCAGGTGGTCGCTCTCGCCATGGCTTTGGGGCCGGACGTGCGCGCCGAGGGCCGGTCGACCTACATCCCGCTGGTCCGCAGGCGCCAGTTCGCCGCGATCGCTCCCGGGCCGCGGGGCGCGCTCCGGGTCGGACTGCGGTTCCGGGGCACCGTGCCGGCCGACGAGCGGCTCGCCGAGGCAAAGGGATTCGCGCAGGCCAGCCACTGGCTGCACCTGCCGCCGGACGCAACCCCGGACGACGTGACGTCCCTTGAGCCGTTGCTGCGAGCGGCATACGAGCAGGACGGCTGAGGCGTGACGCCCTCGCAGGAGTCTCGCGTCCGGGGCGGCGGCCTGGCGCCCCGGGCAGCGCGCCGGTCCCAGCAGTCCGTGCGCAACCGGGTCGGCCGGCTCCGGCAGCGGGCCTTCTTCATCGTGCAGTGCGCCTTCGCGGCGGCCGCCGCGTGGGCGTTCGCCCGGTACGTCCTGAACCACCCGGCGCCCTTCTTCGCCCCCGTCGCGGCGATGCTCACCCTCGGCCAGTCCTACGGGCAGCGGCTGGTCCGGGCCTTCGAGGTGATGGTCGGGGTCGCGGTGGGTGTGCTCTTCGGGGATGTTTTCGTGCACCTCTTCGGCACCGGCCCCTGGCAGGTCGGCGTGGCGGTGCTGGTCTCGATGTCGGTGGCGGTGCTGCTCGGAGCGGGCACGCTCATCGTCACCCAGGCCGCGGTGAACGCCACCGTGGTGATCACCCTGGTCTCGCAACCAAGCGCTGGGGTGAACCGCTGGGTGGACGCGCTGGTCGGCGGCGCCATCGCGCTGGCGGTGGCCACCGTGGTCCCTGCGTCCCCGCTGCGCCGACCGCGCTGGCAGGCCGCCGTCGTGGCGCGCGACCTCGCCGGCATCCTGGCCGACACCGCGACCGCCCTGCGGGAGCGTGACAGGGACCTGGCCCGGGCCGCCCTGGCCCGGGCCCGCACCTCGGAGACGGCGCTGATCCAGCTGCGCTCGCTGTCCAAGGAGGGGGTGGAGGTGGTCCGGCTGTCCCCGTTCCGGCGCGGGCACCTGCCCGCGGTGCAGGCGATCGCCGACCTGGTGGAGCCGCTGGACCGGGCCGTGCGCAACACCCGGGTCCTGGTCCGCCGGGCCCTCGTGGCGGTCCAGGGCGAGGAGGTGGTGCCCGAGGGCTACATCCGGCTCATCGCCGACCTCGGCCGGGTAACCGGCGACATCGCCTCCGGCCTGCAGGAACGCCGGCTCCTGCCGGACAACGTCCGCAACGCCCTCGGCGCGGTCGGCCGCGACAGCGCCCAGGTCGCAGCGCACCCCGGGCTCTCGGCGGAGGTGATGCGGGCCCAGGTCCGCTCCACCGTGGTCGACCTGCTGATGCTCACCGGGCTCACCTACGACGAGGCCCGCGCCCGCGTGCCCGCGTCGGAGGAGGCGCTGGACGACGACTTCCACGAGGGCGGCTGAGCCGCTCTGCGAGCGACCAGCGTCCCGGCCACCATCCCGCCGAGCGTCCCCAACGCCTCGTCCCCCAGCGTGTCCCGGTATGCCGTGTCCAGCTCGGTCCCGAACCGGATGAAGGTGACGTACTCGGCCAGCTCCCACGCGATCGCCAGCGCCGCGCCGATCCCGGCCGTCGTGACGCCCACCGCCCAGGGCGGTGCTATGCGACTTCGCAGCAGCAGCAACCCGATTCCGGTGCAGAGCAGCGCCCAGTTGACGAAGTGGTTGGCGTCGTCCCACCAGGAGACGCGGTCGTAGAGGTCCAGCGTGTTGCCGGTGACGTCGACCAGGAAGGGCGCCACGATCAGTGCAATGCCGTCCCAGGGCAAGGTCTGGCTGCCCCGCTTGCGCCGCCGTCGCCACGCCCAGACCGCCGGCACGGCGAGCATGAGCGCCGGGTAGGCGGCCAGCCGCCCGGCGAACCCCTTGCCGTGGAACTGCGGCAGCGCCGCGTCGAACAGCACGGCAACGACGAGCTGGCCCACCGTCGCGACGAACAGCAGGGCCGCGACCCAGCGCCAGCGGTGCAGGCTCACCGGCCCATCCTGCCCCAGCTCGGCAATCGCCTTGCGAGGGAATGCGCAGGAAAGGCACCCTTACCTCCGAAACACCGGACAACCCGTTCGCGACCATCAGGGGGCGTCATGCCGGACGGGCTGTTCATCGGGGTGGGAGTCCGCCACTACGCGGCGATGCACGAGCTGCCGAAGGCCCACGACGACGTCACCGAGCTGGCGAAGCTGCTGCCGACCTTCCGGTTCCGGGCCCCGAAGAAGTAAGACCTCCCCTCGGTGAACAGATTCCTCGACGGGCTCGAAGGGCGCAACCGCGGCAAGCCGCTGCTGGCGCTGTGGAGCGGGCACGGCGTGCCGTCCCACAACGGGTTCCTGCGGCTGCTCACCTCGGACGCCACCAGGTTCCACCGGCACGGGCTGGCGGTCGGGGACTTCCTGCCCGCCTGCGTGGCGACCGGGTCGAGCCAGATCCTCTTGGTCCTGGACACCTGCCACTCCGGCGCCGGTCGCGGTGCCGGCGTGGACATCGCGGCCCGGATGCTCGAGGACGCGCCGCCGGACGCCGACCACGCCTGGGTCGGCGTCCTCGCCTCGACGCTCCCGGCGCAGCAGGCCATCGACGGGGTGTTCGGCGCCGCGTTCCGGAAGGTCGTCCGCAACGGTCCGGCCGCCGCGAGCCAGCAGCTGACGTGGCGCAACAGCCGGTTCGTCACCGGCGCTCAGGTGGCCCAGGCGGTCACCACCGACTGGGACGAGGAGGAGCACCGGCCCACCTTCCGCAGCGACGGCGAGCTGTCCGACCTGCTGCCGAACCCGCTGTGGCACTACGGCCGGCAGGCCGGGATCGTGGAGCACCTGCTGCTCGCCGCGAGGTCCGGCGCCACCAAGGTCGAGCCGCCGGCGTTCACCGGCCGGCGGTTCGAGGTCGACACCGTGGTCGGCTGGGTCGCCTCCCGCACCCCGGGTCTGTATGTCGTGACCGGGCTGGCAGGGACCGGCAAGTCCGCGGTCGTCGGCCGGGTGGTCAGCCTGTCCGACCCGGCCGAGCGGAAGCGGGTGCTCAAGCTCGCGCCCGACCTCGGGCACGCCGACCCCGGCGAGGGTGCGGTGGCCGCCCACGCCCATGCCCGTGGGCTCACCGCCGACCGGCTGGCCGAGGCGCTCGGCAACGCGCTGGTCCACCGGGACGTGCTGCCCCCGTCAACGACCGGCAAGCCCTACAACGCGGCCCTGCTGGTCGGGGCGTTGCAGCAGCACGAAGGGGTACCACCGGTGCTCGTCGTGGACGGGCTGGACGAGGCCCGGGACCACGCATTCGCCATCGCCGACGACCTGCTGACCAAGCTGGCCGGCCACGCCTGCGTGGTGGTGGCCAGCCGTGACCTGCCCGGCCCTGGCGACTCGCCGTCGCTGCTGGACCGGCTCGACCCGCACGGCAGCCGGCTGGACCTGTCGGGCCCGGAGGCCCTAGTCCGCGGCCAGGACGCCATGGGCGCCTACGTGACGGCTCGGCTCTCCGACCGGAGCCCGGTCATGGACCCTGGCCTGGTCGCCGAG
>DASSLY010000085.1:0-36258 GCA_035689185.1 Dermatophilaceae bacterium
CGAGACGATGCTCGGCCGGCGCCGGTACCTGCCGGACCTGACCTCGGACAACCGGCAGCGCCGGGAGATGGCCGAGCGGATGGCGCTGAACGCCCCGATCCAGGGGTCTGCCGCGGACATCATCAAGGTGGCCATGCTCCGCGTGGACCACGCGCTGCGGGACAAGGCGCTGCGGTCCCGGACGCTGCTGCAGGTGCACGACGAGCTCGTCCTTGAGATCGCGCCGGGGGAACGGGCCGCCGTGGAGGCGCTCGTCAGGGAGGAGATGGGCCGGGCCGTCGCCCTCGATGTCCCGCTCGAGGTCAGCGTCGGGGTGGGCGCCTCCTGGCACGACGCCGGGCACTGACGAAGCACCGACGCTTCGTGGAGCGGCCGTGCTAGACGGCTGCAGTCAGGTTCGGGTGCCCGGCGGTGGCCGCGTGCCGGCGGATGTGCCGCAGCAGGTACCTCGCGTCCCGGTCCATGCCCTGCAGGGTGGATGAGGCCAGCGCGAACTGGAAGGTCAGGCCGAGGAAGTACAACCCGGGCTCCCGGCTCACCCCGCGGACGTGCAGCGGACGCCCGGAGTCGTCGAGCACCGGCAGGTCGAGGAACCGGTGGTCGGGGGTCGAGCCGGTGCACCAGACGACGGTGCCGGCGTCGGGGACGAGGCCCTCGGCGGTGACCGGCCGGCCGCCCCGGACCTCCGCCACCCGGCCGACCCGGTGCACGCCCGCGGCGTCCAGGTCGGCGAGCTTGTTCCGGATGAGCAGGACGCCGTGGCCGCGCTGCTCCCGCTCGGCCCGGCGGCCGATCGGGGTGCGCAGGGTGAGCACGTGCCGTTGCGCGAACATGACGACGGGGATGACCCGCCGGGATGCCGCCGCGTCGATGTCCAGGGGCACCTGGCCCGGGTGCCGGCCGGCCAGCCACACCTCGTGCCCGGCGCCGGCCGCCTCCAGCGCGATGTCGGTGCCGGAGTTGGCCGCCCCGACGACGAGCACGCCGCCCGGCGCCAGCTGGCCCGGGTTGCGGTACTCCAGCGAGTGCAGCTGGCGGATCGCCGGATCGAGGCTGCCCGCGAGGGCCGGTGTCACGGGCCGCTGGTGCGCGCCGGTGGCGACGACCACCTGGTCGGCGACCAGGTCCCCGGATGTGGTCCGGATGAGAAACGCGGGGCCCGACCGGACGACCCGCTCGACCCGGACACCGGTGCGGACCGGCAGGTGGAACCGCTCGGCGTACTCCTGCAGGTAGTTCGCCATCTCGGTGCGGGTCGGCGGCGCCGCGACACCGATCCGCTGACCCGGCAGACTGGAGTAGCGCGGGAGGCTGAACAGCCGCAGCGAGTCGTACCGGTGCCGCCAGACGTCCCCGACCCGGGGCTCGCGCTCCAGCAGGACGAAGTTGGCACTCGCCCGGCGCAGGTGGTGACCCATGACGAGCCCGGCCGCGCCGGCCCCGATGACCGCGACCTCGACCTGGTCCGGCCAGCTGCTCGCGGACGGTGTTCTGGTGGGCTCCATGGCCTGCTCCCTTCGCCGATTCGACGGTAGGGGAGCGGTGACGAGGGCCGCCTCGGGCGGATGACCGATCCCGGCGGTCGGCGGCAATGGGCAGAACGACCCAGTCAGGTCAGCCCGTGGTCGTAGGCATAGGCAGTCGCCGCCGACCTGCTGGCGACCCCGGTCTTGTCGAAGATGTTGCTCAGGTGGCGCGCGACGGTCTTCTCCGACAGCACCAGGCGCGCGGCAATGGCCCGGTTGCTCGCGCCGGTGGCGACGAGTGCGAGGACCTCCCGCTCGCGGGGGCTGAGCTGGTCAGGGTCGCCATGGCCGCGAGCTCCTATGCCGAGCCGGTCGAGTTCCGGACGCGCGTCCAGCTCGGTGAGGACGCCGCACGCGGCGGCCAGCTCCATCGCGGCGGCGTCCCCGTCACCGAGCCGCTGACAGGCCTGGGCTACCAGGAGCCTGGTCCGTGCGGCCTCGTAGGGCGCGTCCACCTTGTGCCACAGGGTCCAGGAGCGGCGCAGCACCGGCAGGGCCGCGGCCGCATCTCCCTCGGCCAGTAGGAGCGCGCCCTGGCAACGGGTCCGCAGCGCCAGCAGGAACGCTGGGCACTCCTGCGGCAGGGCCTGGGCAAGCGCTTCCAAGGCAGACCGGGCCGTGGGCCGGTCTCCGCACGACAGGGCCACCTCGACCCGGGCGGCGAGCAGCTCCGGATGTTGGCCGCGTTCGACGAGCGCGCGGTCCAGCCCGGCCGCGGCGGCGTCGGCCCGACCTTGGGCGAGCCGCAGCAGGGCCAGCCCCGGCTGAACCTCCTGGCCGGCCTGCGCCGCCTTGGCGTACGCGCGCTCCGCTGCGGCCAGCCGCCCGCGCAGCCGGGCCACCTCGCCCAGGCGGTAGTGGGCGCCGCCGACCGCCGGTTCCCGGGAGATCAGAAGCCGCTGGCAGGCCTCCTGCGCCTCCTGCGTGGCCTGCGTCCAGCGGCCGTGCAGGTAGGACAGGTCGGCTCGGTGCACGAGGCAGACTCCGCGGTAGGGCACCATGCCGGCCTGCTCGTTCACCCATGCGGCAAGCGCGTTCGTCCACTCGTCGGCCCGACCCAGGTCGTACCAGCCCATGCACAGGTCCACCGCGACGCAGTACGCCAGGCCGGTGACCTCGGGCGCAGCGCGCCCGCCGACGACCTGCACCATGGCCTCGTCGATGGCCACTACCGCCTCCGCTCGCCGGCCGAGCATCTCCAGGCAGCGGGCACGGGCCAGACCGGCGAGCACCGAGGCGTCCATCTCCAAGCACCGAGCGGCCTGCGCCGCGAGGGACTCCAGGACAGGCAGCGCCTCCGCCGCCCGTCCGGCGAACATCAGCGCGACGCTGTCGCGCACGTGCAGCAACCGAGCCAACCTGCCGTCCGGGTCGCCGCCGTCTTCGACAGCCCGTCGCAGCCGCGCCGCCCAGCCGGCCGCCTGCGCGTGTTCGCCACGGTTCTGCAGGTGGAAACTGGCCCAGAAGGCGCACCACGCGGCCTGCTCCGGTCGCCCCAGGGACAGGTACTCCCGGTGTGCGCGCTCCCGAAGGAGGACGACCTCCTCGTCCCGGCCGACCATGAACGCGGCGACCGAGAGCCGCTCGAGGTCCTCGGGGCTCAGTCCGTTGTCGGCCTCGGCCGCGGCAAGCGCGGCGTACTCCGCCGGCCAGTTGGGCACCCGCCCACAGTACGACCGTGGGGACGCCTCGCCGAGGTCGTCACCCGGGTCTACCGCCCGGGGCTGCCCAGGCGGCGGCGGGCCGTCCAGCTGACCAGCCCACCGCCGAGGACGAGCAGGAGAGAGAGCAGGGCCGTCCCGGCGATCGAAGCGCCCGTCCTCGGCAGGGCGCCCCCGGCCGACTCCTGCACGGTGAACGCGAAGGTGTCGGTGGTCGTGTTGCCGGCGGCGTCGGTGGCCGTGACCGTGACCGTGTGGCGGCCGGTGCCGAACGCGGCGGTCGGGGTGTAGCTCCAGTCTCCGTTGGCGTCGGTCGGCACGGTCACGGGCGGGCGGCCGTCGATGAGCAGCTGGATGGTGCCGTTGGCCACGTCGGAGGTGCCGCGGAACGTCGGGGTCGTGTCCGTGGTGGTCGACCCGTCCGCGGGCTCGGTGACGGCCACGGTCGGCGGGCTGGTGTCGACGGTGAAGCTGCTGCTGGCGGTGGCGGTGTTGCCGGCGGCGTCGGTGGCGCTCACCGTGACCGTGTGCGCACCCTCGGCCAGCGCTGCGGTCGGGGTGAAGGTCCAGCCGCCGTTGCCGTCGGTGGGCACGGTGACCGGTGTCCCGCCGTCGAGGACCAGCTCGACGGTGCCGTTGACCACGTCCGAGGTGCCGGTGATCGCCGGGGTGGTGTCGTTCGTCGCCGAGCCGTCCGCCGGAGCCGTGATCGCCACCGACGCCCGGGTGTCGACGGTGAAGTCGTTGCTGTCGCTTGCGGTGTTGCCGGCGGGGTCGGTGGCGCTGGCGGTGACCGTGTGCGCGCCCTCGGCCAGCGCTGCGGTGGGGGTGAACGTCCAGTCGCCGTTGCCGTCGGTCGGCACGGTGACCGGTGCCCCGCCGTCGATGACCAGGGTGATGGTGCCGTTCACGACGTCCGAGGTGCCGCTGATCGCCGGGGTCGAGTCGGTGGTGGTGGACCCGTCCGCCGGGCTGGTGACCGCGACGGCGGGAGGGGTGAGGTCGACGGTGAAGCCGCTGCTGGCGGTGGCGGTGTTGCCGGCGGGGTCGGTGGCGCTGGCGGTGACCGTGTGCGCGCCCTCGGCCAGCGCTGTGGTCGGGGTGAAGGTCCAGTCGCCGTTGCCGTCGGTGGTCACGGTGACCGGTTCCCCGCCGTCGATGACCAGGGTGATGGTGCCGTTCACGACGTCCGACGTGCCGCTGATCGCCGGGGTCGGGTCGTTGGTCGTCGAGGCGTCGGCGGGGGTGGTGATCGCGATGACCGGCGGCGTGGTGTCGCACTCGACGCCCCCGGCCGGGGCCACGGACGCGACCTGCAGGGGCAGGATGTCGAGGTCGACGCTGCCCAGCGGGTTGCCGGACGGGTCCTGCGGGTTGACGGTCGCGCGGATATAGACGACATCGCCGGTGGCGCTGGTCCCGTCGGCCGCGACGGTCCGGTTGACGTCGGCGTCCGAGGCGACGAACAGGTCGACCGTGCCGACACCGGGCACGGTCAGGGTGGTGGTCGAGCCGACGGCGACGTCGACCGGGGTTCCCAGCACGTCGGCGGTTACGGTGGTCGGCGGGGTGTAGGTGACCGACGAACCGGCGGTGGTGCCGGTGGCCTTCGCGGTGAGGGTCGGTGTGCCGACGGTGGTGAGCTGCACCGCCCCGTCGAGGAAGGACACGCCGGTTACCTCGCCGGTGGCGGTTGACAGCACCGATCGCCGGTCGTTGACCGTCGACTCCGGCGCCAGCTCGACCGAGGTGGTCACCGCGGAGATGCCGGTGGTGACCACGTTCGGAAGTCCCGCGGGGTCGACCGAGGCGCCGTCGGTCTGGGTCCGGGAGAAGCCGATGGTGCCGGTGACGCAGCGGTTGACGCCGGCCCAGCGAGCCCGGTCGGTGTAGCTGATCGCGCCGGTGCTGATTCCCAGCGCGGCGGCCTCGACCAGCGCGCCGCTCTCGACGCTGTTCGGCGGCGCCTGCTCGGTGTTCGTCGCGGCGACGCCGAGGGGACCCGTCTGGGCGCCGAGGTTGGCCGAGGTTGCCGTGCTGGGCGGGGTGGCCGTGCTGTCCACCGACGCAACGGAGTGCACCAGGTCGGCGCGGGCGAGGTCCTGTGCCGTCAGGTTCACGTCGACCCCGAGGATGGTGCCCGACGCCGTCGCGGAGTAGCTGGCCGGCAGGGGTGCGGCGACCGCGGTCGACCCGGCCGTGGCGAACGAGCCCACGCCGGCGAGGAGGGGGATGCCCAGCCAGGTGGCCAGGCGCGTCGAGCCGGTCATGTGCTCCTCCGGAAGCCGCACGTGTTTCCGCACCCTGATAAGGCGACGGTATGCGGCCCGGATCGGCGCGGTCGACCTCAATGACCATGAACAGACGCACTCTTGACCGAGGTGATGCCAACGATCTCAACCGTCCTTGACCGCCAGGTAGATGGCAGTCCCCGGCAGCAGCGCCCCGCGCAGCGGGCTCCACCCGCCCCATACCTGGTCGTTGTCGGCCGGCCACTCCGGCTCGACCAGGTCGATGAGTCGCAGGCCTGCTGCCGCCAGCTCCCGCACCCGGTCACCGAGGGTCCGGTGGTGCTCCACATAGGTGGTCCGCGCGCCGTCGGTCTCCACGTACGGCGTCCGGTCGAAGTAGGAGAAGCGCGCGGTCAGGCCCGCCGGTCCCGGGTCGTCGGGGAACGCCCACCGGAGAGGGTGCGTCGTCGAACAGACGAACCGCCCGCCCGCCGCCAGCACCCGGGCGCATTCCCGGACCAGGCGGCCGGAGTCCGCGACGCACGGCACAGCTCCGTATGCCGCGAACACGACCTCGAAGCTGGCGTCGGCGAACGGCAGGGCGGTGGCGTCGCACTGGACCAGCGGCACGCGCGTCGTCCTCGTTGCGTCGATGAGCCGGGCGCGGCGCAGCATCCGCGCCGACAGGTCGCTGGCCACCACCCGGGCACCCAGCCCGGCGGCATACCGGCTGCCCTGCGCGGCACCCGCCCCGACCTCCAGGACCCGGCGACCGGCGAGGTCTCCGAGCAGCCCGGCTTCGGCTTCCCGGAGCCCCTCCGGACCCCATACCAGGTCGTCGTCGCCGAGGAAGGCGCCATGCTCGGCGTAGTAGCTGTCGGCGTCGGCGTCCCACCAGGACCGGTTGGCCCGCACGGTCTCCTGCTGGCCGGCGGGTCGCCGCGCGGCGTGTTCGGTCACCCCGGCATTGTCCGCGCTTTGACCCCGGCGAGAGCGGCTCGATAGGCTACGGCGTGAGCACCATTCTGCTCGAACGCGCTCACAAACCCTGAATCATTCATTCGGGGCATCGTGTCCGGATCGCTCCGAACGCGTCCGCCCCACGACGACACGTGCACCTACGGAGCCCCCACTACATGACTGCTATCACGGCCGAGAAGGCCAACCCCGCTGTCGCGATCAACGACATCGGGTCCGAGGAAGAGCTGCTCGCCGCCATCGACGCGACGATCAAGCACTTCAACGACGGCGACATCGTCGAGGGTGTCATCGTCAAGGTCGACCGGGACGAGGTCCTGCTCGACATCGGCTACAAGACCGAGGGGGTCATTCCCTCCCGGGAGCTGTCCATCAAGCACGACGTCGACCCCAACGAGGTCGTTTCCGTGGGCGATGCGGTCGAGGCCCTGGTCCTGCAGAAGGAGGACAAGGAGGGCCGGCTGATCCTGTCCAAGAAGCGCGCCCAGTACGAGCGCGCCTGGGGCAAGATCGAGAAGATCAAGGAGGAGGACGGCGTCGTCACCGGCTCCGTCATCGAGGTGGTCAAGGGCGGGCTGATCCTCGACATCGGGCTGCGCGGCTTCCTGCCCGCGTCGCTGGTGGAGATGCGCCGGGTCCGCGACCTGCAGCCGTACGTCGGCAAGGAGATCGAGGCCAAGATCATCGAGCTGGACAAGAACCGCAACAACGTGGTCCTGTCCCGCCGGGCGTGGCTGGAGCAGACCCAGTCGGAGGTGCGCACCACCTTCCTGCGCGAGCTGCAGAAGGGCCAGGTCCGCTCCGGGGTGGTCAGCAGCATCGTGAACTTCGGCGCGTTCGTCGACCTGGGCGGGGTCGACGGCCTGGTGCACGTGTCCGAGCTGTCCTGGAAGCACATCGACCACCCGTCCGAGGTGGTGGAGGTGGGCCAGGAGGTCACTGTCGAGGTGCTGGACGTGGACATGGACCGCGAGCGGGTGTCCCTGTCGCTGAAGGCGACCCAGGAGGACCCGTGGCAGCACTTCGCCCGGACCCACGCGATCGGCCAGGTCGTGCCGGGCAAGGTCACCAAGCTGGTGCCGTTCGGCGCCTTCGTCCGGGTCGACGACGGCATCGAGGGCTTGGTGCACATCTCCGAGCTGGCCGAGCGGCACGTCGAACTGCCCGAGCAGGTCGTCCAGGTGGGCACCGACATCTTCGTCAAGGTGATCGACATCGACCTGGAGCGCCGGCGGATCTCGCTGTCGCTGAAGCAGGCCAACGACGAGTCGGCCGCGGTCGGCGAGTTCGACCCCACCCTGTACGGCATGGCGGCGGAGTACGACGAGCAGGGCAACTACAAGTACCCCGAGGGCTTCGACGCCGAGACCAACGAGTGGCTGCCCGGCCACGAAGAGCACCGGGAGCGCTGGGAGAAGCAGTACGCCGAGGCCCACGCCCGGTGGGAGGCGCACAAGGCTCAGGTCGAGGCGGCCGCCCGGGACGACAGCGGCACGGCGGCCGGTGGCCAGACCCCGACCAGCTACTCCTCCGAGGGCGGCTCCGACTCCGGTTCGGGCTCGTCCGGGTCCTCTGGTGCTTCCGCGGCCGAGGGCACCCTGGCCAGCGACGAGGCGCTCGCCGCGTTGCGGGAGAAGCTGACCGGAAACTGACGCGAGGCCACACCTCCACGACCGAACGCCTCGAAGGGCTTGTTCCGGCGGCGTCCGAGCCGCAGAACGGGCCTCGCGAGGCGTTCGGTCGCGCGGTCGTAGGCTGCTTGCCGTGCTGCGCGTGGGGTTGACCGGCGGGATCGGGTCGGGCAAGTCGACCGTCGCGCGCCGACTGGCCGGACTCGGCGCGCTCGTCATCGACTCCGACGCGCTGGCCCGCGAGGTGGTCCGGCCCGGCAGCGAGGGCCTGGCCGCCGTGGTTGAGCGGTTCGGCCGGCAGGTGCTGGACCCCGACGGCGCGCTCGACCGGGCGGCGCTGGGTGCCCTGGTCTTCGCCGACCCGGGTGCCCGGTCCGACCTGGAGGCGATCACCCACCCCCGGATCGCCGCCCTGTCGGCCGACATCGCGCACTCCGCGCAGGCCGGTGAACCGGACCGGATCGTGGTGCACGACGTGCCCCTTCTGGTCGAGAAGGCCATGCAGGGCGCATACCACCTGGTCGTGGTCGTCGCGGCCAGCGAGCCGGTCCGGGTGGCCCGGCTGGTCGCCGCCAGGGGGATGACCGAAGCGGATGCGTGGTCCCGGGTGCGCGCGCAGGCCAGCGACGATCAGCGCCGCGCCGTCGCCGACGTGTGGTTGGACAACGACGGAACTCCAGCGGAGCTGGTGAAGGCGGTCGACCGCCTCTGGCTCGAACGCCTGGTTCCGGCCAACCAGGCCCTCTTGTCCGCCGGGAACGCCGGCCCGCGGCGGTGACCGACCCCCCTTCCCGGCCGCCGGCCCCGGCGGAGCACGATGCTGGTGAACCAGCCGAAGAAGGGCAGGGCCAGATGAGCGTCGCCGGGCTGCCGGAAAGGGTCGACATCCGCGAGGTCGGCCCCCGCGACGGGCTGCAGATCCTGCCACCGATCAGCACCGACGCCAAGCGCCGGCTGCTGGACGCGCTTGTCGCCACCGGGGTGCGCCGGATCGAGGCGACCGCCTTCGTCTCCACCCGGGCTGTGCCCAGCATGGCCGACGCCGAGGACGTGGCGGCATACGCCCTCGGCCTTGGCGGTGTCGAGTTCTCCGCGCTGGTCGCCAGTCCCGGCGGGGCGAGACGGGCGGTCGCGGCCGGGATGCGGGCGGTCGAGTATGTCGTGTCCGCCGCCGACGGCCACAGCCAGGCAAACGTCCGCCGGTCGACCCAGGAGGCGGTGGCGGCCGTGGAGGACGTGGCCGGCATCGTCCACGACGCGGGCGGGCGGTGCGAGGTGATCGTCGCGACGGCGTGGGACTGCCCCTTCGACGGGCCGACACCGCCGGAGCGGACCGCCTGGGTGGCCGCCCGCGCGGTCGAGCTGGGAGCCGACCAGCTCTGCCTCGGCGACACCATCGGGACGACCTCGCCTTCTCGCGTCGTCTCGCTGGTCGGGCGGGTCCGCGACGCAGCCCCGGGCGTCCCCCTGGGGGCGCACTTCCACAACACCCGGGGCATCGGGATCGCCAGCGCGTATGCCGCGCTCCTCGCCGGTGTCACCCAGCTGGACGCCTCGGTCGGCGGGATGGGCGGCTGCCCGTTCGCACCCGGAGCGAGCGGCAACATCGCCACCGAGGAGCTGGTCTACCTGCTCGACGACGCCGGGGTGGCGACCGGGGTCGACCTCGACGCCGTGCTCGCCGCGGCGGCGCTCGCCCAGGACCTTGCCGGTCAGCAGGTGGACAGCAACCTGCTCCGGGCCGGCGGGCGGGCCCGGCAGATCCCACCCTCGGCCTAGCGGCCGTAGCCCGTTCACCGCGCACGACCGGGGCCCCGGGCGCATCCCCGTCGGTGCGCGTGCCGCCCGGATGGAGCGTCACGGCGGCCAGCAGGCGTCGCACTACGCTGACGCTGCGCGCCGGGAGTCCGCACGCCGTACGTGGGAGACGGGGAGGTGTGAGGGTGAGCGAGGAGCGCAAGCCGGACAGCGTCTACCGGGTCGGCACCGAGCCGGACCCGCGGTTCACCCTGGCCAACGAACGGACCGCGCTGGCCTGGATGCGCACCGCGCTCGCGCTGGTGGGCGGCGGCGTCGCCCTCGTCTCGGTTGCCGCGCTGCCGGGGCTTCCCCGGTGGACCCCGGTGGTCGGCGCGGTGGCCTGCATCGGTGGGGCGTTCCTCGCGGTGCGGTCGGTTCTGGGCTGGGCGCACGTGGAGCGGGCGCTGCGCTTGAAGCGGCCGTTGCCGGCACCGCGGGCGCTGCCCGTGCTGGCGGGCGGGGTGCTCGTGCTGGCGGTGGTCGCGCTGGCCCTCAGCGCCATCGAGCTCATCCGGCACCTGTAGGGCCGTGCCCCACTGGTGGGAGCGCAGCCGGATCCCGGAGCGCCACGGGCTGCAGCCGGAGCGGACCGCGCTCGCCTGGCAGCGCACCGCGATCACCGCGACGGTGGCCCTGGTGCCGCCGCTCGTCGTCGACGCCCGGCTCGCCGCCTGGGTGCTCGTCGTGCCCGGTCTGCTCGCGGCCGTGGTGGCGGTGGCCCTGGTGACCGGGGTCTGGTCGCGGATCGAGCAGTTGCTCGACGACGACAGCACCCACTCGCCGTGGTGGCCGATGTGGCGGGTCGCCGTGGTGACCGTCCTCGCGGCCGGCGGCGGCGTGGTCACCACGCTCTTGCTGCTCCTGCAATCGGCCTGACCCTGGCCGCACCACGGAGATGATGCACCGATCGAGCTGCCGCCGTAGCCGCGCGACGCATCGTCGGCGAGCGGCGGGGCGGCGGGGCCGCGGGGAATAGGTCTGTCGGTGCCGGCGTCTAGGTTTGAGCCATGCGCCCGACGACCGACATCAAGCGAACGGTGGCGCCGTTCCAGGTGGTCTCCGACTTCGTGCCGAGCGGGGACCAGCCGGGCGCGATCAGCGACTTGGCCCAGCGGATCCGGGCGGGGGAGCGGGACGTCGTGCTGCTCGGGGCGACCGGGACAGGAAAGTCGGCGACGACCGCGTGGCTGATCGAGCAGGTGCAGCGGCCCACCCTCGTGCTGGCGCCGAACAAGACGCTGGCCGCCCAGCTGGCCAACGAGTTCCGGGAGCTGCTGCCGCACAACGCGGTCGAGTACTTCGTCAGCTACTACGACTACTACCAGCCCGAGGCCTACATCGCCCAAACCGACACCTACATCGAGAAGGACTCCTCGATCAACGAGGAGGTGGAGCGGTTGCGGCACAGCGCGACCAACTCGCTGCTGACCCGGCGGGACGTCGTCGTCGTCGCGAGCGTGTCCTGCATCTACGGCCTGGGCACGCCACAGGAGTACGTCGACCGGATGACCAGGCTGCGGGTCGGGCAGCAGATCGAGCGGGACGACCTGCTGCGCCGGTTCGTCCAGATGCAGTACACCCGCAACGACCTGTCGTTCACCCGGGGGACGTTCCGGGTGCGGGGCGACACGGTAGAGATCATCCCGGTCTACGAGGAGCACGCGGTCCGGATCGAGTTCTTCGGTGACGAGGTGGAGCGGCTCTACACCCTGCACCCGCTGACCGGGGAGGTGGTCCGCGAGGAGGAGGAGATGTACGTCTTCCCCGCGTCGCACTACGTGGCCGGGCCGGAGCGGATGGAACGCGCCCTGCGCGGCATCGAGCTGGAGCTCGCCGGCCGGCTGGCCGAGCTGGAGCAGCAGGGCAAGCTGCTGGAGGCGCAGCGGCTGCGGATGCGCACCACCTACGACGTGGAGATGATGCGCCAGGTCGGGTCCTGCGCGGGGATCGAGAACTACTCGCTGCACATCGACGGGCGGGCCCGGGGTTCGGCGCCGAACTGCCTGCTCGACTACTTCCCGGAGGACTTCCTGCTGGTCATCGACGAGTCGCACGTCACCGTCCCGCAGATCGGCGGCATGTACGAGGGCGACATGTCGCGCAAGCGCTCCCTGGTGGACCACGGCTTCCGGCTGCCCAGCGCGATGGACAACCGCCCGCTGCGGTGGGAGGAGTTCCTCGACCGGATCGGGCAGACCGTCTACCTGTCAGCCACCCCGGGGCCTTACGAGCTGGCCAAGGCCAACGGGGTGGTCGAGCAGATCATCCGCCCGACCGGGCTGGTCGACCCGCAAGTGGTGCTCAAGCCCACCCGGGGCCAGATCGACGACCTGCTGCACGAGATCGGGGAGCGGGCCGCCCGGGACGAGCGGGTCCTGGTCACCACCCTGACGAAGAAGATGGCCGAGGACCTGACCGACTACCTGCTGGAGAAGGGGGTGCGGGTCCGTTACCTGCACTCCGAGGTCGACACGCTGCGCCGGGTCGAGCTGCTGCGTGAGCTGCGGCTGGGTGAGTTTGACGTGCTCGTGGGCATCAACCTGCTCCGGGAGGGGCTGGACCTGCCCGAGGTGTCCCTCGTGAGCATCCTCGACGCCGACAAGGAGGGCTTCCTTCGGTCTTCCCGCAGCCTGATCCAGACCATCGGCCGGGCCGCGAGAAACGTCTCCGGCCAGGTGCACATGTATGCCGACAACCACACCGCCTCGATGCAGGAGGCGATCGAGGAGACCCAGCGGCGCCGGGAGAAGCAGATCGCCTACAACACCGAGCGGGGCCTCGACCCCCAGCCGCTGCGCAAGCGGATCGCCGACATCACCGACCTGCTCGGCCGGGAGGACGCCGACACCGAGGCACTGATGGGCAGTGGCCGGTCCCAGTCCCGGGGCAGGGGCCGGGGCGGGCGGGGCGCCGCCGTCGCCGACGCGGGTGTGTCGAGCGGACGGCTGGCGAACCTCCCGGCGACGGACCTGGCCAACCTGATCCAGGAGCTCACCGCCCAAATGCACCAGGCGGCCGCGGACCTGCACTTCGAGCTGGCCGCAAGGCTCCGCGACGAGGTCAGCGACCTGAAGAAGGAGCTGCGCCAGATGAGTGCGGCGATGGCGTGAGCCGCCCCGGGAGCGACCGGGGGACGGGGGACATCGCCGGCCGGCTGGACCGCCGTCGGCTGCTGGAGTACTGCCTGGCCAAGCCCGGCGCCTGGCAGGACGAGCCGTGGGAGCACGACATCGTGGCGAAGGTCGGCGACAAGATCTTCGCGTTCCTCGGCAGTGAGGAGCAGGCAGCACCGGTCAGGCTGGGCATCAAGGCCGGCGCCTCGCGGGCCGAGGCGGATGAGTGGCTGCAGCAGTACCCGCAGGACGCCAGCGTGATGGCCTACCTCGGTCGTGCGGGGTGGAACACCCTGCGCGTCGGCGGTGCGATTCCGGACGAGGAGATCCTCGATGCGGTCGACGCCTCCTACGAGGCGGTCGTCGCGAGGCTGCCGAAGTCGCGCCGCCCCGGCTGAGGCCCTGGCGGCCGGCCCTGCCGGCGTGGCGGTCGGTCCGGTGCCGACCCTGCCGGCGTGGCGGTCGGTCCGGTGCCGGCCCTGCCGGCACGAGGGGCCGCCCCGTTCGCGGACGTGGCGGTCGTCCGTGCCAACCCTGCCGGCAGCAGGGGCCGGCCCGTTCGCGGACGTGGCCGCCCGCACAGGCCTGGGTGGCGAGCCTCACGCACGCCGCCGGCATACCGTCTTGGGGTAACAGCCGCCGCTCTGCGAGGATGGACAGGACCTCGGAGGGGAGTATCCCCGACACGCGGCACCCCCGTCATCACGGCCAGCCCGGCAAGCGCCGGTCGGCCCGGGAGTGCCGGTCCACCGGAACACCGGCGCCCAGACCGCCCGTGGGACGGGAGAGACCTCCGGCCATGCGCACCGCGACGTGACCGGAAGGCTGGACATGAACGTACCGACCTGGCTGTGGACCGTGACCTTGGTGGTCACGGTCGGCTTGCTCGTCTTCGACGTCTTCATCATCGGGCGCCGGCCGCACGTGCCGTCGAACAGGGAGACCGGCGGCGCCCTGGTGTTCTACGTGGGCTTGGCGGTGCTGTTCGGGCTCGGCGTGTGGTTGTTCGCCGGCGCCCGGTATGCCGCCGAGTACTACGCGGGCTGGCTCACCGAGTACTCGCTCTCGGTCGACAACCTGTTCGTCTTCCTCATCATCATGGCCAAGTTCGCCGTCCCCCAGAAGTACCAGCAGTCGGCGCTGATGATCGGCATCGTGATCGCCTTGGTGTTGCGCGGCGTCTTCATCGCGGTCGGCGCGGCGGCCATTAACCAGTTCTCGTGGGTGTTCTACCTGTTCGGCGCCTTCCTGGTGTACACGGCCGTCAAGCTCGCGCGGGAGGGTTCCAGCGACGACGACGAGTACGAGGAGAACCGGTTTCTGCGGTTCGTGGAGGCCCGGTTCCCGGCCACGCAGTCCTGGGACGGCGGCACCAGGCTCTGGCTCACCGAGAACGGCAAGCGCGTGATGACGCCGATGCTGGTGGTCATCCTGGCGCTGGGCACCACCGACCTGCTGTTCGCGCTGGACTCCATCCCGGCGATCTACGGGCTGACCAAAGAGCCCTACCTCGTGCTCACCGCCAACATCTTCGCCCTCATGGGCCTGCGGCAGCTCTACTTCCTCATCGGCGGCCTGCTGAAGCGGCTGGTGTACCTCGGCGTCGGCCTCGCCGTGCTGCTCGGGTTCATCGGGGTCAAGCTGATCCTGCACGCCATGCACGAGAACGAGCTGCCGTTCATCAACGGCGGCCAGCGCATCGGCTGGGCACCGGAGCTGCCGATCTGGCTGTCGCTGCTCGTCATCGTCGGCATCCTCGGCGTGACCACGGTCGCCAGCCTGCTGAAGACCAGGCGGGATGCCCGCGAGCCGGCCGCTTAACCGGTCTCGGCAGGCTCCCTGCGGCGACCCGACACGGCCAGACTGGCCAGGACAACGAGCGCCATCCCGGTGAGCTGCCAGCTGTTCAGCACCTGCCCCAGGACCAGCCAACCCGCCAGAGCGGCGAACGCCGGTTCCAGACTGAGCAGGATCCCGAAGACATGGGCGGCGAGCCGGCGCAGAGCCACCAGCTCCAACGAGTACGGCACGACCGATGACAGCATCGCCACGCCGGCGCCGCGGGCCAGGGCCTGCGGCGCCCACAAGCCGGCCCCTGCGCCGAGCAGCCCGAAGGGGGCGACCAGCAGAGTGCCGACGCACATGGCAACGGCCAGCCCGTCCAGGCCCGCGAACCTGGCCCCGGTCCGGGCCGACAACAGGATGTATGCCGCCCACATGCCGCCCGCGGCGAGCGCTAGCGCCAGCCCAGCCGGCCTGAGCGCCTGCACGTCCAGTCGCAGCGCACCGGAGATGAGAGCGACGCCCGCGGCCGCGCCGACGACGGCCACCAGGTCGGCCGGCCGGCGGGACAGGACCGCGGCCAGGGTCAGCGGGCCGATGAACTCGACGGTGACTGCGACGCCGACCGGCAGGTAGACCAACGACCCGTAGAAGCAGAGGTTCATCGCGGCGAGGCAGGCGCCGAAGCCGGCCACCACCAGCCAGTCGCCGCGGCTGCGTCCCCGCAGCCGGGGGCGGAGCACCGCCATGAGCAGGACCGCGGCCACGAGCAGACGCAGCGTGACCGACCCGGCGACGCCGACCAGCGGCAGCAGCGTCACCGCCAGCGCACCGCCGAACTGGACCGACACCACGGCCACGACGACCAGCGCCGTGGCCGGGATGCGGGTCATGAAGGGCGACCCTACGAGCCCTCCGGCGGTCGCCCTACGACGACACCCGGACCAGGCAGAACGGATGGCCCACCGGGTCGGCATAGACGCGGAAGGCGGCAGGCTGCCCGGGGTCCGGCGGGGTGGTCGGCCGCAGCGGCGTCGCGCCGAGGGACATCGCTAGCTCGTGCGCGGCGACCGGGTCGGTGACGTCCAGGTCCAGGTGGAACTGCTGCGGCGGGCCGTCCGGCCACTTCGGCGGGTGGTACGGCTCGGCGCGTTGGAACGCCAACCGGTAGCCGGGGCCGGCCAGGGTCGTCCAGTCCTGGTCGTCGTCGGTCGCGGTCAGTCCGAGCAGCCCGCCGTAGAAGCGGGCCAGCGCGGCCGGTTCCGGGCAGTCGATCACCACCATCCCGAGGCGGACGGTGCCGGGCCGGCTCGTCACGCGGCGCAGCCCATCGGCCCGGCCGAGCTCGGCCGCATCGAGGTGACCGCCGCAGGCGTCGCGACGTGCCGCTGCGGCGAGGCGGCGACCGGTGCGTGATGGAGCGCTGCCCGGAGGCGGGCGTGCAGGCTGGGCTGGTGCAGGTCGGCCAGAAGCACGCGCCGAGCGGCCGCGCGCCTCAGCTTCGCTTCCTGCTGCAGGGCCAGCCCCTCGACGACTGCGGAGTGCAGGATCATGACGAGCTCCTCTTGGGAACGGTGCCCAGGCCACTCCTGGGCTAACCGGCATAACCAGTATGACAGTTATCACGGTGTTCGCGCAACCGCTGATTGAGGTATGATGGTTACGTGGCAGGAACTGATGTCGCCCCCCCGGTCGTCCTCGTCGACGTGTGCGGTGACCCAGCCGGACTGGTCGTCGACTTCCTCAACACCCTCGACGTGGAGCAGGGCACCGACCAGCTGGTCAGCCTCGAGGGGTGGCGCGACTGGCTGCGGGCGCGGGACCTCTCCGAGCGGTTCCCGGACCAGGACCAGACCTCGCTGGAGCAGGCCCGGGTGCTGCGGGAGGACCTCCGCCGGCGTGCCGGCGGCGACGACTGCTCCGAGGTCCGCCAGGTCGGCATCCAGGTCGCCCTCACCCCACGAGGCCAGGTCAGCCTGAGTGCGACTGCCCCGACCGGCCTGGTGGCAGCGGCGGTGGCGACCCTGGCCATCGAGGGGCGGCTGGACCGGGTGAAGATCTGCCCGGCCGACGACTGCCGGTGGACGTTCTACGACGAGTCCCGAAACCACTCCCGGCAGTGGTGCTCGATGCGGGTATGCGGCAACCGCGCCAAGGCGCGAACGCACCGGGAGCGGGCCAGAGCCTCCGGCTGAGCCGGCCTGCCGCGGTTGCTGGACGCCCGTCCCAGGGGCTGCGGCTCACCAGCCGCGCGCCCACCACTGCGGCAGCTGTGGCCGTTCCGCGCCCAGGGTGGTGTCCGCACCGTGGCCCGGGTACACCACGGCGCGGTCGTCGTAGACGTCGAACAGCCGGTGCTGCACGTCCTCCATCAGCGAGGCGAAGGCCGCCGGGTCGTCGTGGGTGTTGCCGACTCCCCCCGGGAACAGGCTGTCCCCGGTGAACAGGTGCGCCCGCCCGTCCGGCTCGACGTAGGCCAGCGCCACCGACCCCGGGGTGTGCCCGCGCAGGTGGACCACGTCCAGGGTGACCTCGCCCACCCGCACCGTGTCGCCGTGAGCCAGCAGCCGGTCGGGCCGGACCGGGAGGTCGTCGGCGTCCAAGGCGCCGACGGCGCTCGCGGCTCCGGTGCGGCGCAGCACCGCCGGCAGCGCTCGGTGGTGGTCCCAGTGGCCGTGAGTGGTGACCACCAGGTCCAGGCGGCCGGTGCCCTCGTCCAGCAGCCGGGCGATCCGCAGCGGGTCGTCCGCCGCGTCGATGAGCAGCTGGGCTCCCGTGGCCGGGCAGGTCAGCAGGTAGACGTTGTTGTCCATGGCCGACACGCTGGCCTTGCGGATGACCAGCCCCGGCAGCTCGTTCACTTGGGAGGGTCCGCCCGGATGCACTCTGCCGCTGTAGCTCATCCCCAAGGCATACCCGACTTCGAGCGCAGCGGCGACCGGCCGATGCGCGCAGCCGACCTCCTCTCATGGGCGGCGCAAGGCGGCGGCGGCCTGCTCCACACGGCGTAGGAAAGGCAAGGTTTTCGTCTGGTAACCCTCCGGAGCCGGTCAAGATTTGACTATGGTGTGGTCAGTGTTCGCTCCAGGGGTCGGCGATCGGGCAGACGGGGAAGCCATGACCAGCAGCAGGCGCAGGGACGTCGCGACACCTCGACCGTCTTCCGGTACTGCTCGCGCGGACCGTCTCCTCCCGCCGGCCCCGACCGGGACCGGGCTCGATCCCGTCCGGGCCCTGCTGCACGACCTCCGCCAGCCGCTGGCTGCGATCCGGGTGCTCTCCGACCCCGGTCCGGCCGGGCCCGGGGGCGGCAACGACGACCCCGTCCACGAGGGGGCTGACCCACGCCTGCTGGCGATCCACCGCCAGGCGCTGTGGCTGAGCGAGCTGGTGGAACAGGTGCTGGGCGCAGGACGATCCGACCCGGTCCTGTCCGACCTTCGTCCGATCGTCGCGGAATGCCTCTCCGGAGCCGCCGTCACCAGCCCCTGCGAGCTCCGGCTGGAACCGGGCGGAGCGGCGCCGGTGCTTGCCGACCCGAGAGCGCTGTGGCGCGCGCTCGGCTGCGTGGTCGACAACGCCGCCCGCGCCGCCGGCCCGGGCGGCAACGTCGTGGTGCGTGTCCGCACCACCGCGGACGAGGTCACCGTCGCGGTCGCCGACGACGGGCCGGGACCCGGCGGGCTCGCGCCCCAGACGTCGATGGGACTCACCATCGCCCGGGCCCTGCTCGCGGGGTACGGCGGGACCGTGGGGCTGCACGCCGGCAGTTCCGGTGGTGCGGTCGCCGTGATCACGCTGCCCTCGGCCCCCGCCAGGAGAGGTGAGGCGGTGGCCTCGTGAAGCTGGTGCTGTGCGACGACCACCTGCTGTTGCTGGAAGGCCTGCGCCTCGTCCTGACCCGGGCCGGCCACGACGTGGTGACGGCCACCGCCGACCCCGGGGAGGCGGTGGCCGCGGTGCGCCGGCACCGGCCGGATGCCTGCCTGCTTGACCTGCACTTCCCGCACGGCTTCCCCCGGCGGCACGAGGGGCCGGTGGTCCGGCGCGGAACCGCCGGACGGCCCGACAGCTGGTGCGGGACCGCCCTCATCGACGCGGTGCGGACCGCCCACCCGGGCACCAGGGTGGTGATCCTGTCCGGCACCGCCGAGCCCGGTCTGGTCGCCGAAGCCCTGAGCCGGGGAGCCCACGGCTTCGTCGGCAAGCAGCGTTCGGTTGCCGAGATCGTGAGCACCCTGGAGCGCGCCGTGGGGAGCGCCGGTGGGGTTGGGGGCGGTGGTCAGGAGCAGCCGAGTGACCCGCTCTGGGTGCTGCGCTTCCTCACCGACCGCGAGTGGCAGGTCCTTCGCTGCATCCTGGACGGTAACTCCACCGAGCAGATCTCGGCGGTGCTCGGCGTGCGCCGCAGCACCGCTCGCACGCATGTGCAGAACCTGCTGACCAAGATGGGCGTGAGCTCGCGGCTGCAGCTCGCGGCCTTGGTCACCGCCCACGGCGAGTCCGTGATGCGCGACGGCGGGTGGCAGGCGTCATGAGCGGCGACGAGCACGGCGGGGCCGACGAGCACGCGGAGCCGGTCGTCCGCGTCCTGATCGTCGACGACCACCGCGTCTTCGCCGACGCCGTGGCCGTGCGCTTGTCCGCCGAGCCGGACATCGAGGTGGTGGGCACTGCCTACCATCCCGAGCAGGCGCTGGACGCGCTCGACCACAACCCGGTCGACGTGGTCGTCCTGGACCTGGACCTGGCCGGCCAGGACGGGTTGGAGCTGGGCAGGCGGCTCTTGCAGCGCCACCCGGCGGTGGCCGTGGTCATCGTGACCGGGCTTCCGGACGACGCGGGTCAGGTGCTACGCGCGGTCCAGCTCGGCATCCGCTGCTGGGTGACCAAGTCCGCGACCGTGGACATGCTGCTGGCCGGCATCCGGTCCGCCGCTCGCGGCGAGACTCACCTGCCCGCGGACATGCTCACCGAAGCGCTGGTCTACCTGTCCACCGGGGCGCCGCCGTTGGCGCCTGAGGTCGAGGCCGTGAACCGGCTCACCCGTCGGGAGCGCGACGTGCTGCACGGGCTGATGGAGGGGCTGAGCCGCAACGAGATCGGGGAACGGCTGCGCGTGTCCCCGAACACCGTGCGCACCCACGTGCAGAGCATCCTGTCCAAGTTGCACGTCCACTCGGCGCTCAGCGCGGTCGCTCTGGCCCGTAAGGCCGGCGTCACCATCGACCACTGAGCCACCCGGGCGAGGCCACTCACCCCGCCGGGGCCAGGCAGAACCCCGTGCACCAGGGCAAGGTGGCTGAAAGCCCGCGCCACGTTGCCCACCCGGTCACCGAACGCGGGGTCGACCTTCGCCAAGAGCAGCGGACTTCGTGGGCCCGAAGCGGGCGCCCGGCGCGGTTGACGCCGTCGACGGCCGGCTCGCGCAGGCGAGGCCCTGCGGCTGGACGGATTCGGGGTCTGTCGGCACGCCCACCTAGCATGGCCGCGTGGCTGTGGTGAGCGCGCGACCGGTGAGCCGTCACGCAGAGGACAGGCTGGTCGTGCGCGGTGCGCGGGAGCACAACCTGCGCGACATCTCGGTGGACTTGCCCCGGGACAGCCTCATCGTCTTCACCGGCCTGTCCGGATCGGGGAAGTCCTCGCTCGCCTTCGACACCATCTTCGCCGAGGGACAGCGTCGCTACGTCGAGTCGCTGTCCGCCTACGCGCGGCAGTTCTTGGGCCAGATGGACAAGCCGGACGTCGACTTCATCGAGGGCCTGTCGCCGGCCGTGTCGATCGACCAGAAGTCGACCAACCGCAACCCGCGCTCGACCGTCGGGACGATCACCGAGGTCTACGACTACCTCCGGCTGCTGTTCGCCCGGGCCGGCCGGCCGCACTGCCCGGTCTGCGGCGAGCCGATCACCCGGCAGAGCCCGCAGCAGATCGTGGACCGGCTGCTGGAGCTGCCGGGCGGCACCCGGTTCCAGGTGCTGGCACCGGTGGTGCGGGCCCGCAAGGGCGAGTATGTCGAGCTGTTCGGCGAGCTGCAGGGCAAGGGCTTCGCCAGGGCCCGGGTCGACGGTGACGTGGTGTCGCTGGCCACGCCACCCGCCCTGGAAAAGCAGAAGAAGCACACCATCGAGGTGGTCGTCGACCGGCTCGTCGCCAAGGGCGGCGACGCCGGCGCCAAGCGGCGGCTGACCGACTCGGTGGAGACCGCCCTGGGGTTGGCCGGCGGGACGCTGGTGGTGGAGCTGGTGGATCTGTTGCCGGACGACCCGGACCGGGAGCGGCGCTACTCCGAGCGGATGGCGTGTCCGAACGACCATCCGCTGTCGATGGACGAGATCGAGCCGCGGTCGTTCTCGTTCAACTCCCCGTTCGGCGCGTGCCCGAAGTGCACCGGCCTGGGGACCGAGCTGGAGGTGGACCCGGAGCTGCTCATCCCCGACCCGGACCTGACCATCCGCGAGGGCGCCATCGCCCCGTGGTCGCAGGGCACCCAGTCGGTGGACTACTTCATGCGGGTCGTGGGGGCGCTGGCGGAGGACCTGAAGTTCTCCCTGGACGTGCCCTGGCATGCGCTGCCGCAGCGAGCGACCGAGGCCCTGCTGCACGGGGAGAACTACAAGGTGCACGTGAAGTACCGCAACAGGTACGGCCGTGACCGCTCCTACACCACCGGCTTCGAGGGGGTGGTGCCGTTCGTCCGGCGCCGCCACTCCGAGACCGACTCGGACTGGAGCCGGGAGCGCTACGAGGGCTACATGCGGGAGGTGCCGTGCCCGGTCTGTCAGGGGGCCAGGCTCAAGCCGGAGTCGCTGGCGGTGCTCGTCGGCGGCCAGTCCATCTCCGCCGTGTGCGCGTTGGCGATCGCGGACTGCGCGAAGTTCCTCCGTGAGGTGGACTTCACCGCCCGCGAGCGGCAGATCGCCGAGCGGGTGATCCGCGAGATCGAGGCCCGGCTGGGCTTCCTGCTCGACGTCGGGCTGGACTACCTGTCGCTGGACCGGCCGGCGGGGACGCTGTCCGGCGGTGAGGCGCAGCGGATACGGCTGGCGACTCAGATCGGGTCCGGCCTGGTCGGCGTGCTCTACGTGCTGGACGAGCCGTCGATCGGGCTGCACCAGCGCGACAACCACCGGCTGATCGAGACGCTGACCCGGCTGCGCGACCTCGGCAACACCCTCATCGTGGTCGAGCACGACGAGGACACCATCGCGACCGCGGACTGGGTGGTCGACATCGGTCCCGGGGCGGGGGAGCACGGTGGCCGCGTGGTCCACTCGGGCACGGTCGCCGGGCTGCTGGCCCATCCGGACTCGATCACCGGGGAGTACCTCTCCGGTCGCCGGGACATCCCGACACCGGCAGTCCGCCGGCCCCGGGACACCACCCGGCAGGTGACCGTCGTCGGGGCTCGGGAGCACAACCTGCACGAAGTCACCGTCGCCTTCCCGCTGGGCACCCTGGTGGCCGTCACCGGCGTGTCCGGGTCCGGCAAGTCGACGCTGGTCAACGACATCCTGTATGTCGTGCTGGCGAACAAGCTCAACGGCGCCCGGCAGGTGCCGGGCCGGCACAAGACGGTGACCGGGCTGCAGCACCTGGACAAGGTGGTGCACGTCGACCAGAGCCCTATCGGGCGGACCCCGCGGAGCAACCCGGCGACATACACCGGGGTGTTCGACCACATGCGGCGGTTGTTCGCGGAGACGACCGAGGCCAAGATCCGCGGGTATCAGCCGGGCCGGTTCTCGTTCAACGTCAAGGGAGGCCGCTGCGACGCCTGCTCCGGCGACGGGACGATCAAGATCGAGATGAACTTCCTGCCGGACGTGTACGTGCCGTGCGAGGTGTGCCACGGGGCGCGGTACAACCGGGAGACGCTGGAGGTCCACTTCAAGGGCAAGACCATCGCCGACGTCCTGGACATGCCGATCGAGGAGGCGGCCGAGTTCTTCGCGCCCGTGCCCGCGATCCACCGGCACCTGGAGACCCTGGTCGCGGTGGGGCTGGGCTACGTCCGGCTGGGGCAACCGGCGCCCACGCTGTCCGGCGGTGAGGCGCAGCGGGTGAAGCTGGCGTCGGAGCTGCAGAAGCGGTCCACCGGACGGACGGTGTACGTCCTGGACGAGCCCACGACAGGCCTGCACTTCGAGGACATCCGCAAGCTGCTCGGGGTGCTGCAAGGGTTGGTGGACAAGGGCAACACGGTCATCGTCATCGAGCACAACCTCGACGTCATCAAGAACGCCGACTGGGTGGTCGACCTCGGCCCCGAGGGCGGCTCGGGCGGTGGCCGGGTCATCGCCGAGGGGACCCCGGAGCAGGTGGCGCGGGTCGAGGAGAGCCACACCGGCCGGTTCCTGGCGCCGGTCCTGGACCGCGGCGCCCGGAGGGGGTCGCGACCGGCTGGGACCACCCCCACCGCCGCCGCCCGCGCCGGGCGGGCCGGCGTCACCACGGTCCGGGCCGCGCCGGAGAAGAGGGGCGCTGGCGCGAAGACGTCCCCGGCCCGCAAGCGCTGACGAAACCGCACCGAGGGGGGTCCCCGACGGCCGCGGCGCAGAGGGGCCTGCGCGGAGGACCAGTGCCACGTGCCGCGGCAGCCACCGGCTGCCGTCCCCGACGGCCGCGGTGCAGAGTGGGCCTGCGCGGCATACGCAGGGCCCTTGGCCGCGACGCGGGCCCGACCGAGCAGCGACACGTTGCCAACCGTGACCGACGGTTCAGCCGCTTCTCAGCAAGATGCCGCTAACTTGCGACCGGAAACGCCAGAGTTCGACCGATCCGCCGGAGGAACACCACATGGGCCCGACCCCGACCGCGCTCGACCGACGCTCGCTGCTCCGCTGTGCCGGCATCGCCGGCGCGGGCCTCTGCGCTGCCACCCTGGCCGCCTGCGGCGGCGGTGACGACCCTGCGGCGGCGACGACGACCACGAGCGCGGGGGCGGCCGGTCCGAAGACCTCCGACATCCCGGTGGGCGGGGGCAAGGTTTTCGCCGACGCCGGCTACGTGATCACCCAGCCCACCGCGGGTGACTTCAAGGCCTTCACGTCCAAGTGCACGCACATGCAGCTTCCGGTCGGCACGGTGGCGAACGGCACCATCAACTGCCTGAACCACGGCAGCAAGTTCGACATCGCCACCGGTGCGGTGAAGCACGGTCCCGCCACGGCCGCACTGCCGGCCAAGACCGTGGCCGTCAACGGGGACACGCTGACCGTCAGCTAGACCCGCTCAGCCGGCGGCTCCTCGAGCTGGGGCTGCTCAGTCCTCGCCGAGGTAGGCCTTGCGCACCTCGTCGTTGACCAGCAGTTCCGACCCGGTACCGGAGAGCACGATCTTGCCGACCTCGAGCACATACCCGTAGTCCGCCAGCTTCAGCGCGGCCTGCGCGTTCTGCTCGACCAGCAGGATCGTGGTGCCCTGCTCCCGCAGCGTGTTCACCGTGCTCATGATCCGCTGCATCATCAACGGGGACAGGCCCATCGACGGCTCGTCCAGCATCAGCAGCTTCGGCCGGCTCATCATCGCCCGGCCCATCGCCAGCATCTGCTGCTCGCCGCCGGAGAAGGTGCCGGCCGGTTGCTTGGCCCGCTCGCCCAGGATCGGGAACAGTTCGTATGCCGCGTCCAGGTCCGCCTTGACCCCGGTGTCCTTGCGGGCGAAAGCCCCCAGCAGCAGGTTCTCCTCGACCGTGAGCCGGGGGAAGATGCGGCGGCCCTCCGGGGAGTGCGCCAAGCCGAGCGTCACGATCACGTGTGCCGGCACCGTGTGGATCGGCCTTCCCTCGAAGCTGATCGTGCCGCGGCTGGGCCGGAGCAGGCCGGAGATGGTGCGCAGGGTGGTCGTCTTCCCCGCGCCGTTGGTGCCGATCAGGGTGACGACCTGGCCCTGCTCGACGGTGAAGCTGATCCGCTTGACCGCGAGGATCTTGCCGTAGGCCACCTCGAGGTCGGTGACCTCCAGCATCGGGCTCATCGGTCCGTCTCCGGCTGCTCGAACCCGGCGGCGGTGGTGGGCTCACCTTCGACACCGGTCACCGAGCCGTCTGGGGCCTCGGTCTCGGCGGCGGCGGCCTCCTCGTCGAGCCCGGTGCCGATGTAGGCCTCGATCACCCGCGGGTCGGACTGCACCTCCCCCGGGGTACCCTCCACCAGCAGCTCCCCGCGGACCAGGCAGAGCACGCGGTTGCACAGGTTGAAGATGAATCGCATGTCGTGCTCGATGACCACGACCGAGAGCCCGCTGTCCCGGATCTTGAAGATGAGGTCGCTGGCCTGACGGGTCTCCTGCGGGTTCATCCCGGCCGTCGGCTCGTCGAGCAGCACCAGCTTCGGGTCGGTGGCCAGGGCGCGGGCGATCTCCAGGCGACGCTGGTCGCCATACGGCATGTTGCGGGCCAGGTGCTCGGTGGACCGGCCCAGGCCGACGAAGTCGAGCAGCTCCTGGGCCCGGGCTCGGGTCTGCGCCTCCTCCCGGCGGAACTTCGGTCCGCGCAGGATGGAGGTCAGGGCCATCGTCGAGGTCCGGCAGTAGCGGCCCACCATGACGTTCTCCAGGGCGGTCATGTTGCCGAACAGCCGGATGTTCTGGAACGTGCGGGCCATGCCGGCCCGGACCACCAGGCCCGGCTTCGGCGGGAGCACCGCGCCGTTGAACCGGACCTCGCCCTCGGTCGGCTTGTAGAGGCCGGTGAGGCAGTTGAAGAAGGTGGTCTTGCCGGCGCCGTTGGGGCCGATCAACCCGACGATCTCGCCGGCGCCGACGGTCAGGTCGACGTCGTTGACGGCCACCAGCCCGCCGAAGCGCATGACCACGCCCTGTGCTTGTAGCACCGGGGTGGTGGCGGCGGGGGAGGCCGGCCGGGCCTGCTCGTCGAGGCTCACTTGGCCTCCGCCTCCTCCAAGTGGACCGCTTCGATCCGTTCGGCCAGGCCCTCGTCCGCCTCATGGAACTCCAGCTTGCGGCGTTGGCTGGCCACCAGTCCTTCCGGCCGGAACCGCATCATCAGCACCAGGAGCAGGCCGAAGATGAGCAGCCGGTAGTCGGCGACGAACCGCAGCTTCTCGGGCAACAGCTTGAGGATCGTGGCGCCGACCATCACGCCGGCAACGGTGCCCATGCCGCCCAGGACGATGGCGGCGAGCAGGAAGGCGGACTCGAGGAAGACGTACTGGTCCGGCGTCACCGACACGTCCTGGTGAGCCTTGATCGTGCCCGCGAGCCCCGCGAGGAAGGCTCCGCTGGCGAACGCGAACAGCTTCAGCCCGAAGACGTTGACCCCCATCGCCTCGGCGGCCTTCTCGTCCTCGCGGATCGCGACCCAGCCGCGGCCGATCCGGCTGTTGTTGAGCCGGTTGAACACGGTGATGATCACCGCGGCGACCACCAGCAGCAGGAAATAGTAGTTCGCGAACCGGCCCAGGGTGATGCCGAGCACCTCGTGCGGGTCGCCGAAGTTGAAGGAGCCGAACTGCAGCTCCGGGATGGCGGGCACGCCGTTGGGGCCGTTGGTCAGGTCCGGGCCGTTGGTCCCGTCCAGGTTGCCCACCGACAGCCGGAAGATCTCCCCGAAGGCGAGGGTGACGATGGCCAGGTAGTCACCGGACACCCGCAACGTCGGCGAGCCGATGATCAGGCCGAGCGTCGCGGAGAACAGGGCCCCGCACACCATGACGACCAGGAACGGGGGTTTCCAGCTGAGGGTCGCGAAGGCCGACTCGGACAGCGTGGCGCCGACGTAGGCGCCGGCCCCGAGGAACGCGATGTAGCCGAGGTCCAACAGTCCGGCCAGCCCCACGACGATGTTCAGCCCGAGCGCGGTGGTCGCGAAGATCAGCACCTGGGTGGCGATGGACATGTTCGCGTCGGAGCCGTCCTGGGTGAACGGGAAGAGGAACGCCACGGCGAGCGCCCCGAGCATGAGCACCGGACGGTGCTTCTGGGCGACCAGCCCGAGCCAGACGAACCCTCCGGCCTTGGCCAGGCTCCAGACCAGCACCGCGGCGAACAGCACCGCGAGCACGAAGACCGCGCCGTCGTCCAGGTCCAGGACGTATGCGGCGCCGAACAGCACGACGGCGAGGATCACGACGATGACGCCGATCTCCACCCACGAGGGCAGGCTCAGTCGCAGCAGCTCGTGACGGGGCGGCCCGGGCGGCAGGCTAGACGCCCCGGCCAACAGGGCGAGGCTCCCGGCGAATGACACCCAGCCGCCCGGGTCGACGTTGATCAGCCCCCCGGACTGGACGGCGATGATGGCGATCGCGATCACCATGAAGACCACTGCCCCCAGGCCTAGGACCTGCAGGGCTGCGACAGCGTCCAGCCACTCGTGCAGCCGTCGCAGCGGACCGCGGACGCACAGCGCCATGACGACCGCGAGCACAGCGACGACGATCATCATCACCTGGACAGCGCCGGGGTAGAAGTTGATCGACAGGTCGCCTAGCACGTCGTTGGTGTAGCTCCACGACAGGAAGCAGCCGGTTGCGAGCAGGACGCTGCCGGCGATGGCGAGCGGCCATGCGAGGGTGGGGGACAGCGGGGAGCGGCGCTGCGGCGAGTCGGTCATCGGCTGGCTCATGCCCGGTCCACCACCCTGGCGCCGAGCAGCCCCTGTGGCCGGAACACGAGCACGATGATCAGCAGGGCGAAGGCCCAGACGTCCTTCCACGCCGAGCCGCCGAACTGGCCCGGGATGAACTGCGTCGCCATGGACTCCACGACGCCCAGGACCAGGCCCCCGAGCACCGCTCCGGCGATGTTGCCGATGCCGCCGAGCACCGCGGCGGTGAAGGCCTTGAGGCCGGCCAGGAAACCGATGCGGAAGTCGATGTTGGAGTTCTGCAGGCCCTGTGCGACGCCCGCGACGGCCGCGAGGACGGCGCCGAGCACGAACGCGATCACGATGATGAAGTCGACGTTGATGCCCATCAGCCGCGCCGTGTCGGGGTCCTGCGAGACGGCCTGCATGCCGCGTCCGAGCTTGGTCCGGTTGACGAAGAACCAGAGGACGGCGGCCGAGACGAGCAGCGCCGCGACGGTGAAGATGGCCGCTCGCTGGATGGTCAGACCGCCGAAGGTGAGGGCGGAGCCGGTGACCACGTCGATGTCGGGGAACGGCAGCTTGCTCTTGGCGCCCGGGTAGAACAGCCGGACGGCCTCCTGCAGGAACACCGAGATCCCGATCGCGGTGATCAGCGGCGCGAGCCGGGGCGCGTGGCGGAGCGGGCGGTAGGCGACCCGCTCCATGACGACGGCCACGGTGACCGACGCGGCGATGGCGCCGACGAGCATGACCGGTAGGACCCACAGGCCGGACTGCCCCTTGAACAGGACGGTCCAGGTGGCCAGGGCGCCGAACGCGCCGATCATGAACACCTCGCCGTGGGCGAAGTTGATCAGCTGGACGATGCCGTACACGACGGTGTAGCCCACCGCGATCAGCGCATAGAGCGACCCCAACGACAGGCCGTTCGCCAGCTGCTGCAGAAACTCGGTCATCGCTGCACAGGCCACCTCTCGAGCTCAGGGTCACGTCGGGGGAGCGACGTCGTTGGAGGTGCTCGGGAGGGGCGGCACCGCCGCCCCTCCCGACTGGGTCGACCCAGTTAGCTGCTCATGTTCTCCGTCTTGACAGAGACCCACTTGCCGCCGTCCACCTTGTAGCCGGTGATGACCCGGGCCAGCGTGTCGCCGAACTCGTCGAAGCCGACCTTGCCGGTGACGCCGTCGAAGGACACCTTGCCGACCGCGTCGATGGTCGCCTGGCGAGCGCTCTTGGCGTCGGCGGCGTCCTTCAGCGAGACCTTCAGGCCGTTGATGATCGCGTTCGCCGCGTCATAGGAGTACCCGCCATAGGCCGCTGAGGGCTCGGCGTAGCCGGCCGCGGAGTAGTCGGCCAGGAACTTCTTGCCGACCTCGGTGCTGTCGGTCGGCGCGCCCACGGACGTCGCCAGGTCACCGTCGGACCCCGACCCGGCCAGCTCGATGTACTTCGGGTCGAAGATGCCGTCCCCGCCCATCAGCGGCACAGCCAGGCCGCCGGCCTTCATCTGCTTGGACAGCGGTCCGGCCTGCGGGTACTCCCCGCCGTAGAACACGGCCTTCGGCTTGGACGGTGCGACCTTGGAGACCACCGGGCCGAAGTTGCCCTCGTCCGGGTTGATCGTCTCCGCCGCGACGATGGTGCCGCCACCCTTCTTGAAGGCGTCGGTGAAGTACTTCACCAGCCCCTGGCCGTAGGTCTTCTTGTCGTGGATCGTGGCGACCTGCTTGATCCCCGTGTCCAGCAGGAACTTCGCCGCGAACGCGCCCTGGACGATGTCGGTGGTGCACGTCCGGAAGAAGGACTTGTAGGGCCGGCTGTCCAGCGACGCACCCCGCGTCAGGGTGGGTCCTGTGTTGGCCGGCGAGATCTGGGTGATCTTGGCGGCTGCGAACACCGGCTGGGTCTGCTGGCTGACGCTGGAGTTGAGGTTGCCGACGACGGCGACCACCTGGTCGTCCGCGGCCAGCTTGGTCGCGCCGTTCTTGCCGACGTCGGCCTTGGCCTCGTCGTCGACCGGGGAGACCTGCAGCGTCCAGCCGGGGATGGCGTTGCTCTCATTGGCCTGCTTCACCGCCAGCTCGACCGAGTGCTGGATGCCCTTGCCAAGGGCGGACAGGTCGCCCGACAGCGGGGCGATCACGCCGATCTTGGCGACCTTCTTGCTCGACCCGCCGCTCGCGTTGCCTCCGGCCGTGTCGCCCCCTCGTGAGCCACATGCTGAGAGCGCGAGTGAGGCAGCGATCAGGATCGCTCCCACTCGAACCACGGAACGCTGGTGCACGCTTCCTCCTGGTGATTACTGTCTGCCCCGACCGGCTGGGCCGGACCGCCCGCGAACATCCGCGGATGAAACGCACAGTAGACCGCAGAACCTGCGCACGACAGCAGCCCGAGCGTGTTGCGACGAGTTGTTACCGGGGTGAAACACCGCCTCCTTTCGTTTTTTTCGCTGGTCAGGCCGCGGTCGGGTGCGAACCGGACGCAACCGGACGTCGTCCGGCGCGACCGCGGCACACCGGCGCGGCCTGTCACCGGCGGTGCCTAGGCTGGGAAGCGTGACAGGCTCGTTGTCGTCGGCACCCGGGCGTCCGTCATACCGCCCGCGGCCGGGAGAGATACCGGTGGACCCCGGCGTGTACCGGTTCCGGGATGTCAACGGCCGGGTCATCTACGTCGGCAAGGCGAAGTCGCTGCGGGCCCGGCTGTCCTCCTACTTCCAGGACACCGCGGCCCTGCACCCGCGGACCCGGACCATGGTGGCCACCGGCGTCAGCGTGGAGTGGACGGTGGTCGCCAACGAGGTCGAGGCGCTGCAACTGGAGTACTCCTGGATCAAGGAGTTCGACCCGCGGTTCAACGTGAAGTACCGAGACGACAAGTCCTACCCCTACCTGGCGGTGACCTTCGGTGAGGAGTATCCCCGCGCGCAGGTGATGCGCGGCGCCAGGCGGAAGGGCACCCGCTACTTCGGCCCGTACGCGCACGCCTGGGCCATCCGGGAGACCTTGGACCAGCTGCTTCGCGTGTTCCCGATGCGCACCTGCAGCAGCGGCGTGTTCCGCCGGGCCGGGCAGGTGGGCCGGCCGTGCCTGCTCGGCTACATCGACAAGTGCTCGGCGCCCTGCGTCGGGCGGGTCACCCAGGAGGAGCACCGGGCGATCGCGCTCGACTTCGCCGACTTCATGGCCGGCAACACCACCAAGTTCGTGCGCAGGCTGGAACGGCAGATGAAGCAGGCCGCGAGCGAGCTCGACTACGAGCGCGCGGCCCGGCTGCGGGACGACCTGGGCGCGTTGCACCGCGCGCTCGAGCGGTCGGCCATGGTGTTGCCGGACGGCACCGACGCGGACGTGTTCGGCCTGGCCGACGACGAGCTGGAAGCCGCGGTGCAGGTCTTCCACGTGCGTGGCGGCCGGGTCCGTGGCCAGCATGGCTGGGTGGTGGAGAAGGAGGAGGAGTCCGTTCCGGAGCTCGTCGGTCACCTGCTCCAGCAGGTGTATGGCGCCGAGTCACCCGAGGGGGTGCCTCGGGAGGTGCTCGTCCCCGTCCTGCCGGCCGAGCCGGAGGCGATGGGGGAATGGCTGACCGGACTGCGGGGCGCCAACGTGGACCTGCGGGTGCCCCAGCGGGGCGACAAGCGGGCGCTCATGGACACGGTGCGCCGCAACGCCGACCAGTCCCTGGCCCGGCACAAGGTGGCCCGGGCCGGCGACCTCACCGCCCGCGGCCAGGCGATCCAGGAGCTGCAGGACCGCCTGGACCTGGTCGAGGCCCCGTTGCGGATCGAGTGCTACGACGTGTCGCACGTCCAGGGGACCAACGTGGTCGCCTCGATGGTGGTGTTCGAGGACGGGGTGGCGCGTAAGTCCGAGTACCGCCGGTTCATCGTCCGTGGCCCGCAAGACTCGCACGGCGCCGGCGAGGTCCGCGTGGACGACACCGCGGCGATGCAGGAGGTCCTGACCCGGCGGTTCCGCCGGTACCTGGACGAGCGCAGCGAGGCCAGCGACATCGAGATCAGCGCCGACGTGGCGGGCGGCACCGAGGACACGGAGGACACCTACGGCCCCGATGGCCGGGACGGCGCGGAGGACAGGGACGGCGCCGAGGACACCGAGGGCCCCAGCGGCCCGGACGGAGTCGCCGCGGCGATGAGCCGGATCGACCCGGACACCGGCCGCCCCCGCAAGTTCTCCTACCCCCCCAACCTGCTCGTGGTGGACGGCGGCCAGCCGCAGGTGAAGGCCGCCGCGGCGGCGCTGGCCGAGCTGGGGATCGACGAGGTGGCCGTCGTCGGGCTGGCCAAGCGGCTGGAAGAGGTGTGGCTGCCGGGCAAGGACTTCCCGGTGATCCTGCCGCGGACCAGCGAAGGGCTGTACCTGCTGCAACGCGTGCGGGACGAAGCGCACCGGTTCGCGGTGACGTTCCACCGCCAGCGGCGGAGCAAGGCGATGACGGCGAGCCAGCTCGACGGCATACCGGGCCTCGGTGCCGCCCGGCGCGCGGCGCTGCTGAGGCAGTTCGGCTCGGTGAAGCGGCTCCGCGCGGCCCAGCCGGAGGAGATCCGTCAGGTTCCCGGCATCGGGGCGGCGCTGGCCGCGACGATCGCCCGCACCCTGGCCGAGCAGGCCGGCTCGCACGAGCCGGCGGTCAACGTGACCACGGGTGAGGTGCTGGAGTGACCGAAGTCGCGCGCCAAGAGCATGTCCACAAGGACGTCGTGATCCTGACCGGGATGAGCGGGGCGGGGCGCAGCACAGCCGCCAACGTGCTGGAGGACCTCGGCTGGTATGTCGTGGACAACCTGCCGCCGCAGATGCTGCCGCAGCTGGCCGAGCTGGCCCTGGAGAGCAAGGCCCTCGACAAGCTCGCCGCGGTGATGGACGTGCGCGGGCTCACCTTCTTCCCGGCGCTGCGGGAAGGGTTGGAGGCGATGCGGCAGCGGGGCTGGGCCCCCCGGGTGGTCTATATGGACAGCACCGACGAGGCCCTGGTGCGCCGGTTCGAGAGCGTTCGGCGGCCGCACCCGCTGCAGGGGCAGGGCCGGCTGCTGGACGCCATCGTCGCCGAGCGGACCCGGCTGGGTGACCTGCGATCCGAGGCGGACGTGCTCATCGACACCTCCGGCCTCAACGTGCACCAGCTGTCGGCGAAGGTGTCCCAGCTGTTCGCCGACCACGGTGAGCGTGCCCCCCGGCTCAGGATCGCGGTGATGTCGTTCGGCTTCAAGTACGGCATCCCGCTGGACGCCGACCTGGTCTTCGACCTGCGGTTCCTGCCCAATCCGTTCTGGAACCCGGCGCTTCGGCCGTTGACCGGACAGGACCCCGCGGTGAGTGACTTCGTGCTCCGGCAGGAGGGTGCGGCGGACTTCCTGTCACGGGTGCAGTCGTTGATGGAGCCCATGGTCGACGGCTACCAGCGGGAGGGCCGCCGGTACGTCACGCTGGCGGTTGGCTGCACCGGCGGCAAGCACCGGTCAGTGGCCATCGCGCGCGAGCTGGCCACCCGGCTGCAGGGGGACGGTGTCGGCACCATCCTGGTCCATCGCGACTTGGGGCGGGAGTGAGCGCGCGCCCCGCCGTGGTCTCGCTCGGTGGCGGCCACGGGCTAGCAGCGTCGCTGGCGGCCCTGCGGCTGGTCACGGACAAGATCACCGCCGTGGTGACGGTGGCCGACGACGGCGGGTCCAGCGGCCGGCTGCGCGAGGAGTTCGACGTGCTGCCGCCGGGAGACCTGCGGATGGCGCTGGCCGCGCTGTGCGACGACACCGAGTGGGGCCACCAGTGGCGCGACGTGCTGCAGCACCGGTTCGCCGGCACCGGGCCGCTCGCCGGGCACTCGCTGGGAAACCTGCTCATCGTCTCGCTGTGGGACCTGCTCGGGGACGCCGTCGGCGGCCTGGACCTGGTGGGTCGGCTGCTCGGCGCGCGGGGCCGGGTGCTGCCGATGGCCGCGGTGCCGCTCACCATCGCGGCCAGTGTCGTGGGCGGCGACCCGGACCGGCCGGACGAGGTGGTCGACGTCCGGGGTCAGGTGGCGGTGGCGACCACGCCGGGGCGGGTGCTCGGAGTCCGGCTCACCCCGGCGCAGCCGCCCGCGTGCGCCGAGGCGGTGCAGGCGGTGCGCGAGGCCGACTGGGTCGTCCTCGGGCCCGGGTCCTGGTTCACCTCGGTGATGCCGCACCTGCTGGTGCCGGCCCTGCGTGCGGCGCTGCTGTCCACCAAGGCCCGGCGCATCCTCACGCTCAACCTGCTCATGCACACCAGCGAGACCGCCGGCTTCTCCGCGGAGAACCACATCGAAGTGCTGGCCGCGCACGCCCCCAAGCTGCGCATCGACGTGGTACTCGCCGACCCCAGCGTCGTCGAGGACGAGGCGCTGCTGGCCCGGGTCGCCGATGCGGTCGGGGCCGAACTCGTGGTGGCACCGGTGGCCGCGCCGGGCCGGCCGGGCAACCACGACCCGCTGCGGCTGGCCGCGGCCTACCACGACATCATCGGCTGACCGGGTGGCAGACTCGGTGACACGAGCCCCGCGCCGAGGCGTGCTGCCCGATTCCGCACGGTTCGGCGTCGCTTGCGTCGGCGAACCGTCCGGTTCCGGGCAGCACGACAGGGACGGACTGGCCACGCGGGGGCAGTGGCAGGATGGCCCGCATGGCAATGACGGCCCGGGTCAAGGACGAGCTGAGCCGCCTGGACGTGACCAAGCCGTGCTGCCGCAAGGCGGAGGTGTCGGCCACGCTGCGTTTCGCCGGCGGGCTGCATATCGTCGGGGGCAGGATCGTGGTCGAGGCCGAGCTGGACACCGCGCACAGCGCGCGCCGGCTCCGCCGGGAGATCGCAGAGGTGTACGGCCATGCCAGCGAGGTGCTCGTTCTTGCCGCCGGCGGCCTTCGGCGCGGTAGCCGCTACGTCGTCCGGGTGGTCGAGGATGGTGAGGCGCTGGCCCGGCAGACCGGGCTCATCGACACCCGCGGCCGCCCCGTCCGCGGGCTGCCGCCCCGGGTAGTCGGCGGGGCGGTGTGCGACGCGGAGGCCGCCTGGCGCGGGGCCTTTCTCGCTCACGGTTCGCTGACCGAGCCCGGCCGCTCTTCCGCACTGGAGGTGACCTGCCCCGGCCCGGAGGCGGCCCTCGCCCTGGTCGGCGCGGCGCGGCGGCTCGGCATCCAGGCCAAGGCCAGGGAGGTCCGCGGGGTGGACCGGGTGGTGATCCGCGACGGCGACGCCATCGCCGCCATGTTGACCCGACTGGGCGCCCATGATGCCGTGCTGGCCTGGGAGGAGCGACGCATGCGCCGCGAGGTGCGGGCGACGGCCAACCGGCTGGCCAACTTCGACGACGCGAACCTGCGGCGGTCCGCCCGCGCGGCCGTCGCCGCCGGGTCCCGGGTTGAGCGGGCGCTGGAGATCCTCGGCAGCGAGGTGCCCGAGCACCTGCGCGAGGCGGGGACGCTGCGGCTGGAGCACAAGCAGGCCAGCCTGGAGGAGCTCGGCCAGCTCGCCTCGCCGCCGCTGACCAAGGATGCGGTGGCCGGCCGGATCCGGCGGTTGCTGGCGATGGCGGACAAGCGGGCGAGCGACGTCGGCATCCCCGGCACGGAAGCCAACCTGACCCCCGACATGCTCGACGCCTGACCCGAAACCCCAGCCAGCCGGGCCCAGCCGGGGGTGGGCGGACGGCATACCAGGTCCGCGAACGGGCGAACAGGGCAACCCGACCCTGCCGACTCCGCCCGAATCCCCTAGGGTCGCAAGTGGTCGCATTCCGTGCCGGAGCCGCCCCGAGGACATCCTGGCGGACGGTCCGCACCGGGGCACCACCCAGGCAGAGCAGTCGAGATGTGAGGGAAGGCGAAGCACGTGACCGTTCGCGTTGGTATCAATGGCTTTGGCCGCATCGGCCGCAACTTCTTTCGCGCCGTGCAGGCGTCCGGCGCGGATGTCGAGGTCGTCGGCGTCAACGACCTGACCGACAACAAGAGCTTGGCGCACCTGCTGAAGTACGACTCGATCCTGGGCCGGCTCGACGGTGACGTCGAGGTGACCGGGGACTCGATCAGTGTCGGCGGCACCAAGATCGCGGCGCTGGAGGAGCGCGACCCGACCAAGCTGCCGTGGGGTGACCTCGGCGCCGACATCGTCATCGAGTCCACCGGCTTCTTCACCGACGCCACCAAGGCGAAGGCGCACGTCGCCGGCGGCGCCAAGAAGGTCATCATCTCCGCGCCCGCGTCCAACGAGGACGTCACCATCGTGATGGGCGTCAACGACGACAAGTACGACCCGTCGGCGCACACCGTCATCTCCAACGCGTCGTGCACCACGAACTGCCTGGCGCCCATGGCGAAGGCGCTCCACGACGAGTTCACCATCGTCAAGGGCCTGATGACGACCATCCACGCCTACACCCAGGACCAGAACCTGCAGGACGGCCCGCACAAGGACCTGCGCCGGGCCCGGGCCGCCGCGCTCAACATCGTTCCCACCTCCACCGGCGCCGCCAAGGCCATCGGACTTGTGCTGCCCGAGCTCAAGGGCAAGCTCGACGGGTTCGCCCTGCGCATCCCGGTGCCGACCGGTTCGGCCACCGACCTGACCTTCGAGGCCGGCCGGGAGACCACCGTCGCCGAGGTCAACGCCGCGGTGAAGGCGGCTGCGGAGAAGATGACGGGCATCCTGAAGTACACCGAGGACCCGATCGTGTCGACCGACATCGTCACCGACCCGCACTCGTGCATCTTCGACGCGGGTCTGACCAAGGTGATCGGCAACCAGGTCAAGGTCATCGGCTGGTACGACAACGAGTGGGGCTACTCCAACCGGTTGGTCGACCTGGTCAAGCTGGTCGGCTCCTCGCTCTAGCCGCTGGCCGGGAACGGTAGGGAGAAGGCGATGCAGACCGTCGACGACCTGGTGGCAGCGGGCGGCCTTCGCGGCAAGCGGGTGCTGGTGCGCAGCGACCTCAACGTCCC
>DASSLY010000086.1:0-35132 GCA_035689185.1 Dermatophilaceae bacterium
ACCCATACCGAACCCGGAAGCTAAGCCCTCCAGCGCCGATGGTACTGCACCGGGAACGGTGTGGGAGAGTAGGACGCCGCCGAACACACCCCCCACGAAACCCCCCCAACCACCACGGTCAGGGGGGGTTTCGTCACGTTCGGGCCGTCCGCGCGCATGCCAAGGTGTTAGCGGACTCGGCTCACCACAACGTCACGGTCTTGGGTCAATGCCGGCTCGCCGAGTCGAGTCGGGTGTCGGGATGCCGACGACCGAGCGGGGGCAAGGGATGCGCCACCGCCACCGGCACCGGCACCTGGTCAGCGGTCGGTCATCGGCCCGTGCAAGGAACCGCCGTCGCGGCCGCGCAACAGGCCGTTGAGCAGGTCGACGGACAGCTCCTCCTTCGGGCGGAACGCGATTGCCCCGCACGTCTCGTGCCCTTCGGGCAGCTCGGCACGACTGTGGGTCGACACCAGGATGACCGCCACGCCGGGCAGCACTTGGCAGAGGCGCCGCGTGGTCGCTACCCCGTCCATACCGGGCAGCCGGACATCCATCACCACCAGCGTCGGGTTCAGCCGGGCGGCCATGTCCACGGCGGACTCACCGTCGCCTGCCTCGCCGACCACGGTGTAGCCCGGATCCATCGCCAGCATCATCACCACCGCCCGCCGGAATAGCGCCTGGTCGTCCACGACCAGCACGCGCACCGGCGGGGCCGCGGCCGGGGCGCTCACCTGGTTCCTTCGGCGAGGTAGAGCAGTACCGCGCGGACGCGGGGGTGGGTGCCCTCGTCCAGGGAGACGCCCAGCTTGGCGAAGATGGAGTTGATGTGCTTCTCCACCGCTCGGCCGCTGATGAACAGGTCCGCGGCGATCGAGGCGTTGTTGCGGCCTCGCGCCATGTGGGCCAGGACCTCCCGCTCCCTGCCGCTCAGCCGGGTCAGCTCCGGGCTGCCCGTGCGAGCCCGGTTGCGCACCAGCGCCTCGACGACCAACGGGTCGACCACCGACCCGCCGCCGGCGAGCGTGCGCATCGCGGACAGCAGCTCGTGGACGTCGGCCACCCGCTCCTTGAGCAGGTATCCGCGCCCTTCGGTTCCCTGCTCCAGAAGCACCCTCACGTAGGTCGGATCCGCGTACTGACTGAGCAGCAGCACGCCGGTGCGGGGGTGCCGGGCGCGGCAGTAGCGCGCGGCCTGTAACCCCTCGTCGGTGTGCGTGGGGGGCATCCGGATGTCGGTGAGCACCACGTCCGGCGCCCAGCGGTCGATCGCCTCGAGGAGTTGCGGGAGGTCCGGTGCGGTGGCCAGGACCTGCACGTCCTCGGCCGTGGCGATCAGCCCGCTGAGTCCTTGACGCAGCAGCGGGTTGTCCTCGGCCAGAACGATGCGGATCGTCATCGGCCTACCGCCAAGTCCGCGTGCTGCCCGGTGTCCGCGGGCAGCACCAGCACGACGCTGGTCGCCTGGGTCTCGACCCGCCCCTCGACCGCTTCGACCCGATCCCTGACCAGCTGGACCGATGCGTTCGTCGGCGGGCTCGCGCGGCCCACTTCCACCCGCAGCGGGCCGCCGGCCGGGATGAGCAGGTCGACCCAGCCGGCCGACCCCGCCGGCCCGCTCTTGTCTTCGAAGAGGGAAACGACGGCGGAGTATGCCGCGGCTTCGACCTCGCGACGCAGCCGCGGGAGCACCGGTGGCTGGTGCCGCCAGCGGAGATGGTCCCGGCCTTGCAGGTACTGGTCGAGCGCGGCGACGAGGCCGCGTTCGGCCAGCACGATGGGGAAGACCCCGGCCGCCAGGGCGCGCAGCGCGTCCAGCGCGTCCTGGGCGGCGCGTTTGGCCGTGTGCAGCGCGTCCGTGTCACCGTCCATCAGCACCCGGAGGGCGGCCGAGGCCTCGGCCAGCCGGGGGTCGACCGTGCGGGCAACGTCTGCGGCGAACCGGGTGCGCTGCTCGGATGCTGCCGCGAGCAGGCGGTGCCGCGACGCCTCCAGCTCGGTCACGAGCACCTTCTCCTGTGCCAGCTGACGGCGCAGGTCGTAGGTCAGGCCGACATTGGCCAGGGCCAGCCCCGCTGGCCCGGACAGCTGGCGGAGCAGGCTTCGGTCGCCGTCAGCGGCCCGCGCATCCGCAGCCTGCACGCCGAGCTCACCCACCGGGCGCCCGCCGTGCTCCAGCGCCACCGTCACCTGGTCCGGGACGCCGGAGGCGTCCGGTGGCCAGGTCCGGCGGAATGCGGCTCCGTCGGCAAGCCGCAGGGTCGCCTGGCCGGTCGGGCTGTGCGTCGCTGCCGCCGCCGCGCGGGCCAACTGTGGCAGGACATCGTCCAGCGCGATCGCGCCCGACACATCGTCGATGAACCGGGACAGCACGGCGTGCGGGTCGCCGTCCGCGCCGAAGGCCATCCGTTCGGCCACTCGTTCGACCTTGGGCCGGGCGAAGGGGACGACGACGGCCACGGCAGCGGTCACAGCAAACCAGGCCCGTGCATCCGGGGGCCTGTTGGCCAGCAACGCCCAGCCACCGAGCACCACCCCGATCGCCAGGACGACGCAGGCGCCGAGGCCGATCCCGGCGACGGCATGCCGGGTCACCCGGCCGACACGGACGTCGCGGGTCATCGCAACACCTCGCGGGCCGGTGACGTGAGCGCGGTCCTGGCGTAGGGGACCCGGCACTGCAGAGCGGTGCCCGACCCGGCCCGGCTCGTCAGCTCGGCCGAGCCACCGGCATCGACCACCCTGCTGATCACGTTGTCCAGCCCGCTGCCGGCGGTGGCCGCGGCGGCGATCCCGATCCCGTCATCGGCCACGCCGAAGTGCAGCTCGTCGCCGGACACCGTCGCGAAGACATCGATAGTGGCTGCGCGCGCGTGCTTCGTGGCGTTCTGCAGGGCCTCCAGGCAGGTGAAGTAGACAACGACGCCGACGGAGATGTCGAGGTTCTCGGGCAGGGAGCAGCGCAGGGTGACCTGCGTCCCGCCCGCGCCCGCCGCGGTCACCGCGCGCTGCAGGGCACGACAGACGCCGAGCTCGCGCACCACCGCGGGAGCGCCGCCGGATGCGAGGTCGGCCACCGTGCGCCGGGAGGCGTCGAGCAGCTCCCGGGCCGGCGCCACCGCGTCGCAGTCGACCGGGCGGCCGGTTCTCGCCATGGTGGCGAGGATGCCCAGGTGGACCAGGAACGCGACCAGCTCCTGCTGCGCGCCGTCGTGCATGTCGCGTTCCAGCCGGCGGCGCTCCGTGTCCTGTGCCAGCACGACGGCGTGCCGTGACGTCGCCAGCTCACGGCGGCGGGCCTGGACGGCTTGCACCTGCTCCATCAACGAGGTGCTCAACGCCGCATTGGCGAGAAGCATGCCGGCGTGCCCGGCGAGCTGCTCGACCAGCCGGCGTTCGGCCTGGGGCAACCCCACTCCGGGTGGCGTGCTCACCGCCAGGACGCCGATGACCGCGCCTTCGTGCCGCACGGGCAGCACAGCCCCGCCCAGGGTGACCCGTGCGGCGTGGACGGCGGCCTCGCCGTTTCGCGGTGTGCCGTCGCCTGTCGTCGTGGCCACCGGGATGCGCGACACGGCGGGACGCGCCGGAGCGGATGCGGCCAGGGTGAGTTCCGGGCCGGTCAACACCCACACATACGCCCGGCCGGCGCGGGTCCCCGCCACGATGACCCTGGTCAGGTCGGCCAGCTGGTCGCTGGTATCGGTGCGGGCCAGCCGGCCGGTGAGCTCGCGCAGCGCCTCCCGGGGCGGCAGCTCCTGGCCGAAGACGACCCGGTTGGCCAGCCGGGTGCAGGCCTGGCGCACCGGCTCCACGACGACCGCAACGATGATGACTGCGACGACTGCGGACCAGCCGAAGCCTCCTGTGAGCACCGCAGCGGCGGCGAGCACGACGACATACAGCACGGAGACGACCCCGGCGACCAGGGAGACGAGCAGCGCCCGGCTGATGACCAGGTCGAGTTCCCACAGCCGGTACCGCAGGATCGCGACGAAGAGCATGACGGGGATCACGGCGAAGACCGCCGGGAACAGCATCTCGATCTGAGCCGAGGCCGTCCGCGCGGCGGCGCTCATGTCTGCCCCGACCAGCCGCAGGCCGTTGACTAGCAGCCACAGGCCAGCGGTGATCAGGGCCGGCACGAGCGCGGAGCGCAGCAGGCGGGCTTGCTGGGCCTGGGCCGCGCCCGCTGCCGCGCGCACGCGAACCGACTGCGCGGCGATCCCGGCGACCGGCACCAGAACTCCGAAGAAGGCGACGAAGAACGGCGGGTGGGCGATGAAGCTGCTACGCCAGCAGATCCAGGTCACGGTGGCCGTGGCCAAGGCACCGCCGATCAGCGCGGTCGAGCGGCGTACGAGCACGGGTAACCGGCCGTCGGGAAACAGCACGACCGCCCACAGGTAGGCCGTGCCCGACCCCACGTGGAAGGCGAAGTGGACCGCGCTCAGCACGGGCGCGCTGCCCAGGAAGTGGAATACGACGTGACTGGGCTCGTTGAAGGTCGCGGCGGTCCCGATGAAGGCCCACGACAGCAGCCGCGACTCCAGCTGCCCCGGGCGTTTGACTGCGAGCAGCAGGCCCAGGGCCAGGTTGAGGGCACTGAACAGGTACTGCACCGCCCATACCGCCTTGTCCGCCCCGGACGGCTGCTCGGCCAGCAGTGCCCGGGCCGCTGCGGAGAGGGCCACGTCGCTGCCGGCCACCGACACCGCCAGGTCGCGCAACCCTCCGACCAGCGCCACCAGGGGCGGCAGCAGTCCTACGGACAGCCACAGCAACAGCCCGGCGACGTAGCCGAGGAACAACACGTCGACGGACCTGGCAGTCACCCGGCGCCCCAGCGAGGTGGTCGGGAGTCCTCCGCGCTGCACGCCCCTAGTGTCTCGCCTGCCGGCGAACGCGCGACACGCAAGCCGGCCGCGGCCCGGCCCGGGCCTCGACCCGCAGGTCGATGGCCCGGGCGGAGCCGCGCGAGGCTTCCGGTGCGCGTGACGGCCCGGATGGCCATGGCCTCAGCCCAGGTTGATCTTGGAGGCGAAGGGCAGGGTGTTGACGACCTGCTGAGCGGTGAGCGGGTTGGCCCGGGTGCCGGCGCCCGTGTTGGCGAATGGCAGCAGCGCGGTCGACAGCAGCGAGCCCGTGAAGGCCCCCGAGGTGACCTGACCGGAGACGGTGAACTGGCCCTGGTTGAGCTGGGAGAACCGCACCGTGCCGTTGGAGGGGTTCAGCCCGGAGCTGGCCGGCCAGCTGACCGTCACGTTGCCGGTCAGGCTGACCGAGGAGAAGGAGGACTGCCCGGACAGGACCGCGGTCACCGAACCGGTGCCAGTCTGGGCTCCGTTGATGCCGGAGCAGCCGGACAGGGTGCCGACGAAGACCGCGTTCTCGGCCTTGGTCCGCTTGACCAGGCCGGGGGTGTAGCTGATCGAGCCGGTCAGCCCGGTGCAGGACTCCACGGCACTGTAGCCCAGCGGGGCCGCCTGGGCCGGCGAGGCGGCGACGGCGGCGCCCGTGGCGGCGAGCAGGGTGGTGGCGGCGGCGGTGGCGATGCGGGTGGTGAGCTTCATGACGAATTACCTTTCGGGAGAGGGCCGGTCGGTCTGGGTGGTGCCTTCCGGCATGGCTCAAGACTCCCGTTTCGGTGGCCCCGCTCCCATGGTGTGCACCCGTCAGTCGAAGTGGTGGTGCTAGCACCACCACCCCGACCGGTCTCAGGACGGCCGGATCAGTTTCCGGGCACCGGAGGCGGTCGCCAGGGTGGACAGCAAGGTCCGCACGGACGGTGTCCGCGACCGTCGGTGCAGCACCTCGGCCCGCACCTGGTGCTCGATCTCCCGGTTGATCGCCGGCAAGGAGGCCTCGTTCAACGTGCCGGTCGCTCGCACGTCGTCGGGGTCGTAGCCGAGGAAGTCGAAGTCCGCGGCATACAGGTCCTTGATCCGCTGCATCGTCCGTGGCCGGACCATCGTCGCGTCGATGGTGACGACCGACTCGTTGTCGCGGCCGACCGGCTCCAATGCCACACCGAGCGGCTCCAGGCGGTGGGACAACCAGGCGATGGTCTCCCCCAGCCGCTCCGTCCGACCGACGTGCATGAACGGCGACAGGTCCCGGCGCAGCAGCTCGTACTGGCGGACCAGGTGGACGTCCCGGTGCTCGATGCCGGGGTTGGCGTGCAGGTGGTCGACCAGCTCGTCCAGGTCGTCCAGCACCTGGTCGACGTCGTCGAAGCGTCTCGGCCCGGCATCGGGCAGTTCCATCCGCGTCCGGTAGTAGGCCGCACGGACGAGGTACTTGCTGGACCAGGTCGACAGAAACCGGTCGACGGGGTGGCGGACCACGGTGAACACGTGGTCCAGCCCCTCCGCCATCAGCCGCTGGTATGCGGTGCTGTCCAGCGCGTTGACCGCCGGCCGACCGCCGGCCGGCCAGTCCCAGATGGTCTGGCTGACCAGGGCCTCCTCCCCGCCGGAGTACAAGAACTGGCCGGGGAACTCGATGCCCGCGCTGCGGGTCAGGGCGATGTTCAGCGATGTGCCAGCCGCCTTCGGCACGGACACGAAGAGCAGCCGCCAGCCCGGGTGCAGGAAGGCCATCCCGTTGTAGTCCCGGACCCAGGCGACGAACTCCGGTGAGTGCCTCACCCGGTCACCGCCTTGGCCCGGTCGGCGCAGGCCGTCACCCGATAGAGCGAGAGCCGCCCACCGTGGTCGATCAGGTCGAACCCGGGGCGCCCCGCGAGGTCCGTCAGGCCGGCGTACGCGGCCTGACGGCGGTCGCCGGCCCAGAACGTGCTCCGACCGGTGATGGCCCAGCCGACACCCAGCCGGGCGAGCGCCGGACACACGGCCGGGTCGACGGCGACGCGGTCCAGCGAGCTGGCGACGAGGTGTCGGTCGGGGGTCCACCCACTGCTCAGGTGCGCGAACAGGGTCCGGCGCGACCCGAGGGCGTAGGCCAGTGCCGAACCGTTCCACGGGTTGCCCGCGATGACTCCGTCTGCGGGCACCTCGCCCGGCAACCGTTGCAGCAGCTGGCGTTCCGCCGGGCCCAGATAGGCCGTGCTCGTGTACGGGGGCCGTAGCCGCTGAACATGGTCGCGCCAGGAGAGCATCCCAGATCCTATGAGGACGAGAACCACCAGCACGGCCACCGGCACGCCCGTCGGCAGGAACGCCAGGCGGCCGGCTCGCAGGCGCGTCGCGAGTGCGCTCACGCCGAGCGCGGCCAGCGGCACGGCAGTGACCGGCAGCAGCGCTGCGAGCCGGAACGAGTCGTTGTACCAGATACCGGTGAGCAGCTGGGCGAGCCGGCTGTCGCTGCCGGCCGCCAGGACGTACAAGACACCGACCGCCAGATGGGCGACAACCAGCCACCGTGCCGCAGCGACCCGCCAGGCCACGACCGCCCCGACGATCACACAGCCGCTGATCACCCACACCGCCGGGCCGCGGTTCGGCGCGCTCAGGATCACCTCGCCGACCGCCTGTGCCACGGTCTCGCGCGCCGGCCAGTCCGCGCCACGGACCGCTGCGAGCAGGCTGCTGCGGCTGAGCACAAGCACCACGCCTGCGGTGCCCACCAACCCGACCGCGAGCAGGGCGGCGCTGCGTCCAGGGGAGCGGGCTGCGCGCTGCCAGGCAAGGCGGGGCGAGAAGGACAACAGGATGGCCGGCGCGGCGAGCACGACCAACGCGAAGAGCGCGTTGGGGTGGGCAAGGGTCAGCCCCGGCAGGCAGCACCCGACGAGCGCCGCCGAGCGCAGTGACCGTGTCCGCAGCGCATGGACGACCAGGGCCAGCGCGCCGGGCAGCAGGCAACCGGCGAGCGCATTGGGCCACAGCACGCCGAAGGACAACAACAGGTACGGCGAGGCGGTGAACGCCGCGCTGAACAGGCCGGCCACAGCGGGCATCCAGGGGTACCGGTCTCCGAGGACTACCTGCGCCAGGGCAGCGCACCCCAGGGGCCAGGCGATCACGGCGGCGGCCACCGCGACGGCGTTGGCCGCGACCGGCAGGTCGTTGGGCCACCACGTCGCGGCGAGCGCGGCCAGGTCGTGGAAGGCGGCCGGGTAGAACGCGGGCCGGCCGTCCCCGGTCACTATCGCGCCGATGTGCAGGCTCGAGCCGTCGCCGTACTGGAGGATGAAGCGGATCGCGTTGAGATGGAACACCGCGTCGTAGGTCTGCGACAACGCCCCTGGCCGGCCCAGCCCGGTCGCGATCGAGCCGAGGACGACGGCACCGCCGGCGAGGACCCCGCCCGCGGCGCCGAGCAGGGTCGCCCGCTGCCTACGGAGGACCGTCGCACGGTGCCGTTCCGGTGCGGGCACGAGGCGCAGGGCGGCCGTGACCGCGACAGCCGCCGCGCAGCCCGCCAAGGCGGCGGGCCATCCCCACCTCCATCCGAGGGTCGGCGCCAGCACGGCCATCACCGACACAGCGCTCACGGACACCGCCGGGCCGGCGCCGAGCGCGAGCAGCCAGTCGGTGCCGGCAGCCCGCAGGGCCAGCAGGCCCGGGCCGAGAATCAGGGCCGCGACAACCAGGATCACCGGCGCGACCGGAAGCCACGCTGTCACTGGCTGGCTCGCAGCGCGGCGACGGCCTCGGACACCGAGCCTTCCGCGACGACGCAGCCACGGCGCAGGACAACACCCCGGTCGCAGACCTGGCCCAAGAGGTCGAGATCGTGGCTGACCACCACCAGGGTGCGGCCGTCGGCCCGCATCTGGCCGATCCGTTCCAGGCACTTCCGGCGAAACGGCTCGTCCCCGACCGCCAGGATCTCGTCGACGAGGAACACGTCGGGATCGGTGTGGACGGCGACCGCGAAGGCCAGCCGCAGGAACATCCCGGAGGAGTAGAACCGCACCTGGGTGTCCAGGAACTCCTCCAGTTCGGAGAAGGCGACGATGTCGTCGTAGCGGCGACGCAGGTCGGCCGGCGACATCCCGAGGATCGCGCCGTTCAGCGCGATGTTCTCCTTCCCGGTGAGGTCCTTGTGCAGGCCGGCACCGACTTCGATGAGACCGGCCACCCGGCCGCGCACCCCGACCCGGCCTTCATCAGGCACCAGGACGCCTGCCACAAGTTTCAGCAGTGTCGACTTTCCCGACCCGTTGTGACCGACCAGGGCTAGGGACTCCCCCTGCTGCACGCGCAGGCTGACGCCGTCCAAGGCCCGGAAGCGGTGTGTGAGCGGCCGTCGCTGCGCGCGCCATACCAGCGTCTCCTTGAGCGAGCGGCTGTGCCGGCGGGTGAACGACTTGCCGACGTTGTCCAGGACGACACGTTCGGTCACCTCACAGCTCCTCGCCGAACCTGGGCGAGAGCCTGCCGAAGACCCACTGGCCCAAAGCCAGGAGGACCGCGACCACACCGGCTGCCACCAGCACCTGAGGCATTCCGGGTCCCGAACCGCGCACCCCCGCCGCGGACTCCCAGAAAGCCCGGTGCATCAGCCGGACGACGACAGTCAGCGGACTGGCGTCATACAGCGTCATCCAGCCGCCGGGGCCGAGCAGCCCGGCGATGTGCCCAGGTGCGTAGAGGACGGGTGCGGTCCAGATCAGCACCGAGAGCACCAGTTCGACGATGTTTTCGACGTCGCGGAAGATCACGTTCAGCGCCGACAGGAGCAGGCCGATGGCCAGTCCCAGTCCGGCCAGGAGCACGGTGGCGACGAGCAGCGCCAACAAGCCGACCGGGTCGGGCCGCCAGCCGGCGAACGCCGCACCGGCGGCGAGCACCAGAAGCTGCGGCAGCAGGTGGATGCCGGCGACGCACAGGCTGGACACCGGGAAGAGCTCGCGCGGCAGGTACACCTTGCGGACCAGCTCGGCATTGGCGACCACCGAGCGGGTCGCGTTGGACAGCACCTCCGTGGTCGCGTTGATCGCGACCAGACCGGAGAACAGGTAGATGGCGAAGTCGGGCAGACGCCCTCGCTGCCCCAGGATCACTCCGAGCCCGAGGTAGTAGACGCCGAGCTGGACGGCAGGCTTGACGTAGGACCAGGCCAGCCCGAGCACTGAGGCGCGGTAGCGCACCCGGAGCTCCTTGCGGACGAGCAGGAGCAGCAGGTGACGGCGGCGGAGGACGCCGAGCAGCCCGGCGCTGGTGCCCGGCGCCACCAGCGCGTCGTCGCTGGCGCGGGCCACCAGGCTCACCTGCGCGCACCGACCGCGTCGGCGGGCAGGCCCTCATCGCCCGTACCGCCTTCGGTCTGCTCGGCCGGCAGGCTCAAGGTGCGGCGCCACGTCGTCGGGGACACCAGGAAGGGCAGCGCGCCGCGATAGGTCACCGACTGCGGTCCCCACTCCCGTCGCAACCGGGCGTGGACGGCGATGCTGCGGCGAAGCAGTGAGGCGGCCGTCGCCTGGTCCCGCTGGTACTGGGCGACACCGCTGCCGTCGGTAGACGACACCAGTGCCGAGTCGATCCGGCCCAGGCTCCACCACCCCGCGTCGGCGGCCGCCAGCGCGCGTTGGGGGTTGTCCCGCGCCGCCTTGCTCACCGGCTGGAGCTGATGCAGGGTGGCGGTGCCCAGGCTCAACAGCGCCGAGGCCAGGTGACGCGGTCGGCGGGCGGGTGTGTCCCGCCGACGCGGGCGCGGGTCGCGAACGGGCGGGAAGTTCTCCGGGTCAGGCTTGGTCGTCGCGTCCTGGAAGCGTCGGCGCACCTCGGCCAGCTCGCCCAGTCGCGTGCCCAGCTGGGCGTGCAGGTGCTGGGGGCCGCTGAGCACGTCCTCTATGGCGCGCAGCCGCAGCTCAGCCGCGGAGTACTGCTGGGCCAAGATGTGCTTGACCTGCACGGCGAAGCTGTCGGCGACGAGCCGGCCGCCGGAGGGGAACGGCGAGTGCAACAGGGCCGCGACCACCCTGTTACGGCAGTGGTAGTAGGCCTGCCAGTCGACCGCGTCGTCCTTGTCCGTCCACGGGACATGCCAGACCGCCGCTCCCGGCAGTGAGACCGTCGGGATGCCGGCCGCCCGGGCGCGCAGGCCGTACTCGGCGTCGTCCCACTTGATGAAGAAGGGCAGCGACAGGCCGAGCACGCGTAGCGCAGCAACGGGAATAAGGCACATCCACCAGCCCGTGTAGGCGGCGTCGGCCCGCCGGTGCAGCCACGGCGTGGCCCTCAGGTTGTGCTGGGCCAGGTCGTGGTCGTGACGGGTGCCGGGGGAGGGTCGCCACCAGAAGCGCCATCCCAGCACCGTCTCGGCGTAGGCGTGGAGCACGGAGCGCCCGTACATGCTGAACATGTGGCCGCCGACCACGGTCGGCCGGCGGGCGTGGTCGCTGAAGGCCAGCACGCGCCGGATCGCCTCGGGCTCGAGGACCACGTCGTCGTCCAGGAGCAGCACGTGCCCGCTGCGACTGGCGCTGAGGGTCTCCAGCATGCTTCTGGCGAAGCCGCCGGACCCGCCCAGGTTGGGCTGGGTCAGCAGGCTCAGCCGCTCCCCGAGCGCCGCGGCGACGTCGGCGAAGCCCTCCTGGTCCTCGATCCGGTCAGTCCCCTGGTCGACGACGACCACCCGGTCCACGAGATCGGCCAGGTCGCCAGCCGGCCCAGTCGCCTCCGCGAGCTGTCGAAGAAGCGCAAGGCAGTATGCCGGCCGGTTGTATGTCGTGATGCCCACGGTGGCGGTCGAGACCGGGGGAGGCGAGCCTTCGGCTGCCCCACCGTTGCCGGCGAGCCAGTCCGCCGCCTCCAGGTTGAGTGGCTGGTCGCCGGCGACCAGGTCGAACCAGTACCAGCCGCCGTCGACGAAGCGGTCCAGCGGCAGGTCGACCAGGGTCAGCGTGCTGCCCGCCACTGCGCGGGTGGCCACCCGTTCAACGGCTCCTGCCGCCGTTGACCGGTAGACGAAGATGGAGCCAGCGCCGTGGGTGCGCAGTCGCAAGGTCACCGAGCGCAGGGTGGTCCACCGCTGCCAGTAGCCGGCGGGGAACGCGTTGTGGTAGGTGGCGAACGATGTCCGGGCAGAGGCGGGGACCTCATAGCCGCGGCGTCCGACCGGCTGGCCGGCGGCGTTGGCCCGCTCCCAGGCGACCACCGGCGCGGTGTCGTCCTCAGGTTGAGTGGGGCCCGCCACGGCGGCGTCGACGTAGAGCGGCAGCACGTCATGGTCGCCATCGGGCGGGAAGACGACCTGGACCAGCACGCGCGGCCAGTCGGCTGACGCCGCGCTCACCGCACAGCCGTCTGGCCATGCCGCCCGGCGGCGCCGCCGAGCAGGCGCGGCAGGGCATTGTCGGCAACGTTGAGCGCCGCGGCCACCGCCATGTGCATGTCGAGGTACTGGTAGGAGCCCAGGCGGCCGCCGAAGACCACGCCCGGCTCGCCGGCTGCCAGGTCGCGGTAGCGCTGCAGCGCGGCCCGGTCAGCGCTGGTGTTGACCGGGTAGTAGGGCTCGTCGTCCGCGGTGGCGCTGCGGGAACGCTCCCGGACGATCACCGTGCGGTCGCTGGGGTAGTGCAGTCGCTCGGGGTGCAGGTGCCGAAACTCCAGGATCCGGGTGAAGTCGACGTCGAGGTCGGCGTAGTTCATCACCGAGGTGCCTTGGAAGTCGCCCACGGGCAGCACCTCCCGCTCGAAGTCCAGCGTGCGCCAGCCAAGGCGCCCCTGCGCATAGCCGAACCAGCGGTCGATCGGCGCGCTGGTGACCACGGGGATCTGGCCGACGAGGTCGGCCCTGGTCACCGGCGCCGCGGGGTCGAGCACGTCGTTGCCGGTGAGGACCTCGATGCGGGGGTGGTCGGCCATCCTGGTCAGCCACGCGGCATACCCGTCGACCGGCAAGCCCTCGTAACGGTCGGAGAAGTACCGGTTGTCGTAGGTGTAGCGGACCGGTAGCCGCGAGATCACCTGCGCCGGCAGCTGCGTGGGGTCCACCTGCCACTGTTTGGCTGTGTAGTCGCGGACGAACGCCTCGTACAGCGGCCGGCCGATCAGCGAGATCGCGCGCTCCTCCAGGTTGCTCGCGCGGTCGGCCTGGATCTCGCCAGCCTGCTCGGCCACCAGCTTGCGCGCGGCGTCGGGCCCTAGGGCCGACCGGAAGAACTGGTTTATGGTGCCCAAGTTGATCGGCAGCGGGAAGACCTCACCGTGGTGGATGGTCCACACCCGGTGCTGGTAGTTGGTGAACGCGGTGAAGCGGTTGACGTACTCCCACACTCGCTCGTTGGAGGTGTGGAACAGGTGTGCGCCGTAGCAGTGCACCTCGATCCCGGTCTCCGGGTCGGACTCGCTCCAGGCGTTGCCGCCGATGTGCTCCCGGCGCTCGAGGACGATGACGTCCAGCCCGGCGTCGGCGCAACGCTCAGCGACGGTGAGGCCGAACAGGCCGGACCCGACGACCGCGACATCGGCCCTCATCGACTGCCTACGTCGCCGACCGGCTGGCGCACCTGCGCGCCGCCTGGCGGCGGGGAGTCGGGCGGGCTCGTCACGGGGTCGCCGGGCTCGTCGGCGCGGGTAGTGAGCAAGGACCGGTATGCGGCGCGGCGGAGCGCGACGGGGGTGAGGCGGTAGCCGCCGCGGACGAGAAGGTTGCGCACCAGCTCGCGGCCACTGAGGAACCGCTCGCCGTACAGATGGAACTGCAGCTGGACCTCCGAGCGCAGCAGTCTCAGCCCGCCCCGCCGCTCGTAGGCTCCCGCCCCCACGCGATAGAGCACCAACGGCTCAGCGAGGTTCGCGGTGCGGGCACCGCCCGCGATCATCCGCGCGAACAGCCAGTAGTCCTCCATCAGTGACAGCTGCCGGTAGCCGCCGGCGGCGAGGACCGCCGACCTGCGGTAAACCACGGTCGGGTGGTTGAAGGGGCTGCGCCAGCGGGCCTGCCGGGCGATGGCCTCGTGAGTCAACGGCGGGATCCGCAGCAGGCCCCGCTGCGCCTCGTCCGCGCCGATCTCCACCAGTGCGCTGCCGACGAGGTCGACCCCGCCTTCCAGCAGGGGGACCTGCCGAGCGAACCGGTCCGGCAGGCTCACGTCGTCGGCATCCATCCGGGCCACGATGTCGTGTTCGCACGCCGCCAAGCCGCTCTGCAGAGCCTGCGCCAGGCCCACCGACCGCGACAGCCGAACCCGCCGCACCGGCACGGGACTGTCCGACTCCAGGTCATCCAGTGCGGACGCCAGGCGGCCGTCGACCGCGCCGTCCTGCACGAGGACGACTTCGGCGGGGCGGCGGACCTGCTCCTGCACGCTGCTGCGAAACGCGCGGCGAACCAGTTGCGGCTGGTCCTGCCCATATACGGGCAGCAACAAACTGAAGGCGTCGGCCACGGGCCCAAGTATAGACAGCGCGGGGGTGCTCGCCCCGGCGACAGGCGGTGTGACGTGCGATGCAACCGGGAAGGGTTCCCGGACGGCCCGCCGCCGCCGGCACGCCAGCCGGCATCACCGGCATCACCGGCGTCACCGACGTGGCGCGCCTGGGCGCGACCTGGTCGATCTATCGTGGGGCCGTGCCCTTGGCCCCGGGAAGCGCCAACAGCGAGGCACGCCGCGGCCTCGTCGCCTGCGTGGTCGTGACCTATCGCCGTCCCACTCCGCTGCAGCGGTGCCTGTCGATGATCCAGGAGCAGGACCGCCGGCCGGACCTGCTCATCGTCGTCGACAACGACAACGACGCAGCGGTGGAGGCGCTGGTTGCGGCCAGCCCGCTGGTGACGCGTTACCTTCCCGCCCGCCGCAACCTCGGCGGTGCCGGCGGCTATGCCTACGGCATTGCCGCCGCGCTCGCCGCCGGGGCGGACTGGGTGTGGCTGGCCGACGACGACGGGCGACCGGGCGATCAGTGGACCCTGTCCCGGCTGCTGTCCTGCGCTGTCGAGCAGGACCTGGACCTCGTCTCGCCGCTCGTGCTCGACGAGTCCGACCCCGCGCGCCTTGCCTTCCCGTTGCGCCGCGGCCTGCGCTGGGCGACCTATCGTCACGAGCTGGAAGGCGTCTCCCTGGTCCCGAACGTGGCGAACCTGTTCAATGGCACGCTCATCGCCGCATCGGCCGTGCACTCCGTCGGACTTCCGGACCTGCGCCTGTTCGTGCGAGGTGACGAGGTTGACCTGCACCGCCGGCTACGCCTGTCCGGGCGGCCGTTCGGGACCTGCGTCGGCGCCACCTATCTGCACCCGCAGGGCCGCGAGGACTGGCGCCCGCTGTTCGGCGGTCGGCTCAGCGTCCTGGTGCCCTCGGACCCCTCACGTGAGGAGACGACCTACCGCAACCTGGGTTACCTCACCTCCCAGCGCGGATTGCGGTGGCGCCGCCTGCCGGACGCAGCGCGGTACGCCTGGTGGTTCCTCGCGCACGAGCGGGACCTTCCTGGCGCGGTGCGGTGGTGGCGACTGGCCAGCCAGGGCCGGCGGCAGCGGTTCCCGGACCGCCCGGCGGGCACGACCGCTGCGCAGCGCCGTGCCGCGGCAGACCCGGCGCCCCCCGAGGACCTTGCCGCACCTCCGCTGGGCAGGCACGTGCCGCTTTCCCGGGGGTAACCCCCCGCGGCTCACGGCGAGGCTCGCGCCGAGCCGCCGTGCACGGCATACCGGCCGTCTGCCAGGCTGATGCGACCTAGGCACAGGCGAGGCGGATAGTGAGCGGCGCGGATCAGGCACCCCGGAGCAGGCCAGGCGCAGGCAAGCCGGGCAGCGGCCGGCGCGAGCCCCGCGGCGCCGGCAGCGGGCGTGCCGCCGAGCCGGGTCGGGGGCGGCCGCACTCGCGTGGCGGGAGCCCGCAGGCGCGGGAGGGGGGCGGGACTCGCCCTCGGTCCAACCCGCGGCTACCCGACCCGGCCATCGCCGAGGACGTCACCGGGGCCGAGCTGGACCGCGACGTGCGCCAACAGCTGCGGACGTTGAGCAAGGAGAACGCCGCGGGCGTCGCCCAGCACCTGGTGATGGTCGCCCGGTTGCTGGACGAGGACCTGGCCGCCGCGGAGGCCCATGCGGCGACCGCGGTGCGCCGGGCGGGCCGGGTGCCCGCGGCGCGCGAGGCCATGGGGTTGGTCTACTACCGGCAGGGGGAGTGGGCCAAGGCGCTGAACGAGTTCCGCACCGTGCGACGGCTGTCCGGATCCTCCCATCTGCTGCCGCTCATGGTCGACGCGGAACGCGCACTGGGCCGCCCCGAGCGGGCGTTGGAGCTGGCCACCTCGGCCGAGGCGGCATCGCTGGACCCGCCCGACCGGGTGGAGCTGGCCATCGTGGTGTCCGGCATTCGCCGCGACCAGGGGCAGCCGGAGGCGGCGGCGGTCGAGTTGCGGGCGGCGGCGCGGTACGCGTCCATGGGACAGCCCTGGACGTGCCGGCTGCACTACGCCTACGCCGAGACCCAGCTCGCGCTGGGCGACCCGGATGAGGCAAGGCGGTGGTTCGCCGCGGCGGTGGACGCCGACGCCGAGGGCAGGACCGACGCGGCGGAGCGGCTGGCCGAGCTGGACGGGGTGGACATCATCACCTTGCTCGACGACGACGAGGGCGACGACGAGGGCGACGGTGAGGGCGAGCTGGACGGGGTGGAGCGGGTTCGGGGCTCCGCCGGTGTGGTCGGCTCCGGCGACGCGGTCGGCTCCGGCGACGCGGTCGGCTCCGGCGACGCGTCCGGCTCCGGCGACGCGTCCGGCTCCGGCGACGCGGTCGGAGGAGAGGGCCAGGCGCCTAAGCGGGACTGACCGACCGGCGCCGGCGATTGTTGTCCACATGGGTGCGCCACGGGTTCTCGTTGTCCACAGGCACTGCGTAGCCGCGTGACGTCCGTGCCGGGAACGTTGACGATGGTGTCTCGGCGCCCCGTCCGCGGCGTCGGGATGGGAGGCACGAGATGACCGCCAGCCCGGCGAGTTCCGCCGGGGCAGCCGCCGTCGACGACGCGTCGGCGCAACGCCCCGGAGTCAACGAGGTGACGCTGCGCGGCCGGGTGAGCGGGTCGCCGACGGCCAAGCAGCTGCCCAGCGGAGATGTCGTGCTCCTGATGCGGCTTGTCGTGCCCCGCCCGCCCGCGGCGGCCCAGCGCAACGGCGGCCGGAACCAGGTCGACACGATCGACGTCGCCGTCTGGACCCCGGCGCAGCGCCGCAAGGCCCTTCGGCTCACCGACGGCGACGTCGTCCACGTCCGCGGCGCATTGCGGCGCCGGTTCTGGCGGTCACCCGGGGGGCTGGCGTCGCGGTACGAGGTGGAGGCCGACCTGATCGAACGCGCCGCCACCCCGCGGCACCACCCGCGCGGGTAGCCGATTTGCGGCCGCTGCCCGCGCGCCGCTGCCCGCGCGCCGGCCGTGCCCCGCCGCGGGCCTGCCTGCCTGCCTTCGGGCTCGAGTGCCGACTGCCTTCGGGCTCGAGTGCCGAGTGCCGACTGCCGAGTGCCGACCCGCACGCACGCCCACTGCCTACCCGGCGCCGGGACAATGGGACGGTGCACCCCCCTACCGGCTACGAGACGAGCCATCTCGCAGGGGCCCTGGTGAGCCGCTACGAGGCCGTCGTGTGCGACCTGGACGGCGTCGTCTACCGAGGGCATCAACCGATCGACCATGCTGTGCAGACTCTTGAGCGGATAGGCGAGCTCGGCGTGCGGGTCGTCTACGGGACGAACAACGCCTCTCGCCCCCCGCAGGAGGTGGCCGGCCAGCTCCGGGCACTGGGCCTCAGCCTCACCGACCAGGCGGTGGTGACCAGCTCCCAGGCCGGCGCCGTGGTCCTGGCCCAGCAGCTCCCCGCGGGCAGCCGGGTGCTCGCGGTCGGCGGCCCCGGGGTGTCCCTCGCCTTGGACGACGCGGGGCTCACCCCGCTGCGAGTGCGGCTCGGGCCGGACGGGACCGCCGAGCCGGTGCAGGGCGCGGTCGCCGTCCTGCAGGGCTACGGCCGGGACGTCTCCTGGCACGACCTGGCCGAGGCGGCGTACGCCGTCGCCGCCGGCGCCCGGTGGGTCGCCACCAATGACGACGCCACGTTGCCCACCTCGCGCGGGTTCGCTCCGGGCAACGGCGCGCTCGTCGCCGCGGTGCGCACGGCGGTGGCCGTCGACCCGTTGGTGGTCGGCAAGCCGCACCCACCGATCTACCGGCTGGCGGCGCAGGCTGCTGGCGCCACGGTCGGGCGCACCCTGGCCATCGGGGACCGGCTGGACACCGACATCGCCGGCGCCCGCGCCACCGGGATGGACTCGCTGCACGTGCTCACCGGCGTGCACGGGCTCCGCGACCTGTGCCTGGCCCCAACCGCCATGAGACCGACGTACGTCGGGTGGGACCTTCGGGTGCTGTTCTCCGCAGCGGCCGAGGTCACGGAGGTGGGACGGGGACGCTGGCAGTCTGGGGAGGCTGAGCTGACCTGGGACGTGGGTGTCGAGCCGAGGATGCCAGGGGGCGGCGATAGCGCAACGGGCACGGACGGGCGGGTTCCCACGGTGCAGGTCAGGGGCGGCACTGCCCAGGATCGGCTCCGGGTCGTCGTCGCTGCCGCCTGGTGGGCTTGTGACCGCGGACGAGCCGCCGAGGTAAGTCGATTGGACTGGGTTGGGCTCGCCGGCCAGATGCAGCACGGCGGCGTCGGCGTCGAGCAGGGTTGGCCGCCGTGAATCCTCGGGCCGGGTCGCCGGCTGGCCAACACGCCGGCGCGACGACGCCGCATACACCCAGGGTGGTGAACGATGGACGCCTACCGAGGAGGAGCCGCGCATGACAGCCGAACAGCCGACCGCCCGGGAAGGTGCCACAAACGAGCTGGACGGCCAACCCCCCCGCCAGCCCGCAAACCAACTCGATGACCCGCGGGCCGGACAGCGCCGTGACCCGCCCGGGGGGCAGCTGACCGACTCGCCCACCCACGAGCCCACCGGGCACCCCTCCCGCCAGGCCACCGACCAGCCCACCGACCAGGCCACCGACCAGACGGGAGGGCGAGCCGGTGGACCGGCCGCGCGCCGCAGCACGGGGGACCCGGCCGTCGACGCGGTTCTGGAGCGGGTCGCCGCCGCCGCGGGCCTGCCGCTGGACTGCCGGGTCGAGGTGGTCCGCGAGGCTCACGACGAGCTGGCCGCCCGGCTGACGGATGCCGGCGCCTGACCGCGGCTGCGTCGCGGCGGCGGACCGGCTGGACGTCGCGCTGGTCCGCCGGGGCCTGGCCCGCTCCAGGGGCGAGGCACGGGACCTCGTCGCCGCCGGCCACGTCGTGGTCGACGGCGTGGCCGCGGACAGACCCTCGCTGCCGGTGACGGCCGCCACGCCGCTGGCCGTGACCCGTCAGGACCGGTGGGTGAGCCGCGGTGGGGACAAGCTGGTGGCGGCGCTGGACCGCTTCGGCGTATCCGGGCTGGGGCGTCGGTGCATCGACGTGGGCGCCTCGACCGGCGGGTTCACGCAGGTGCTGCTCGCTCGCGGTGCCCTGGTCGTCGTCGCGCTGGACGTCGGCCACGGCCAGCTGCACCCCACGCTCGCGGCCGACCCTCGGGTGGACGCCCGCGAGGGCACCAGCATCCGCGACGTCGCACCAGCCGACCTGGGTGGGCCGGCCGGCCTGGTGGTGGTCGATCTCAGCTTCATCTCGGTGCGGCTGGTGCTCGCCAAGGTGGTCGACCTGCTGGCTGCGTCAGGAGACCTGGTCGTGCTGGTGAAGCCGCAGTTCGAGGTCGGTCGGCACCGGCTGGGCAAGCACGGCCTGGTCCGCAAGGTGAACGACCGCCGGGACGCCCTCGAGTCCGTGGTCCGCGCCGCGGCCGAGCACGGTCTGGTCGTCGCGGGGGTCGCCCCCAGCCCGGTCCGGGGGTCGGCGGGCAATGCCGAGTACCTACTCTGGTGCCGACGGTCTGGTTTCGGCCTTGACCGCGACGAGCTCGCCGTGGCGATCGGGCAGGCAGTCGGCGTACCCAGCAGGGGCGCCAGCCACGTCCGGACCGCCCCGGTGGAGCCGGCCTCCGACCAGACCTGACCGGCAACGCGAAGGAGCCGCATGCGCCGCCGCATCCTCCTGCTCGCCCACCCCCGCCGGGCCGATGCCCAGCAACTGGCCACCGAGGTGGCCGCGGCGCTGTACCGGGAGGGCATCGAAGTGGTGATGTCACCGGAGGGGTGGGACGCGCCGCACGCGGAGGGGCTGCGACAGGCGGGGGCCCACCCTGCCGACCGGGACCACCCGGCGCAGGGGTGCGAGCTTGTCTGCGTGCTCGGCGGCGACGGCACCATCCTGCGGGGGGCCCAACTGTCCCGGGGCAGCGGAGCGCCGCTGCTGGGCGTGAACCTCGGCCATGTCGGGTTCCTCGCCGAGGCGGAGCGGGAGGATCTGCACGCCACCGTCCGGCACATCGTCGACCGCGCCTACACCGTCGAGGAGCGGATGACCCTTGCCGTGTCGGCCGCTCACGACGGCGAGCCCATCGCGACGAGCTGGGCGCTCAACGAGGTGACGGTGGAGAAGGCCGCGCGGGAGCGGATGCTGGAGCTGATCGTGGAGATCGACGGCCGCCCGCTGTCCACCTGGGGCTGCGACGGGGTGGTGATGTCCACCCCGACCGGGTCGACCGCATACGCCTTCTCCGCTGGCGGCCCCGTGATGTGGCCGGACGTGGCGGCCTTGCTCGTCGTGCCGATCTCCGCGCACGCGCTGTTCGCGCGCCCGCTCGTGCTCAGCCCCCAGACCAAGCTGGCCGTTGAGGTGGTCCCGAACCCGGAGGCGGCCGGGGTGATGTGGTGTGACGGCGCCCGCCGGTTCGAGCTGCCGCCCGGCTCGCGGGTGGAGGTATGCCGCAGCGACGTCCCCGTCCGCCTGGCCAGGCTGGCATCCAGCCCGTTCACCGACCGGCTGGTCGCCAAGTTCGACCTGTCCGTCCAGGGCTGGCGCGGCACGGCGAGGGCCGAGGGCCGCGCGGCGCTGCCCGATGCTGTCGGCCGGCCTTCCTAGGCTGTTCCCATGTTGCGGCAGATCCGGATCCGGGGTCTCGGCGTGATCCAGGACGCCACCCTCGACCTTGCGCCAGGGCTGAATGTCCTGACGGGAGAGACCGGCGCCGGCAAGACCATGGTCGTCTCCGGTCTCGGCCTGCTGCTGGGCGCCAGGGCCGATGCCGGGCTGGTCCGCGACGGTGCCCGCGCCGCGGTCGTCGAAGGGGTCGTTGCGCTGCCGGCTGACCATCCGGCCCGGGCCCGCGCCGAAGATGCCGGCGCCGACGTCGAGGACGAGCTCATCCTGGCCCGCAGCATCGCCGACGGCGGTCGGTCCAGGGCGCACGTCGGTGGTCGCGCCGCGCCGGTAGGCCTGCTCGGTGAGCTGGGCCAACTGCTCGTCGCCGTCCACGGCCAGGCCGACCAGTGGCGGCTGCGCCGCCCGGACCAGCACCGTGACCTGCTCGACCGGTATGCCGGGGCCCCGGTGCTGCAGCCCCTGCACGCCTACCAGGCGCGATTCGACGAGCACACCGCGTTGGAGACGGAGCTGATGCGGCTCAGGCAGCTCGATCGGGACCGGGCGCGCGAGGCCGAGGTGCTGCGGGCCGGTTTGGAGGAGCTGGAGCGGGTCGATCCCAGGCCGGGTGAGGACGACCAGCTGCGGCTCGAGGATGCCCGGCTCTCCCACGCCGATGGCCTGCGCGACGCAGCGGGGCAGGCCCACGCCCTGCTGGTGGGGGCGGACGAGCAGGGGTATGACGACGACGGCTTGGGCGGGTCGGTCACCGGCGGCATCGCCGCGGCCCGGAGCGCCCTGGCGCCGATGGCTGGTCACGACGAGGCCCTGCTGGAGCTGGACCGGCGGCTGGCCGAAATCGGCTACCTGGCCGCGGACGTCGCCGGCGACCTGGCCGGCTACCTTTCGGGGCTGGAGGTGGACCCCGCTCGGCTGGCGGCGGTGCAGCAGCGCCGGGCAGAGCTGTCCAGGCTGCTGCGCAGGTACGGCGACACCATCGCCGACGTGCTCCAGTGGGGCCGGGAGTCGGCCAGCCGCCTGGACCAGCTGGAGGGTGCCAACGACCGGGCCGCGCAGGTCCGGGACAGGCTCGCCGAGCTGGCCGGGGAGCTCACCGAGCTGGCCGGCGAGCTGACCGCCGCCCGCCGGCATGCCGCGGCCCGGCTCGGCGCGGGGGTGACCGGCGAGCTGGCCCGGCTGGCAATGGGGTCGGCGGTGGTCGACGTGGCGGTGCGCACCCGGCCGTCCACCGGCGCCGAGCCGGACGATCCGAGCAAGGCCACCGTCGGGGGTCAGGATGCCGGGTGGGCCCTGCCCGGGCTGCGCCGGCACGGTGCGGACGAGGTCGAGATCAGGCTTGCGGCCAACCCGGGCAGCCAGCCCCGCAGCGTGGCGAGCGCCGCGTCCGGGGGCGAGCTGTCCCGCGTGATGCTGGCCCTGGAGGTGGTCGCCGGCGGTCGGGACGTTCCCACCTACGTCTTCGACGAGGTGGACGCCGGCGTGGGGGGTCGCGCCGCCCTGGACGTGGGGGCCCGGCTGGCCGCGCTCGCCGCCACCGCGCAGGTCGTGGTGGTGACTCACCTGGCTCAGGTGGCCGCATACGCCGACCGGCACCTGGTCGTGCGGAAGTCGGTCGACGGGCAGGTGACCGCCAGCGACGTGGTCGAGGTGCGTGGCGCCGAGCGGCGACGGGAGATCGCCCGCATGCTGGCTGGCTCGCCGGAGTCGGCCGCAGCAGTGGAGCACGCCGCGGAGCTGCTCCACCGCGCGGCCAAGGGTCGCGCGGTTCCGGCGACGGCCGGTCCCGCGGTGATGGCACGATGAGGACGATGCCCCTCTCGCTGCGCCGACACGGCCCTCGCGACGCCGACCAGCCCGGGATCCATGGGATCGTCCGGGTCGACCCGCGCACCAAGCACCTGACCAAGCGGCTACGGCCGGGCGAGATCGCGGTGATCGACCACCAGGACCTCGACAAGGTGAGCGCTGAGGCCTTGCTCGCCTGCCGGCCCGCGGCAGTGGTCAACGCCGCCCGGTCGATCAGCGGACGGTACCCCAACCTCGGCCCGGAGATCCTCGTGGACGCCGGAGTGCCGCTCATCGACCACGCCGGCAGGGCTGTCATGGTGGAGCTGCGCGACGGGCAGCCGGCCCGGGTCGAGGGCCAGGCCGTCTACGTCGGCGACATGGTCGTGGCCACCGGGCAGCTGCTCGACCACGACTTGGTCGAGGCGGCGATGAACGAGGCGAGGGCCGGGCTGGCGGTCCAGCTGGAGGCGTTCGCGGCGAACACGATGGAGTACCTCCGCCGCGAGCGGGAGCTCCTGCTGGACGGGGTGGGGGTCCCCGACATCTCCACCGAGCTGGAGGGCCGGCACGCGCTGGTCGTGGTCCGTGGCTACCACTACAAGGAGGACCTGCAGACGCTGCGGCACTACATCCGGGAGTACCGTCCCGTGCTCATCGGCGTCGACGGCGGGGCGGACGCCCTGCTGGAAGCCGGTCATCGGCCGCACCTCATCGTCGGGGACATGGACTCGGTATCGGACAGCACCCTGACCAGCGGTGCCGAGATTGTCGTGCACGCCTACCGCGACGGCCGGGCGCCCGGGTTGGAGCGCGTGCGACAGCTGGGGGTGGAGCCGGTGGTATTCCCGGCCACCGGCACCAGCGAGGACGTGGCGATGCTGCTCGCCGACGACAAGGGGGCGAGCCTGATCGTGGCGGTGGGGACCCACGCGACCCTGGTCGAGTTCCTGGACAAGGGCAGGTCGGGAATGGCAAGCACATTCCTCACCCGGCTGCGGGTGGGTGGCAAGCTGGTCGACGCGAAGGGGGTGAGCCGGCTCTACCGGTCCCGCATTTCCAACCTGGCCCTGGCGGTCATGCTGGTGGTCGCCCTGTTCGCGCTGTTCGCGGCGCTGTCCGCGACGACCGCGGGTCAGGCGCTGCTCACCCTCGCCGGTGCCCGGCTGGACGACCTGTGGTCAGCGGTCACCGGGATCTTCCCGTGATCGACTTCCGCTACCACCTCGTCTCCATCGTCTCGATCTTCCTGGCCTTGGCTGTCGGCATCGTGCTCGGCGCCGGGCCGTTGAAGGAGGACCTGGGCAACACGCTCACCGAGCAGGTGGCCCAGCTGCGGCAGGACCGGAACAACCTGCGCAGCCAGCTGAGCGCACAGCAGCGCGAGACCGAGGCCCGGGACAGCTTCGTCACCGCGGTCAGCCCCCGGTTGACCCGCGACGCGCTGGCCGGCCGGACCGTCGCGATCTTGGTGCAGCCCGGCGCGGCGGCCGGGTTGGTCCAGCAGGTCAGCGATGCGCTCACCGGTGCCGGGGCGCGGGTGGGAGCCACGGTGACGCTGGCCGACGCGTGGTCCGACCCGGCCAAACGGACCCTCCGCGCCGGTCTGGCCACCGAGCTGGCCCCCCTGGTGGACGCGGCCACCGGCACCGCCAGCACCGACCAGCTGGTCTCGACCGTGCTGGCCCGGTCCATCCTCCGGGCGACCGACCAGTCCACGACCCGGGTCGACCAGGGTGCTCGCCAGGCACTGGAGGGGCTGGTGGCCGCAGACCTGCTGACGGTGACCCCCGACGACCACGCCCTGTCCTCCGCCGCGGTGCTGGTCGGCGCCCCGGTCGCCGGCGCCGACCCCGAGGTAGTCACGGCCAGGCTCACGTCGTACGTGCAGCTCGCCGCGGCGCTGGACGCGGCCGGCTCGGGCACCGTCGTGACCGCAGCCGCCGACGACACCGACCCCGCCGCCTCGGTCGGCCCGGTCGCCGCCGTCCGGGCCGACCCGAACGCGGGGAAGGTGGTCTCCACGGTCGACGACGCCAACCTGCCGATGGGGCTCACCACCCTGGTCCTGGCCCTGACCAGGGAGTACGACGGCGTCGCCGGGCGGTACGGCCTGGCCAAGGATGCCGCCGCGGTCACCCCCGACGTGGCCGCCACAACCAGACGGTGACCGGCCGGTGACCAGAGGGTCGGCGGTCGTGCCCCCGGCGGCAACCCTGGCGGCCCTCGCCGCCGCCGGGGGGTCGCTGGCGGCGCGAGCGGCGCTGCACCGATGGCCGCCCGGCGGCGCGGGCCGGTGGGCCCGCACGAACCACGCCGGCGACCCGGTCACGCTGCTCGAAGGCCCGGCGTATGCGGTGGGGGCCACCACCGGGGCGATGCTGGCCGGCGCCGGGCCCGCCGCCGTGGTGGCCGGGCTTGGTGCTGCCGGCCTCGGCGCGCTGGACGACCTGTGGGGGGACAGCAGCAGCAAGGGGCTGCGCGGCCACCTCCGGGCACTGCGGGAGGGGCGGCTCACCACTGGTGCCGTCAAGGTCGCCGGGCTCGTCCTGACCGGGCTGGTCGCCGCCGCGCTGGCCGACCGTTCACTCCGCGCCCGCTCACTCCGCGGCTGCGCCGACCGTCCCGCAACCTGCCCCGACCGCAAGCGGCGTCGCCTCGCCGACCCTTCCCCCTACGGGCTGCGACGACCCTGGGTCACGACCCTGCTCGGCGGGGCCGTCGTCGCCGGCTCGGCGAACCTGGCCAACCTGTTCGACCTCCGGCCCGGCCGGGCGCTCAAGGTGACCCTGCTCGCGGCGGTGCCGCTCGGCATACCGGGGTCTGTGACTGCCGGGGCGGCCGCAGGCGCCGCGGCCGGGTGCCTGCCGGACGACCTGGCCGGGCGCGCGATGCTCGGTGACACCGGCGCCAACGCGGCCGGCGCCCTGGTCGGCCTGGCCCTGGTCGAACGCACCGGGCTGCGCGGCCGGCTGGTCGCGGTCGCGGTGCTCACCGCCCTGACCCTGGCCTCGGAACGGGTCAGCTTCACCCGAGTCATCGAGGCGACCCCGGTGCTGCGCGAGCTGGACGCGCTTGGCCGGCCGCGGCGTCCGTGACCGCCTCGCGCAGCGTCCTGGCCGCCGCCGGGCTGATCGGACTGACCACGCTGGCTGCCCGCGTCGTCGGATTCGGCCGGTGGCTGGTCTTCTCCCACAGCGTGGGCGCCGGCTGCGTCGGCGAGGCGTACAGCTCTGCCAACATCCTGCCCAACGTGCTGTTCGAGGTGGCCGCTGGAGGCGCGCTGGCGGCCGTTGCGGTGCCGCTGGTGGCGGGCCGCCTGGGCCGTGGTGACCGCGACGGCGCCGACGCCACCGCCTCGGCGCTGCTCACCTGGGCGGTCAGCGTCCTGCTCCCGTTGTCTCTGGTGCTCGCCCTGCTCGCCCGACCGCTGGTCCGGCTGCTCTACCGGGACGGCAGCTGCCCGGGCGGGGCGGAGCTGGCGGCTTCGATGCTGGTCGTCTTCGCGCCTCAGGTGGTCCTGTATGGGATGGGGATCGTGCTCGCCGGCGTGCTGCAGGCGCACCGGCGGTTCCTGGCGGCAGCGGTCGCGCCGCTGCTGTCCAGCCTCGTCGTCATCGCCACCTACCTGCTGTATGCCGCCCTGCCGGGCTCCGTCTCCGGCACCGGCTCCGCGGCGCCGACCACCGCGACAACCGTGCTCGCGGCCGGTACCACCTTGGGCGTGGTGGCGCTGAGCCTGCCGCTGCTGGTTCCGGTGGCCCGGGCCGGGGTTCGGCTGCGCCCGGCCTGGCGGTTCCCGGCCGGGGCCGCCGCGTCGGCGCGTCGGCTCGCGGCCGGCGGGGTGGTCGCGCTGGCCGCCCAGCAGCTGGCCGTGCTGGTGTCCTTCGCCGTCATGCACCGGTACGCACCGGCCGGGACCGTCAACGTCTACCAGTACGTCCAGGCCGTCTACCTGCTCCCGTATGCCGTGCTCGCCGTCCCGATCGCGACCGCCGCCTTCCCGGCGCTGGCCGCCGCGGGCCCTCCGGCACCCGGCTCGGCTCCGGGAACGGACTCGGCGACCGGCCTTGCGCCGGCAACGGACCCGGCAACCGGCCTTGCGCCGGTCGACGCCGGGGCGGTGGCCGCCGGGGCGGCGACCCTGGCCGCCGCGCTGCGCAGCGTCGTCGGGGTGGCGGCGCTGGGTGTGGCGGTACTGGTGGTGACGGCGGCGCCGGTCGCCGGGTTCTTCGCCCGGCTGGACGCGGCCGGGTCTCGGCAGGGCGGCGGGACCGTCCTGGTGGCGATGGGCCCGGCGCTGGTCGCGTTCGCCCCGGGGCTGGTCGGTTTCGGCGTGGCCGCGCTGCTCAGCCGGGCGCTGTATGCCAGGGGCGAGCCGCTGCTGGCCGGTGTGCTCGTCGCCGCCGGCTGGGCCGTGGCGGCGCTGCTGCCGGTGGCCGTGCTGGCCTGGAGCCCGCCGGACGGGCCGGATCCGGCCACCAGGACCCTGGCCGTCCTGGGGGTGTCCAGCAGCGCGGGCATGACGCTCGCCGCCGCCGGCCTGCTGATGCGGGTCCGGGCAGCATGGGGACCGGCAGCGCTGTCCGGCCTTCGCCGAGCCGGCGCCGCCTCGGGGCTCGCCCTGCTGGCCGGCGCCGCGCTGGGCGGGGTGGTCCTGCTGTGGCGGGACTGGTTCGACCCGCTGGACCGCGGGGCGGTGCCGCTCGGCAGCCTGCTGTCGGCCCTGGTGTGCGCGTCGGTGGCCGGCCTGGTGGTCGCCGTCGTCCTGGTCCGGCTGGACCCCGACGGGGCCGGCGCCTGGCTGAGAGGAACCGTCGGGCGGCTGCGCCGGCGAAGGTCGGTGACCGTGCCGTGAAGGTGCTGCTGCTGCTCGGGCGGAGTACCGGAGGCATCGGCACCCAAGCGGCCGAACTTGCCCGCGAGCTGCGGGCGTTGGGCGTCGAGGTGCTGGTCGTGACCGACGAGGCGACCGCGGCGCGGTTCGACCTCGGTCCGAGCGTCCGGCGCTGGTGGCCGGCCAGCCCCCGGGGGGCAGGACGGGCGTTGCCCGACCTGCTCCGCCTGCGCGCCGCCATGGCAAGGGCGGACCTGGTGCACGCCCACGGCCATCAGGTCGGGGTGTTCGCCTGCGCGCTCGCCGGGCGCACGCCGGTGGTGGTGACCTGGCACAACCCGGCACCGCCCGGGCCGGTCCCGGCCCGGGCGGCCCGGTTCGTGGCCCGCCGGGCGGACGCGGTCACCGGTGCCAGCAGCGACCTGGTCGAGGCGGCTCGCCGCGACGGGGCCGCCCAAGCCTGGCTGTCACCGGTGCCGTCTCCCAAGGTGGCGGCCCTGCTCGCCCAGCCGCGCGACATACCCGAGGTGCCGATGGTGCTCACCGTCTCTCGGATCGCCCCGCAGAAGGAGCTCGGCGTGCTCGTCGCGGCCGCCGCCCGGCTGTCCGCGCCGGCGCCGCCGTGGACGGTCGTGGGCGACGGCGTGCCGCAGCTGCGAGCCGAGCTGGAGGCGACCGCGCGGCATACCGGCGTCCCGGTGCGGTTCGTCGGCGCGGACGCGGACGTGGCCGGCTGGCTGCGCCGGGCGTCGGTGTTCGTGCTGACCAGCCGCTGGGAGGCCCGGGCACTGGTCGTGCAGGAGGCGATGGCGGCCGGAGTGCCCGTCGTGGCCACCGACGTGGGCGGCCTGCGCGACCTGGTAGCCGGACACGGCCTGCTGGTGCCACCCGGCGACGCGGCCGCGGTCGCGGCCGCGGTGGATCGGGTGCTGGGCGATCCGGGCTTGGCGGCGCGGCTGTCCGCGGGCGGCCGCGAGGCCGCACGGTCCTGGCCGGACGGGCGCGACACGGCGCGGAACTGGCTGCGCTGGTACGAGCGGCTCGCCCCCATGACGTAGCATCGAAGTCCGTGGCGCAGACGACGAAGCACATCTTCGTGACCGGAGGCGTCGCCTCCTCCCTCGGCAAGGGGCTGACCGCCTCCAGTCTCGGACACCTGCTCCGCGCGCGGGGGCTGCGCGTCACGATGCAGAAGCTGGACCCCTACCTCAACGTCGACCCGGGGACGATGAACCCGTTCCAGCACGGCGAGGTCTTCGTCACCGACGACGGCGCCGAGACCGACCTGGACATCGGCCACTACGAGCGCTTCCTGGACGTGAACCTGGCCGGTACCGCCAATGTGACCACGGGGCAGATCTACAGCGACGTCATCGCCAAGGAGCGGCGCGGGGAGTATCTCGGCGACACCGTCCAGGTCATCCCGCACATCACCAACGAGATCAAGGCCCGGATGCGGGCCGAGGCGGACGCGCCGAGCGGCTCGCGCGCACCGGACGTCATCATCACCGAGATCGGCGGCACCGTTGGCGACATCGAGTCGCTGCCGTTCCTGGAGGCCGCCCGCCAGGTGCGTCACGACGTCGGCCGGGACAACGTGTTCTTCCTGCACGTCTCGCTGGTGCCCTATCTCGCGCCGAGCGGGGAGCTGAAGACCAAGCCCACCCAGCACTCGGTGGCCGCGCTGCGCCAGGTGGGCATCCAGCCCGACGGGCTGGTGCTGCGGGCCGACCGGGACATTCCGGCCGCGGTGAAACGCAAGATCTCGCTCATGTGCGACGTCGACACCGAGGCGTGCGTCGCCGCCGTCGACGCGCCCTCGATCTACGACATACCCAAGGTGCTGCACTCCGAGGGACTGGACGCCTATGTCGTGCGGCGGCTCGGCCTGTCCTTCCGGGACGTGGACTGGCGCGACTGGGACGAGCTGCTGCGTCGGGTCCACCTGCCCACCCACCGGGTCGAGGTGGCCCTGGTCGGCAAGTACATCGACCTGCCAGACGCCTACCTGTCGGTGACCGAGGCGCTGCGGGCCGGCGGCTTCCACCACGACGCGAAGGTGGTCCTGCGGTGGGTCGCCAGCGACGACTGCCAGACCCCGGCCGGCGCCCAGCGCGCGCTGGCCGGCGCGGACGCGATCCTGGTGCCCGGCGGGTTCGGGGTGCGCGGCATCGAGGGCAAGGTCGGCGCGCTGCGCTGGGCCCGGGAGCGGGGGGTGCCGACCCTGGGGATCTGCCTGGGGCTGCAGTGCATGGTGATCGAGTACGCCCGGGCGGTGGCTGGGATCGAGGGCGCCTCGTCCAGCGAGTTCGACCCGGCCACGCCGCACCCGGTGATCGCCACGATGGAGGAGCAGAAGGCCTTCGTCGACGGGGCGGGGGACCTCGGCGGGACGATGCGGCTGGGGGTGTACCCGGCGGTGCTCGCGCCCGGCTCGGTGGTGGCCGCCGCTTACGGTCGGACCCAGGTCAACGAGCGGCACCGGCACCGGTATGAGGTGAACAACCGGTACCGGGACCAGCTGCAGCAGGCCGGTATGCGGTTCAGCGGCACCTCTCCGGACGGGAGCCTGGTCGAGTTCGCCGAGCTGCCCGCGGACGCGCACCCGTACTACGTCGCCACCCAGGCGCACCCGGAGTTCCTCTCGCGGCCGCACCGGGCGCACCCGTTGTTCGCCGGGCTCATCGGTGCGGCGCTGGACCGGCAGCGGGAGTCACGGCTGGTCGAGGTGGACCAGCCTCGCGGCTTCGCGGTCGAGCCGGTCGGCGCGTCGTGACACTACGGGACCAGATCGCGCCGCGGCCGGTCAGCGGGCACGAGCTGGTGCACGAGGGCATGGTCTGGGACGTCGTGCGTGACACCGTCGACCTCGGCGCGGCCGGGCAGGTCCAGCGCGAGTACGTGCGGCACACCGGTGCGGTCGGTTGCGTGGCGTTGGACGAGCAGGGCCGGGTGGCGCTGCTACCGCAGTACCGGCACCCGGTGCGGATGGTGCTGTGGGAGCTGCCGGCGGGGCTGCTGGACGTGGCCGGCGAAGCGCCCTGGCTGGCCGCGCAACGGGAGCTGGCCGAGGAGGCCGACCTCGTCGCGGACACCTGGCACGTGCTGGCGGACTGGCAGAACTCCCCCGGGGGGTCGAGCGAGAACTGGCGCTGCTACCTGGCCCGGGACCTGCGTCCGGTCCCCGAGGCGGACCTGCACCAGCGTCAGCACGAGGAACTGGGCATGGAGGTGAGCTGGGTGCCGCTGGACGAGGCGGTGACCGCGGTGCTCCGCGGCTGGTTCCACAACGCGTGCACCGTCGCTGGCGTGCTGGCTGCGTATGCCGCCCGCGAGCGCGGGTGGGCCACGTTGCGGCCGGTGGACGCGCCCTGGCCGGAGCATCCGGGCTTCGGGTAGCCGCTCCCGCACCCTAGGTCGGGGTGTCCCGCTGCGCCGGGTCCGGGCGGGGTGTCCGGGGCGCCGGCCGGTGTCGTCGGCAGGCCGTCCCGTGGGCGGGTCCGGCGGGGTGCCGGGTTCAGGTGCTGTCGACCGGATATTTCGGGTCGATGGAGGGGGCAGCGGGTCGGTAGGTCCGGCGGGGTGCCGGGTTCAGGTGCTGTCGACCGGATATTTCGTCGATAGCTGGGAAGCCTTTCAGGAAGTCACCGTTCCGCAACCACATCGTTGCCTGTCGCTGGCAGGCTGCGGCGGCTGAAGGCCGCAAGATCGTCTCGGCGGATGCGCGGCGGGTCTGGCCGCAAGGTGAGTACGAGCGGAGGCGGTGTCAGGTGCGGGATCGGGAGTCCGGCCGAACGGCGTTGGCCGACCGGGATGGGGGAACCGACCCCGGCAGCGGCCCACGCGCAGACCCTGCCGCCGACCGGGAGGGGGGAACCGACCCCGCCAGCGGCCCACGCCCGGACCCTGCCGCCGACCGGGAGGGGGGAACCGACCCCGGCAGCGGCCCACGCCCGGACCCTGCCGCCGACCCGGAGGCGGGAACCGACCCCGGCAGCGGCCCATGCCCGGACCCTGCCGCCGACTATGACGTCGAGCCGGCCCACCGGGTCCGGCACGCTGTGGTCCTCGTGCTCGCCCTTGGGCTCGTGGCCGCTGCCCTGGTCTACGTCGGCCCGAGCCTGGGCGACGTGCTCTCCGCAGCCTTCGCCGCGAAGTCGGAGCCACCCGCCTGCATTCCGGTGCGGGTGGCCGCACCGGCGCCCGGCAGCTTCGTGGTCAACGTCTATAACGGCAGCGACCGGGCCGGCCAGGGTCGGCTCGTGGCCAAGGACCTGCAGCTGCGTGATTTCAAGGTCGGCGCGGTGGCCAACGACCCCAGGCTTGCGGTCATCAACGAGTCGGCGCACATCCGGCACGGGCCCACCGGGTTGCCCCAGGCGCTGGTGCTGGCGCAGCAGGTCGCCGGCGCCACCCTGGTCAACGACTACCGCTCCGGGACGAGCGTGGACTTCGTCGTCGGCGTCGGCTTCACCGCCCTGCTGCCCGCCGCGCCCAAGCCGCCGCCTGCCCGGGGCTCCTTCGTCGTCAACGTCTACAACACGACCTTCCGGACCGGGCTGGCGTCGGCCACCGCGAAACAGCTGGCCGCTCGCGGCTTCCGGACCGGCAAGAGCGCGAACGACCCGCTGAAGTCGATGATCGCCGGGGTCGGCGAGCTCCGCTACGGCGACCGCGGGGAGCGGCAGGCCCAGCTCATCGGCAAGCACCTGCCGGGGCTGGCCAGCCGCAACGACGGCCGGCCCGGCACCAGCGTGGACCTAGTCCTGGGTAACGGCTACACCGCCCTGCTGCCGGCCGCTTCCGTCGCACCCGAACCGGTCCCGGCCAAGGCCACCCCCCCGATGGTGACGTTGTCCGGTTGCTGACGCGGACGGCATACCGGCCGTAGCGTGGCCCGGCGTCGACCTAGTAGGGCGGGGCGGCGTTGGCGCTTGCACCGCACGAGGTGGAGTCCGCCGTGGCGCGGGCAACTCCGGACGGGACGACCAAGGTGCCCCGCCAGGAGGTGCTGGCGGGGCCTGGTCCTCGATCGCGGGAGAATCCGCCCTGCTGGCGAAAGCCCGCACGGGTTCGCCACCGAAGGAACGACGACGGGTATGCCGCGGTCCTGGTCCAGCTGCCGGAGGTCACCGTGGCCCGGCTGGCGGAGCTGCTCCAGGACGCCTGGCGGTGCAGGGCCACCACGCGGCGGCGGCGATTACCGGTTCGGGGTGCGGCTGCCGGCTCCCTAGGATGGGGCGGGCCCCCACCCGCTAGCCGAAGGACTGCTCGTGCTGCGCACTCACGAGGCCGGCACCCTGCGTGCCGGCCACGCCGACCAGGTCGTCACCCTCGCCGGGTGGGTGGCGCGGCGGCGGGACCACGGCGGGGTCGCCTTCCTGGACCTGCGCGACGGCTCCGGGGTCGCCCAGGTGGTCGTCCGCGACGAGGTGCTGGAGCAGGGCGGGGCCCACGAGGTGCGCAACGAGTATGTCGTGCAGGTCACCGGTGCTGTCCGGCTGCGCCCCGAGGGCAACGCCAACGCCGAGCTGCCCACCGGCGAGGTCGAGGTCGTCGCGGCGTCGCTCACCGTGCTGTCGCCGTCCGCGCCGTTGCCGTTCCAGGTCGACGACCGGGTCAACGTGGGCGAGGAGGTTCGGCTGAAGTACCGCTACCTCGACCTGCGCCGCCCCGGTCCGGCTGCCGCGATCCGGCTGCGTAGCCAGGTCAACGCCGCGGCTCGCTCGGTGCTGGCCGAGCGGGACTTCGTCGAGGTCGAGACGCCCACGATGACCCGCTCTACGCCGGAGGGGGCCCGCGACTTCGTGGTGCCGGCGCGGCTGCAGCCGGGCAGCTGGTACGCCCTGCCGCAGAGCCCGCAGCTGTTCAAGCAGCTGCTCATGGTGGGCGGGCTGGAGCGCTACTACCAGATCGCCCGGTGCTACCGCGACGAGGACTTCCGCGCGGACCGGCAGCCGGAGTTCAGCCAGCTCGACATCGAGATGAGCTTCGTCGAGCAGGACGACGTGCTGGAGCTCGGCGAGGCCCTCGCCGCCGCCGTGTGGTCCACCATCGGCGCCCAGGTGAAGGGGCCGTTCCCGCGGCTCACCTGGCACGAGGCCATGCAGCGCTACGGCTCGGACAAGCCGGACCTACGCTTCGGGCTCGAGCTGGTGGATTGCACCGCCTACTTCGCCGAGACCCCGTTCCGCGTCTTCCAGCCGGCCAGCGCGGCATACGTGGGTGCGGTGGTGATGCCGGGCGGGGCGAGCCAGCCGCGCAAGCAGCTGGACGCGTGGCAGGACTGGGCCCGGTCCCGGGGGGCGCGGGGATTGGCCTACGTGCTGGTCGCCGAGGACGGGTCGTTGGGCGGACCGGTGGCCAAGAACCTTTCCGAGACCGAGCGCGCCGGGCTCGCCGAGCAGGTGGGCGCCGCGCCCGGTGACTGCGTGTTCTTCGCCGCCGGCGCGCCCAAGGCCACCCGTATGCTGCTCGGCGCGGCCCGGCTGGAGATCGGACGCCGCTGCGGGCTGGTCGATGAGAGCGCCTGGTCGTTCGTGTGGGTGCTGGACGCGCCGCTGTTCGAGCCTGTGGCCGAGGCGGTCGCGGCCGGTGACGTGGCGGTGGGGTCGGGCGCGTGGACCGCGGTGCACCATGCGTTCACCTCGCCGAAGGCGGAGTGCCTGGAGGGCTTCGACACCGACCCGGGATCGGCTCTGGCCTACGCCTACGACATGGTGTGCAACGGCAACGAGATCGGCGGCGGGTCAATCCGTATCCACCGCCGCGACGTGCAGGAGCGGGTGTTCGCGGTGATGGGGCTGTCCCCGGAGCAGGCGCAGGAGAAGTTCGGCTTCCTGCTCGACGCGTTCGCCTACGGCGCACCGCCGCACGGCGGGATCGCCTTCGGCTGGGACCGGATCTGCGCCCTGCTGGTCGGGACCGACTCGATCCGGGAGGTCATCGCCTTTCCCAAGACCGGCGGTGGCCTGGACCCGCTGACCGGTGCTCCGGCGCCCATCACGGCCCAACAGCGCAAGGAGGCCGGCGTCGACGCCGTGCCGGTTCAGATCACCGCTGCCGGGTAGTCCTGCTCCGGCGATGGCGGGGCCTGGCGGGGGGCCGTGAGCGGTCGTCTTTGCACAATCCGGCGATGGCGGGGCCTGGCGGGGGGCCGTGGGCGGTCGTCTTTGCACAATCCGGCGATGGCGGGGCCTGGCGGGGGGCCGTGAGTCGTCGTCTTTGCACAATCCGGCGATGGCGGGGCCTGGCGGGGGGCCGTGGGCGGGCGTCTTTGCACAATCCGGCGATGACGGGCCTGGCGGGGGGCCGTGAGCGGGCGTCTTTGCACAATCCGGCGATGACGGGCCCTGGCGCGGGGCCGTGAGCGGTCGTCTTTGCACAATCCGGCGATGACGGGCCTGGCGCGGGGCCGTGAGTCGTCGTCTTTGCACAATCCGGCGATGACGGGCCTGGCGGGGGGCCGTGAGCGGGCGTCTCTGCACAATCCGGCGATGGCGGGGCCTGGCGCGGGGCCGTGAGCGGTCGTCTTTGCACAATCCGGCGATGGCGGGGCCTGGCGGGGGGCCGTGAGTCGTCGTCTTTGC
>DASSLY010000087.1:0-13451 GCA_035689185.1 Dermatophilaceae bacterium
TGACGTCGTTCAGAACCACGAGCGGCCGACGTGACGGGTCCTTCAAGTCGGAGTCGGAAGGCGGCGTCATTTCGGTACCATAGCGCGCGACGTGCAGCTTTCCCGGTGCGCGCGCGTTGCGGCGATGTCACATTTTGAAGCGGCTCCGGCGGACGTCGAAACCGGGTCCCGCGTCCCTGGCCGCCGGACGGCCGCGAGGCCGCGCCTGCCGGCGCGGCCTCGCGGGGATCGGGTCGGGCCCGGTCAGTACCAGTGCTTGCGTCCGCCGATCGCGCGACCTGTCGTGCCCAAGAGCCACAGCACGGCACCCACGACGATCAGGATGATGCCGATCGTCGTGAGGATGCTGATCTTGATGACGAGGCCGAGGATCAGAAGTATCAGACCGAGAATGATCATGGGCGCTCCTTGAATGACGTGGACACGGACGACCGTGACAGTGCCCGCGACGCGGTCACGCCAAACAGCATAGGCGCTGGTCAGCCCGGAGGTCAGGCCGCCGGTCGAGTGGGCCAGGCAACCAGGGAGATGGAGCCGAAGGTGTGCGGGACCGTGCTCAGGATGGCGCACGCGCCGGTCGGCAGGTCGTAGCCCGGGTCGTTGATGCCGGCGAGTCGGGGCAGCGCGGCGCGCAAGTTGCTGCCGTGGGCGATGACCAGGGCGGTGCCCTGGGGGGTCATCGCGTCGATGGCCTGGAATGCCCGGTCCAGCCGCGCGCACAGCTCGTGCAGGTCCTCGCCGCCGGGGAACCGGACCTCGGGACGGCCGTGCCGCCAGGCCTGCAGCACGCGCTCGTAGACCGCCCAGGCCTCGGCGTCGTTGCGGCCGTCCAGGTCGCCGACGTTGAGCTCGCGCAAATCGTCCAGCTCGGCGTCGATGGTCAGGCCCAGCCGCTGCGCGATGATCTGCGCCGTGGCGCGGGCCCGGTTCATCGGCGAGCAGACCAGGCTGGCGATCTGCTCGTCCGAGCGCTGGATCTCGCCGGCGAGGAACTCGGCTTCGCTTCGGCCGCGCTCGGTGAGCTGGGTGTCGTACTTCCGGTGGGAGAAGGTCCGAGAGACGTTGGCTTCGTTGCGGCCGTGCCTGGCCCAAAGCACTCTGGTCAAGAAGCCCTCCCGGGGCACTGCGACGGCTGCGCCGCCGAGGTGGTTGGTTGCGCCACCATTGTGCCGGGCCGCCGCGGCTGCGGCTTACGCTGTCCGTCGAATGGCGCGCTGGGACGGGCTCCCGCCGGCGACGGCCGGCCCGGGGAAGTCGGGCCGACCGCCGGTCGGACGCGGGGCGGGTCAGGTCTCCTGGCCCAGGTTGGCCTCGCTCTGCTGCGGCGCCGGGGCCTGCGGCGTCTGCTGGGGGGTCTGCTGGGGGCTCTGCTGCGGGGTCTGCTGCGGCGTCTGCTGCTCGGGCCCGCCGGAGCCCTGCGGCCCGGGACCCCCGCCGCCCCGCCCGGCATCGTCGCACTCGCCGTCGGCTCCGGTCCCCCGCCGGCCACCCGGCGGCGTGCCCTGCTCCCCACCTCCGGGGGGAACCTGGCCCTGCTCGCCGGTCGGCGGCTGCCCCGGCGGGGCGTACGTGGCGATGGTGGACGTCGTCGGTCCGGTGTCGTCCGCGGCAGTGGCCAAGGAGGCGCCGGTGACGGCGATGCCGGCCGCGGCCGCGATCCCCACAGCCGCGGTGATGGCGGCGTTCTTGCGGTTCATCATCTGCTCCCAAGTGGTCGGTGAAGGGAGACCACCGTGCACGGCGACGTTGAAGGCCACACCTGCCGCAGCCGTGGCTGCGCTGTCAATGACGGTGACCGCTCACAGGCTGGACCGAGGCCGTACCGGCCCGGCCGCGGTAGTGTCGCGACCGACGGCCCGCAACGGGTCCCCGCGGGGCAGTAGCTCAGTCGGTCAGAGCAGCGGACTCATAATCCGCCGGTCGTCGGTTCAAGCCCGACCTGCCCCACGCCGCGTTTGCGCAGGGCGGCGCCCTAGGCGACGTCATCTCGGCCTCCCTGGAACCCTCGATCTCGCCGCGGTGGCGCATTTGTGGCACCTGCGAGTCGAGCAAGGCTGCCACGGTGTCCAGGTGATCGCCGAACAGGCCGGGGTACATGTCGAGCGTCATCGCGACCGACGAGTGGGGGATCGCAAGGAACCGCTCGGCATCGACCTTGCGCCGGAACGACATCTTCCGCTGACGGTGAGACGGGTCGCGCCTCCGCGCCAGCCAGCGACCGTTCCTGAGGTTCTTCTGAAATGGGCGCCCTCAGGCCCACCTGTTCGTCCACCCAGGCTCGCACCGTCGCGGGGTCGTACCGCAGGTGCTTGCCGAGTCGGATCGCTGGCGGCCCCTGTTCGCGGTGCCGCCACTGGTAGAGCGTGCCCACCGGAACCCCGAGGAAGGCCGACACGTCGTGATGGTCCACAGACGGTCGATCGTGGGCAACGCCCGCACCTCGGCGGCCGAGGCCTCCGCCTCGCGTCCCTTGGTCTCTTACACTTCCCTGCTGCTTGTTCTCTCCTTCGCTGAGCACCTTCTTGGGCGTACTCGCGGGCGCGGGCGGCGGCCGCGACGGCCAGGGCGGTCTCGGCGTCGTTGGCCTGAGCGGCCCTTGACCAACTCTTGACCGTCCCGCTGGATGCAACACCAACAACTAGCCAGCTAAGCCGGTCGAGCACGGCGATGACCGGCCAACCATCCCACAGTGCTGACCACCGCAAGGATGCCCATAACAGCAGTCATGCCCTTGGTAAAGCTGAGGTCGTCGACGATGGATTGGCGAGTCCATGTGACTTGCGCGCGTTGCGGGTGCGAGCGGTCGTACTCGATCGGCACGGTGTCGCCCACGTCTATCGAGTGCTCGCCTACATCGCCAGAGACCTCGCTTGTGACCGTCGCTCCGGCGTCAAACGAGACGACGATCGATCCCGGCCCCTTGTCGTAGAACGGCGGGTCACGAAACTCAACAACGTGCCCTGTCGTGATCACGCGATTGTCTTGGGGCACGTAACCGAGGGCTCGCTCGGTGGACGCCCAATCCCATGCGCCGAAGCCCACCATGATCAAGAAGAAGGCAGCGAGAGATCCCGGAACGAGTCTGTCACCCCTGGAGCGCCAAGAGACCGGAGCCGCGTGCCGACCTCGGGCTGTCGAGCCGTCTTGGACACCACGTGCTTGGTCTCCACCATGGCTCTCCACCTGCTCAGGAGAGATGCCGCGGATCCACATGACCCCCAGGGCAAGCAGCGCGTATCCCGACCATACGAGCAACGCGAAGATGCCGGTCAATACGCCGACCGAAGCCCATTCGGCGACCCCCCGTCCAGAAACTGCCGCCGCAGCGGCGCCGACCCCCGCTCCTACCCCAGCGAGAAGCACCAAGGCTGCAAGGTAGGTCCACGGCACCCTGCCACCGCTTCGCTCTCCCGCCCTGTACAACTTCGCTGGCGACTCAATCAAGATCCAGCGTGCCGCGCGACGCAGGAGGCGCAGCGACCCTTCATCAGACCCGAAGTGACTTGGCACGCGCCACATGGTGCCTCACCAATGGGCGGGCGGATGGCACATCGGAGGGTGAGGACCTTCTTCGCATGGCTCAAGCGTGTCGACGGCACGACACGGGGCCCCGCGATGGCGCCCCGCGCTGCGGGCGGCGCTGGCGCGCCGTCCTCGCGCACCCCACCGCACCCCGCGCCCGACAATGCATGAAACAGCGCCCCGGTTCAGTTCCAGGACGCTGCTCTCAGCCGGGCGGCTCATCGCCTTCGACTGCCCTGGGGACGGAAGGGGCCGGCGCGTGCCTGGCTGCCGCAAGCCCCAGCCGTCACCGCGCATCCCGCTTGCCATCTCAGACCGTTGACTCGGCATCCGTACCGGCATCGCAGCCGGTCACCACGCAGCGGCGCACCTTTGCGGTCACTGCGCAGACCCGCGTGGTGGCCAGCTCGTGCTCGGCGCAGGTTGATGTTGAACCGACGCCACAGCTCCGGGACCCACCACTGCCACACCACCTGCGAGGCGTAGTCGTAGCAGTCCGGGCACAGCGGCTGCCCCACCTGCGGGTCGTCGTCGCAGTGGACGGCCGGCACCCGATATGGCGGCCGTGCGGGCAGCGGTGGCCGATGTCGCGGCGAGGCCGCACCGTCCGCCGTTCGGGCGGGTGCCGTGGACGGGTCCGAAGGAGGAGGCGGTCAGGGTGGCGAACACCAGCGGGTTGTCCGCCACCGACTCCGGGACGGTCTTGCCCCCGGCGATGCCGGCACGGATCTGCTGGAACGTGTCCGCCGCGTACAGCTGGGAGCAGGACTGGCACTGGTCGGCCCGGCGGTCGCCGCACCGGGTGAACGTGACCTCCAGCGCCTCGTCCGCAGACCCGTGGGAGCGGACCGGCTTCCCGGTGGTGGTGTCGAAGGTCTCCGAGCGGCCGACCAGCCGGATCGGGTTGGCGCAGAACCCCACCCTCGACAGGACTTCGGACCAGTCGTCGAAGTCCCGGGACAGCAGCCGGGCGACGAGTGGCGCTAGAAGCGGACGGCTGGGCGGCATCGACGGAGACGGGAGGGCCCGGCTGCTGGAACCGGCAGTTCGGCGCACGGCGCGTCAGCCTGCGGATCGAGCAGGACTTCGCCCCCGACCGCTTCACTGCCGAACCGTCGTCGCAGGACCGCGACGGCGGCGGCGGCTGGTGTTCTTGAGGTCAGCATCGCACCCGGCTCGAGGCTGCCTGGACTGAAACGTCCGCTCATACCGCTGTCGGCGCTGGCGTCCGACCATACCGCGGAGGGCCCGTGCTATTTGGGGCGGTAGGCGTCGGCGCGGTGCTCAACCGCGATTACGGCCACGACCTTCTCGCCGATCCGGTAAAGGATGCGGAAGTCGCCCCGGCGAGCACTGTGCAGCCCCGCCAACTCGAACCGGAGCTGCCTGCCCACGCGATGCGGGTTCGCGGCAAGGGGACCGTAGATGAACTCGACAACGGCGGTGGCGACCTTCTCCGGCAGGCGAGCCAGGGCACGTCGTGAGGTAGGAGTCCAAGCAATGGCGAACCCAGCGGCAGTCACGAGCGCAAGGAGTCGCGCAACTGATCCTTCGACAGAATCTCGGCCTCGCCGGCAGCGAGCTCGGCCAGACTGTCACGAATCTGCGCGACTAACCGCGGTCGCCCCACGATGTCGAGCGTCTCCTCGAGAGAGGTCAGGTCATCGACGCTGATGACGACGGCGGCCGGCCGCCCGTGCTTGGTGATGGTGACCCGGCCGTGCTCACGTTCCACCTGGTCCACCACCTCGGACAGGCGATTCTTGACTTCCTTGAGCGCCATCACACCCTCGACCGACATGGCTACAAGCATAGCCACTTTTGGACTGCGGGCGCCTGCCGGTGTGGACTTTCTTCACTGGCTCAAGCGCGGCTCCGCCGCGACGCGCGCCCCGCGATGGGGCCCCGCGCTCCCGGCGCTTCGCGCCCTACGCGCACCCCGCGCATGACGAAGAGGACCGCCGAAGTCACAGCGGTCCCCTCCACGACGGCTAACTTGGCCGGTGCTCCTCGACTATCGCCATCCAGCGCTCCCACTCAGCCCGATGAGCGAGATCGGCTCGCCGCTCGAGGTTGAAAATGGCCTGTTTCGAGGGTCAAGAGACCACCAGCAACTGGGCATGACTCGGCAGAAAACCACCCACCCTGCTGCGGTTTTGGGACTCCTCTTTTCCGCCGGTCGTCGGTTCAAGCCCGACCTGCCCCACCCAGCGTTCCGAGGACGCGGCCTCAGGCAGTGGCTTCGCGTTCGGAGGCGGTGGGGTCGCTGACGTCGGCACGTGCAGGTGTCTGGCCGCTCCAGCTGGCAAGGAATCCGAGGGCCTGCTCCGAGGCGCTGTGTGGTTCGACGGTGTAGGTGATGATGGTCAACCCAGTGTCGCCGGGAAGGGCGAGGGCTTCACCAGTGAGGTGGAGCTCCCCGACGACCGGGTGGCGCATCAGCTTGGGGGAGGTTCGATGCAGGCGGACATTGTGGCTGGCCCACCAGGCGCGGAAGTCGGCGCTGCGGGTGGAGAGCTCGCCGACGAGGTCGGTCAGGCCCCGGTCGAAGGGATTGCGTCCGGCCTCGATACGCAGCGCGGCGACGACGTCCTTGGCGACGGTGGGCCACTCGACGTAGAAGTCGCGGGAGCGGGCGTCGAGGAAGATGTAGCGGGCGAGGTTGGGCCGGGCCGCCGGGGCGCCCGGGGGCGCATCGACCGGGTACAGGTCGGTCAGGAGCGCGCGTCCAAGACGGTTGACCCCGAGGAGGTCGAGGCGGTTGTTCCTGACGTAGGCGGGTGCCCCGATGGTGTCGAGGATGCGTTGCACGCCTTCGCGGACGTTCTGCTTGGGTGTGGCCTGGCGTTGGCGGGAGCCGGTGTTGGCGGCGCGCGCGAGGTCGAAGAGGTGGGTGCGCTCCGACTCGTCGAGCTTGAGTGCCGTGGCAAGCCCTAGCAGGACGGACTCGGAGGCGCCAGTGAGGTTCCCGCGCTCGAGGCGGGTGTAGTAGTCGGTGCTGACTCCGGCCAGCAGGGCGACCTCCTCCCGGCGCAGCCCGGTGACCCGACGGTTGGTTCCGTTGAGCGGCAGGCCGGCCTGCTCGGGAGTCAGGCGGGCCCGGCGAGAGGTGAGGAAGTCGCGAACCTCGGCGCGGTTGTCCACGCGGGTGCTCGCACCTGGGCGGGTCTGGTCGGCCATTCCTCGACGGTACGTGGTCGACCACCGTCGAGGGAGGGTCTGGCCTTCCCTCCATCGTGCGGCCCTGACCCCCACCGACAAGGGGGGTATGGCAGGCCCTCCCACCGTGTCCCCAACCGGCATACGTTCGAACACAGGAAGCGTAGAAGGCCAGACGTGAAGCGCGGAGAGGAACTTATGGACCAGCTGAAGCTGAACAACGGGGTCGAGATGCCCGCCGTCGGGTTCGGGGTGTTCCAGACCGCGCCGGAACAGACCCGCGCCGCGGTCGAGTCGGCGCTGAGCACCGGGTACCGGCACATCGACACGGCCGCCGCCTACGGTAACGAGCGCGAGGTCGGTCAGGCCTTCCACGCCTCCGGACTCGACCGGGCCGAAGTGTTCATCGAGACCAAGATCTGGATCAGCGACTACGGCTACGAGCGGACGCTGCACGGGTTCGACAAGAGCGCCGCAAAGCTCGGCGTCGACCAGATCGACCTCCTCATCCTGCACCAGGCGCTCCCGTCGGAGTTCGACAAGACCCTCGAGGCGTACCGGGCCCTGGAGACCTTGCTGGAGCAGGGCAAGGTCCGCGCCATCGGTGTCAGCAACTTCATGGTCGACCACCTCGACCGCCTGCTCGAGAAGGCGACCGTGGTGCCAGCGGTCAACCAGATCGAGGTGCATCCCTACTTCCAGCAGCGCCCGGTGCAGGAGCTCGGTGCCGAGCACGGCATCCTCACCCAGGCGTGGTCACCCATCGGCGGCATCACCTTCTACCGCGACGGCGACCACGGCAGCACCCTGCAGGACCCAGTCATCGGCCGCATCGCCGAGGCGCACAGCAAGTCCCCGGCCCAGGTGATGCTGCGCTGGCACCTACAAGAGGGCCGCTCGGTCATCCCGAAATCGACCAAGCCACACCGGATCGCGGAGAACTTCGACGTCTTCGACTTCGACCTCACCGACGACCAGGTCGCTGCCATCGACGACCTCGACACCGGCCAGCGCGGCGGCCCCGAACCCGAGGACATCACCCTGGAGAACTTCGGCCGCGCCATCCCTGAAGCCTGAAACCACCAGCAGCCAGATGGTCGAGGTGGACCTGCTCGGCGCCATCACCGCCACGGCGGTCATCCTCGCCTCAGGATGTCGCAGGGATCATCTGTTCGTCCTCGACCGCTGGTGCGCCTGGCCGTCAGGCTGTACCACGCCAGCCGATCAGCCGTGACGGCCGCCCGCATCGACGAAGGAGACAACAATGCGTGAACGCACTCTTGGTACGGAGGGCCTGGCGGTGTCGCCCCTCGGGCTGGGCTGCATGGGCATGAGCCAGTCGTTCGGCCCGCGCCCACCGCGGGAGGAGATGATCACCTTCATCCGTGCGGCGGTGGAGAGGGGCGTCACCCTGTTCGACACGGCCGAGGTCTACGGCCCCTTCCACAACGAGGAGCTCGTCGGCGAGGCCCTGCAGCCAGTCCGCGACGACGTCGTCATCGCCACGAAGTTCGGGTTCGCCTTCGACGGCAACGGCAGCCAGACCGGCGTCAGCAGCAGACCCGACCACATCCGCGCCGCCGTCGACGGCTCACTGAGCCGCCTTCGAACCGACACCATCGACCTGCTCTACCAACACCGCGTGGACCCCCAGGTTCCGATCGAGGATGTCGCCGGCACCGTCAAGGAGCTGATCGACGCCGGTAAGGTCCGCCACTTCGGGATGTCGGAGGCCGGCGTCAACACCATCCGCCGCGCCCACGCGGTGCAGCCCGTCACCGCTCTGCAGAGCGAGTACTCCCTGTTCTGGCGCGAGCCCGAGCAAGCAATCCTGCCCGCTCTCGAGGAGCTTGGCATCGGGTTCGTGCCCTTCAGCCCGCTGGGGCGCGGGTTCCTGACCGGACAGGTCACCGCCACAACCGAGTTCGGCGAGGGTGACATCCGCGCCACACTGCCGCGGTTCGAGCGTGAAGCCATCGAGGCCAACCTCGCCTTGGTTGACCTCATCACCGGCGTCGCCAGGCGCAAGCAGGCCACCGTCGGACAGGTCGCCCTCGCCTGGCTGCTCGCCCAGAAGCCCTGGATCGTGCCCATCCCGGGTACCAGGCGACTTGAGCGGCTCGACGAGAACCTCGGGTCAGCAAGCCTGACCCTCACGCCCGAGGACCTCGCGGAGCTCGACAGCGCCTCGGCCAGCGTGCAGGTCCGTGGCGAGCGCTACCCCGAAGCCTTGCAACGCATGGTCGACCGCTGACGCTGGCGTCTCAACGCAGGCGGTGCTGCTTGCGGACATGGTTCAGGAAATGCCCGAGAACCGGGTCTGACCTGCGGCTCCGTCGGTCCAAGCCCGGTTCAAGCCCGACCTGCTCCACCCGACAACGCCGCAGGTGACGGGCTTGGCCTCCGCTCGGACCCGCGACGCCGCGCCGCGGGCGGGCAGCAGGTGGATCATGGACCGTCGTCACACGGCCCTGTCACGCCACAGAACGGAGCTCCGCTCATGCGCGGCGTATTCCTGCCCGGCAACTCCACGACCGACATCCGAGACTTGCCCGACCCCGAGCCGGGACCCGGGCAGGTGCTACTGGCCATGCGCGCCTCCACCATCTGCGGCTCGGACATCCGGGCGATCTACCGGGAGCACGTCCAAGGCGACCCAGCCGAGATGTACCAAGGCGTCGTCGCCGGGCACGAGCCCGCCGGTGAGGTTGTGGCGCTCGGCCCGGACGCGGTGCGGCTGCGGGTCGGGGACCGGGTCTGCGTCTACCACATCAGCGGATGCGGCCAGTGCGACGACTGCGTCCGCGGCTACCAGATCAGCTGCTCCTCACCCCACCGCGCCGCATACGGGTGGCAGCGTGACGGCGGTCACGCCGACCTGATCCTCGCCCAGGAACGGGACTGCATCGTCCTGCCCGACTTCGTCACTTTCCTTGATGGCGCCTGCGTGGCCTGCGGCTTCGGCACCGCCTACGAGGGCCTGCTCCGCGCCCAGGTCAGCGGACGTGACGCCCTGGCCGTCGTCGGCCTCGGCCCCGTGGGGCTGGCCGCGGGCCTGCTCGGCGGCAAGCTCGGCGCAGTGCCCCGCGCGGGCCTGGACCCGAGCCCGGAACGGCGAGAGCTGGCCGTCCGGCTCGGAGCGGTCGACGCGGCGTTTGCCCCGCAGGAGGTGGACGCCGCCCGGGCCAGCCTCGGCGGCGGGGCGCACGTCGCCATCGACTGCTCCGGCAGCGAACCCGGCCGCGGAACCGCGATCTCCCTGGTCCGCGAACGCGGGCGGGTCGTTCTTGTCGGCGAGGGCAACGGGTTGCGGGTTCCCGAGGTGAGCCCCACCCTGATCCACCCCTCGGTCACCATCCTCGGCTCCTGGGTCACCAGCCTGGAGCACATGCGCGAGCTCGTCTCCCGCCTGCCGGTCTGGAACCTCCACCCGGAGGTCATCGTCTCCGACACGTTCCCGATCGCCGAGGCCGAGGCGGCATACCAGCTCGCCGACACCGGCCGCTCCGGCAAGATCGCCCTGGTCCCGTAGGCGCAGGCAGCACCCGCCCACGTAGCGAACCGTCGCGGCCGAGCCAAGGTCAGCCAAGGTCTGGCGCGGGGTGCTTCCGCTGGATGGGACATGCCGTCGCCGACGCGCGTCGAAGGGTCGAGGCTGGGCACCGAGCGCGCGCATCGAGTTCGTCGGAGGAGTTCTGTGAAGCTCATCGGCATCCGAGATGGGATCCGGACGGTGGTGGGCCGGCTGTTCGACGACGGAACCGTCGCCGAGCTCGCCGAAGCGGCGCAGTTCTACGCCGAGCTGGACCGCTGGCTGCTCGAGGCGCGGTCGCGGACCGGCGGTCGGCGGCATCGGGATGAGCTCGTCGAGGCGCCCGCCGTGCCCGCGGCCGCGCGGGTCCTGTGCGTGGGCTTGAACTACCGCCTTCACGCGGCCGAGGCGGGACTGCCCGTCCCGGAGCGCCCGGCGTTCTTCGGCCGGTGGACCGCGTCGCTGGTATGCGGCGGCACACCGGTGCCCGTACCTCTCGGCGAGCCCGGCCTGGACTGGGAGGTGGAGCTTGCCGCGATCGTCGGGCGTCCCCTGTTGCGAGTGGACCCGGGCGCCGCGATGGCCGGCGTCCTGGGTTATGCGGCGTTCAACGACCTGTCCGCGCGCCAGCACCAGATGCACTCCAGGCTGTGGACGGTGGGCAAGAACGCCGACCGCAGCGGACCGATCTCACCGATCGTCACCGCCGACGAGGTCGGCGACCCCCGTGCTGGCCTACGACTGCAGACACGTGTCAACGGCGACGTCGTCCAGGACGGCGACACCGCGGACATGATCTTCTCCGTGGGCGAGATCCTCGCCTATCTCAGCGAGGTCATGACGCTGAACCCCGGTGACGTGGTGACCACGGGCACGCCGCAGGGAGTGGGCTTCAAGCTCACGCCGCCACGCTTCCTGGTTCCCGGTGACGTGGTCGAGGTCGAGGTCGAACGGGTCGGCGCCGTGGCCAACCCGATCGAATAGCACCGGAGCAGGTGCCGGCTCGATCCCGCGGGTTTGCCCGACCGGTGGCTGGGGCTGTCGTCGAGTCGACCAGTCCCAGCGGTCACCGGGGCTGGTCCTGGACCGGGGCCGGGGGCGTGGGCGGCTGGGTCGGCGCGTCCTCTGACGGCATCAGGACCCACAGCAGCGGGTAGAGCAGGAACTGGCTGCCGGGCAGGAGGAGCAGGATGACGGTGAAGAGGATCCGCGCCGGCCACGGCTCGAGGCCGAAGCGCCGGCCGATCCCGGCGAAGACCCCGCCCAGGACGCGTCCCTCCCGGGGCCGCACCAGCCCTTGCTGACGCAGCGACGCGTGGATGTCGTTCATGATGTCCTTGGCACTCTTGGCGATTGGTTCCATACCGACAACTCTGCCCCTGCGACCGCCTGTTCGGTATCCGGCATGGCCCGGAGGAACCCCGGAGTGGACCCTGACCCGCCTGCTAGAACCCTGGGAACACCTTGCGCAGCTCGTCCAGGGTCACGCCGCCGGTGAGGCCCACGCCGGCCGGGGTGTGCTCCGCTCGCAGCCGTCCGGCAACCAGCCGCAGCCACGCCTCGGCCGGCAGGGACAGCCGTGCGGCCGGGTCGGCCGGTGGCGAGCCGACCGTGACCTGGTCACCGACCGTGAGCCCGAACTGTTCGCCGACGTCGCTCAGGGTGACCAGCACCTGGACCGGCCGGTCGGGCAGCGCCTCCGGCTTGGCCGCCCAGGAAAGCATCCGGGCGGCGTGCGGCAGCAACAGCGGCACGGCCTCGGGCGCCACCGTCGCGGCCGGGTCCAGGGCCACCCGCACGTCCCAGGAGTGAAGCGCGAACTCGCTCAGCCGGAACCGCGCCGCCGTGGCAACGTCGACGGGGGCGGGCAGGAAGCCCAGGTCGATCCGCAGGCTCTGCCTGGTCCCGGCGTCAAGCGACTCGTATGCCGCGACGAGGGACTGGTTGGCGACGGGGAACTCCGCCGCCCGGTCCTGCGGGGTCATCGCGTCCCAGCGCGCCCACACCGCCCGGTTGGCGTCCATGCCGGGCACCGGTTTGCCGGCCAGGGCGGCGTCGAGCGCCGCCTTGCTGATGACCGCGCCGCTGCCCAGGTGGCTGACCACCTGCGACACGTCCCATTCCGTCGCTGCCGACGGTCCGGTGAGCTGGTCCTCGGTCAGGCTTTCGACGATGGGCACGAGCGTGTCGTGCCCGGAGCGGAGGGCGGCGACGACGTGGCCGGCCTCGGTTGACCCTTCATCGATGGGCATGCACCTACTCTGCCGGACAGGGTCAGCCCAGCCGGACCGGCCCCCGCAGCTGTCGGCACGTGTCGGCAGGTGGCGGCGCGCGTTGGGTGGCTGCCATGGACAACCCGGGGTAGCCTCCTCGCCCCGTCCTGCGCTCGCCTCAGGCGCACACGCTGCGGCACGCGCAAGGTCGAGCTGGTCCCGGTCGGCGACGACTCCACCGACGACACGTGCTGGTCCGATGTGCCTACGCTTGCCTGCGATGACGTGTGGGTGTTGTTGCTGGTGCAGGTGTGACGGATGGGGCACAATGGTGCCGGTTCCGCAGCGGGTGGCCACCTCACCCGCGGCGGGGCCGCACGGCATACGGACGGCATACGGACGGCATACGGACGACCGGGTGTGAGGCGTTGGGGAAGACGTCCCTCGCACAGGAGGAGGTCCGGATGTCTGCTTCGCCGACGGCGGCTACCCGAGGCGTGGTGTTCGTGCACGGCGCCCCCAGCGCGCTGTGCCCGCACATCGGCTGGGCGCTGGAGTCCGTGCTGGGTGCGCGGGTCCACCTCGAGTGGACCCCGCAGCCACTGCGGCGCGGGCTGGTCCGCACCGAGATCTCCTGGACCGGTGAACCCGGCACCGGGGCCCGGCTGGCCAGCGCGCTGCGCGGCTGGTCCGACGTGCGATACGAGGTCACCGAGGAACCCACCCCCGGGGCCGACGGAGGCCGCTGGTCCTACACGCCGAGCCTCGGCATGCACCACGCCATGACCAGCGCCAGCGGGGACGCGGTGGTGGGGGAGAACAGGCTGCGTGCGGTCCTGGAACGCGCGGGCACCGACCTGGGCGCCCTGCGCGCCGGGCTGGACGAGCTGCTCGGCGGGGCTTGGGACCGGGAGCTGGAGCCGTTCCGGTATGCGGGGCAGGACGCCCCGGTCCGATGGCTGCACAAGGTGGGCTGACCGTCGGGCTTGACGCCCGGTACCGGCGAGCGGTCCGGGCTCGGGGAC
>DASSLY010000088.1:0-48142 GCA_035689185.1 Dermatophilaceae bacterium
GGTGCGAGCGGACCTGGAGTCGGTGTTCCTCCAGCTCACCCAGGCCGACACCCTGGAGGCGAGCGTGGCCGAGCGCGGGCAGGGACGAGGTGAGCCGGCGTGACCGCAGGGGGGCTGCTGGGGCGGCTCACCGTGGTCGAGGTGCGCCGGTTGTTCGCCCGCCGGCTGGCCAAGGTCGGGCTGCTGCTCGGTCTGGTGATCGTCGGGATCTCGCTGTACGGGACGTACTCCGTCACCCGGCCCCCGTCGGCGCCGGAGAGGGCGGAGTCCCAGGCCCAGTTCGAGCAGGCTCAGCGAGAGTTCTCCGCCAACGGCGAGCAGATGGTGGCCGACTGCCTGGCCCAGCAGGCCAAGCAGCGCCAGACCCAGCCGGACGCGGACTTCGGCTGCGACCAGATGCAGCCGCGGCTGGAGAACTTCGGCCGCCCGGTGGCACGGTTCGAGGGCGAGTGGCGTCCGGCGCTGCAAGGCACCTCCTACGTCGCCATGTTCCTGGCGTTCCTCATCGGTGCCGGCTTCGTAGCGGCCGAGATCAGCACCGGCTCCCTGGCCACCTGGCTGACCTTCCAGCCCCGACGCGGCGCCGTGCTCGCGGCCAAGTTCCTGGCCGTCGCCCTGGGGGCGCTGCTCATGGGCGCCCTGCTGCTCGGCCTCAGCCTGGGCGGAGTCCGCCTCGTCCTCGGTGCGGTCGGGACGACCGCCCTGCCCGCGGGGGACGCGGCCCAGCTCTGGGCCACCCTGGGCCGCGGCGTCCTGCTGAGCGGAGTCGCGGCCCTGTCGGGCGCCGCCCTGGGTGCCCTGCTGCGGCATACCGCCGCGGCACTGGGGCTGGTCGTCGGCTACCTCATCGTGGTCGAGGGCATGTTCGCCGGGCTGGTCCAGTCGCTGCGGCCGTGGCTGCTGGCCCTGAACGTCACCGCATGGCTAGAGCACGGTGCCACCTACAGCGTCCAGCGTTGCGCCAACAGTGCGACAGGGGAGTACTCGTGCCAGAGCGTCGACCAGGTGCTGGGGTTCGGGCGCGCGTCGGTCTACCTCGGCGTGCTGCTGGTGCTGCTGCTGGCGGTGACCTTCTGGCTGTTCCGCCGACGGGACGTGACCTGAGGGCGGCGCGTGGCGGGTGCGGCTATCCTCGGGAGGTCTGCGCGCCGGGCCGGCAACGGCTGGCGCCCCCCTGACCAGGAGGTCCCGTTGACCATCGCCCCGGAGGGTCGTCGGCTGCTGCGGGTCGAGGCGCGCAACGCCGAGACCCCGATCGAGCGAAAGCCCGAGTGGATCCGGACCACCGCCCGGATGGGGCCGGAGTACACCTCGCTCCGGTCCCTGGTGAAGTCCGAAGGCCTGCACACCGTCTGCCAGGAGGCCGGCTGCCCCAACATCTTCGAGTGCTGGGAGGACCGTGAGGCGACCTTCCTCATCGGTGGTGAGCAGTGCACCCGGCGCTGCGACTTCTGCCAGATCGACACCGGCCGACCGGCCGAGCTGGACCGGGACGAGCCGCGCCGGGTGGCCGAGTCGGTGCAGCGGATGGGGTTGCGGTACGCCACCGTCACCGGGGTCGCCCGCGACGATCTGTCCGACGGCGGTGCGTGGCTGTACGCCGAGACGGTCCGCGCCGTCCACGAGTTGAACCCGGGGACCGGGGTGGAGATCCTGGTGCCCGACTTCAACGGGGAGCCGGCCCTGGTCGGCGAGGTCCTGGACGCCCAGCCGGAGGTGTTCGCCCACAACGTGGAGACGGTGCCGCGGATCTTCAAGCGGATCCGGCCGGCGTTCCGCTACCGGCGTTCGCTGGACGTCATCACCATGGGCCGCAACGCCGGCCTGGTCACCAAGTCCAATCTGATCCTGGGCATGGGCGAGCGGGAGGACGAGATCGAGCAGGCGCTGGTCGACCTGCACGCCGCGGGCACCGACCTGGTGACCATCACCCAGTACCTGCGCCCGTCCCCGAGGCACCATCCGGTGGACCGGTGGGTCAAGCCGGAGGAGTTCGTCCGGTGGTCGGAGTTGGCGACCGGGATGGGGTTCAAGGGCGTCATGGCAGGCCCCCTGGTGCGCTCGTCCTACCGGGCCGGACGGCTCTGGGCCCAGGCCATGACCAGGTGGGGGCGACCGGTGCCGGACGCCCTGGCGCACCTCGCGGAATCGGGGTCCGCGCCCGCCCGGCAGGAGGCCTCGACCCTGCTGGAGCGAGGCCTGCAGCCTGCCTCCTGACCGCGGCGACCGCCTCAGCTCGGTGCCATAGGCTGACCCCCATGGCTCGAGGTGGATCCGGCGGCTCCGACACCCCCAAGACCGGTCGGCTGGCCCAGATCCGGCAGGTGTTCACCGCCACCCGCCAGGCCGACCCGACCGTCGTCTGGTGGATGCTGCTCGGCGCGCTCGCCACCGTGCTGGTGATGACGCTGCTGGGCCTGTGGCTGCGGCTGGTGTGGGTCTACCTCGTCCTCGCGGTGCCGTTGGCCGTGATGGTCGCGACGATCATCTTGATGCGCCGGGCCGAGCGCGCGGCATACCGCTCCATCGAGGGCAAGGCCGGTGCCGCCGGCGCGGCTCTCTCCGGCCTGCGTCGGGGTTGGTACTACGACCGTCAGCCGGTGGCTGCCGACGCCACCCGGGCCGGCGACCTGTCCACTGCGGCGATGGTCTATCGCGCCGTCGGGCGGCCGGGGGTGGTGCTGGTGAGCGAGGGACCCAAGGCGCGCGCCATCCGGCTCGCCGAGGCCGAGCGCAAGAAGGTCGCCAGGGTCCTCCCGGGGGTCCAGGTGACCGTTTACCGCGTCGGTGACGACAGCGAGGCGGTGCCGGTCCGCAAGCTGGCCCGCACCATCACCCGGTTGCGTCCGGTGCTCACCAAGCAGGAGGCCGGAGCGGTGAACAAGCGGCTGAGGGCGCTCGGCGCGACCGCCCGGCCGCCGATCCCGGCCGGGGTCGACCCGAGCAAGGTGCGCCCGGACCGCCGGGCGATGCGCGGGCGGTGAGTTCGCCCGGGCAGCCCGCGCCGGCTTTCTAGCGGCGGACGATCACCGAGCCGGCGGCCAGGTCATGCAGGCCTCGCTCGTCCCGGTCCCAGATGAGTGCGGGGATGGCCAGGCACAGCAGCAGGCTGCGGATGAGCGCGCCGAGCGGGCCGAGGGGGGCGCTGCTGGCGGCGGCCGGAGCGGCGTCGCCGGCCCGCACGACCCGCACGACCCGCAGGCCGAAGACCCGGTGCCCCACGGTGTAGCCCACCGTGCCGACGAGCAGGACGTTCTCGGCGAGGAAGACCGCCAGGGGCAGGAAACCACCGGCCCCGCCGTCACCCCAGCGGTAGCCGAACAGGCCCATCGCGATGAGCTGGCAGAGCAGCCAGTCGACCAGCAGGGCGGCGGCGCGGCGGCCAAAGCGACCCGCCGACCCGGCGCCGTCGCGCGGCATACCCAGGCGCGCCCCGGGGTAGCTCCCGGCCGCCGGCTCCCGCGACGCGTGCGGCCCTTCGAGCCAGGACGCCACATCCTTGCGATCGACCACGGCTCCAGGCTAGCCGCCCGGACCGACCGAAACCCCGCCCCCGTGCCTGCGCGGCTGCCGGGGGCGCCGCCGCCGTTCCCGTGATCGACCGAACCCCGCCCCCGTGCCTGCGCGGCTGCCGGGCCCGCGCTCGGGTCCCGAGACGCGGCCGGCCGAGCACGCAGGGCTGACGGACTGGCCAAGGTGCGCGCCCTCCCCCGCTGGGCGGACCTGGGGCGTCCGACGTGCGAGACGGCTGGGGCCGGCCCGGCCCGGACGCGCCATCCTTGCGTCGGCCACGACTGGGTCCTGCCTCGGCTGCCCCCGGCCGGCGGTCCCGCGCGCGTAACAGCGGTGAAACGTCCGGGTCACTGGCGGGTGACACGCTCGCTCTAGGGTCCTCTCGACTCACCCGGGCCGTGCCCTGCCCGGCCCCACAACAGGAGGTTGGATGTTCAGCAAGCCTGAAGAGGTCCTCGCCTACATCAAGGACGAGGACGTGAAGTTCGTCGACATCCGGTTCTGCGACCTGCCCGGCGTGATGCAGCACTTCAACGTGCCGGCGGAGAGCGTGACGATCGACTTCTTCACCGACGGCCAGGCGTTCGACGGGTCATCGATCCGCGGCTTCCAGGCCATCCACGAGTCCGACATGAAGCTCATCCCCGACGTGACGACGGCCTACGTCGACCCGTTCCGGGTGGAGAAGACCCTCGTCCTGAACTTCTCCATCGTCGACCCGTTCACCGACGAGCCGTACAGCCGCGACCCCCGCAACATCGCCGCGAAGGCGGAGGCGTACCTGAAGTCCACCGGCATCGCCGACACCGCATACTTCGGCGCCGAGGCCGAGTTCTACATCTTCGACGACGTCCGGTTCGAGACCAAGCAGAACGCCGGCTACTACTTCATCGACTCCGTCGAGGCCGCGTGGAACACCGGCCGGGAGGAGGACGGCGGCAACCAGGCCTACAAGACCCGGTACAAGGGCGGCTACTTCCCGGTCCCCCCGGTCGACCATTTCGCCGACACCCGCGACAGGATCTGCCTCAACCTGGCCGCGGTGGGCATCACCGTCGAGCGCAGCCACCACGAGGTCGGCACCGCGGGCCAGCAGGAGATCAACTACAAGTTCAACACCCTGCTGCAGTCCGGCGACGACATGATGAAGTTCAAGTATGTCGTGAAGAACACCGTCTGGGGGTTCGGCAAGACCGCGACCTTCATGCCGAAACCGCTGTTCGGGGACAACGGGTCGGGCATGCACACCCACCAGAGCCTGTGGAAGGACGGCGAGCCGCTGTTCTACGACGAGCGCGGCTACGGCGGCCTGTCCGACCTGGCCCGCTGGTACATCGGCGGCCTGCTCAAGCACGCCCCGTCGCTGCTCGCCTTCACCAACCCGACGGTGAACTCCTACCACCGCCTGGTGCCGGGGTATGAAGCCCCGGTGAACCTGGTCTACTCCGCGCGCAACCGCTCCGCCTGCGTGCGCATCCCGATCGCCGGCACCTCGCCGAAGGCGAAGCGGATCGAGTTCCGCATCCCCGACCCCTCGTCCAACCCGTACCTGTCCTTCGCCGCCCAGCTGATGGCCGGGCTGGACGGGATCAAGAACCGGATCGAGCCGCCGGAGCCGGTGGACAAGGACCTGTACGAGCTGCCGCCGGAGGAGCACGCGCAGATCGCCCAGGTGCCTGGCTCACTGCCCGAGGTGCTGGCGGCGCTGGAGGCCGACCACGACTACCTCACCGAGGGTGACGTGTTCACCGAGGACCTGATCCAGACCTGGATCGACTGGAAGCGCGCGAACGAGGTGGACCCGATCCGCTTCCGGCCGCACCCGCACGAGTTCGAGATGTACTTCGACATCTGATCCGGCCCTGGCTGCTCGCAGCCTGAGGTGGCCCACAAACGGCGGCTGACCTGCATGTATGTCGCTCGGCGACGCGCAGCGTCAGCCGCCGTTTTTCGTTGTCTGCGGCCCCCAGCGCGAGCCCCAGGAACGGAGCTACCGCGCGCGGATCACGGCTCGGAACCTCAGGGGCAGGAAACTTCCATCCACTCCCCCGACGAGCTGATCGCGCACCTGCTCGGCTTCCAGGCCCGAAGCGTCATGACGCCGCCTTCCTGGGCAAGCCCGCAGCTGGGGAAGATGAGCAGGGCTGGAGATGACGACGCCGTTGGATGAACGAGCCATCTACTTACGTTTGACGATACTATCGACTCGCGTTACGATCGTGTTGTGATCCGGTCCTTCAACGGCTCGGACACCGAGAAGGTCTGGAACCGTGAACACGTTCGGGCCTTCGGGCCGGAACTGCAACGGGCCGCGCAGAAGAAGAGAGCAGGCCGATCATGGCCAAGGCACACGACGCGATCACTCCCGGCGAGATCCTGCTGACGGAATTCTTGGAGCCGCTGGGCATCACGCAGTACCGTCTCGCCCAGGCCACCGGTCTCCCCCAGACCCGGATCAGCGAGATCGTGCGCGGCAAGCGCGCCATCACCACCGACACCGCCCTGCGTCTGTCCAAGGCCCTCGGCGTCGACGACCGGTTCTGGATCAACATCCAGACCGACTACAACCTCGAAGTCGAGCGCGACCTGCACGCCGACGAACTGGCCAAGGTGACGGCCCTGGTGGCGAGCTGAGACTCGGCCACCGGAGCCCCCACCGCGACCCCAGGATCGAATCAGCGAGAACCGCGTTTTCGCTGGTCACCGCCGGCTGTCCCAGCCACCACGACGACATCTAGTGCCGCGAGTCCGCTGACCTGCACCTGGCCACGGAAACGCCCCTGGCAGACGTCTCTGACGCTGGGGGCGTGCCGCGTTGGCGTGTGCCATGAGCGCGCCGGGTACGGCAGCCGTGGTTGGTGGTCGCGTTCGGTGGCGAGTCAGTTCAGCCACCCCGCCTTGCCCGGCCGCGCCTTCGCGACGACGCCAGCCTCTCGCAACCAACGAAATCTCGGCGCCCCCTCAGGGCAGCTCTCTGACTCGAATGTTCCGCCACCTGCAGCGTGCCCCGCGGCCCCACCGGCTTTCGCCGAAAACGGGGTCGTTGTCATGGACCTCAAGCGCGAGGTGCCCCCTTGGGCCGAGGACGCTGAGTACGGCGTCGGCGTCATAGTGGGGGTGCCGCATCGTGTTCAGGTCGACTTCGGCGACCAGGACGTCGTTGACCCATGTGGTGATGACTGGTTTGGCGCCAACGCAGCGGATCCGCAGGTGGTTCCAGTCGGCCCAATGCCACGTCTGCAGGAAGTCCGCAGCCAGCCCTGCCTGCGTGAGCAGGCTCCGCTTCTCGGCGGTAACCGGTTCTTGGGAGGTGCTCGGATCCTCTTCGACCAGTCTCGCGGGCCGACCAGTCTCGTCGGTTTCGATGTCGAGGACGAAGGGGACCGCGTGGAACCCGCCGGTGCCGTTGCCGAAGAAGCCGCCAATCGACCCGGACTTGCGGTGATCGACCAGGACCTGGAAGCCTTCCCAGGTTTCGTCTCGCCGGCGGAGCATGACACCCGTGTCGGCGGGCCAGTCGGGCCACATATCCAGGACCAACTCGAAATCGCCGAATGTCTCGTCCGAGACGAGGTATCCCCCCCAGCCGGGATGGTCGGGGTCTTGCCGCCCGACGATGGCGCCGTCTTGGACGTCCCAGATGGCCGGGTATTCGCGCGCGCGAACGTTGTAGTTGTCGGGGATCCACGAGACGGTCTCCTGCGGCGAGGGTCCTCCGGGCCACAACGGTCCGTAGACCCGGGGCCGCGGGTGCCAGCCGGTGAGCGTGGAGCCGTCGAACAGGTCTCGCCAGGTCATCATCCCACCTCGATGTCGGACTCTTCTTCCAGATCACCCTGCCAGGCCGCCAGGTGGCTTCCCGTCAGCAGGCCCTCGACGACCATGAGGGCTGCGCCGGAAACCCCTGCCATGTATGCGGATGCGGAGCTCTCGATGACGATCGACTCGGTCGCCAGCGGGAAGGCATGTGCTTCCACCGCGCGACGTACCGGCTCGGTCAGGAGGTCTCGGGTTGCCCCTCCGACACGGCCACCGATGACGATCAGGGCCGGGTTGATGAGGTTGGTTGCCCCGGCCACGGCCAGTCCCAAGGCCTCACCAGCTCGGTTCAGGATGGCGAGGCAGGCCTCGTCACCGGCGTGCGCCCCGGCGACGACGTGTTCGTCACGGATCTGGCGGGCCGGCATGCCCGCCAGGAAAGGACTCTGGCCCTTGCGCATAGCCGCAACGCCGAACTTGGCGATGGCCCGTCCGCTGGCCAGTGTCACCAGACATCCGGAGTTCCCGCACCAGCACACCAGCGACCGGTCGGCGGAGATCGTCATGTGACCCAGCTCGCCGGCCACTCCCGAGGTCCCGCGGTAGAGGCGGCCGTCGCTGATCAGTCCGGCCCCGACGCCACTGCTGACCTTGACGTACAACAGGTTTCGGCCTTGCTCCCCCTGGCGCCTCTGGGCCTCGCCGACGGCCATCAGGTTGACCTCGTTGTCCACCCAGACCGGTACGTGGTAGCGCTCGCCGAACCACTCCGCCACCGAGAACGCGTCCCAGCCTCCGCCAGGCGTGAGCTCCATGGTCAACCCCCGGGGCGAGACCGGGCCGAGCACGCCGACCCCGATACCCCGTAACGGCCCGCGCCCCGAGCTGCCGTCCAACAGCTTGGTGAACAGCTCCTTCGCGCGGCCAAGCGCGACCCCGGGTGCGGCGCCGAAGGGCAGCCGCCGGTTCCGCGACGACAGCACCTGCCCGGAGAGGTCAGCCAATGCCGCGGTCATCCCTGTGGCTCCGAGCTCGACGGCTAGCACACACCCGGCATCCGTCGCGAACTCCAAACCGACAGCGGGTCGCCCCCCCGTGGACACGGCGGTGGGACCCTCGCGCACCAGTCCCATCGCGACGAGCTGGTCGACCCGCTGCACCACGATCTTGCGGCTCAGCCCCGAGACCTGGACCAGGGCCGGCCGCGTGGTGGCTCTGCGCTCGCGGATCAGTCGCACCACCTGTTCCAGGTGCGGGTCGCTCGCCTTGGCGGAGAGCGGCGGCGCGGTCACGCTTCCTCCGATGGTCGTCGGTCGTGGGGCAGTCGTGGCACAGGTTACGCCCCATAGGGCCAAAACCTTGACTTTTGTCCCTACGGGTCATATCTTCTCGGACAACCCGGCACCGCGGTCGCGGCACAACGCCCCTCCCTGTCGGCACAGTCCCTTCCGGCGCAATGGCAAGGACGCTGATGTCTCGATCACCGATCAAGGTCGCTGTAAACCCGCTTCCGTGGGTGCTTACCGAGTCGGGGTGGAGCCTGACCCGCCGGGTGCTGGTCGAGGCGCTCACCGAGCTGCGCGACGTGGGATTCCGGGCCATCCACTGCGAGGTTCCCGACGAGCTGACAGTCGCGGAGTACCGGGAAACCCTGGCGGAGTACGGGTTCCAGCCCGCTCCGGGGTACTTCTCGGCCAGGTTCGACGACCGCGAGGCGCTTCCGGAGATCCTCGAACGGGCCCGCGCCGCGGCTGAGACGCACACCCAGCTGGGACTCTCCCAGATCTTCGTCGCTTCCGACATGGCCCCCGACCGCATGGTTCATCCCGCGGTCGGACACTCCCCTGACGGCGACAGAATCGGGCGCGTCATCGACGGGCTCGTCGCCGTGGCCGACGCCATGCTTGCCCAGGGTGTCGTCGCGGCTCTCCACCCCCACGTGGGCACCTGGGTGGAGAGCGAGCCCGAAGTGCGTGCGGTTCTCGACGCGACAGACGGATCGGCGCTGGCCTTCGGGCCGGACACCGGCCATCTGTACTGGGCAGGGGGCGACCCGGTCGCCTTGGTCAAGGAGTATGCGGCGCGGGTCGCCTGCCTGCACATCAAGGACGTCGACGCGGCGGCAGCCCAGTCCGCTGCCGAGCACGGCGACGACTACAACACAGCGACATTCGGACGACACGTGTGGACCGAGCCGGGTCGCGGCGACGTCGACCTCGACGGTGTCATCGCCGCACTGCCGGACACCTTCGACGGCTGGGCGGTCCTCGAGGTCGACGTCCCGAATCTGCCGACCCGAGTGGACAGTTCGCGCGCGGGCTTGGACTACCTCCGGTCCCACCCAGCATTCGCCGTCCCGGTGTCATGAGCACCCTCGGCGTCGGGATCCTCGGCAGCGGGCCGGTCACCCAGGCCATTCACCTGCCTGCGCTGGCCCGGCTGACCGACCGGTTCACGGTTCGTGCGGTGATGGACGTCAGCGAGACCACCGCGGCAGAGGTCGCCGCTCGCGTCGGCGCACGAGCCACCACCTCCATGGATGACCTGCTGCGGGACGACTCCGTCGACGTGGTCGCCGTCTGCAGCCCGCACCAGTTCCACGCCGACCAAGTGATCGCGGCCTGCCGGGCAGGGAAGCGAGCGGTGCTCTGCGAGAAGCCGTTCGCGACAAGCACCGACGAGGCCGCCCGGATCGCGCAGGTCTCGGCCGAGACCGGAGTGCCGATCCTCGTGGGGGCCATGCACACCTACGACCCGGGCTGGCTGAACTTCGTCGAGGCGTGGGGACCCACCGCCGGCAGCGCCGGCCACGTCCGGTGCTCCGCGGTCCTCCCGCCCAACCCACGCTTCGAAGACTTCGCCACCGAGGTCAGCAACCGCGTCGCCCCGGGCGGTCGGCCGTTGAACACGCCCGAAGCGCGGGTGAGCCGCCTGCGCGACGGCATCCTGGGGCTGGCCATCCACGACCTGCCCCTCATCCGCGCCTTCCTCGACACGACCGACGACGTCGTCGTGCACGCGGCCCGCACGCTGACGCCATTCGGCTACCTCGTCGTGTTCTCGTGCGGCGAGCAGGTCGTCGAGCTGCACGCCCACATGTCCGCGAACTGGAAGCCGAGCTGGACCTTCCATGTGTACGCCGACGACCGCGTCGGTCTGGTCGACTTCACGCCCTCCTACGTCCAGGCCGGGTCGGCGACCGCGACCATCGAATCGCCTGGGCGACAGGTGCGGCTGGGCCCCGCCGACCACAACGGGTACGTGGAGGAGTGGCGTCACCTGCACGAGGTCGCCGAGGGTGGCCTCCCGCGGTACCGGCCGGCCGAGCTGATCGCCGACCTCACCTTCGCCCTTGACGTGTCCGCCCGGGCGGTCGCCGCGCTGGAGGGCGCACTCGCACCGGTGGGGGCCCGATGACCGCCCTGCGGGTCGCGGCGGGTCCCGACGCACAGGCCGCCGGCGACGTCGGGCTGGTCGTCGCGTCGCTCCCGATCTCGTTGGTGGCCGCCGAGACGGGTACGGCCTCCGACCTCGTCGCGGTGGACGGCGGCCCCGGGTGGCCGCAACGGGCGACTGACGTCCTGCGCGACGGCGTGCGGGGGCTGCTGATCGTCCATCCGGTCGCCGTGCCCCCGGCGGCGGTCCCCGACGCCTCGTTCGTCCCCGTGGTCCTCGACTACCGATTCGCCGGCAACCCGGTCCTGCCCGCGATGGCCAAGGCGTTCGCCGACTGGTCGGCGGAGGCGATGATCGAGGTGGCAGCGGTCGTCCACGACAGGTCGGATCTTGACCGGGCGCTCGTGGACCAGCTCGCGACGCTCCGTCGCGTAGGTCAGCCCGCCGCCACTTTGGCCCGGCTTGCCTGGGGAAGCAGCGGCTACTACCTGTCCGGCCGCTCCAGCCAGGGGTCACCACTTCTGCTGAGCGCGCACGTGACGACCGGCGCCCCCTCGTCACTGCGCATCCGAGGCCTCGCCGCCGACGTCGCGGTCGAGGCGACCCTTCCCGACCCCGCGACCGCCCGGCCGGCCGTCCTCGTCCGCACCACCCCCAGCGGCGCCATCACCTCGCCCACGCTGTGGGAGACCTCCCACCGCACCGCCTGGCGTCGACTCCACGCCGTCGCCACGGGGGGTCGCCTGACAAGCGACCTGAGCGAGCTCCGCACGGACCTGACCGTGGCCGGCAACGTCCTGACCGGTCGATGACTGTCCCCCACCCCTCCGCCGCAACCGTCCACACCCTCGAGAGGACCGACCGATCATGACCGAGCTGCAGATCCCCGACGTTTCCCGCCGCGGCTTCCTCAAGGCGACCGGCCTGGCCGCCGGCCTCGCCCTCGTCCCGGGCCTGGCGGCCTGTGCGCAGTCCAAGACCCAGACCGGCTCCGGCGGTGCCGCCGGGACGTTGAAGTTCTGGGACATGCCCTGGGCTCAGGACTCCTACAACAAGGCGTCGGCGGCCCTCGTCGCCGCATACAAGCCCGCCCAAGGGCTTCCGGGGGCAGCCCTGCAGCGCATCCAGTGGAACAACTTCACCACCACGTTCTCCTCGGCGTTGGCGTCCAAGACCGGCCCCGCCGTGAGCAGCGGCGGTGGGTTCCAGGCCTTCCAGTTCGCGGACCAGGGCTACATCGCCCCGGCCGACAACCTCATCTCCACGTTCGAGAAGGACGGCACCCTCAAGGACTTCCTGCCGGGGACGATCGAGGCGATGAAGACCGACAAGGGCTATGTCGCGGTGCCGTGGCAGACGGACATGCGCGTCTGGTGGTATCGCAAGTCGTTGTTCGACGACGCCGGCGCCAAGGTCCCCACGACATGGGACGAGCTGATGACCGCCGGGGAGGCGCTGAAGAAGAAGGGCTACTTCGGGTGGGCCGACGGCGCCGGAGCCGGCAACAACATCGGTGCACACACGATGGTGTTCATGATGATCAACAACGGAGGCGGGCTCTTCGACCCTGACGGCAAGCTCGACGTCCTCAACGAGCGCAACGTCGAGGCCATCGACTTCATTCTCCAGCTGGTCAAGGCCGGCATCAGCGACCCCGCCTCGGTCAGCTACAGCTCCGACAACCACCTGGCCCAGTGGAAGAACAAGAAGTTCGCGTTCGGCATCTTCACCGCGGCGTTGGACGACGCTGTCGGCGAGACGGGAACCGATCTGCAGGTCGCCAGCCCCTTGACGGGGCCGCACGGAGACAAGTCGATCCTCGCTTTCGGCAACAACATCATGATGTACACCAACACCCCGTCCCAGCAGGGCTCGGAGGCGTTCCTGGCGTACTACATCAAGAACATGAAGGCGTACTGGCAGCAGCGCGTCATCAACGGCATCCCCGTCCTGCAGTCCATCGTCGACCTGCCCGAGTTCCAGCAGAATGCGAACCGCGTCAAGGTCGTCAAGGAGTACCAGCCGGTCGCGAAGACCTACGGGACTCGCTCCACGAAGCTGTTCGCGGCGATGGCGCAGGTCGACGGCAGCCAGCCGCTGGCCCAGTTCACCCAGACAGTCCTCGGCGGCCAGACCGATGCGAAGTCGGCTCTGACGACCCTCCAGCAGGGGCTGTCCACGATCGTGAAGTCCTGACATGACCACCGCGACGGCCGGCGCCTCCACCCCGGGGGCGCCCGCCGCCCCACGGCGGCGGCGCTGGAAGCCCGAGGCGCGGACGATGTTCCTCCTGGTCCTTCCGTCCGTCCTCCTGCTGCTGCTGATCCACGGCTTTCCCCTGATCCAGGCCTTCATCCAGTCGTTGCGCGACGGCACGCTCGTCGACCCGGGGCCGTTCGTCGCTCTGTCGAACTACGTCGACAACCTCACCAGCAGCGTGTTCTGGAAGGCCGCCGGATTCACCGTGGTCTTCAGCGTCGTCGGCGTGTTCGGCAGCTGGTTGGTCGGGCTCGGTCTAGCCCTGCTGCTCCGCGCTCGCATCCCCGGCGGAGGCGTGTTCAAGGTGCTGTTGCTGCTGCCGTGGGTCGTTCCGATCGTCGTGTCCTCGACCGCGATCAACTGGCTTGTCGCAACGAGTAGCAGCCCGATCCCCGTGCTGTTCGAAAATCTCGGGCTGGGTCAACCGCTGTTCCTCGCCGACCCGACATGGGCCAAGATCCTGGTCTGCGTGTTCAAGGTCTGGATCAGCTTCCCGTTCATGATGATGATGTCCAGCGCCGCCCTGGCCAGCGTGGACGAGAAGGTCTACGAGGCCGCGAAGCTGGACGGCGCCACCGGCTGGCAGCAGCTGCGGTGGATCACCCTTCCGATCATCGCACGGTCCACCTACATTTCGTGGATCCTCATGACGATCTTCTGCGTCAACGACTTCCCGACGATTTTCCTGCTCACCGGGGGCGGCCCGATCGACGCGACCAACTCCCTGGTCGTGCTGGCCTACCGCACGGTGTTCCAGAACCAGCAGGTCGGTCCCGGGGTGTCGATCGCCTTCATGATGACGCTCGTCCTCGTCGTCATCTCCACCGTGCTCTACCGGCAGATCCGAAAGGCGGCGATCTGATGGCCATCATCCACCAGACAACCGAGATGGGGCACGCCGTCGAGGAACGACAGCGGCTGACCAGCCGCGAGCAGGGCACCCGCGGCCAATGGTGGCGGTTCGCCCTCTTGCTCCTCATCGTCGTCATCGCCCTTGTCCCCGTGGCCGTCGTCCTGTTCCTGGCCTTCACCCCGTCCGCGTCGTCGACCACCGCCGGCGGGTTCACCTTCGAGAACTTCAGCTACGTGTTCTCCCAGACCGATGTCGTGCTGTGGCTGCAGAACAGCCTGCTGGTCACCGTCGGCACCGTCGTCGTGTCGGTCGCCGTCGCGGCGCCCGCCGGGTACGTGCTGTCCCGCGGCCGGAGCAGGGCGGTCTCGGGCTACTCGTTGCTGCTGTTCGTGTTCCAGAGCCTGCCGGTCATCACCTCGGTGATCCCCCTGTTCATCCTCTTCGCCAACCTCGGGCTGGTCGACAACTTGCTCGGCCTGACCATCGTCTACGTCTCGTCCTCCATGGCCGTGGCGACCTGGATGATGGCCGCCTACATGGACTCCATCCCGATCTCGCTGGAGGAGGCTGCCTGGATCGACGGCGCGTCCCTGTTCCGCGGCTTCACCCAGGTCGTGCTGCGAAACTCCCTGCCCGGCGTGCTCTCGACCGCGATCTTCACGTTCCTCGTGGCGTGGAACGACTATCTCGTCGCCATCGTGTTCCTCCGGTCCGCGGTCGCCTTCACCCTGCCGCTCGGGGTGCAGTCGTTCTTCCAGCAGAACACCACCGACTGGGGGTCGGTCATGGCCGTGGCCGTCGTCATGATGATCCCGCCCGTGCTGGTGTTCGTCCTGCTCAACAGGTACTTCAGCGTGGGCGGCATCGGCGGCTCGCTGGCCGGGCAGTGAGACCTCGATGACGCGACCGCTCACCCTGTTCACCGGGCAATGGGCTGACCTGCCGTTCGAGGAGGTATGCCGGCTGGCCTCCTCGTGGGGGTACGACGGAGTCGAGATCGCCTGCTCAGGTGACCACCTGGACGTGGACCGCGGCGCGGTCGACGACGCCTACATCGCCGATCGGCGGGCCGTCCTCGACCGGCACGGGCTGCAGGCGTACGCGATCTCGGCGCACCTGCAGGGACAGGCGGTCTGCGACGACCCCATCGACGAGCGCCACCGCGGCATCCTCGCGGCGGCGGTATGGGGCGACGGCGAGCCCGAGGGGGTTCGCCGTCGCGCCGGCGAGGCCGTCACGAATGCTGCGCGGACCGCGGCGAGGCTGGGCGTCGCCACGGTGGTCGGGTTCACGGGATCGTCGATCTGGAAGTATGTCGCGATGTTCCCGCCGGCCTCGGCCGAGATGATCGAGGCAGGGTACGAGGACTTCGCGGCCCGGTGGAACCCGATCCTCGACGTGTTCGACGACGTCGGGGTCCGGTTCGCCCACGAAGTGCACCCGTCCGAGATCGCCTACGACTACTACTCCACCCAGCGTGCCTTGGAGGCGGTCGCCCACCGTCCTGCCTTCGGGCTGAACTGGGATCCCTCGCACATGGTGTGGCAGGGCATCGACCCCGTGAACTTCATCTGTGACTTCCGCGACCGGATCTACCACGTCGACTGCAAGGACACCAAGATGCGCACCCCCGACGGGCGGCGCGGCATCCTCGGATCCCACCTGCCGTGGGCCGACCCGCGCCGCCGCTGGGACTTCGTGTCCACCGGTCGCGGCGACGTGGACTGGGCCGAGTGCTTCCGGATGCTGACCACCATCGGCTACGAGGGCCCGATCTCGGTCGAGTGGGAGGACGCCGGCATGGACCGTCTTCAGGGGGCGGCCGAAGCGGTCACGTACCTGCGCGGCCAGCTGTTCGACCCACCGGCGGTGTCCTTCGACGCCGCGTTCGCCACTCAGGGCTGACCGGATGAGCGTCGAGAACGCCCGTCGGCAAGTCAGGTCCGTCATCGTCGGCACCGGGTTCATGGGCGACGTGCACGCCCGCGCGGTCCGTGCCGCCGGCGGCACGGTCGCCGCTGTCGTCTCGCGTACCGCTGATCACGCCGCGGCCGCACGGCTCGGTGCGGCCCGCGCGTACGCGTCCCTCGAGCAAGCCCTCGCGACCGACGACGTCGAACTGGTCCACGTCTGCACCCCGAACCACGCCCATCTCGACCATGCCCGCGAGGCGATCGCGGCGGGCGTGCACGTCGTCTGCGAGAAGCCGCTGGCGACGACCTTGACCGACGCGACCGAGCTCGCGACCGCCGCCGCTACGGCCGGAGTTGTGCACGCCGTCCCCTTCGCCTACCGGTTCTACGGCTCGGTCCGCGAGGCCCGGGCCCGCATCGCGAACACGCCGGCGCTCGTCCGCCTCGTGCATGGCAGCTACCTGCAGGACTGGCTCTCCCGCCCAGACGAGACCAACTGGCGCGTCGATCCTGCGCTCGGTGGAGCATCGCGCGCGTTCGGCGACATCGGCGTTCACTGGTGCGACCTCGTCGAGTTCGTGACTGGACACCGGATCACCCGCGTCAGCGCCCGGACCCTCGTCATTCCACGGCCCGCGGCAGGCCATGGCGGAACCGAGGACGCAGCGGTCGTCCAGTTCACCACCGACGGCGGCGCCATCGGGTCGACGGTGATCAGCCAGGTCTCACCCGGGCGCAAGAACCGGCTCTGGTTCTCCGTCGACACGGCCGAGGCGTCATACCAGTTCGACCAGGAGAACCCGGACGCCCTCTGGATCGGCGGCCGCGGCCACAGCGTTGTCCTACCCCGGGCTGCCGAGGACCAGGTCATCGGTCCGCACTACGACCTCGTGCCGACCGGTCACCCGCAGGGGTACCAGGACTGCTTCACCAACTTCGTCCGCGACGTCCATGCCGCGATCCGCGGGGAGATGCCGGACGGACTGCCGACCTTCGCCGACGGGCTCCGCTCCGCGCAGATCACCGAGGCGGTGCTCGAGTCCGCTCGCAACGGAACGTGGGTCGACGTACCGCCCTGCTCGTCCCCGCACCGGGCCTGACCGTGAGGAGCTCCATGCCCACTCCCCGAGCCACCCTGACCGAGGATCGCGAGGTCGCCGACCGCGTCGAGTCGCTCCTGTCCCAGATGACCCTGGCGGAGAAGGCGGGACAGCTCACCCAGATGTTCTACTTCGACCTCCCGCCACGGTCAGCCGGCGAGGGTGGTCTGCCCCTCGACCTGTCGCAGCAGCCGGCCATGGTCGAGGCCATGCTGGCCGAGGGGAAGGTCGGGTCGCTGCTTTTCGTCCGTGACGCGGCCCAGGCCAACCGGTTGCAACGCCTGACGATCGACGGGAATCGGCTCGGCATCCCGGCTCTGTTCGGATTCGACGTCATCCACGGCCTGCGCACGATCCTTCCGGTCCCCATCGCGATGGCCGCCTCGTGGGATCCGGACGTCATCGAGGCGGGCCAGGCCGTCGCTGCGCGTGAGGCTCGCGCCGTGGGGATCCACTGGGCGTTCGCGCCGATGGTCGACATCGCCCGTGACCCCCGCTGGGGACGGGTCGTCGAAGGCGCCGGCGAGGACCCCTACCTGGGCGCGGTCGTGGCCGCTGCGCAGGTGCGGGGCTTCCAAGGTCCGAGTCTCGGCTCGCCGGACCGGATCATCGCGGGCCCCAAGCACTTCGCCGGCTACGGCGCGGCCCTGGGTGGACGCGACTACGACGAGGTGAACCTCTCGGACTCAGAGCTCCACAACGTCTACCTGCCTCCGTTCCGGGCCGTCGTCGAGGCGGGGGCGGGAAACATCATGACCGCCTACATGGACCTCAACGGAATCCCGGCCACCGGTAACCGTTGGCTCCTCCAGGAGGTCCTGCGCGACTCGTGGGGGTTCCAGGGATTCCTGGTCAGTGACGCGCAGGCCGTGCACAACCTCCTCACGCACGGTTTCGCCGCAGACCTGACCGACGCCGCTGCCCGGGCGCTGTCGGTCGGGGTGGACCTGGAGATGGCCACGCACGACCCCGCCTACGCGCACCTGCCCGACGCGGTCGCCGCCGGTCTGGTGGACGAGCAGACGCTGGACGACTCGGTGCGTCGGCTGCTGAGCGTCAAGGTCCGCATGGGCCTCTTCGAGAACCCGTACGTCGACGAAGACCGCGTGCCGGAGGTCCTCACCGACCCGGCGCACCGTGAGGTCGCACGCACCGCCGCGCAACGCGCCGCAGTCCTGCTGCGCAACGAGGGCGACCTCCTCCCCCTGACCGCGCCCCGCTCCATCGCCGTCGTCGGACCACTGGCCGACTCGCGTCGGGACACCATCGGCCCGTGGGCCTTCGACTATGACCTCGACGAGACCGTCACGATCCTCACCGGAATAAGTCAGCGGGCCGGGTCGGACGTCGAGGTGAGGTATGCACCGGGGGTCCGACCCGCATACCGGACCTTCCCGTCCATGTTCGACATGTTCGGCGACAACACACCGGTGGAACCGGCGGACTTCGACGCGTCCGCCGAGCGCGAGCGCGCGGTCAGCCTGAGCCGCGACGCGGACGTCGCAGTCGTGGTCGTGGGCGAGTGGCAGAACATGATCGGCGAGGCCGCCTCCCGCTCCAGCCTGGAGCTGCCCGGCAACCAGCAGGCGCTGCTCGAGGCCGTGGCCGCCACGGGGACACCCGTCGTTCTCGTGGTGATGAACGGCCGGCCCCTGGACCTGCGGTGGGCAGCCGAGCATGTGCCCGCGATCCTCGACGTCTGGTACCCCGGCAGCCAGGGCGGCGCGGCAGTCGCCGACCTGCTGTTCGGAGACGTGCCGCCGGGAGGGAAGCTGCCGTTCACCTGGCCGCGCAGCGTCGGCCAGGTGCCGCTGGTCTACAGCCACACCACATCCCACGAGCCGGCGAACCAGGGCCGGCGGTACTGGGACGAGCAGAGCACTCCCCTCTTCCCCTTCGGCCACGGGCTCTCCTACGGCCGGTTCACCTACGGCGACCTCAGTATCGACGCGGAGCGCATCCCGGTCGGTGGCGCTGTCACCGTGTCGGCCACCGTGACCAACGTCGCCGGCCGCGTCGGCGAGGACGTCGCGCAGCTGTACATACACCAGCGACACGGGAGCGCGTCGCGCCCGGTCCGTGAGCTCAAGGGCTTCCACCGGATCCGTCTCGAGCCCGGAGCCTCCCAGCGCGTGACCTTCCAGCTCGGGCCGGACGAGCTGCGGTACTGGAACGCCGCGAGCCGCGCCTGGACCATCGACCCCACGGTCGTCGACGTCTACGTCGGCGGCGACTCGACCGCGGAGCTGTCCGCCTCGTTCGCGGTGACGACCTGATGCCCCGCAGCGGCCCTCTCGGCGTCGGGCTGATCGGGGCGGGCATGATCAGCACCCAGTACCTGGACCATCTGACGACGTTCCCCGACGTGCGGGTTCTGCGGATCGGGGATCTCGACGTCGACCGCGCGGCGGCGCAGGCCCGCGCCTACGGGCTGCCGGCCTGGGGCACCGGAGCCGACGTCCTGGCCGACCCCGACGTCGAGCTCGTCGTCAACCTCACCATCCCGGCGGTCCACGCCGAGATCAGCCGGGCGGCGGTCGCGGCCCGCAAGCACGTGTGGTCGGAGAAGCCGATGGCCGTCGAACGAGCGGAGGGCCGACAACTGCTCGATGCCGCCGCCGAAGCCGGGGTCCGCATCGGAGTGGCGCCGGACACCGTCCTGGGTCCCGCCGTGCAGACAGCTCGGCGGGCCGTCGAACGCGGCGACATCGGCACGCCGTTGGCCGCGACCACCGTGATGCAGTACAGCGGCCCGGACTCGTTCCATCCCAACCCCGAGTTTCTCTTCGCCCGTGGCGCGGGGCCCGTGCAAGACATGGGTCCCTACTACGTGAGCGCCCTGGTGAACCTGCTCGGACCGGTCGACAAGGTGGCGGCGGTCGGGTCGACCAGCCGCCAGACCCGGCTGGTACGGGTAGGCGACCGGGTCGGGACACCATTTCCGGTGGAGGTGCCGACGCACGTGGCCGTGCTGCTCGCCTTCGAGGGTGGCACCGTCGGCCAGAGCGTCTTCAGCTTCGACTCCCCACTCACCCGAATGGGGGTCGTCGAGATCACCGGCACGGACGGCACGCTCCTGGTCCCGGACCCCAACTACTTCAACGGGCCCGTGAAGATCACCCGGACCCCGGCCCCCGACGCCGTGGCGAACGAGCCGGTGTGGGAGACGGTGGAGCAGATCGGGGTCACCAGCGGTCGTGGGCTGGGCATCCTCGACATGGCCCGGGCCATCCGGTCCGGGCAGCCGCACATCGCCACCGGCGAACTGGGCTACCACATCCTCGACGTGCTGACCTGCATCGAGGAGGCCGTCGTGGTCGCCGAGACCGTCACCGTGACAAGCACCGTCGGCCCGATCCCGCTCGTCCCGAAGGACCGGGACCCGATGGCCGCCACCCTGTGACCACAACCCCGAGATCGGAAGTGGCGGACCGGACCACCCGGCGGCCCGCCCCGAACCCGCACAGGCACCGCATACCCCCGCTGTGCGCGATGCTGGACCGGTGACGGAACGCAACGTCCTCGGCGGCGGTCTGGAACCGTGTGGCACCGACCCGCTGACCGGGTTCTTCCGCGACGGGTGCTGCAGCACCGGCCCCGAGGATCTCGGCAGTCACACCATCTGCGCCGTCGTCACGGCCGAGTTCCTGGAGCACCAACGCGGCATCGGCAACGACCTGTCGACACCGCAGCCTCGCTACCGCTTCCCGGGACTCCTGCCGGGCGACCGCTGGTGCGTCACGGCGGTGAACTGGGCGCGTGCGTATGCCGACGGCGTGGCTGCGCCGGTCGTGCTGGCCTCGACCAACGAGGCGGTGCTCAAACTGGTGCCGCTGACGGCGCTGCGGGAACACGCCATCGACGTGCCGGCCGACCCGAGCTCACTGGAGCCGTAGTCCCGCAACCGCGAGTCCCATGGGCGCGGGCCGGGTTGCCCGCCGGGTCGCAGCGTCGTCTCAGGGTCAACCCTGGTACGAGGCCAGGCACGAACTAGGGATGAACCGGGGTCGGCCGAGGGTCGAGTCAGCGCCGTCCCTGATGTGGGTCGAGGGGTTGGCCGGTCACGCTTCTCGCCATGATCACCGTGGAAGCACTCACCAAGAAGTACGGCGGGTTCACCGCCGTCGACGACATCACCTTCACGGCCAGGCCCGGTCGAGTCACCGGTTTCCTCGGCCCCAACGGCGCCGGCAAGTCCACCACCATGCGCATCATGGTCGGCTTGACCCCGCCAACCTCCGGCATCGCCACGATCTTCGGGCGCAGGTTCGTGGATCTGCCCAACCCGGGTAGGGAGGTCGGCGTCCTGCTCGACGCGTCGGCGCAGCACGCCGGCCGCACCGGGCGGGAGACCCTGGTCATCGCTGCGCGCGCGATGGGCCTGCCGGCAGGCCGCGTGCCGGCGTCGCTGGAGCGGGTCGGCCTGACCGGCACCGAGGCCGGGCGCCGGGTCCGCAACTACTCCCTGGGCATGCGTCAACGGCTCGGGATCGCCGTCGCTCTTATCGGCGACCCGCAGGTGCTCATCCTCGACGAACCGGCCAACGGGCTGGACCCGGCCGGCATCCGCTGGATGCGCGACCTGCTCCGGAACTACGCGGACCGGGGCGGGACGGTCCTGCTGTCCTCGCACCTCCTGCACGAGATCGAGGTCATCGCCGACGACATCGTGGTGATCGGCAACGGCCGGATCGTGGCGCAGGGGACCAAGGCCGAGCTCCTGCGGGCCGCCGGCACGGTGGTTCGCACGCCGCACGTCGGCGCGCTCCAACGCGCGCTGGCCGCGTCGGGCCTGGCCGCCACCGCGGACCGGGAAGGTGCCCTGCACACCGACGCGGCCCCCGAGCGGGTCGGACAGATCGCCCAGCAGGCCGGCCTGGCCCTCACCGAGCTGAAGACCGCCCACAACACCGGCCTGGAAGACATGTTCCTGCAGCTCACCGCCGACACCCAACGAGAAGGAGCAGCGGCATGACCGCCCTTGCAGTGGAACAGCACGTCCAGCAGACCCGGGCCGTGCCTCGCCGGGCGCCGCTGACCCGGATCACCGCACTCGAGCTGCGCAAGATGTTCGACACCCGTTCGGGATTCTGGCTGCTGGCCAGCATCGTCATCGCCGCCGTGCTGGCCACGGCCGCGGTGATCCTGTTCGCCCCGGACAACGAACTCACCTACTCCACGTTCTCCACCGCGATCGGCTTCCCGATTGCGGTGATACTGCCGATGATCGCGATCCTGGCGGTCACCAGCGAGTGGAGCCAGCGAAGCGGCCTGACGACCTTCACCCTGATCCCGCGCCGCGGCCGGGTCATCACGGCCAAGGCGATCTCCTCGGTCGCCGTGGGCGTCGTCTCGATCCCGCTGGCGTTCGCCATCGGGGCGGTCGGCAACGTGATCGGCACGGCGATCGCCGGCACCGGCCAGGTGTGGGACGTGTCGCTGAGCGACGGGCTGCACATCGTGCTCGGCAACGTCCTGGGCCTGTTGGTCGGATTCATGCTGGGCGTGCTGATCCGCAACTCCGCGGGAGCGATCGTGGCCTACTTCGTCTACTCCCTCCTGCTGCCGACCGTGTTCGGGCTGCTGGCCAACACCCAGGGATGGTTCCGTGACCTGCAACCGTGGGTCGACTTCAACTACGCCCAGGGCGCCCTGTTCAACGGCGGTCTCAGCGGTGAGCAATGGGCCAACCTCGGCACCGCAGCGGCGATCTGGCTGGTGCTGCCTCTGGCGGTCGGCCTCACGCTCGTGATGCGCTCCGAGGTGAAGTGACACCGACCTGCCGGTGATCGACAGCTGTCGGCCCGTCGCCACCCGGCGACGGGCCGACCCATGTCCGCAGGTCCCCTCCACAGTGCTGGGGGTTACTGCCGGCGGCTGCGCGCCGGGTGGCAAGGACGAGCACTGCGTGACCGCCGGGGGTTACGGTCCTCACGTGACACGCAATCTCGCCCAGCGACTGCACAATCCGCGCAACCGTCAATGTGGTTGCGACCCGGACTGCTGGTGTCGTCGAACCGCTCTCGGTCGAGCAGTCAGATGGTGGTTCCCCGGCAGGCTCGTCGGGTTGCCTCACCGGGCCGATGCCCTGGCGGCACGGAAGCGAGGACGCGACGAAGGCCGGTAGCGGCCGGTCGAGGCGGCCCGGCGGCGGCTCCTACCATGGCCGTATGACGCCCGGTCCGGTTCCAGCGCACCCGGATCGGGTCCGGCCGTGACCGGCGGTCGGGACCGAGACGCTGCTGGTCGTCCCCGCCAGGGGCGACCTCGGGACAGTCTCGGCCGGCCGCTGCCCTACGGGGCTGCCGGCGTCGAGCCGGTGCCCGAGGAGGCGCTGCCGCCGTTGCAGACCCTGCACGTGGCCCGAAACCTCGTCCATGAGGGCAGGCCGTTCGCCGCGCATGAGGTGCTCGAGGCCCGCTGGAAGGCTGGGCCGGACGACGAACGCGACCTCTGGCAGGGTCTCGCCCAGCTCTGCGTCGCCCTCACCCACGCCGCCAGGGGCAACTCCACCGGTGCGACCCGGCTGTTCCAGCGGGGCGCGGCACGGCTGCAGGAGTACGACGCTGGCGACCGCCCGACATACGGTCTCGACCTGACAGCCGTGGTCGCCTGCGCGCGGGAGCGCGCGGGCACAGGTCACTGAGCGGCGGTCCCGGCCTGGGCGCGCGCCCCGGCGGTCGGCGCCGGCGGTCAGCCCAGCATGCCCCGCATCGTGGCGATCTCCTTGTTCTGGCCGGCGACGATGGACCGGGCGAGGACCTGCACGTCAGGATTCGACGTGGTGGACAGCACCCCTTGCGCCATCTCGACCGCACCCTGGTGGTGCCTGACCATCATGGTCAGCCACATCCGGTCGAAGTCCGCCCCCTGGGCATCTCCGAGGGAGGACATGTCCGCGGCCGACATCATGCCCATGTCGTCCGACCCGTGGTCCATGGCCGCGGCGGTCGGGGCGCCCCACTGGCGCAGCCAGCCGGTCATCGTCGTGATCTCGGGGTCCTGGGCGTCCTTGATCTGCCCGGCCAGACCCTTGACGGCCGCCGAGGCCGAGCTGCTCCGCAGGGCGAGCTCGGCCATCTCGATCGCCTGCTCGTGGTGCGGGATCATCAGCTGGGCGAACCTCACGTCCCCGGCCTGGGCACTCGCGCCGGCGGTCGTTGAGGACATCCCGGAGGACATGGAGCCGCTGTTCATGCCCGGCATGGACCCGGTCGAGCCGTTGTCGTTGGCGCTGCAGGCTGCCAGGGTGAGGATCGCGGTCAGCCCAGCAGCGGCGAGGGCGGCCGGGCGGATCAGGCGGCGCATGGAAGGGTCCTCCTTGGACGGGGGGCTCAGGCACGGTCGCACGCCAGCGTGGGGCATGGACTCGGGGTAGTTGGCTGGGGTTTGCTGAAGTTTCGATGAAGAACGACCGCATCGCGGCGCTGGGGTGCGGCGGGACGACTCAGCCGTGGTGGCCGGCGTGGTCGGTCGTCGTCGGGGGCGCTGACGGTGTGGACGGTGCGGACGGTGTGGACGGCGACCACGACGGCACGGACGGCGCAGGGGGCCGGGCGACGCCGCCGCCGTCACCGCTGATGGCGGGCCCGATCACGAACGACGACAGCGAGAACATCACGGCGTAGACCACGATGGCGATGCCCGGAGCCAGCCACGTCTGGAACCGGCGGTGCAGGCGGCGAAGCATCGGCACCGACAGGGCTAGACCGGCAGCGAACAAGAGCGAGTTGCCGACGGCCCCGGTCAGCAGCGCCGTGCCGGCGATGATCCCGACGTGGTGCAGGACGTGGGGTGCCAGCCCGAGCACCGCACCGACGGCCGCACCCGCTGCATCGCGCAGGGCAGCAACCCGGCTCCGCGATCGCATCAGTCAGCTCAGCCGGCGATTGCTGCCGGTTGCGTGCAGCACGTCCTGGCGAGCGCGGTACTCCTGCTCGTTGATCTCGCCCCGGGCGAAACGCTCGTCGAGCAGGCGCTCCGCGTCCACGCGCCTGGCGGGGGGCGCAGCGGCGGCCGACGCTCCCCGGAACAGAGCGACAATGGCGAAGACGACGACGCCCCAGAAGGCGATCATCGCCAGGGACATCACCAGCCAGCCGCCCCAGCCTAGGTTGTAGTTCCACATCATCGTGCTCATCTCCTTGCCTTGTGCTCCCAGCCTGTCGGCGGGACCCGGGCGGAGCCGTGGCGGTTCGGTGAAGGTTCACTGAAGTTGCCGGTCCGCAGGCGGCCCAGGACACGGGCGGGCGCGGCCGGCTGCCACGATCAGGTCATGACTCATGGCGACACCAGCGCACGCGTCGGCGAGGGGGTCGCTCAGGCTGCCCGGGTGGGGCCGCTCGGACGACGCGCCCTGGTGGTGGAGGACGAGGTCGCGATGGCCACCGTGATCGGCAGCTACCTGGAACGGGACGGCTTCGAGGTCTTCCTCAGCCACGACGGCCTGGACGCCGTTCGCCAGGCCCGGGAGGTCGACCCGGACGTGGTGGTCCTTGACCTGGGCCTGCCCGGTCAGGACGGCATCGAGGTATGCCGGCAGCTGCGCACCTTCTCCGATGCCTACGTCGTCATGCTGACTGCCCGCAGCGACGAGGTGGACACCCTGGTGGGGCTCTCGGTCGGCGCAGACGACTACATGACCAAGCCGTTCAGCCCACGGGAACTGGTGGCTCGGCTCCGCGCGATGTTGCGACGCCCTCGACCGCTGGGGGCCCGGGCACCGGAGCATGCACAGACCCGCACGTTCGGCCCCCTGGTCATCGACGCCGTCGGACGCGACGTCTGGCTCGACAACGAGCCGGTGTCGCTGACCCGCACGGAGTTCGACGTCCTCGCAGCCCTGTCCGAGCGACCTCGGCTGGCCTTCAGCCGGCGTCAGCTCATCGAGGCGGTGTGGGGCCAGGCCTGGGTGGGCGACGAGCACCTGGTGGACGTCCACATCGGGCACCTGCGCCGCAAGCTCGCAGACGACGCGGCCGAGTCGCGGTTCATCCGCACGGTCCGCGGCGTGGGGTATCGGATGGGCACAGGTCGGTGAAGGGCCCCCGCGCGGGGGGTGGCGGACTGGCCACCCGGCTGCTCTTGGCCCAGTCCCTCGTGCTGCTCGCCGGCGCCCTGACTGCGTGGGTGGTCGCCACCTTGGTGGCGCCCGGCATCTTCCACGACCACCTGATGCGCGCCGGGGTCGGCCGGGCCTCGACCGAGGCGGTCCACGTCGAGGAGGCGTTCGGCTCCGCGCTGCTCATCGCGCTGGGTGTGGCGCTGGGCGCCGCCGTGCTGCTGGCTCTGTCCGTGACCGGCTACTTCACCCGCCGGGTCCAGCGGTCGACCGCCGCCGTCGCACTGTCCGCGGCCAAGATCGCCGAGGGCGGGTACGGGTCGCGGGTGCCACGTCCCGGCCTCGGCACCGAGTTCGACCAGCTCGCGTCCACGATCAACGAGCTCGCCCAGCGCCTCGGCGACGTCGACACCACCCGGCGTCGCATCCTGGCCGACCTTGCCCACGAGATGCGCACCCCGGTGGCCACCATCGAGGCCCATCTGGAGGCGTTGGAGGACGGGGTGCGGACCCTCGACGCGGACACGCTGGCCGTGCTGCACGGAGCCGCCCAGCGACTGCAGCGCCTCGCCGAGGACGTCAGCGCGGTGTCGCAGGCCGAGGAGGGACTGCTCGAGCTGCGCCCGGTGCGCACCAACCCCCGGGCCCTGCTGGAGGTCGCCGCGGCGGCGGCCAGGGACGGGTATGCCGCCAAGGGCGTGAGCTTGGCGGTGGAGGCGGCGCACGGTCCGGCGGTGGCGGTCGACCCGCAGCGCCTGGGCCAGGTGCTTGGCAACCTGCTGGAGAACGCTCTGCGCCACACCCCGCCGGGTGGCCGCGTCACCCTGACCGCCTCCTCGCCACGCGCTTACTGGGTCGAGCTGCGGGTCCAGGACACCGGCTCGGGCATCGCGGCCGAGCAGCTGGGGCACATCTTCGAGCGGTTCTACCGCGCCGATCCCGCCCGTAGCCGGGCCCACGGCGGCAGCGGCATCGGGCTCACCATCAGTCGCGCCCTGGTGGAGGCACACGGCGGCAGCCTGTCCGCCGCGAGCCCAGGAGCGGGCCTCGGCACCACGTTCGTCATCCGGCTGCCGGCCGCGCGCGAGTCGGAGGGCGAGCGGGCGCGGGCCGGGGAATACACCCCCCGGGGGTAATGTTGGGAGCGACGACGAGAGGGTGCCCCGATGACCGGTCAGGAATCACCACCAGCCGCTGTGCCCGGCTACATCGACAACGTGGGGTCCCATCTACGTCGGCTGCGCCGCGTCGAGGGACAGGTTCGCGGCCTGCAGCGGATGGTCGAGTCCGATACCTACTGCATCGATGTCCTGACCCAGGTCGCGGCGGCGACCAAGGCGCTGGAGGCCTTCGCACTCGGCCTGCTGGACGACCATCTGCGCCACTGCCTGGCCAGCGCGGCGCGCGATCCCTCGGCCGACCTCGACGACGTGGTCGCCGAGGCGTCGGCCGCGATCGCCCGGCTGGTCCGCTCCTGAGCCCGGCAGTGCGCACCGACAGACAGCGACAGATCCCGACAGATCCCGACAGATCCCAACACGATCCACATACCAGACAATCAACCTGGGAGACCCTCATGACCACACAGACCTACTCCGTGACCGGCATGACCTGCGGCCACTGCGTCAGCGCCGTGACCAGCGAGATCACACGGATCCCCGGCGTCACCGAGGTGACGGTGGACCTCGTCCCTGCCGGCACCTCCGCCGTCACCGTCGCCAGCCACCGGCCGCTGGCCGAGCCCGACGTCGCCGCCGCCCTCGACGAGGCCGGCGACTACGCGCTGGCCCGCACCTGAGCTGACGTACGCCCCGCACGGGGCGGGAAGGACCGCATACATGAGCGTGCAACGCACCGGCGAGCAGCAGCAGACGCGCGACGTGGAGCTCGCGATCGGCGGGATGACGTGCGCCTCGTGCGCGGCCCGGATCGAGAAGAAGCTGAACAAGATGCCTGGCGTCGCGGCGAGCGTGAACTACGCCACCGAGAAGGCGAAGGTCAGCTACACCGCCGACGTCGCGCCGGAGGACCTGGTGGCCACGGTGGAGGCGACCGGCTACTCAGCAACGCTCCCCCCCGCCCCGTCGGCCGGGGAGGAGGTCGTCGACCTCGACCAGCTCGCCAAGGACGAGCAGGCCGCGGCCTGGCGCCGGCGCCTGCTCGTGTCGGCCGTGCTCACCGTGCCGGTCCTGCTGATGTCCATGGTCCCGGCCGCGCAGTTCGACAACTGGCAGTGGCTGTCGCTCACCCTGGCGTCCCCGGTCGTGGTGTGGGGTGCCCTGCCGTTCCACCGCGCCGCCTGGACCAACCTGCGACACCGGGCCACCACGATGGACACGCTGATCTCGGTGGGCGTGGGGGCGGCCTACGTCTGGTCGCTGTGGGCGCTGTTCTTCGGCGGGGCGGGCATGACCGGGATGCGGATGCGGTTCGACCTGCTGCCCAGCCGGGCAAGCAACGGCCAGGCCCACATCTATCTGGAGGTCGCCGCCGCGGTGACCACCTTCATCGTGGCCGGACGCTACTTCGAGGCCCGCGCCAAGCGGACGTCCGGTGCGGCGCTGCGCGCGCTGCTCGACCTGGGCGCCAAGGACGTCGCTGTGCTACGCGACGGCCCGTCGGGACAGGTCGAGGTCCGTATGCCGGCCGGCCGGCTGACCGTCGGCGACCTGTTCGTGGTGCGGCCGGGTGAGAAGATCGCCACCGACGGCGTCGTCGCCACCGGCACCTCCGCCGTGGACGCCTCCATGCTCACCGGGGAGCCGGTGCCGGTGGAGGTGGGCCCCGGCGACGCCGTCGTCGGTGCCACCGTCAACGCGGGCGGGCGCCTGGTCGTCCGGGCGACCAGGGTGGGGTCCGACACCCAGCTGGCGCAGATGGCCAGGCTGGTCGAGGACGCACAGAGCGGTAAGGCCGAGGTCCAGCGCCTGGCCGACCGCGTTTCCGCGGTGTTCGTGCCGGTCGTCATCGGGCTGTCCCTGGCGACGCTGGCGGGCTGGCTGCTGACCGGGCACTCCCCCAGCGCCGCGTTCACCGCCGCCGTCGCCGTGCTCATCATCGCCTGCCCGTGCGCCTTGGGTCTGGCGACACCCACGGCGCTGCTCGTCGGAACCGGCCGCGGCGCCCAGCTCGGCATCCTGATCAAGGGCCCGCAGATCCTGGAGTCGACGCGCCGCATCGACACCGTCGTGCTCGACAAGACCGGCACCGTCACCACGGGCCAGATGGCCGTGGTCGACGTCCACGCTGCCACGGGTGAGAGCCTGAGGCAGGTACGGGCCGTCGCCGGAGCCCTGGAGGTCGCCTCCGAGCACCCGATCGGCCGGGCGATCGCCAAGCACGCGATGGACGCCGGCGTACCGCTGGATGCGGTGCAGGACTTCGCCGCTCACGGCGGCAACGGCGTCTCCGGTGTCGTGGGCGGCCACGCCGCGATGGCTGGGCGGCGGGACTGGCTCTCCAGCGAGTGGGGACTGAGCGCGCCGCAGCGCCTGGTCCACCTGGCCGACGAGGCACAAGCCGAGGGCCGGACCCCGGTGTGGGTGGCCTGGGACGGTCAGGTGCGCGCCGTCATCGTGGTCGCCGACACCGTCAAGGCGACTTCCGCCCGGGCCATTGCCGAGCTTCGACAGCTCGGGCTGCGTCCGGTCCTGCTCACCGGCGACAACGCCCGAGCCGCCGGGGCGGTCGCGCGACGCGTCGGGATCGACTCCGCCGACGTCGTAGCAGAGGTGCTTCCCGCCGACAAGGTCGACCTGGTGCGGCGACTGCAGGACGAGGGCGCGGTCGTGGCCATGATCGGGGACGGCGTCAACGACGCCGCAGCCCTCGCGCAGGCGGACCTCGGCCTGGCCATGGGCACCGGCACCGACGTGGCCATCGAGGCCTCTGACCTCACCCTGGTGACCGGCGACCTGCGGGCCGCGCCGGACGCCATCCGGCTCGCGCGCGCCACGTTGAGGACGATCAAGGGCAACCTGTTCTGGGCCTTCGCCTACAACGTCGCGGCACTCCCCCTCGCGGCGCTGGGCCTGCTCAACCCGCTGATCGCCGGAGCGGCGATGGCGTTCAGCTCGGTGTTCGTCGTCACCAACAGCCTGCGGTTGCGGACGTTCGCCGCCAGCCGATGATGACTCGCCGCCCGAGCTGAGCGCAGGACGGGACCTTTGGCCCTATGGGCGGGTTCCCGGTCATCACAGGCTGGCCGGATGGCGAGGTCTACCATCGCCGCCGAGCGGTCCGCAGCCACGCTCCCGTCGCCAGCCGCCCGAGCGCTGGGCCGTCGCGTCGCCGCCATCGCCGTGCTCCTGACCGGCGTGGCGCTGGGGCTGCTCGTTCCCGCTCCGCCGGCGCTGGCCCATGGCGGGGAGGAGAGCACTGAGGGCTACCTCTTGGTGCAACAGGCACTCGGCCACCTCGCTCACGACACCACGCCTAGCGGCATCGACCTCGCCATGGAGAAGGTCGACGACGCACTCGCGGCGACGGACCAGGAGGGGGTCGCCATCGCCGAGGTCAACCAGGCCAAGAGCGCCCTGGAGGCGGGACGGGTCGCCCAGGCGCGAGCGCTGCTGCAGGAGGCGATCCAGCAGGCCGTGAGCGAGCTGCCGCCCGCGACGGGGAACCAGACCGGCACGACGGTGGTGGCACCAGAGCTGCCCGGCCGCGCCGGCCTGAAAGGCCAGGACTGGGCGTTCCTGACCGCCTCGTTCGTCCTGCTCGTGGTCGGCGTGGGGCTCGGCGTTCTGCTCCGTCCCAAGGACTCCATCGGTGTGCTGCGCCGGCGGCTGGCCGCGTCCAGGCCGGCGCCTGGGGGCGACGGTTCCGCACCCCTTGGTGCGGCCGGGGGCCGATGATGGCCACGACCGCCCGGCACCTCGCGCCGGCTCGCCCCCCCGGGCGGGTCCGCAAGGCCGTCGACGTCATCGACGACCGCCTCGGGATCAAGGCACTGGAGTACCCCGTGCCCGAGCATGCGAACAACGTGGCCTGGAGCCTGGGGGGGGTCACGGCCTGTGCCTTCGGGGTCCTCGTCGTCACCGGGTTCCTCCTGGTCCAGTTCTATGCGCCCGTGCCGGAGGCCGCCAACCAGTCGGTGCGCGACATGGTGACCCAGGTCTGGGGCATGCGGTTCGTCCGCGCGCTGCACTACTGGTCGGCCCAGGCCATGTACGTCCTCGCCGCGCTGCACCTGCTGCGCGTCTTCGTGACCGGCTCGTACAAGAAGCCGCGCGAGGGCAACTGGCTCGTGGGCGTGGTGATGTTCGCCCTGGTGCTGCTGGCCCTGTTCTCGGGCACCGTGCTGAAGTGGGACCAGGAGGGCTTCGAGGCCCTGGGCCACAACCTGGAGATCGGGGCCCTGCTCGGTGGGGTGGGCACGTGGTTCTCTGCCGACTTTGCCAGCCGGGTTCCCATCCTCGTCCGCCTCTACGGCGCCCACGTCGTGATGATCCCCGGGCTGATCTTCGCCCTGATGGTCCTGCACGGGCTGCTCGTCAAGCGGCACCGCATCTCCCCGCACCCGGCCCTGCCGGCGGACGACTCCGGCCAGCAGGCGGCGGCGGAGGAACCCACGGAACCGTTCACGCATCACCTGCGCCGCGTCGGCGCTCTCGGGCTGGCGCTGACCGGGCTCCTCGGAATCCTGTCCGTCATCTGGCCGCCCAGTGTCGGGCCGCGTCCGGTCGCCGGTCTGGAGGTCACCCGGCCCCCCTGGAACTTCTGGTGGATGTTCACCCTGGAGAACTGGGTCGGCCTGGCCGGCATCCTCTACGGCGGCGGCGCGCTGTTCTTGCTGCTGGCCGCCTTGCCCTTCGTGGACCGCAACCCGCAGCGGTGGTGGCGGCGTCGGCCGCTGGCCATGGTCGTGGGCCTGGCGGTTGTGCTCATCCTGGCCACCCTCACGGTGCTGATGCTGTTCACCACTGCCGCCACGCATCTGGAGATGTAGCGGTGCCCCCCCGCGAGTCCGGCGACCCAGCACGACGCGCGCGCGCGTCGTTCTGGGCGTTGCTGCTGGTCGCCGTGCTCGCCACGGGCTCGCTGAGCGCCTCCATCGCCGCACCACCGAGCTGGCAGACGGGTTTGCGCTTCGCCGTCAGCGGGCTGCTCCTCATCGGGTCTGCCGGGCTCGCCGTGCGGGTGCTCGACGCCCTCGAGCGCGAGCGTGGGGACACCCCGCGATACTGGGGTCATGCGATATCGAGAGCTGGGACGTTCCGGGATCAAGGTCTCCGAGATCGGCTACGGAGCCTGGGGCATCGGCGGCGGAGCTTGGGTCGGCGCGGCTGAGGACGAGTCGATCCGAGCGCTGGAGCGGGCCATCGACCTCGGGCTCAACTTCATCGACACGGCGCGCGGGTACGGCGACAGTGAGCGCATCGTCGGCGAGGTCCTGCGGCGCCGTAGCAGCGACACCCTGTACGTGGCGACCAAGGTGCCGCCCCAGAACGGCGTCTTCCCCGCACCGCCGGGACTGGACCCGGCGCAGACCTTCCCCGCAGCACACATCCGGTCCAGCCTGGAGGAGAGCCTCCGGGCACTGCGACGAGACTCCGTGGACGTGTTCCAGCTGCACGTGTGGGACGACGCCTGGATAGGCCGGGGCGACTGGCAGGAAACCATCGAGGCGCTGAAGCGGGAGGGCAAGATCGGTCTCTTCGGGGTATCCATCAACGACTTCCAGCCCGAGAGCGCGATCGAACTCGTGCAGAGCGGCCTGGTGGACACCGTCCAGGTGATCTTCAACGTCTTCCACCAGCAGCCGACCGAGCGCCTGCTCCCGGCATGTGCCGAGCACGGGGTCGGGGTGATCGTCCGCGTCGCCCTGGACGAGGGCGGCCTGACCGGACGGATCACCGCCGACTCCACGTTCCCGGAGGGCGACTTCCGCGCCGCTTACTTCGCCGGCGACCGGGCGTCCCAGGTGGAGCAGCACGTGCGGGCCCTGAACCAGGACCTCGACATCTCTGCGGACCAGACCGCCGACCTCGCGCTGCGCTACGTGCTGGACCAGCGCGCCGTCTCGACCGTGATCGCCGGCATGCGCACCGTGCGAAACGTCGAGCGCAACATGGCCACCAGCGACGGCCGCAGCCTGACCGATGACCAGCGGCGCCGGCTCCGCGAGCACCGGTGGGAGCGCAACTTCTACAGGGCCGGCTAAGACATGCAGGACTTCTGCGCGGACGAGGGCGTCACCAGGTGTCGGTGGACTACGGGGCGGTCCGGTAGGCCGACTGGACGGTGCTTCGCAGCAGCTGCCGCGGCCAGCGGAAGAACACGACGGCGATGGCGACATTGCTCACCAGCGCCATCAGACCCACGGCGGTCGCCGGGGCAGTGAGGTCGGCTACCCAGCCCGCAGCCAGGTAGGCGACGCCACTGCAGCCGACGGCGATCGAGCCCCCCAGCCCGAAGACCCTCGCGCGCATGCTCGGCTCGATGGACAGGTTGAAGGTCGCCTGCAACGGCAGCATGAACCCCTGCAGGACCCCGCAGGCGAACCAGAGCAGCCCGGCGACGACCGGCGCGGGATCGGCGTAGGTCACCAGCAGCGGCAGCGGCATCACCAGCGCGAGCAGGATCAGCCGGTCGTTCTGCACCTCCGGGCGCCACCGGCTGACCATCGCCAGGCCCGTCGCGGCACCAAGGATCGGGGCCGCCATGAGCAGGCCGCCGACGCCGGGGTTGTCATGGGCACCCGCGTAGGCGACGGCCACCGCCTCGGGGGCGGTCATTCCCCAGACGGCGCAAAGGCTCAGGCCGAGCAGATTCCGCAGGATGCGGTCCCCGCGCAGGTAGCGGGCGGCCGACGCGAGGTCAGCGAAGAATCCGGCCAGCCCGGTCCCGGCCTCGACCAGCAGCGGGGAGAGCCGGGCCACCCGGCCATAGGCAAGGGCGGCCATGACGAAGGTGCCCGCGTCGAACAGGACGGCCTGGCTGGGCGTCATCACCAGCAACAGGACGCCGCCGATCCCCAGACCGACGACCTGGTTCAGCTGCTTGGTCACGTTGCCCAGCCCCATGTACCGGGCGTACATCAACCGGTCCGGCAACAGGTCGAGCCAGAGCATCTGGTGGGCCGACAGCTCCGGCCCCTCGGACAGGACGGAGACGACCACCAGGGACAGCAACACCCAGATCGGCACCTTCGCCATCACGCACAGCGCGATGGCGACGAGGACCCCTGCCCGGAACAGGTTCACCCACACCAGGACGTGCTTGTAGCGGACCCGATCGGCGATGCCCGCCAGCAGGGAGCGACCGAAGATCGCCGGCAGGACCGCCACGGCGAACGTCGCGGCGGTGGCCAGCGCCGAGCCGGTCTGGTTGAAGACGACCGCCGCGATCGCGATGCGGGTGAAGTTGTCCCCCCAGGCAGACAGCGTGCTCGCGGCGAAAGCCGTGAGCACACCGGGTTGTCGAAGCACGTTGACGTACTCCGTCGTGGCCTTCGCCATCTCGCCCCTCGAGTAGTTGAACTCTGAAACGCTACCTCGCTCAGGCCGCCTCGTAGAAGAGTCGGCGCACCACGATGCGCGCTCTTCGGGCCAAACGACGGTAAATTTCTGCCAGCTCCGCGCCGGTCCCGGCCGGACGCCCCACGATCCGCCCGATTCCGTCCGCATCCTGCAGGTCGCTCGGCAGCGAGTCGGTGCCCCTCCCCCGCCACAATAGCGACGCGTTGCGCAGCGCAGAGGCGAACCGCCACGCCTGCTCCAACGCCTCACCCTCGTCGCTGCGGACGAAGCCAGCGGCCACGGCGGCGTGCAGCGCGGCGATGGTGCCGGTCGTGCGCAGCTGGGGCACGGCATACCCGTGCTGGAGCTGGATCAGCTGCACGGTCCACTCCACGTCGGACAACCCGCCCAGGCCCAGCTTGACGTGCGTCTTCGGGTCGGCGCCGCGCGGCAGCCGCTCGGACTCCATCCGGGCCTTGAGCAGCCGCACCTCCCGCACCGCCTCGCTGCTCAGGCCGGCGGCAGGGTAGCGGTAGCGGTCGACCATGGCCACGAAGCGCGCCCCGAGCGCCTCATCGCCAGCGACCGGGCAGGCGCGCAGCAGTGCCTGGGCCTCCCACGTCAGCGCCCAGCGCTGGTAGTACGCCTGGTAGCCCGCCAGGGACCGCGCCAGCGGTCCGCTCTTGCCCTCCGGACGCAGGTCCGCGTCCAGCACGAGCTGGGGGTCGGGACCCGCCGCGCCGAGCAGCCGCCGCATCTCCTGCACGACCGCGGTGGCAGCCTTGACCGCCTTGTCCTCCGGGGTGGCCGGGTCGGCGTCGAAGACGAACAGCACGTCGGCGTCCGAGCCATAGCTCATCTCGGCCCCACCCAGGCGGCCCATCCCGACCACCGCAAGCCGGGCCGGCAGCGGCGAGTCCAGCTCCGCCTCGACCCGGCCGATCGCGACGTCCAGGGCGGCCTGCAGCGTCGCGGCGGTCAGGTCGGTGAGCGCGGCACCGACGCGGTCCAGGGATAGCTGGCCGGTCAGGTCCGCCACCGCGATCCGGAACAGCTCTTGGCGCCGCACCACCCGGGCCGCGGTGATCGCCTCCTCGGGTGAGTGCTTGCGGCGCATGGCAGCGCGCATCGTCGCCACCAGCGCCTCGCGCGGGCGCGGGGTGAGGCCGGTGTCGTCGCCCAGGACGGCCACCGACTCCGGAGTGCCGATGAGCAGCTCCGCGGCGTACCGGCTGCGGGCCAGCACGTGGGCCAGCCGCTCGGCGGAGCTGCCCTCGTCGCGCAGCATCCGCAGGTACCAATGGGTGCTGCCCAAGCTGTCGCTGATCTTGCGGAAGGCGAGCAGTCCCGCGTCGGGGGCCGCCTCCTGGGCGAACCACCCGAGCATGACCGGCAGCAGGGTGCGCTGGATCGCGGCGCGCCGGCTGACCCCCGCCGTCAGGGCCTCCAGGTGCCTCATCGCCCCGGCGGGGTCCCGGAAGCCCAGCGCGGCCAGGCGCTCCCGTGCCGCCTCGGGGGTCAGGCGGGCTTCGGACGTGCTGAGCCTGGCCACCGCGATGAGCAACGGCCGGTAGAACAGCTGCTCGTGGATCCGGCGCACCTGCCGCGAGTGCGCCTTCCACTGCGCGACCACCTCCTTGGCCGGCTCGCGGCGATGGCCCACCGCGCGGCCCAGGCGGCGCAGGTCGGCCGCCCCGGTGGGCATCAGGTGGGTTCGACGCACCCGGTGCAGCTGGATCCGGTGCTCCAGCACGCGCAGGAACCGGTAGGAGTCCTCCAGCTCGGCGGCGTCCTCCCGGGCGACGTAACCCCCGGCGGACAGGGCGCCGAGCGCGTCCAGGGTGGTGCCGCTGCGCAGGGTGTCATCCGAGCGGCCGTGGACCAGCTGCAGCAGCTGCACGCTGAATTCCACGTCACGCAGTCCGCCCGGTCCGAGCTTGAGCTGCCGGGCGGCTTCCGCGGCCGGGACGTGCTGCTCGACCCTGCGGCGCATGGCTTGGACGTCCTCGACGAAGCGGTCCCGGCTGGCCGCCTGCCAGACCATCGGGTGGACCGCGGCGAGGTACCGCTGCGCCAGCTCGGCGTCCCCGGCCACCGGCCGCGCCTTCAGCAGCGCCTGGAACTCCCAGGTCTTGGCCCAGCGCTGGTAGTACTGCACGTGGCTGTCCACGGTGCGGACCAGTGGGCCGTTCTTGCCCTCCGGGCGCAGGGCCGCGTCGACCGGCCACAGGGTGCCCTCGGCGGTGGCTGCCGAGCACGCCCGCATCAGCGCCGTCGCCAGTCCGGTCCCGACGGCCAGCGCGTCGTGCTCGCTCACCTGCGGCCGGGCGGGCTCGGCGACGAAGATGACGTCGACGTCGCTGACGTAGTTGAGCTCCCGGCCGCCGCACTTGCCCATCCCGATGACGGCGAGCCGGCAGTCCCGTGCGGGCGGCCCCACCTCCTCGGTGGCGATGGCGAACGCTGCCTGAAGCGCCGCCGCGGCCAGGTCGGCGAGGGCGGCGGCGGCCAGCGGCAGCTCCTGCGTCGGGTCGGGCGCGGTGAGGTCCAGCGCGGCGATCCCCAGCAGGTGGCCGCGGTAGGCCACCCGCAACGCGTCGTATGCCGGCCGGTCGCCGCGACCGGTCGGGCTCACCGCCCGGACCAGGTCCTCGGTCCGCTCCGCCTCGGTCTGCCGGCGCGCGTCCGCGACGCAGACCCACTGCCAGGGGTGGCTCACCAGGTGGTCGGCCAGCGCCGCCGAGCCGCCGAGCACCGCCAGCAGGCGGCTCTGCGCGGGCCCGGGGTGGCGCAGGGCCGCGGTGAGGTCGCTGACCATCGCGTTGTGGTCCAGGTCCTGGCTGCGCTCGACCCGGCGCAGCGCCTCCATCAGCCGGACCAGCCCCAGCAGCGCCTGGTCGGGGTCGGCCACCTCTCCCATGGCCTCGACGACACCGTCGCCGAACAGGTCGTCCAGCGGGTCCACCAGCCCCACCAGCGCGGGGTCGCCGAGCAGCCGGTCAGCCCGACCCGGGTCGGCGAACCCCAGCCGGGCCAGCCGCCCGCTGCGAGAGACCTCCCGGGACGCCGGCCGGGACATTGTGCTCACGGCCCCAAGGTAGTCGGCGGCGACCCGAGGCCACGGCCGGCACTAAGGCAGACTCGAGGGCATGTGCCGATCGATCAAGACGCTTCGCGAGCCGTATGCCGAGACCGTCACCTCCGCCGACGTGGAGGCGGCCGCACGGCAGTACGTGCGCAAGATCTCCGGGTTCCACCGGCCGGCACCGCACAACGCCGAGGCGTTCGAGCTGGCGGTGACCCAGGTGGCGGCGACCACGCAGTGGCTGCTGGACAACATCACCGTCAAGGGCGCGCCTAGAGCCGGTGCAGGTAGCGCTCCAGCTCGAAGGCGGTGACCTGGTGGCTGTACTCGTCCCACTCGGCCCGCTTGTTGCGCAGGAAGAAGTCGAACACGTGCTCGCCCAGGGTCTCCGCGACCAGCTCCGAGCCCTCCATCCGCGTGATCGCCTCGGACAGTGACGCCGGCAGCGGCTCGATCCCCATGGCACGGCGTTCGCCGTCGGTGAGCTTCCAGACGTCGTCCTCGGCCTCGCCGGGAAGCTGGTAGCCCTCCTCGATGCCCTTCAGCCCCGCCGACAGCATCACCGCGAACGCCAGGTAGGGGTTGCACGCGGCGTCCAGGGTGCGGACCTCGATCCGGGTGCTCTGCCCCTTACCCGGCTTGTACATCGGCACGCGCACCATGGCGCTGGAGTTGTTGTGACCCCAGCACACGTGAGCCGGCGCCTCGCCGCCACCCCAGAGCCGCTTGTAGGAGTTGACCCACTGGTTGGTGACGGCGCTGATCTCCGGCCCGTGCCGCAGCAGCCCGGCGATGAACTGCCGCCCCACGGTGGACAGCTGGTAGGGCGCTCCCGCCTCGTAGAAGGCGTTCCGGTCGCCCTCGAACAGCGACAGGTGGGTGTGCATCCCGGACCCGGGGTGTGCCGTCAGCGGCTTGGGCATGAACGAGGCGAACACCCCCTGCTCCAGCGCCACCTCCTTGATCACCGTGCGGAAGGTCTGGATGTTGTCCGCGGTGGACAGCGCGTCGGCGTAGCGCAGGTCGATCTCGTTCTGGCCCGGCCCCGTCTCGTGGTGGCTGAACTCCACCGAGATGCCCATCGACTCCAGCATGGTGATCGCCGCGCGCCGGAAGTCGTGGCCCTGCCCGCGCGGCACGTGGTCGAAGTAGCCGGCATGGTCCACCGGCGTCGGCGGCACCCCGGGGACGGTGGGCGGCTCGAACAGGAAGAACTCGATCTCCGGGTGGGTGTAGAACGCGAAGCCCAGGTCCGCGGCCTTGGCCAGGGCGCGCTTCAGCACGTACCTGGAGTCGGCGAAGCTGGGCGACCCGTCCGGCAGCAGGATGTCGCCGAACATCCGCGCCGTGCTGGGGTTGTCCCCGCGCCACGGCAGCACCTGGAAGGTCGACTGGTCCGGCTTGACCAGCATGTCCGCCTCGTAGACCCGGGCGAAGCCTTCGATGGCGCTGCCGTCGAAGCCGATGCCCTCGGCGAACGCGCCCTCGAGCTCCGCCGGCGCCACCGCGACCGACTTCAGCTGGCCCAGCACGTCGGTGAACCACAACCGGACGAACCGGATGTCGCGCTCCTCGATGGTGCGCAGCACGAACTCTTGCTGACGGTCCATGGCCGCATCCTGCCCTAGTCCGGCGACCACCCGGCATACCAGTCCGGGACGGCCGGGTCAGCCTCCCGGTTGCCGGAGGACCCGCACACCACCCGCGGGCACCGTCGTCTCACCCTGTCCCGCCTCGCCGGTCAGCAGGTCGACTCCGTCGGCGGGCACGGTCACCGGCCCGGCGCCGTGGTTGACCAGGAACAGGTATGACGTGGCCACGGTCGCCCGGCGCACCGCCTCCAGCCCGCCCGGCCACGGCGCCCCGCCGAGGTCCAGGGCGGGCGTCACCCCGGCGTCGGCCACGGCGTCGGCCAGCACCTGGTCCAGCCCGGTGTCGTCCAGCCGGGTCCCCAGGTACCACGCCACACCGGCGCCCACCGGCCGCCGGGTGACCGCGGGGTCGCCCGCGCTGGGGCCGTCCGCATACGAGGCGACCACGGTGGCGTCGGTGACCCGGCCGCGTTCGGTCCACAGCGTGGCCGACACCGGCGTCGGCAGGCCGGTGACGGTGGCCTGCTCCCCGGCCAGCAGCGGCGCGAACTCCTCGATCCGCACGCCGAGCAGGTCCCGGAACGCGCCGGGGTAGCCGCCCAGGCGGATGTGGTCGTTCTCGTCGACCACCCCGGACAGCCAGCCGACGACCACCGTCGCCCCTTGCCGGGCCGCGGCCGCCACCGCCTCGGCGCCGTCGTCGGTCACCAGGTACAGGTGCGGCACCAGCAGCAGCCGGTACCGGCCCAGGTCCCCTCCCGGGGCCACGAAGTCGCAGGTGATCCCCCGCTCCCACAGCGCCCGGTGCCAGCGGCGCACCTCGGCGAGCATCGTCACGTCCGCGCTCGGATGGGAGTCCAGCTCCAGCCCCCACCAGCTCGGCCAGTCGAAGACCACGGCGGCCGCCGCCTGCACCGTCGAACCGGTCACCTCGGCCAACCCGGCCAGCCGCTGCCCGAGGTCGACCACCTCGCGCCAGACCCTGCTGTCCGTGCCGGCGTGCGGGACCAGCGCGGAGTGGTACTTCTCCGCGCCGGCTCGCGAGGCGCGCCACTGGAAGAACAGCGCTCCGTCGGCGCCGCGGGCCAGGTGGGTGAGGCTGTTGCGGGCGAGCTGGCCGGGGGCCTTGGCCGCGTTGCGCGGCTGCCAGTTGACCGCCGAGGTGGAGTGCTCCATCAGCAGCCACGGCTGCCCCCCCGCCAGGGACCGCATCAGGTCCGCGGACATGGCCAGGTCGTGGGTGGCACCCCCCTCGCCGAGCCCCTCGCCGATCAGGTAGTGGTCGTTGGAGACCACGTCCTGCTCCAGCGCCCAGGCCCAGTAGTCCAGCGGCTTGAAGAAGCCCATGAAGTTGGTCGTCACCGGCCGGGTGGACCTGGCCCGCAGGATGGCCGCCTCCGCCCGGTAGCAGTCCAGCAGCTCCTCGGAGGAGAACCGCCAGAAGTCCAGTTGCTGGGTCGGGTTGGCGAAGGTCCGGTATGCCGGGACGCGCGGCGGGAGCACCTCCGCCCAGTCCTCGTAGTGCTGGCTCCAGAACGCGGTGCCCCACGCGGTGTTCAGTGCCTCGACCTGGCCGTAGCGCCGCTGCAGCCAGGACCGGAACGCCGCCGCCGAGGTGTCGCAGTAGCAGTGGTCGTTGTGGCAGCCGTACTCGTTGTGCACGTGCCAGAGCACGACCGCCGGGTGGCCGGCATACCGGTCGGCGATGGCGGTGGTCAGCCGCGCGCTCGCCGCGCGGTAGTCCGGGGAGGAGGGACAGAACGCCTGCCGCCCCCCCGGCGAGCGGCGGACGCCGTACTCGTCGACAGGCAGCGACTGGGGGTAGGCGCGGGAGAACCACGGCGGGGGGGTGGCGCTGGCGTTGGCCAGGTCCACCCGGACCCCGCCCTCGTGCAGCAGGTCGAGCACCCGGTCCAGCCAGCCGAAGTCGTAGTGCCCTTCGGTGCGCTCGATCAGCGCCCAGGAGAAGACCCCGACGGTGACCAGGTTCACCCCGGCCTGCCGCATCAGGGCCACGTCCTTCGCCCAGGTGCTCTCCGGCCACTGCTCCGGGTTGTAGTCGCCGCCGTAGGCGACACCGCCGCCCAGCGCCGCGGTGACCTCCTCCATCCGGGCGGCGTGTGCCGGCGTGGCCGCCGCCGGCAGGCCCGCCCCAGCGTCCGTGCCGGTCATCGGCCGGTCATCCCTTGCTCGATCCCAGGGTGAGCCCGGCCACGAACTGCCGCTGCAGCACCAGGTAGATCACCAGGGTCGGGATCGCGGTCATGATGGCGCCCGCGGCGATCAGGTTGTAGTTCTGGGCGAAGGTGCCGTTGAGGTTGTTGATGCCGGTGGTGATCGGCAGCCGGTCGCCGGTCTGGATGAACAGCAGCGCCCAGAAGAAGTCGTTGTAGATCCAGATGAACTCCAACGTCGCCAGCGCGGCCAGGGCCGGCCGGGTCAGCGGCAGGATGATCTGCCAGTACTGGCGCAAGACGCTGGCGCCGTCGACCAGGGCAGCCTCGGTGAGCTCGTGCGGCAGCGACTTCATGTAGTTGGACAGCACGAACGTGCAGAAGCCGACCTGGAAGGCGACGTTGGCCCCGATGACGCCGTAGTAGGTGTTCAGCAGCGACCCGGAGTCGCTCACCGACAGCGGCAGCGCGATGTGCTTGTACAACGCGAACAGCGGGGCCGCCAGGATCTGCGCGGGGAGCAGGTTCCCGGCGGTGAACAGGATGAGCAGGGTGATGTTGAACCGCCAGCTGAACCTGGACACCGCGAACGCGACCATGGTGGCCAGCGCCAGGGTCAGGATCACCGCGGGAATGGTGATGATCGCGGAGTTCATGAAGTACTTGGCGAAGCCGCCCTGGGTCCACGCCTGGCTGAAGTTGTCGAAGTTGAACGCCCCGCCGACGCTGAGGTAGCCGTACTTGCGCGTGTCGGCCTCCGGGCGCAGCGAGGTGTAGACCGCCCACAGCAGCGGGACCAGCCAGAGCGCGCCGGTCACCGTCAGGAAGATGTAGCTGACCAGGCGGGTCCGCGGCCCGACGATCCGGGAGGGCCCGCTCGGCTCCTTCCGGATGGCGGGGGCCGCCACCGGCTCGGCGGCGACGGTGGTCATGGCTGCTGCTCCTTCTTGAAGGTCTGGGCGAGGTAGACCGTGATCGGCACCAGGCTGACGACCAGCAGGATGCTGGCCAGCGCCGCGCCGACCCCTAGGTTGGTGCCCTCACCAACCAGGTTCTGGACCACCAGCGCGGAGATGAGCTCCAGCCCGTTGGTGCCCCGGTTGATGATGTAGACGATGTCGAAGGCTCGCAGCGACTCGATCACGGTGATGACCACCACGATGATGTTGATCGGCCGCATGGCGGGGAACACCACCCGGAAGAAGGTCTGCGCCGGGCCGGCCCCGTCGATCGCCGCGGCTTCGCGCAGCGACGGGTCGACGCCCTTCAACCCGGCCAGGTACAGGATCATGATGTACCCCACGTGCTTCCACGACGCCGCCACCAGGGCCGCCCACAGGTTGAGCTGTGAGTCCCCGAACCAGTCGATGGCGTTGCCGGTGCCGGCGGTGCCCAGCAGCGAGTTGATCAGCCCGCTGTCGCTGCTGTACACCAGCTGCCAGATGATGCCCACCAGGGCCAGGGACAGCATGACCGGGATGAAGAAGACGCTCTGGTAGATGCGCGAGCCACGCAGGTTGAAGTCGAGCAGGACGGCGATCAGCAGGCCCATCGGGGTAGCGATGAGGGCCAGGAAGGCCAGCCAGACCAGGTTGTGCTGCAGGGCGGGGGTGAACGGCGGGTAGGACTGGGTGACGAACTCGTAGTTCTTCAGGCCCACCGCCTTCAGCCCCTGCGGCTGGTCGATGTCGAAGCGGGCGTTGGTGAAGGACAGCCCGACCGACAGCAGCGCGGGCAGCCAGACCATGGCGGCCTCGATGAGGACCGGGATCCCGACCATCAGGGACAGGGTGACCTTGTCGCCGCGGCTCAGCGTCTGCAGCCGGCGACGCTTGCGCCGCGCCCGGTTGGCCGGCGCGGCGCCCGCGGCATCCGCGGGCGCTGTTGCGGTGGTCACGGCCGGTCAGGCCGGGTAGATCTGCTTGGCCTGGGCCTCCAGGCTCTTGCAGGTCGCGTCGATGTCGCCGTTCTTGATGAAGTTCTGGAACGCCGGCAGCGCCGCGTTGTTGGCGAAGGCGGGGTCGGCGTCGCGGTCCAGGAACTGGGAGATCGACTTGGCGGAGGAGATCAGCTCGGCCGCCTTCTTCTGCAGCGGGGTGTACTTGCTGGTGTCGGCGTCGTTGACCGCGGCCACGTCGTTGGAGTCGGTGGCCAGGTAGGTGTCGGCCGCCTTGGCCGAGCCGATGTAGGCCAACAGGTCCTTGGCGGCCGGGTTGTTGGCACCCTTGAGGCTGAGCATGAAGCCGTCGATGGGCGCCTCGATGGCGTCCTGGCCGTGCGCGGTGTCGATGGCGGGGAACGGGAAGAAGTCGATGTCGGTGTCCCCCTTGGGCCACTGCTGGCCCACGAAGGAGCCGAGCAGGTACATCCCGGAGGTCTTCTTCACCACGGTCTGGGCCGCCTCCTCCCAGGTCCGGCCGAGGGAGCCGGTCGCGTGGTAGGGCAGCAGCCGCTTCCAGGTGTCGAAGACGGCCTTGACCTTGGGGTCCTCCCAGCTGTGCTTGTGCGCCATCAGCTCGATGTGGAAGTCGTAGCCGTTCTGGCGCATGTTGATGTAGTCGAAGGTGCCGAACGCCGGCCACCCGTCCTTGTCGCCGAAGGCGATCGGCGTCAGGTTGTCGCCCTTCATCTTCTGGCACAGCGCGGCCAGCTCGTCCAGCGTCTTGGGCGCCGTGTAGCCGAACTTCTGGAACACCGTGGGCCGGTAGAACACCGCCCACGGGTAGTTGTAGAGCGGAACGAAGTACTTCTTGCCGTCGTCGCCGGTGGACGCCTGGGCGAAGGAGTCGGCGAACTTGCTGCCGATCTTGGCCCACACGTCGTCGATGGGCGCCGCCAGCCCCTGCGCCGCGTAGGTGCGCATCCGGAACCCGGCGAACCACGTGAAGACGTCGTCGGGACTGCCCTTGAGGTAGTTGTTGATGTTGTTCTGGAAGTCGTTGTGCGGAACGGTGTTCACCTTGACGTCCACCCCGGCCGCAGCCTTCGCGCCGGCGACCATCGCGGCAATGGCGGCCTTCGGGACGGCGTCGGAGGCGGACGAGCCCAGCGTGACCGACTTCGCGCCTGCGGCCGAGCCGCCGGTGGACCCGGTGGTCGGGGGGGTCGAGGTCCCGGTGCAGGCGGCGACCATCGGCATGGTGACCGCTCCCGCGGCCAGGGCCTGCAGCACCATCCTCCTGCTGATTCCAGCCGCGAACTGGGCAGAAGGATCGAGCTGTGCGTTCATCGGACCTCCAGGTGGCGGGCACACGCGGGTAGCGGACGTTCCAACGTAGCGTGAGCAAAGTCACAGAACAACGCACAGACTCCGGGCCTGATGTTGATTTCCTTTGGATTCACTGCGGCCCGCTCAGCGGCCCAGCACCTCCCGCGCGGCGTTGTGACCGGGTATGCCGCTGACCCCGCCGCCGCGGCGCGCGCCGGCGCCGCAGATGAGCAGACCCGGATGCGGTGTCGTCACCCCCCACCTGCCCACCTCGGCCGGCGTCTGCGCCCACGGCCACTGCAACGAGCGGTGGAAGATGTTGCCCCCGGGCAGGCCGAGATCCGCCTGCAGGTCCAGCGGGGTCCGGGCCTCGACGCACGGCCGGCCCGCGGGGTCCCGCAGCAGCAGCGGCCCCACGGGCTCGGCCAGGACGGAGTCCAGTGAGCGCAGGGCCGCGGCCAGCGCCTGCTGCCTGGTGACGCCGCCCGGGTCGAACAGCCGGGCCGGTGTGTGCAGCCCGAACAGGGTCAGGGTCTGCGCCTGCGCCGGCAGCGACGGGCCCAGGACCGACCGGTCGGCCAGGGTGTGGCAGTAGACCTCCAGCGGCAGCGGGTCCGGCAGCCGGCCCGACGACGCGGCCACCACAGCCCGGCCCAGCTCCCGGGCCCCTTCGTGCACGTGGACGGTCCCCGCGAACGCCTCGCGCGGGTCGACGCCAGTGTCTCGCAGCGCGGGCAGCCGGCCGAGCAGCAGGTTGACCTTCAACTGGGACCCTTCCGGCGCCGGCTCGCTCGACACCGGCGCGGCCCCGGTGGCCGCCAGCAGCCGGTCCAGCACCGCGGGCGCGAAGCCGCACAGCAGGCTCGGCGCCGAGTCGGTCCGCTCGTGGCCGGACTCGCGCCAGGTCACCGTGCCGTCGGTGCCGACCGCCACGACCTCGGCGCGGCAGCGGATCTCGGCTCCGGCCCGCGTCGCGGCCTTGGCCAGGGCCGAGCTGACCGCACCCATGCCGCCCACGGGCACGTCCCAGTGCCCCGTTCCCCCGCCTATCAGGTGGTAGAGGAAGCACACGTTCTGCCGCAGCTGTGCATCGTCCAGGTCCGCGAAGGTGCCGATCAGGCCATCGGTGCCGACCACACCGCATACCGTGTCGTCGTCGAACCAGTACCGCAGCAGGTGGCCCAGCGGCCGCTCGACCAGTCCGGTCCACAGCTCGTCGTCGGCGACCAGGTCGCGGACCTGGTCCGCCGAGCGCAGCGGCTCCAGCAGGGTCGGGAAGACCCGCTGCGCGAGCCGGCCCATCCGGGCGTGGAACTGCTGCCACCGGCGCCAGGCGACGGGGCTGCCGGTCAGCTCGGCGAACGACCGCGCGGTGGCCGTCGGGTCGTCGGTGACCAGCAGCCCGCGCGCGCCGACCGGGGTGTACGACGCCACCCGGCGGCGCACCAGCCGGACGTCCAGATCCAGGTCGCGGCGAATCCGCGCGGGAAGCAGCGAGACCAGGTAGCTGTACCGGGACAGACGGGCGTCGACGCCGGGGAAGGCGACGCTGGACACCGCGGCCCCGCCGACGTCGTCGGCCCGCTCCAGCACCAGGACCCGTCGCCCGGAACGGGCCAGGTACGCCGCCGCCGTGAGCGCGTTGTGGCCACCGCCGAGGACGATGTCGTCGTAGCCCACGCCGGCCACCATAGGCGCCCGACTAGGCTGGTCCGATGGCCCAGATCCGGCTGGCGCTGGCACAGGTGAACCCGACGGTGGGCGCCCTGGAGGCCAACGCCGCCCTGGTCCTGGACTGGACCGGTCGAGCGGCCGCGGCCGGCGCGCACCTGGTCGCCTTCCCCGAGATGGTCCTCACCGGCTACCCGGTGGAGGACCTGGCGCTGCGGCACTCCTTCGTCGAGGCCTCCCGGCAGGCGCTGGATCGCCTGGCCGCCGAGCTGGCGGCCGCCGGGCACGGCGAGCTGCCCGTGGTGGTCGGCTACCTGGACCGGGCCCCCCCGGGGACCCTGGACACCGACCCGGGCCGGGAGCTGCCGCAGAACTGCGCCGCGGTGCTGCACCAGGGCCGGGTGAAGGCGCGTTACGCCAAGCACCACCTGCCCAACTACGGGGTCTTCGACGAGTTCCGCATCTTCGCCCCCGGCACCGACCTGACCGTGGTCCGGGTCGGCGACATCGACGTGGCCATCGCCATCTGCGAGGACCTGTGGCAGGAGGGTGGGCCGGTCGCCCAGACCCGGGCGGCCGGGGCCGAGCTGCTGCTGGTCATCAACGGCTCACCGTACGAGCAGGACAAGGACGACGTCCGCTACGAGCTCGCCGCCCGCCGCGCCGCACAGGCCGGCTGCACCCTGGCCTACCTCAACCTGGTCGGTGGCCAGGACGACCTGGTCTTCGACGGCGACTCCCTGGTCGTCTCCCCGGGCGGGCGGGTCCTGGCCCGCGGCCCGCAGTTCGAGGAGGACCTGCTCGTCGTCGACCTGGACCTGGCCCCGGCCACGGTGGACGCCCTCCCGCCCGCGGTGCGGCACGTGACGGTCTCGGAGGCGCCCATCGCCCGGTATGACGCGCAGCCCCCTCCGTTCGCGGCCCGGCTGGATCCGGTCGGCGAGGTCTACGCCGCGCTCACCCTGGGCCTGCGCGACTACGTGCGCAAGAACGGGATGCGCTCGGTCGTGCTCGGCGTGTCCGGCGGGATCGACTCCGCGCTGGTCGCGGCCATCGCCTGCGACGCGCTGGGCGCCGAGAACGTGCACGGCATCGCCATGCCCAGCGAGTACTCCTCCGGACACTCGTTGGACGACGCGGCCGACCTGGCCGGCCGCACCGGGCTGAAGTACCGGGTGCAGCCCATCGCGCCCATGGTCGCGGCCTTCCTGGCCGAGCTGCCGCTCACCGGGGTCGCCGAGGAGAACCTGCAGGCGCGGTGCCGCGGCGTCATCCTCATGGGACTGTCCAACCAGGAAGGCCACCTGACGCTCGCCACCTCGAACAAGAGCGAGCTCGCCGTGGGCTACTCGACCCTCTACGGCGACAGCGTCGGCGGGTTCGCCCCGCTGAAGGACGTCCCGAAGACGCTGGTCTGGGCGCTGGCCCGGTGGCGCAACGACGAGGCCACCCGGCGCGGTGACACCCCGCCGATCCCGGATAGCTCGATCAGCAAGCCGCCCAGCGCCGAGCTGCGGCCGGGGCAGGTGGACCAGGACTCGCTGCCGCCCTACGACGTGCTGGACGCGATCCTGGACCGTTACGTCGAGGGCGCCCAGGACCGTGGGTCCCTGGTGGCCTCGGGATTCGCGCCCGACGAGGTGGACCGGGTGGTCGGCCTTGTCGACCGGGCCGAGTGGAAGCGGCGCCAGTTCGCCCCGGGCACGAAGATCACCCCGCTGGCGTTCGGCCGGGACCGCCGGCTGCCCATCACCAGCCGGTGGCGCGAGCAGGACTCGTGACCGACGTGTCAGAACGTGGGCGGGTCATGGCACGACCACGTTCTGACAAGTCCTGGGAGCAGGAGAAGGTGAGGTTCGATGGCTGAGCAGCCCGCGCCATACTCGTCCGGTTCCGGACCGGAGGTGGGACCCAGTCTCGGTCCGACCGGTATGCCGCTCAAGCGGATTCGCATCCCGCACCTGCAGGCGATGAAGGAGCGTGGTGAGCGCTGGGCGATGCTCACCGCCTACGACCAGTACGCCGCGGAGATCTTCGACGCGGCCGGCATCCCGGTGCTGCTGGTCGGGGACTCGGCGGGCAACAACGTGTACGGG
>DASSLY010000089.1:0-2320 GCA_035689185.1 Dermatophilaceae bacterium
CAGCAACGCGTCGGGGGTCGGCATGCGCAGGTGATGCTCGGGGATCAGGCGCGAGTCGCCCGGCGCCCAGACCGTGCCGTCCGGGGTGTCGATCCAGAATCCGCAGGCATCCTCGGGTTGGAAGACCCGGTCGCTGGCTCCGGGGACCTCGTTCTGCCAGGCGTGGTCGGCCGGCGTCAGCTCGACGCGAACAGGACCGATGTCGACGGTTCCACCGATGGGGTGACCGTATGCGGGCCATCCCTCGTTCTGCATGAGCGAGGCCACGTATGCCGTCGAGTGGTACGCGCGGGTGACCGGTGCCAGTGCCCGGCACGTGGGGACGCTGTAGTGGTCGTTGTCGCTGTGGGTGACCAGGATGGCGTCGAGGTGTGGGACGTCTGCCGCGCTGATGGGCATCTGGATCATGATCGGCATGTCGAACCCCTCAAGGAGCGGGTCGATCATGACCGTCGTGCCGTGACTGTTGATCAGGAACCCTGCCATCCCAAGCCATCGCAGCGTGGTTCCATCACTGGAGTCGAACGCCGTCCGGTCGAGGGGAATCGTCTCCGGCGCCCTGGCCTGGTACTCCCTGTTCATCGCTCCCGCCTTGATGTCGCTGACGGCGGCAAGGCACGGTCGTTGCGCTCGCGGCCCAGGTGCTGACTCTACGACCACCTCGAAGGATGGCGGCAGCAGCGGCCGCGAACCCCGCTGGCGGGCCGGGCCAGCGGCGCGGCGCATCCCCGGATCCGGACACCAGTGACGCCGACCGGCGCCCCTGGACCAGGATGTCCCGGATGACGGTGCCTGCTGAGCTCCGACCCGGCTCGTGACGTACACCGACGCCGAGCTGTACGACCGGGGGGTCGAGACGCTGCTCGCGTCCTGGGCGGAGATATCGCGAGGCAGCCCCGCGGCGGCGTTGCTTCGCGGTGCCGGTGTTGCCGCCGCGGTGTTCCCGGCTGCGCCGGAGCGGACGGTGTACAACAACGCCCTGCTGGCTCGCGGACTCGGCGCGAAGGCGCGCAGGACCGCCATCGAGGCGATGCAGGCGAAGTATGCGGCTGCCGGCATCGGTCACTACGCGGCGTGGGTGCACGATAGCGACCCACGCTTGGGGGCAGATCTGGAGGATCGCGGGTTCGCTCACCAGGAGACGACCCGAGCGATGGGGATGTCGCTTCGGGACGCGTCGATCCCAGATCTGGGCGTCGAGCTCGGCCCGGCGGAGTGGGCGGCGTACCTTCGGCTGCTCGACCTTCCCCCAGGGTTCCTCCGCGGCGCCGACCCCGCCGCGTTCTCGGTCCTCGTCGCCAGGTCCGCCGGGCAGAGCGTCGCCACGGCGATGGCCTTTGACCATGACGGCGACTGCGGCCTGTACAACGTGACCACGGTGGCGTCGGCGCGTCGGCGCGGTGTCGGGACCGCGCTCACCGCGGCCCACTTGCGCGACGCGCTGGCACGAGGGTGCTCGACGGCCAGTCTGCAGTCGACGCCGATGGGCGAGCGGGTATACGCCCGCCTCGGCTTCCGAGACCTCGGCCGGTTCTTCGAGTACGTGCCGAAAGCGGGCCTGCCGCACCGGTTCACTTCCAGCGTGCCGGCCGAGCAGCCGCTGGAGCGTTAGCGGTCTGCGCCGGTGCCGCGCCGGTCCAGCCCTTGTCGACGCGCGGTGCGCCGGGCGACCATGGTGAGGACCGGTTGCCCCGCCCCCGACAAGGATGCCCAGTGGCCGACGTGATGTCGCAGTTGCTCGAGGCGATGAACCGCCACGACGCGTCGGCCGTCGCGGCGCACTTCGCGACCGACTATCGCAGTGAGCAGCCGCTGCACCCCGGCCGTGGCTTCGGCGGGAGCCAGCAGGTCCGGGCGAACTGGTCCTCCGTCTTCGCCGGGGTGCCGGACTTCGTCGCCGAGCGCATCGCCTCCGCGACTGACGGCGACACGGTGTGGACCGAGATGCGCTGGCATGGCACGCACCTGGACGGCTCGCCCTTCCTCATGGGCGGAGTGATCGTGGTGGGCGTGCGTGACGGCAAGATCGCCTGGGCGCGGCTGTACATGGAGCCGGTCGAGCAGGAGGGCTCGGACATCGAGGCGGCGGTCCAGCAGCTCTACCGTCCGCCATCCGCCCCGAACCAAACTGCGGGCGGGTAGTCAGGGGCGACGCCGCACTACATTCGCGTCCCGATCACCGAACGGACGACAGCACCGACGGCGCCGGCGGCCAGGTCGCGCGATCAGACGGCCCAACTGGACCTGGCCCTACCGCTACTGGCGCCGCCGCGCGGCGTTGGCGGCGCTCGGCTCGGAGGCGGTTTCGCTGGCGACGCGC
>DASSLY010000090.1:0-20851 GCA_035689185.1 Dermatophilaceae bacterium
GACTGGGCCGGCCGGACGGCCGACCCGGATGTGCATCGAAGTAAGGCACGATCTTGCAGCCGACAAGCCAGGTCTGCAAGAACTTGCACAAGTTTTTTCGACACGACCCTGAAACGCGAGGGGATCCAGGGCTGTGCAGGGACGCCGCCGGGCGTTCCCACCCATGGCGAGTCGACCCGGCGCCCTCCGTGCCATCTCCGATCGTGCCTCCGGCGCCCGGCCCGCGCGCGCCGAAAAGCCGCTGCGCGAGCGTCGGCTCGGGATCGAGACCAAGTCGTGATCCGCCGCCGCTTCCCTCGGGCAGCGGCATGGCCCTGGCGCCGGCCGTCCGCATGCGGCAGGATGCAAGACGCGCAACGGTGCCGGCCCCGGCGCCTGCGCGCGTGTCCCTTTACAACGGATCGTCCGGCACGTTCCTGCCGGTGAAGGAGAGTTGACGCATGGCAACGGTCAGATACGACAACGCGACCCGGCTCTACCCGGGCAACGACAAGCCCTCGGTCGACAAGCTCAACATCGACATCGCCGACGGCGAGTTCCTCGTCTTCGTCGGCCCCTCCGGCTGCGGCAAGTCCACCAGCCTGCGCATGCTCGCCGGCCTGGAGGAGGTCAACGGCGGCGCCATCTGGATCGGCGACCGCGACGTGACCGACCTGTCGCCGAAGGACCGCGACGTGGCCATGGTCTTCCAGAACTACGCGCTCTACCCGCACATGTCCGTGGCCGACAACATGGGCTTCGCGCTGAAGATCGCCGGCGTCAGCAAGGATGAGATCCGCAAGCGGGTGGACGAGGCCGCGAAGATCCTGGACCTCGCTCCCTACCTCGAGCGCAAGCCGAAGGCTCTGTCCGGTGGCCAGCGTCAGCGCGTGGCCATGGGTCGCGCGATCGTGCGGCAGCCTCAGGTGTTCCTCATGGACGAGCCGCTGTCCAACCTGGACGCGAAGCTGCGCGTGCAGACGCGCACGCAGATCGCGTCGCTGCAGCGGCGGCTCGGGGTCACCACCGTCTACGTCACCCACGACCAGGTCGAGGCGATGACCATGGGCGACCGGGTGGCGGTGCTCAAGGACGGCCTGCTCATGCAGTGCGACACCCCGCGCAAGATGTACGACCACCCGGACAACGTCTTCGTCGCGGGTTTCATCGGCTCGCCGGCCATGAACATCTTCGACGTCCCCGTGGTGGACGGTGGGGTCAAGTTCGGCTCGCTCACCCACCCGGTCGACCGGGACCACCTGGCCGGCGCGAGCCAGCACGTCACCCTCGGCGTCCGGCCGGAGGACCTGTCGCTGTCCGAGACCGGCGGCGGTCTGGAGATCACGGTCGACATGGTCGAGGAGCTCGGCGCCGACGCCTACATCTACGGCACCCCGAAGGGCGCCGACCCGACGATCGACCACAAGCCGATCGTGGCCCGGGTCGACGGCCGCCGGCCGCCGCAGAAGGGTCAGACGGTGACGTTGTCGCCCACTTCCGGCCACGTGCACGTGTTCAACGCCGACACCGGGCTGCGGATCGGCGACTAGCCCGCGCAGCGACACGACCGACTGCGGCGTCCCCACCCCGGGGGCGCCGCAGTCGTCGTCCACGGCGGTCGTCCCGCGCCCCGGGTGACGAGGTGGCCAAACGGCGCGCCCATGACACGATGTGCGCGTGGCCCTGCAGATCACCGCGGCACGCCCTGATCCTGCCCTGCTCGACCTGCCCTGGTCGACGCCGTTGGAGGACTGGCCGGGGGAGGTGCTGGCCGCCCTCCCGCGCGGCATCTCCCGGCACGTGGTCCGCTTCGTCAAGCTGTCCGGCCGGGTCATCGCGGTCAAGGAGATCAAGGCCGACATCGCCTGGCGGGAGTACAACATGCTCCGGCTGCTGCAGAAGCTGGACCAGCCCTGTGTCGAGCCGTTCGGGGTCATCGACGGCCGGGTCGGCGAGGACGGCGAACCGCTGGACGCCTGCCTGCTCACCCGCCACCTGCAGTTCTCCCTGCCCTACCGGGCGCTGTTCAGCCAGACCCTGCGCAAGGACACCGGGCAGCGGCTCATCGACGCCTTGGCGGTGCTGCTGGTCCGCCTGCACCTGGCCGGGTTCTGGTGGGGAGACGTGTCCCTGTCCAACACGCTGTTCCGCCGCGACGCGGGGGCGTTCGCGGCATACCTGGTCGACGCGGAGACCGGGGAGATCCGCACCCAGCTGTCCGACGGCCAGCGGGAGCACGACCTGGACATCGCGAAGGTCAACATCGCCGGTGAGCTGATGGACCTGGCGGCCGGGGAGTTCCTCGACGAAAGCTCCGACCCGATCGACACCGCCCAGTCGATCGTGGACAGCTACCGCTGCCTGTGGCGCGAGCTCACCGAGCTCGAGCGGTTCGAGGAGGGCGACCGCTGGCGCGTGGAGGAGCGGATCCGGCGGCTCAACGCCCTCGGGTTCGACGTCGACGAGCTCGCCATCACCACCGACATCGGCGGGTCCTCGATCATGATCCAGCCCAAGGTTGTCGACGCCGGGCACCACTCCCGCCGGTTGCTGCGCCTGACCGGGTTGGACGTAGAGGAGAACCAGGCCCGACGGATCCTCAACAGCCTCGACGCCTACCGCGCCCAGCACGAGCGGCAGATGGACGACGAGGAGATGGTCGCCCACGACTGGCTCACCGATGTGTGGGAGCCGGTGACCCGGTCGCTGCCGCCGGACCTGTCCACCAAGCTGGAGCCGGCCGAGCTGTTCCACGAAGTCGTGGAGCACCAATGGCACCTATCCCAGAAGGCCCAGCGGGACGTGGGTCTGCGGGCCGCCATCGACAGCTACATCTCGTTGGTGCTGCCCAAGAAGCCGGACGAGGCCGCCGTGGTCGGCGTAGACACGCAGGAGCTGCCGGTGGTTGCCACGATCCGGCCGAGCCCCCGCCGCCGGACGACCTAGATGGTCGCCCGCTGGCGGGCGACCTCGTACAACGCGACGCCGGCGGCCACACCGGCGTTGAGCGACTCCACCGCCGAGGACATCGGGATCGAGACCACCTGGTCGCACGTCTGGGCGACCAACCTGGACAGGCCCTTGCCCTCCGAGCCGACCACGATGACGACGGGCTCCAACCCCAGTTCCACCGACGGCAACCGGACGGGGCCGCCCGCGTCAAGGCCGAGGACGAAGAAGCCTGCCTTGCGGTAGTCCTCCAGGGCACGAGTCAGGTTGGCCGCGAGTGCCACCGGCACTCGGGCCGCGGCCCCGGCGGACACCTTCCATGCGGCGGCGGTCATCCCGGCCGACCGGCGTTCCGGCACGACGACGCCGTGACCGCCGAACGCGGCGACCGAGCGGATGACGGCGCCGAGATTGCGCGGGTCGGTGACCCCGTCCAGCGCGACCAGGAGCGGGATGCCCGGGGCCTGCGGGTCGATCAGGTCACCGGGGTGGGCGTACTCGTACGGCGGCACCTGCAACGCGAGCCCCTGGTGGACGGCCCCGTCGGTGATCCGGTCCAGCTCGCCGCGGGGGGTTTCCAGCACCGGCAACCCCCGCCCCACGGCGATCTTCAGCGCCTCGCGGACCCGGTCGTCGGGGTCGACCCGACCCGCGACATACAAGGTGGTGGCCGGGATCTCGGCGCGCAGCGCCTCCAGCACGCTGTTGCGACCGGCGACGACCTCGGGGCCGCCGGAACCGCCACGGCCACTCCGGCCACTCCGGCCACTCCGGCCGCCACCGTCGCCACGGTCGCGGCTGGGGGTCCCGGGTCGGCCGGCGGCCTTTGCCGCGGCGCGGTAGGCCTTGTGGTGCGGCCGGTCGGCAGCCTTCGGGGTGGCTCCGCGGCCCTCCAGCTTCCGCCGGCCCTGGCCCCCGCTGCCCGCAGTCGGCGCCTTGCGCGATCCGGCCTTGCGCACGGCACCGCGCCGCTTGGAGTTGCCCGACATCACTCACCCCTGCGCGACAGCGACCAGCGCGCGCCGACCGCGGTGTCCTCCACCGCGACTCCGGCCGCGGCCAGCTGGTCACGGATCGCGTCGGCGGCCGCGAAGTTGCGGACCGACCGTGCGCTGGCCCGCTGCTGCAGCAACGACCCGACCAGCTCCTCCAACGCCGCCATAGCGTCGTGCGCCTGGCCGCCGCCGCTGCCGGCGTGCCATACCGGGTCCAGGGGGTTGACCCCGAGCACGTCGCACATGTCCATCACCAGGTACGCGGCGAGCCTGGCCGCCTCGTTGTCACCCTCGTCCAGTGCGGTGTTGCCGGCCCGCACCGTGTCGTGGACGACGGCGAGCGCGCCGGACACACCGAGGTCGTCGTTCATCGACTCGACGAACTCGGCGGGCATCGGCCGCATGGCGCCGCCGGGCCGCATCCGGTCCCCGACCTCGTCCGGGGGGACGCCGGGCAGGGCGCGGCGCAGGAAGTTCTCGATCCGCTCGACGGCCGCATCGGCCTCCCGCAACGACCCCTCGTGGTACTCGATGGTCGACCGGTAGTGCGCCGCGGACAGGTAGTAGCGGACGGCCAACGGCCGGACGATCCTGGTCACCTCGTTGACGAGCAGGCTGTTGCCCAGCGACTTGCTCATCTTCTCCCCGCCGGCGGTCACCCAGGCGTTGTGCAACCAGTAGCCGGCGAAGCCCAGGCCGGCCGCGTGCGACTGGGCCTGCTCGTTCTCGTGGTGCGGGAACCGCAGGTCGACCCCGCCGCCGTGGATGTCGAAGCAGTCGCCAAGATACTTGCGGGCCATCGCGGAGCACTCCAGGTGCCAGCCGGGACGGCCCGTTCCGAACGGCGTGGCCCAGCTCGCGGTCTCCGGCTCACCCGGCTTGTGCCCCTTCCACAGCGCGAAGTCTCGCGGGTCTCGCTTGCCGCGCGGGTCGGCGTCCAGCGCCGGCTCCATGTCCTCCACCCGCTGGTGGGTCAGCTGGCCGTATGCCGGGTAGCTCGCCACGTCGAAGTACACGTCGCCGCTGCCGTCCTGGGCCGGGTAGGCGTGGCCCTTGTCGACCAGGGTCTGCATCAGGTCGACCATCTCGGTGATGTGGCCGGTGGCCCGCGGCTCGTAGGTGGGCGGCAGCACCGCGAGCCGTTCCAGCGCGTGGTTGGTCGCCCGCTCGTGCAGGTAGCTCCACGCCCACCACGGCCGGCCCGCCTGCGCGGACTTGGCCAGGATCTTGTCGTCGATGTCGGTGACGTTGCGGACCAGGGTCACGTGGTACCCGTGGCCGCGAACCAGCCAACGCCGCAGGATGTCGAACGCGACGGCGAACCGGACGTGGCCGATGTGCGGGGAGCCCTGGGTGGTCAGGCCGCAGATGTAGATGCCGACCTGGTCTGCGACCACGGGCGTGAAGTCCCGCAGCCCGCGCGCAGCGGTGTCGTGCAGCCGGAGGGTCACCGGTCAAGGCTAGCGGCCGTCCGGGTGCCCTCCCCGGGCCGCCTGGCTCGGCCGAGGCCGCATCCGGGTGCTGCCTGCTCCGGCGACGGGCGGTCGCGGTGCAGCACAGGAGGCCGGGTATGGCGGCCGGCGACTCCTGCACGTGCGCGGCCCGTCTGCCGGTGGTGGTGGCCGGTGCGCTCGGCCGTGTCCGCGCGAACTTCTCCTCAGTTCAGGGTGTATGCCGCGCGGCTCAGTCCCAGCGCGGGGACCGCACCGAGGGCGCGGACCAGGCCGAGCTCGCGGCGCAGCAACGCGCGCTCGGCGCGCAGCCGGGCCGCGTTGTCCGGCGACTGCAGCAACGCCTGCCGCTCGGCCAGGTCCAGCCGCAGGGTGCTCGCCACTTGGTAGGAAAGCTGTCGGGGGTCGGTCGGGTCCGGCTCGTCGCCGCTGATCCCGATCAGCTGGCGGTAGCGTTCCAGGTCGCGGGCGACCGAGGCAGCGAGGTCGGTCGCGCCGTGGCCGTCCGGGTCGTCCAGGCGCCGCACGCTGCCGGTCAGGTACGACGTACCGGCAGGCTCGACCCCGAGCAGCTCAAACCGCCGGGACCCGATGCAGACGATGTCGAAGCGGCCGTCGGGCAGTGGTGAGACGGTCGCGAGCACGGCGGTGCACCCGACCGGGTATAGCGCCGCGACACCAGCCGCGCCGACCTCCCGTCCGGACCGGATGGCGATCACGCCGAACTCGCGTGGCGCACCGCCCGGCAGCTCGACCAGGGCCTTGACCAGGTCGCGGTAGCGCTGCTCGAAGATGTGCAAGGGCAGCAGTACCCCCGGGTAGAGCACCGCGCCCAGCGGGAACAGCGGCAGCAGCTCGCGGAGGTCCACCGGACGACGCTACGCCGCCAACCTGAGCGCCGATTGACCCGCGCCCCTGACACCGGCCGCGCACAAGAAGGACCGATGCTCGCTGCCCGGCCGGCCACCCCGGCAGGGGCTGCCCCTCGGGACCGCCGCCGCGTCGTTGCGTCGTGGCGTGCGGGGTGTCGGCGCTACCGGCGGACGACCAATGCCGTGGCAATCGCCGCAAGGCCCTCGCCGCGGCCGGTGAGACCCAGCCCGTCCGTCGTCGTGGCAGACACCGATACGGGCGCGCCGACGGCCGCGGACAGCGCCTGCTCGGCCTCGGCCCGGCGCGGGCCGATCTTCGGCCGGTTTCCCACCACCTGGACCGAGACGTTGCCGACGGCCCAGCCCGCCAGGTCCAGCACCGCCACCGTCTCGGTGATCAGGCGCGAGCCGGAGGCGCCGGCGAGCCCGGCCCGGTCGGTGCCGAAGTTCGAACCCAGGTCCCCGAGCCCGGCTGCGGACAGCAGGGCGTCGCAGATGGCATGCGCGGCGACGTCGCCGTCAGAGTGGCCGGCCAGGCCGGGCTCCCCCGGCCAGGCGAGTCCGGCCAAGGCCAGCGGGCGGGAAGCGCTGTCCGCGCCGGCATACGGGTGGACGTCGACGCCGATGCCGATCCGCGGCGGCTCAGCTGAGGACATCGCTGCTGGCATCCCGGGTGGCGGCGACGTGGAGGTCGGCGCGGGTGGTGATCTTGCCTGCCCTCGGGTCGCCGTCGATGACCAGGACCGGCGCGCCCAGAGCCTCGACCAGGGCGGCGTCGTCGGTCACGTCGCTGCGTCCGGCAGCGTGCGCGCGCTCCAGCAGGTCGCGACGGAAGCCCTGCGGGGTCTGGATCGACCGAAGCTGGTCGCGGGGCAGGGTGCAGACCACCAGCCCGTCGGGGCCGACCTGCTTGAGCGTGTCGGGGACGGCGACGCCGGGCACCACGGCCGCGCACCGGGTGAGGACCGCCTCGATCACGGCTTGGAACAACGCGGGCGGGGCGAAGGGGCGCGCGCAGTCGTGCACGAGCACGACGTCCTCGTCCGGCCCCAGGGCGGCCAGGCCTGCCCGGACCGAGCCCGGCCGGTCTTCGCCGCCCGGCACGACGGTGAGGACGAGTCCGGCTCGGGCGGCCGCGGCGGACCGTGCGGCGACCGCAGCGCGAGCTTGGTCGAGCCGGGCGGGCGGGGCGACGACCACGAGGTGGCTGAGCGCCTTCGCGTCCAGCACGCGGTCGAGGGCGTGATCCAACAGGGTCCGGCCGCCGACCTCGACGAACGCCTTGGGCACGCCAGCGGCCAGGCGGGTGCCCGCCCCGGCAGCGAGCAACAGCATCGCGGCACCGCCGCTCGGGGCGCCGGTGCCGGTTGCTGTCGTCTTCAGGAGGCGAGGACCTCGTCGAGGATGGCCTCGGCCTTGTCCTCGTTGGTCTTCTCCGCCAGCGCCAGTTCGGAGACCAGGATCTGGCGGGCCTTTGCCAGCATCCGCTTCTCCCCTGCGGACAGCCCGCGGTCCTTGTCCCGGCGCCACAGGTCGCGGACCACCTCGGCCACCTTGATGACGTCGCCGGAGGCGAGCTTCTCCAGGTTGGCCTTGTAGCGGCGGGACCAGTTCGTCGGCTCCTCGGTGTGCGCCGCCCGGAGGACCTCGAACACGCGGTCCAGGCCTTCCTGGCCGACGACATCGCGCACACCGACGAGGTCGCAGTTCTCGGCGGGGACCTCGATGGTCAGGTCGCCCTGAGCAACCTTGAGAACCAGGTAGAGCTTGTCTACCCCCTTGATGGTGCGGGTCTTGATTTCCTCGATCAGTGCCGCACCGTGATGCGGGTACACGACCGTCTCGCCGACCTTGAAGACCATGTGATGTTGTCCCCTTTCGCAACCGCCAGCCTACCACGGCGAGCACCGAATACGGAATTCGTCACACCCTGTTTGCGCAGGTCAGAGCCTTGTGGACCGGTGCGGTGGGAAAAACCTGGTGCTTGACAGATGGGCCGGTCTCGTGCTTCACGGGCCCGGAGGGGGTCCGCCGACGCCGCCGGCCGACGGGCTCGCGGCGGGTACGCGCGCCGGAGAGGTCGTCGCGCGGGCGTCCGGTGCCGCCCGCTACGCTGGCCGCGTGACCTGGGCCGGGCAAGGAACCGATGAAGCCGGCGTGCCCCACCGACGCCGCGGTGAGCGGCCCCGACAGGCCCCCCGACGGCTTCGGACGGCGCCCACCGCGGTTGCGGTGGTGGCCGCGATGCTGCTCGCCGGCTGCCAGCTGACCTCGCCGATCCAGACGGCGCAGCCCTACGAGCCGGCGGACGGGGTCTCGGTCGACCTCGGCACGGTCGTCATCCGCGACCTGCTCGTCGTCGCCTCGGCCAAGGGAACAGCCGGCGTGCTGTCCGGTCTGATCGTGAACAAGGGCGACGCACCGGTCACCGTGTCCATCGGAGCGGCCGACGGCACCCCCGTGACCGCCCAGGTCGGGCCTCGCAGCGCGACGAGACTCAGCGGGGGCACCGGGACGCCGGCTGCGCCGCTGGCCAACGTCGCCAGCGACCCCGGCGGCATGGTGGAACTCAACGTCAACACACCGGCGGGCGGCACCGACCAGGTCACCGTCCCCGTGCTGCCCCCCACCGGCTACTACTCGACGCTGACCGCCGCGCCCACCGCGCCAGCCGGCTGAGCGCGCTGGAGCGCGCGCGGAGGCGGCTACGGGACAGGCGCCGGGTCAGCTGGTCTCGAACTTGTAGCCCAGGCCGCGCACGGTGACGATGTGCCGCGGGTTGGCGGGGTCCGGTTCGACCTTGGCACGCAGCCGCTTGACGTGGACGTCCAGCGTCTTGGTGTCCCCGACGTAGTCGCTGCCCCACACCCGGTCGATCAGCTGCATCCGGGTGAGCACCCGGCCGGAGTTGCGTAGCAGCAGCTCCAGCAGCTCGAACTCCTTCAACGGCAGGGACGCCGCCGCCCCGTTCACGGTCACCACGTGCCGCTCGACGTCCATCCGGACCGGACCGGCTTCCAGCGTGGCGGGCAGCAGGTCGTCGGGCTCGGTGAGCCGGCGCAGCACGGCCTTGATACGGGCCAGCAGCTCGCGGCTGGAGTACGGCTTGGTGACGTAGTCGTCCGCACCGATCTCCAGCCCGACCACCTTGTCGATCTCGCTGTCCTTGGCGGTGAGCATGATGACCGGCACCGAAGACCGGGCTCGCAGGGCACGGCATACGTCCACGCCGGACAGTCCCGGCAGCATCAGGTCGAGCAGGACCAGGTCGGCGCCGTGCTGGTCGAACTCCTCCAGCGCACCGGGACCGGTGTCGACGACGTCGACCTCGTACCCCTCCTTGCGTAGCAGGTAGGAAAGCGGGTCGGAGAAGGACTCCTCGTCCTCCACGACCAGGATGCGGGTCACCTCGGGTCGTCCTTCCGGTCGGTATGGTGCCTGGCCGCCCCCGTGGGCAGGGCCGACGCGGGGGGCAGGGCCGCCCCCGTGGGCAGGGTCGACCCCGTGGGCAGGGTCGGCGCGGGGGGCAGGGCCGGCGTGACGGTCTCGGCGGGCGCCTTGCCCGCCGCCGGAAGGCGGATGGTGAACGTTGAACCCTGCCCGATCTGGCTCCACAACGTCACCTCGCCGCCGTGGTTGGAGCAGATGTGCTTCACGATCGCCAGGCCCAGCCCGGTGCCCCCGGTGGCCCGGGACCGGGCCGGGTCGACCCGGTAGAACCGCTCGAACACCCTGGCCTGCTCACCCTCGGGGATGCCCCGCCCCTGGTCGGTCACCGACAGCTCGATCAGGTCGCGGGCCGTCTTGAGGGCGACCACCACCCGCGTGCCGCCGTCGGCGTAGTTCACCGCGTTCTCGATGAGGTTACGCACCGCGGTCGTCAGCAGTTCCGCGTCGCCGTAGACCTTGGCCTCGCCCTCGTACGCGGTGGTGATCTCGATCCCCCGGTCCTCGGCGACCAGCCGGCACCGGTCGACCGCCTCGTTCGCGCAGCCGGCCAGGTCGACCAGGAGCGGCTCGTGCAGGGTGTCCTGCACCTGCAGCCGGGACAGGTCGACGATCTCCTGGACCAGTCTGGTGAGCCGGCGGGACTCGGTCTTCATCCGGGCGGCGAACCGGGCCACCGCCTGCGGGTCGTCGCTGGCGTCCAGCACGGCCTCGGCGAGCAGGGCGATCGCGCCGACCGGGGTCTTCAGCTCGTGGCTGACGTTGGCGACGAAGTCGCGGCGGACCTCCTCCACCCGGCGGACCTGGGTCCGGTCGTCGACCAGCAACAGGACGAACGCGCTGCCCAGCGGCGCCACCCGGGCCCCCACGGTGATCCGCCCCCGTCCCAGCGGGCCCCGCGGCAGGTCCAGCTCCACCTCGCGTATCTCCCCGTCCCGGCGCACCTGGCGGGCCAGGTGCCGCAGCTCGGGGTGGACCAGGTCGTTGTCCCGCACCAGCCCGTGCGCGGCCGCCGCCGGGCTGGTCTTCACCACGGCATCCGCCGCGTCGAGCACGATGGCGCTGGACCGCAGCACCGCCAACACGTCGCCCACCCCGGCCGGCAGCGTCGGCCGGGCCACCGGGGGAATGTCGTGCTGGCTGCGCTCGGAGAGACGGACCAGCCAGCTCGCCGCGGCCCCGAGAAGGATGCCCAGGGCCCCGCCGAGGATGGCCGCCGCGGTCGGGTCCATGCTTGCAGGGTACGCAGGGGCCGGTGGGCACGGGTGTCGTCGGCCGGGGTCGCCAGTCGCTTTGCCAGATGTTCACCTGGCCATGGCGGGCCGTTCACGACACGCTGTCACGGTTTCGGCGTCTTTCCCGGAAGTCCCGACGAGCAGTGAGCAGGCGATGCGCGACGCGTTCCACGAAGACCTGGACCAGATCTCCGACCAGCTGGTCGAGATGACCCGGCTAGCCGGGTCGGCGATGAACCGGGCCACCACCGCCCTGCTCGACGCCGACCTTCGGCTGGCCGAGAGCGTGATCGCCGCCGACGAGCAGATCGACGGGCTGCGCAAACAGCTCGACGACCGGTCGATCGACCTGCTGGCCCGTCAGCAGCCGGTGGCCACCGACCTGCGCATGGTGGTCACCGCGATGCGGATGAGCGCCGACCTGGAGCGGATGGGCGACCTGGCCCGGCACGTGGCCAAGGTGGCTCGGCTTCGGTACCCGGCGTCCGCGGTCCCCGCCCAGGCCCGGTCCACGGTGCTCCAGATGGGTCAGGTGGCCGAGCGGATCGTGGCCAAGGCCGGTTCGGTGATCGCGGGCAAGGACGTCGAGGGCGCGATCGCGCTGGAGCACGACGACGACGAGATGGACGCGCTGCACCGCGAGCTGTACGGGATGCTGCTCGACGACTGGCGGCACGGCACGGAATCCGCGGTCGACCTCACACTGACCGGCCGGTACTACGAGCGCTTCGCCGACCACGCGGTGTCGGTGGCCCGGCGGGTGGTCTACCTGGTCACCGGGGAGTGGCGCACCGAAGCCGAGTTGGACGACGAGAGCTGAGCCGGTCTACCGCCCCTGGTTGGCCACTGCGGCGATGGCCTCCTTGGCGGCCTCCGGGTCCAGGTACTCGCCACCGGCCTGGATCGGGCGCATGCCCTCGTCCAGCCGGTAGACCAGCGGGATCCCGGTGGGGATGTTCACGCCCACGATGTCCTGGTCGCTGATCCCGTCCAGGTGCTTGACCAGGGCACGGAGGCTGTTGCCGTGCGCGATGACGGCGACCACCTTGCCGGCCTGCAGGTCCGGGACGATGGCCTCGTCCCAGTAGGGCAGCATCCGCGCCACCACGTCCTTCAGGCACTCCGTGGCCGGGGGGTTGTCGACGTCGGCGTACCGGGGGTCGCCGGCCTGGCTGTACTTGTCGTCGGAGTCGATCGGCGGCGGGGGGGTGTCGAAGGACCGGCGCCACAGCATGAACTGCTCCTCGCCGAACTCCGCCAGCGTCATCTTCTTGTCCTTGCCCTGCAGCGCTCCGTAGTGCCGCTCGTTGAGCCGCCAGCTGCGCCGGACCGGGATCCAGTGACGGTCGGCGGTGTCGAGGGCAAGGTTTGCCGTGTTGATGGCGCGACGCAGCAGCGAGGTGTGCAGCACCTCCGGCAGGACACCCGCCTCCTTGATCAGCTCGCCACCGCGGACGGCCTCCGCACGGCCCTTGTCGGACAGGTCGACATCCACCCACCCGGTGAACAGGTTGAGCGAGTTCCACACGCTCTCGCCGTGGCGCACCAGGACCAACGTCGCTTCTGCAGGCATGGCCGGAGCCTAGCCCGGCGGCCCGCTGCGCTCACCTTCAGAGGGCTCGAGCAGGTGCCGGAACGCCTCGAGGTTGGCCGTCGGCTCCCCGCGGCCGGTCCGCCAGGCCCACTCCCGGCGCATCGAGGTGAGGAAGCCCAGTCTCAGCAACTGGTTGAAGGCTCCGTCGCAGGCGTCGAGCACCACCCCGAGCAGCTCGTCCAGCAACGCCTCCAGGTATGCCGTGCGGTCACCGGTGGCCGGCGGCAGCGGGACACGGCCAGTCAGGTAGACGTCACCCACGCCGTCGACGCCGTAGGCCAGCCCCGGCATCCGCAGGTTGCGCCGCAGCAGGTGGCGGTAGAACGCCTCGTGATTCTCGTCCGGGCGCCGCACGACGAACGCCGACACCGACACGGCTGCCGGTGACACCACCACCGAGCAGACGGTGCGCAGCTTCTGCTCGCCGGGCAGCGTCAGCACCAGCTCGCCCGGGCGCGTGCCCGGCTCCCAGGGGATGCCGCTGACGTCGAGGAACCGCTGCACGAGGGCCAGGTCGCTCACGGGATGGGCGCGGCCGGCACGCCGGCCAGCGCACCGGCCTCCTCGATCGGGGTGGGGCTGCGCACGGCCAGCGCTTGCCAGTACACCTCCAGCAGCAGGTCGGTCGTGCGGTTCCAGCCGAACTGCCGGGCGTGCGCCGCTGCGCGACGGGCCAGCTCCCGCCGGCGCCCCGGGCTGTCGACCAGCTCCTCGACGGCTCGGCTCCAGGTCAGCGGGTCGTGCCCGGGCACGAGCACGCCACCGTCACCCACAGCCTCGGGCAACCCGCCGACCGCGGCCGCAACCGCCGGCGTGCCGCAGGCCTGCGCCTCCACCGCCACGAGGCCGAAGGACTCGCTGTAGGAGGGGACGGCGACCAGGTCAGCGGCTTGGTACCACCGGGCCAGCACCGGCCGGGACACCGGCGGCTCGAACCGGACGATGTCGGAGATACCGAGCTTGGCAGCGAGCTTCTGCAACGAGCGCGGCTTGTCCAGGCCGGTGCCGCTCGGGCCGCCGAGCACGGGCACGACCAGCCGCTCGCGCAGCTCCGGCCGCCGGGCGACCAGGTCGGCTGCCGCGCGCAGGAGCACGTCGGGGGCCTTCAGCGGCTGGATCCGCCCGACGAACAGCAGTACGACGGCGTCCGGCCGCAGGCCGAGGTCGGACCTCGACGCCGCGCTGGGCAGCCCGGTGTCGTCGGCCGGTGCGAACGTCGACAGGTCCACCCCCGGGGGCACCACCCGCACCTTGTCCGGGTCGGCGTCGTACAGGTCGACCAGGTCCTGCGCCTCGCCGCTGGTGTTGGCGACCAGCCGGTCGGCCGCCTCCACGACCTGGGCCTCCCCGATCTCGCGGCCGGGCGGCTCCCGGCGGTCCCCGCGGGCCAGGCTGCGGTTCTTCACCCGGGCCATCGTGTGCATCGTGTGGACCAGCGGCACCCGCCACCGGTCCGCGGCGAGCCAGCCGACCTGGCCGGACAGCCAGTAGTGCGAGTGCACCAGGTCATACCAACCCTGCGGACGGGCGGCCTCGGCCCGCATCACGCCCGCGGCGAAGGCGCACAGCTGACCGGGCAGGTCAGCCTTCGACAGGCCCTCGTACGGCCCCGCGGTGACGTGGCGGACCAGCACCCCCGGCTCCAGCTCCACCTCCGTCGGCAGCGCGCCGGACGTCGCGCGGGTGAACACCTCGACCGCCACTCCGCGGCGGGCCAGCCGCCGGGCGACCTCGACGACGTAGACGTTGAGGCCGCCGGCGTCGCCGGTGCCCGGCTGGTCCAGCGGCGAGGTGTGCACGCTCAGCATCGCCACGCGCCGGAGGGTGGGGGCGGTCGGCATACCGGCTCCTGTCGCTGCGAGGACGTCGACGCCTTGGGTGCCGCCGGGAGAGCTCAACGGATCTCCAGCCGCAACGCGGGCGCCCAGGCGTGTATTTCGCCGCGGCCCTGGTGCCGCAGGTCGAGCAGCACGTCGGCGTCGGCCCGGACCCGGGTGATGGTCCTGGTGCCCCGCACGGCCGAGAGCATCACCGGCAGGGCTGCGGCGCCCTTGGCCGCGCGTGGCACCCACCACGCGCGGGAGGCCAGCGACCGGGCAGGCAGGGACGGCCAGATTCCCAACGCTGCCTGCGGGCGCTCGACGTGCAGCACGAGCAGCTCGGCCCCGGGCGAGGCGGCGGTGATGTTCACCCCGCTGCCGGAAGGAGTCACCGACACCCACGCGGGTATGCCGCGGCGGTCGCCGACCAGGGTCCCGGAGTAGGTGGCGGTGGTCCCCTTCAGCTGCAGCCGAGTGACGTGCCAGCTGTCCTGGGTCCAGTCGACCCGCTCCACGCGGTCCGCGCCCTCGCCGTCGACGCGCCCGGCGCCCACGGACAGGATCGACCCCGTGCGCACCGTCTCGAAGACGACCCGGCCGTCGCGACGCACCTGCAGCCCAGAGCTGTACAGCAACACCGTGACGTGCGCGTTGAGCCGCACCGGGCCGCGCACGCTCGGGGTCACGTTCAGCCACTGCGGCTGCACGTCGACGACGTCCTGAGCCGCCTGCAGCAGGCCGGGCCCGTTGGTGGCCGCGGCCACCAGGGCGCCTACCGACAGCACCACGGACAGCAGCCGGACGCTTCTGCTGCCGGTGATCTGCACCCAGCCAGGGTAAGTCGCCGTGAGCTCGCTCGACTCCGTCTACGCTGTCCGCTCGTGGCTCGCGCTCGCCGCCCGCTGGGCACGGTGACGCGCGGGACGACCGCCCCGAACCGGTTGCGACGGGTGGACCGCTGGCTCGCCGGTCCGCAGGCCTGGCGGCTGCGCCGCAGCACCGGCCCGCCGGTGGTCGTCGACCTCGGCTACGGATCGTCCCCGGTGACGGCCGTGGAACTGCTGCACCGGCTGCGGCCGGTCCGCGGCGACGTCGAGGTCGTCGGCATCGAGATCGACCAGGCCCGGGTGGCGGCGGCCCGGGACCTGGAGCAACCCGGCCTGAGGTTCGGCCACGGCGGCTTCGAGGTGCCCCTTGCCGGTGGCGCGCGACCCGTGGTGGTGCGGGCCTTCAACGTCCTGCGCCAGTACGGGGAGGAGCAGGTCCCGGCGGCGTGGGCGGCGGTGGTGGACCGGCTCGCCGGCAACGGCCTCCTGGTCGACGGGACCTGTGACGAGGTCGGCCGCCGGGCCGCCTGGATCGCGGTCGACGGCGACGGGCCGCAGTCGCTGACCATCTCGCTGCGGCTGGCGGGACTCGCCCGGCCCTCCGAGGTGGCCGAGCGGCTGCCGAAGGCGCTCATCCACCGCAACGTGCCCGGCGAACCGGTGCACGCCTTGCTGATCGCGCTGGACCGGGCCTGGGAGCGCCAAGCTGCGGTGGCGGCCTACGGGGTCCGGCAGCGGTTCCGGGCCACGGCCGAGGCGGTGCGGGCAGCCGGCTGGCCGGTGCTGGACGGGCCCCGGCGCGGTGGCGGTTGGGCGAGCTCACCGTCGCCTGGCCGGCGGTCCGGCCTGGTCCGCCTCAGCGGGCGTAGTCGTCCTCGATCCGCTCGATGTCGCGCTCGTCGAACGCGCCGTAGGCGACCTCCAGCAGCCGCACCGGGGACACGCCGCTGTTGCCCATCCGGTGCGTCGCCCCGCGCGGCACCCAGATGTGCTCACCGGTGAGGGCGGTGTGCTTGTCGTGGTCGACCTCGATGTCCACCGGCCCCTCCAGGACGTGCCAGAACTCCCCCCGGTGGGCGTGCCGCTGAAGCGACAGGCGGTGCCCCGGCAAGACCGTGATCACCTTGACGGTCACCCGCTCGTTGGACACGAACTGCTGGAACTGCCCCCACGGCCGGGTCTCGACGAAGATCCCGTCCGTCGGGTTCGGCAGCTCATCCATGGGCACCTCTCGCATTCGCCGTGGGGCTGGGGTTGAACCGCGGTCGTGGCCAGGTCACCACGGGCCGTAGGGGCCCTGGTGACGTCCACCACCGGACACCGCGCGCAGCGCCGGGCGCACGTCGGCGAGGTAGACCCCCGCCCCCACGACCCCCAGCAGGCTGAACAGGTTCAGCGGGCTGGCCACCGACAGCAACCCCACCGCGGCGGCGACCCCGGTGACCGCCAGCCAGAAGCCCTTCGTCCGCTTTCCCGCCGCCACGAACGCATCCGGGCGATGCCGGGCGGCGTCGACCAGCGCGAAGGCCTCCATGCCCAAGGCGGCGACGCCAAGGGCGAGCGCCACGTATCCCTGCACCATGTCCAACGACGGCATGGTCACAGCCTACGTAACGACCCACCCTGCCGCGGTCAGCCCAGTACGGCGCGCACCTCGCCGACCCGCTCACCATGGCCCAGGACCGGCGCGTCGCTCAGCTGGTCGAGCACGGGGCCGGTCAGCCCCAGCCGGCGCAACGCTGCCGCCAGCACCACCGGGCGAGCCCGGCCGGAGCCGTCGGCGATCTTCACGGCGACGCCGCGGCCATCAGCCAGCCCGGCGGCATACACCGCCTCCGCCCCGTCCTTGGCGACCAGGCCGGGCACCCCGGCGACCAGCGCGGTGACGTCCCGCCTGGACCCGCCGAGGTAGGTCGGGAAACCCCTCATGGCGGCGCCCACCCGGGCCTCCGCGCCGCGCCGCGCGCTGGCGATCCGGCCGAAGGCGCGGGCCAGGCCGGTCAGGCTGAGCGCCATCACCGGGGCTCCGCAGCCGTCGACCCCGGTCGCCGCGACCGGCTCGCCGGCCAGGTCGGCCAGGGTGGCACCGACGGCGAGTTGCAGCGGGTGGTCTGCCTGGCGGTATGACGCCCGGTCCCAGCCGCGCGCGACACAGGTCGCCAGCATCGCGGCGTGCTTGCCCGAGCAGTTCTGCGCCAGCGCGGTGGGCGAAAGCCCGGCGGCCAGCCAGGCCCGACGCTCCTGCTCGTCGTAGGGCAGGTCGGCAGTGTTCTGCAGGTCCGCCTCGCCGAGCCCGGCGCGGGCCAGCACGTCGCGGACGGCGTCCAGGTGGAACGGCTCCCCGGAGTGACTGGCGCAGGCCAGCGCCAGCGGCGCCCCGTCCAGGTCGAGCCCGCAGCGCAGCATCGCCACGGCCTGCAACGGCTTGTTCGACGAGCGCGGAAACATCGGCGTGCCGGGGGATCCGAGCGACCACAGCACCTGCCCGTCCGGACCGGTGGCCACCACGTGACCGTGGTGCAGCGACTCGACGAAGCCGGACCGGACCACCTCGGCCACCACCGGCGCGTCGGCGAGCGAACCCGCGGCCGAGCCGGAAGCCGGGCGTGCTGTCACGACCGGCCAGCCTAGCCAGCCACGCCAGCGAGCACCGCCTCCGCCGAGGGGAACCGGTGCTCGCTGGTGATGCGGCAGGGTGCTGCCAGCCTCAGTCGCCGACCTTCTCCGCCGACTCGTTGGCGACCTTGCGGGCGCGGGTGGCGGTCTTGCGTGCGCTGGTGGCCGCCCCCTTGGCGGCGGCGGTGGACCGGGCCGCGCGGGTGCGGGCCGTGGTGCCGGTCCGCCTCGCCGAGACCGCGGTCGCTGCCCTGCCGGACCGAGCCGAGCCGGCGATGACCGCCGCGTCATCGGCGACAGCGTCCCCCACCGTGCTGGCGACCTGCTTGGCCTGGTGACGGCCGGTCGTCAAGGTGGCCTTGGCGGCGCGCTGGGTCTCGGCCGCGGCCTTGCGGACCGTGGTAACGGCGCCCTTGCTCCGGGCCACGGTGCTGCCGGCGGAGGCGAGCAGGTCCTTGGTGGCCTGCTGCTCCCGCAGCCGGTTGACCAGCGCCTCGCCCCGGTGGACCAACCTGTCGTAGGAGGTCTGGGCCTTGCCAGCCAGGCCCATCGTTCCCCTGAGGGCGAGCGACGGGACGTGCTGCGCCTGCTCGGCTGCCTTGCTGACCTGGGCGGCAGCCTTGCCCGGCAGGGAGCCCGCAGCCAGCTCCTCGCGCACGGCGGCGGCCTTGGCGCCGACCTCGCGGACCTTCTCGACGGCGAGGTCGGTGGCACCGACGACGGCGTAGACGGGGCCGCGCTCGGGGGCGGTCCTGGATGTGTTCATGGTCGTGCTCCTTCTGGGTGGGGGTCTGTGGTGGTGACCTGGGCGGCCGGGGCCACGAGGGCGGGCTCGCCGGGTGGGGGCGTCCGCTGGCCGTCGACGAAGGAGTCGTAGACGTCCAGCAGCACCCGGCGCTGCCGGTCGGTCAGGGCCGGGTCGGCCAGCACGGCGGCGCGCACGTGCAGGCTCGGCAGGTCCTCCTCAAGCAAGCCGGCCCGGACGTAGAGGGACTCCGCCGAGATGCGCAGCGCCCGGGCCAGTGCCTGGAGGATCTCCGCGCTCGGGTGCTTCAGGCCGCGTTCGATCTGGGACAGGTAGGGGTTGCTGATTCCCGCGACGTCGGCCAGTTGCCGCAACGACAGCTGGGCATGCTCGCGCTGTTCGCGCAGGTAGCTGCCCAGGTCGTGCACCGAGATGCCGGAGAGCCTGGACATGCCTCCAGTGTGCTTGCTGCAGTTAGCGTTGTGCAAACTGCGCCAGGGTGAGTCACCTCACCTCAGGGGCGGACGACCACCGTCTGGGCCGCCGACAGGCCCTCCACCAGCAGCGTCGCGTCGGCCGGCACCGCACGCTTGACCAGCGCCAGCGCGATCGGACCATCCTGGTAGTGCCGCGCGACCGAGGTGAGGTGGCCGATGTCGCGGCCGTCGAGCCGGAGCGTGGCGCCGCGCCCGGGCAGCAGGTGACCCGAGCCATCCAGGTGCAGGAACACCAGCCGGCGCGGCGGCCGGCCCAGGTTGTGAACCCTGGCCACCGTCTCCTGGCCCCGGTAGCAACCCTTGTGCAGGTGTACCGCCGTCCGCAGCCAGTCCACCTCGTGCACGATCGTGCGGTGATCGGTCTCGTGGCCCAGCCGTGGCCGCCAGGCGGCGACCCGCAGCGCCTCCAGCGCCCAGGTCCCGGCGAGGGTGCGGTCACCTAACGCACCCGCCAGCGACGGCCGCGGCACCACTAGCTCACGCCAGTGCCAGTCCCGTCCCGGGTGGCCGTCCACCGGCCCGTATGCGGCCGTGTCACCGACCAGCCCCGGCCACGGGTCCCGCCAGGTCACCGGCTCGCCGGGACCGCCCTCGGCGCCGACCGGCTCGCCGAGGACGGCGAAGTCGCCCGTGCGGTCGGCGACCTCCACGCGGAGCATGAAGCGCATCGAGTCCAACCATGCGGCCAGCGCCGCTGACGTGCCGGGCTCACAGGTGAGCCAGACCGTCTCGCCGTCGTCGACCAGGTGCAGTGCGTGCTCGACGTGGCCCTTGGGCGACAGGACCAGGGTCTCCACCGAGGTTCGCGGGAGCAGTCCGGCCAGCTGCTGGGTGGTCATCGAGTGCAGCCAGGACAGGCGGTCCGGCCCGGACACGGTGAGGACCCCCCGGTGGGACAGGTCGACCGCGGCCAGCCCCTCCACCAGCAGCCGTTGCTCTCGCATCGGGTCGCCGTAGTGGGCCGGCACGCCGGCGTCCAGGCCGTCGCCGGCCACCCCCCCGGGTCGCTGCCCCAGCGGGCTGGTCATCAGCGCTGGACCGAGCACGTCGCACACCACCCGTGAATCGCCAGATGTCTCACGTCAGCCTCAAACCCGTGACGCTCGCGAAGATTCCCGACAAACTGCTCGGTGGTCTCGACCCAGCTCTCGTCGACCCGGCCGCAGGACAGGCAGACCAGGTGCACGTGATCAGCGTGGTCGGCCAGGTGGTAGGTGGGCGCGCGGTGGTCCAGGTGTGTGTGCGAGACCACGCCGAGCGCCTGCAGGGCATCCAGGTTGCGGTAGACCGTCGACAGCGCCAACTCGCCCTCGCCGTCCCGCTGCACCTCGGTGGCCACCGCGTCGGGCGTGGCATGCCCCAACCGGCGGACGGCCTCGATCACGCGCCGTCGCTGCGCGGTCATCCGCATGCCGCGCGCACGCATGGTGGCGGCCAGGTCGTCCACCCACCAACCGTACGCCGGGGCAACCGGCGCTACTGCACCCGTTTCAGCTGGGCGGAGGCGTGCGACTGCAACGGCTGGCCGACCGCGGCCATCTCCAGCACCCACAGCAGCTGGGACTCGACCAGCCCGTACAGCCGGTGCCCGGAGCTGACCTGCTTGGCGCTGGGGCTGCGCATCACCCCGTCCGTGCGCAACTCGACCTTGGCCGTGGCGATTCGGCCGTAGTAGAGCTCCAGCACCCCGGAGCTGTGCACCAGCATGAGCTCGACCTCGCCGTCCTCGACCGGGCGCCAGATGCCGAGCTCGGTGGCCAGTGGACGGACCTTCTCCCCCGCCTGGTCCAGCAGCCAGGTGTGGCTGTGCCACTCCAGGAAGGG
>DASSLY010000091.1:0-8213 GCA_035689185.1 Dermatophilaceae bacterium
CGCGAGCTGCTCGCCGCCGCGGACCTGTGGCTGTTCGTCACCACGGCCGCCCGGTACGCCGATGCCGTGCCCTGGCGGCTGCTCCGGGAGGCGGCCGATCGGGGCACCTCCGTCGCGCTCGTGCTGGACCGCGTCCCGCCGGACGCGCTGGAGGAGATCCGCAACCACCTGGCCGAGATGCTGCGGGACCGCGACCTGTCGGACGCGCCCATCTTCACCATCCCGGAGACCGGGCTGACCCCCGACGGGCTGCTGGACCCCCCGGACGTGGCGCGGCTGACCGCCTGGCTGAGGGCCCTCGCCGAGGACGCGGCGGCGCGGGCAGTCGTGATCCGGCGCACCCTGAACGGTGCCCTGGACTCGATTCCGGACCGCGTCTCGGTGCTGTGCGCTGCCAGCGAGGACCAGCGAGCCGCGGCCGACGCCCTGCGCAAGGAGGCGACGGCGGCCTTCGACGCGGCATACGACGGGGTCGAGCACGGGATGAGCGACGGCAGCCTGCTTCGTGGCGAGGTGTTGGCCCGGTGGCAGGAGTTCGTCGGGACCGGGGAGTTCCTGCGCCAGGTGGAGGCCGGTATCGGGCGGCTCCGGGACCGCATCTCCGCGGCCGTCCGTGGCGCCCCGCCGCCGGCGCAACGGCTCGGTGAGGCGCTGCAGTCCGGCGTCGCCGCTCTGGTCACCGCACACGCTCAGGGGGCGACGGCCGCCGCGGTCCGCGGGTGGCGGCAGCTGCCCGGCGGCCTGGACCGCATCGCCTCCCACCCCGCCCTCGGCCGCCCTGGCCCCGACCTGCCCGCCCGGGTGGACCGGCTGGTGCGGGACTGGCAGACGGAGATCCTGCAACTGGTCCGCTCGGAGGGAAAGGACCGGCGGACCACGGCGCGGGTGCTGTCCTTCGGGGCCAACGGCGTCGGCGTCGTCCTCATGCTCGTCGTGTTCAGCCACACCGCCGGGCTGACCGGCGCCGAGGTCGGGATCGCCGGCGGGTCGGCCGTGCTCGCGCAGCGGCTGCTCGAGGCTGTCTTCGGCGACCAGGCGGTCCGCACCCTGGCCGCCAAGGCCCGCCAGCTGCTTCTGGCGCGGGTCCGCCAGCTGTATGCCGCGGAGCAGGCCCGGTTCGACGCAGCCCTGGACGAGGTGGCGGTGGACCCCGCGCAGGGCCGGCGGCTGCTCGCCGCGGCCGCGGCCGTACAGGCGGCGCGATGAGCCCGCTGCGTATGGGGCGTGCCCCGGTCGTGGACACCTCGGTGGAGCGCCTCCCGGGGGCGGTCGCCGCGCTCGCGGCGGCCCTTGACCTTGGAGCGGCGCAGCTGCCCCCGGATGCGGTGCGGCGGGCCCGGACGGTGCTGGGCAAGGTCGACTCGCGGCTGGCGCTCACCGGCAACCACACCGTCGTGGCCCTGGCCGGGGCGACGGGCAGCGGCAAGTCCAGCCTTTTCAACCTCCTCGTCGGAGCCGAGGTGGCGGAGGTGGGCGCGCGCCGCCCGACCACATCGCGCCCGACCGCCGCCGTATGGGGGGAGCAGTCCGCGGTCGCCCTGCTGGACTGGCTGGAAGTGCGGCGCCGGCACGCCGTGGTGGCCCACGCCGGTGACGAGCAGGGGTCCACCGGCGCTCTGAACCTGGACGGCCTGGTGCTGCTGGACCTGCCCGACTTCGACTCGCGAGTCGAGGAACACCGGGCCGAGGTGGACCGGATGCTGGCCCTGGTCGACGTGTACGTCTGGGTGACCGACCCGGAGAAGTATGCCGACGCCTTGCTCCACGACGACTACGTCAGCCGTCTCGCCGACCGGCAGGCCAGCACCATCGTGGTGCTCAACCAGGCCGACCGGTTGACCCCCGAGGCGCTGGTCGTCTGCGCGGCCGACCTGCAGCGCCTGCTGGCCGCGGACGGGGTCGCCGACGCAGAGGTGGTGATCACGGCGGCCACCTCCGGCGCGGGCGTCATGGAGCTGAACTTCGCCCTGGCCAAGGCGGTGCAGACGCGCACCGCCGCCCGCCGCCGCCTGTTGGCCGATGTGCGCGCCGTCGCCGCCGAGTTGCGTGGCGGCGTTGCCGACACCGACGTCCAGGTCGCCGCGGACGCGGATGCCCGGTTGGTGGACGCGCTCGGCAACGCGGCCGGGGTGCCGGCGGTCCTGGACGCGGTGCAACGGCACTATCTGCGGGAGGCGGTCGGCCGGACCGGTTGGCCGTTCACCCGCTGGGCTCGCCGGCTCCGTCCGGATCCGCTGCGACGGCTGAGGCTGGACCAAGCCCGGTCGGCGGAGCGGGGGGACATCACGACGGCGGACATCAGGTCGGTGCTCGGCCGCTCGTCGCTGCCGCACGCCACACCAGCGGCCCGCGCTGGCGTGCAGCTGGCCACGCAGACGCTGGCCGACAGGGCCGGAGCTCAGCTGCCGGTCCGATGGGCCAGCGCCGTCGCGGAAGCGTCGTCCCCGCCCGGTCCGGATTTGGGCGACGCGCTGGACCAGGCCGTCCTGGGGACGTCGTTGCGGTCACGGACACCGGGGTGGTGGCGCGTGTGGTCGGTGCTGCAGTGGTTGCTGGCGCTGGCGGCAGTCGCCGGTCTCGGGTGGCTCGCCGTGCTCGCCGCGCTGGGTTTCCTCCAGCTGCCGGTCGCCGACCCGCCCCGGCTCGGGCCGCTGCCCTACCCACTGGTGCTGGCCGTGGGGGGGCTCCTGCTCGGGTTCCTGCTCGGTGCCCTCGCCCGGCCGCTAGCTGCCCGCGGTGCCCGGCGGCGCGGCGCCCAGATCGACCGCCGACTGCGGGAGTCGATCACCGCGGTGGCGCACCAGCAGGTCGTCGCCCCGGTCCGCCTGGTCCTCGAGCGCCACCGGAGGACCCGTGAGCAGCTCGACATCGCGCTCCGCTGAGCTGCCACGTCGATCGCCGCAGGAGTTGTCCACATCCCCCTCCGCCCGTACTCCGTTGTCCACAGCGGCGGTCGGCAGGCTTGGCCGGTCCCGCCCGTTGCCCGACTCTGGTCGTGCCGCCGAGGGACGGGCGGCACGACGCAGACGAGGTGGAAGGCAGGGCACGAGGATGAACGAGAGCATCGTGACGTTGGCCGGCAACGTGGTAGCGGACCCGCAGATCATCAGGACCAAGGAGGGCGTCCCGTTCGCGACGTTCCGGATGGCCTCGACGCCGCGCCGGGTCGACTTCACCACCGGGGAGGTGAGGGACCTGCACACCAGCTTCGTCAACGTGATCGCCTGGCGTGGGTTGGGCCAGAACGTGCACGAGAGCGTCCGCAAGGGCCAGCCGGTGGTGGTCTACGGCAAGTGGCGGGTCCGGGAGTGGCGCAACGAGGAGCGGTCCGGCGTCGACGTCGAGATCGAGGCCCTCAACGTGGGCCACGACCTCAGGTGGGGACGCTCGGCGTTCGAGCGGGTGACCCGGGTGGCCCCGGCACGGCCACCGCAGCCGCCGACCGCCGGGCAGGCCCCGGCGGAGTCGGCGGCGACCGACCCGGACGGCGAGCAGGAAACCGCCGACGCCGAGGCGCTGGACGCCGCCGGAGTGGGCCGAGAGGCCAAGGCCGACTTCGAGCAGCTGGTGCGCCGGGCCGACACCGACGACTACGTGCTCACCGGCGCCAGCGCCGGCTGACCTCGACTGAGTTCGAACGGGCTCGACCGGGCTCGGACCGGGCTCGGACCGGGCGACACCCGCGCCGGCTGAACTCGGACCGGCGGAGCCCGGACCGGCTGGGTTTCGGACCGGCTGGGTTCGGACCTGCCGGCACCAGGACCGGCCGCCCAAGCCGACGGCGCGGCATACCCCCCGACGCCGCGCCGTCCCCGTCGGGCGCCAGGCCGTCCGCCCCTTCGCGCCGGGACCACGCGAGCTGCATCCCAGCCCGCGGTGAGTTTCGTTGCGGCGCAGCGCGACGGATAGCCTGGCGCCCATGGCCGAGTTCATCTACACCATGACCAAGGCGCGCAAGGCGCATGGCGACAAGCTCATCCTTGATGACGTCACCATGTCGTTCTTCCCTGGCGCCAAGATCGGTGTCGTCGGCCCCAATGGCGCCGGCAAGTCGACCATCCTGAAGATTATGGCGGGCCTGGACCAGCCCTCCAACGGCGAGGCGAGGCTCACCCCCGGCTACACCGTCGGGATCCTGCTGCAGGAGCCGCCCCTGAACGAGGACAAGAACGTCCTGGGCAATGTCGAGGAGGGGCTCGGCGAGATCAAGCGGCAGGTCGACCGGTTCAACGAGATCTCCATCGAGATGGCCGACCCCGACGCCGACTACGAGGCGCTGATGGAGGAGATGGGCAAACTCCAGGAGGCGATCGACAACGCCGACGCATGGGACCTGGACTCCCAGCTCGAGCAGGCCATGGACGCCCTGCGGTGCCCGCCGGGCGACGCCGACGTGACCGTGCTGTCCGGCGGGGAGCGGCGCCGGGTCGCGCTGTGCAAGCTGCTCCTGTCCAAGCCAGACCTGCTGCTTCTGGACGAGCCGACCAACCACCTCGACGCCGAGAGCGTCCAGTGGCTCGAGCAGCACCTGGCCGCATACCACGGTGCGGTCCTGGCGGTCACTCACGACAGGTACTTCCTGGACAACGTCGCCCAGTGGATCGCCGAGGTCGACCGCGGCCGGCTCTACCCCTACGAGGGCAACTACTCCACCTACCTGGAGAAGAAGCAGGAGCGGTTGCAGATCCAGGGGAAGAAGGATGCCAAGCTGGCGCGACGGCTCAAGGACGAGCTGGAATGGGTGCGCTCCAACGCCCGGGCCCGGCAGACGAAGTCCAGGGCGCGGCTGGAGCGCTACGAGGAGATGGCCGCGGAGGCCGATCGCACCCGCAGGCTGGACTTCGAGGAGATCCAGATCCCACCCGGTCCCCGGCTCGGCAGCCAGGTCATCGAGGTCAGCAAGCTCACGAAGGGCTTCGAGGGACGGGTCCTCATCGACGCGCTGTCGTTCACCCTGCCGCGCAACGGCATCGTGGGGGTCATCGGCCCGAACGGGGTCGGCAAGACCACCCTGTTCAAGACCATCGTCGGCCTCGAGCAGCCAGACGCCGGCCAGGTCCGGATCGGGGAGACGGTGAAGATCTCCTACGTCGACCAGGCTCGGGCCGGACTCGACCCGAAGAAGACGCTGTGGGAGACCGTGTCCGACGGGCTGGACTTCATCCAGGTCGGCAACGTCGAGATCCCGTCCCGCGCCTACGTCTCCCAGTTCGGGTTCAAGGGCCCGGACCAGCAGAAGCCGGCCGGCGTGCTCTCGGGCGGCGAGCGGAACCGGCTCAACCTCGCTCTCACGCTGAAGCAGGGGGGCAACCTGCTACTCCTGGACGAGCCCACCAACGACCTCGACGTCGAGACGCTGGGATCGCTGGAGAACGCCCTGTTGAACTTCCCTGGGTGCGCCGTGGTCATCAGCCACGACAGGTGGTTCCTGGACCGGGTCGCCACCCACATCCTGGCCTACGAGGGGGACGAGCAGGACCCGTCCACGTGGTACTGGTTCGAGGGCAACTACGAGTCGTACGAGGCCAACAAGGTCAGCCGGCTGGGTGCCGAGGCCGCCCGGCCGCACCGGGTCACCTACCGCCGGCTTACGCGGGACTAGGACGTCTCCCCCTGCGAGTCAGCGCTGCGTCTCGCCGGTCGGGGCCTCAGCGGTGGTGTCGGTGCCGCACCCACACCGGCGGAAGACCAGCTGGTGCTCGGTCACGCGGATGCTGGTCGCCGGCAGATCGAATGCCTGACGGCGGGTCACCCCGGTCTCCGTCGCGTCGGCCAGAGCCTTACCGCAGCCGCGGCAGCACACCGGCTCGTGCCGGTGCACCTCATCGGGATCGGCGACCTGCCGCAGGGTGCCGCCGCGATGCCCGGGTTGCCCTCCGGGTTTACGCCCGGACTTGCCGCGCAGCGACTTCGGGGCCGGCTTCCCCAGCCCGTCCGAGGACGGGGGCCCGGAGGAGTTTCGTGAGTTCGCCGACAGCTGTCGCTCCAAGTCTGCGATCCGGGCCTTCAATTCGTCGTTCTCACGGGCCAACGATACGAGCAGCTCCGCAAGCTGTTCTACGTCGGCTGGGGCACGAGAACCATTGTCCCGCAACCGAATACGAACCAACCACAGACACGCCGTCAAGGAACATGAACAGTTGCCGGCACCGCAGACGTAGAAGTGCCTTCTGGGACAGGAGAATCGGGAGTGCTGACGTCCGAATCTCCGCGAACCCAAAAGGCACTGAAAGTAGTCGTACCTGAACCCTGGTCGCGGGCCACGCCGTTGTTCGACGACGAGAACCTGGTGTCGTGCACGGGGCTGGTCCTGGGCTGGTCCCGGTGGTGGAGCGGGCCGAGCAGACCTGCCTGTCGAAGCTGTTCGCGGAGCGGGTTCGGTCGCCTCGACGCGGGTGGCCTCGGCGTGGGTGAAGACGGCCGGGAAGCTGACCCCGGTCATCGCGGGGATGGCCGCGGGCGCGGACAGCATCAACGACTTGCAGGTGATCCGCCCGGGCGGGCGGGATGAAGCGGCTGTTTGGCGGGGTATGCGCGCTGGCCAGGTTGGGCCAGTTCCTGCGCGAGTTCACCCACGGGCACACTTTGCAGCTGGCATCGATGGCCCGGGCGCAGCTGGTGAACCTGGCGGAGCGGACCGCTCTCCTGCCGGGTATCGAGTCCCAGGCGTACGTCGACATCGACTCGCTGCTGCGGCCGGTCTATGGGCACGGAAAGCAAGGCGCTGGCTTCGGGCACACCAAGATCTCCGGCAAGCAGGTGCTGCGCACGGTCTGTCGCCGTTGGCGACCACCATCAGCACCCGGCATTCGGCGCGGGTAGTGGCCGGGATCCGGCTGCGCGGCAGAAACGCCGCCTGGGGCAAGGGTGCGGCGTCGCTGATCCGCGAGGCCATCAAGACTGCTCGGGACGCCGGCGCCACCGGCGAGGTCCTTGTGCGCGGCGACTCGGCCTACGGCAAGAGCGCGGTCGTCGCCGTGTGCCTGAGGGCCATGGTGCGGTTCTGCGTCGTACCGGCCAATAACCCTGCCGTTGCTCCGGCGATCGCGTCCATCGGCGAGGAAGCTTGGACGCCGGAGGGGTATCCGGGCGCGGTCCTCGATCCCGAGACGGGAGAATTGATCCTGACGCCGAGGTCGCCGAGACCTCCTTCACGCGTTCGCCGCCACCAAGCACCCGGGCACCGCGCGGCTGGTCGTGCGCCGGGTCCGGGCCCAGAACAAGCTCGACGAGCTGTTCCCGGTCTGGCGCCACCAGCCCTTCTTCTCCCCCAGCATCGAGTCGACCGTAATGGCAGACCTGACCCATCGCGGGCACGCGATCATCGACACCGTGTTCTCCGACCTGATCGACGGGTCCCGCGCGCATATGCCCTCAGGCCGGTTCGCGCCCAACAGCGTGTGGGCGATCTTCGCGATGATCACCCACGACCTGCTCCGCGCCGTCGGCAACGCTGAGAGCAGACCGACTCGTCGCCGCGCGCGACGCCACGCTGCGACGCCAGATCGTCAACGTCCCAGCCCGGCTCGCCCGCCCACAAACGCCGACAAGTGCTGCACCTGCCCGCGCACTGGCCCCTGGGCCGACCGGTGGCTGGGGATCTGGAACGGCTTCGGCCACGCTCGGACCGCCAGCAACTGCCTGATCCACATCCACCCGCGGTATGACCGGAGATCCATCGTGGATGAGTTGGGCAGACCAGCGAGACGCTCACGTCCCGACGTGTACCACTGGGCCAACACCCCCAAACAGCCAGCTTAGGTCCGCAGCCGCCTCCCACTCCACGGATCGAGGCTTGGTGCCCGGCCGGCATCTCAAGCCGTCCGGTCACAGCATGCGTTTCATGACGTCTTTGAAGAACACCTTGACGACCGGAGCGGCGGGGGGCACACTGGTGTGGAGGTGCTGGAGGCAGGGTCCGCGGCGGGCCAGGTGCTCCGCAGTTCTCAGTTTGGTTTACAAGTCGACCCGTTCCAGAATCTCTGGCCAGGTTCTGCAGCGGGGTTTTTTCGACCCACGCATATAATAATACTGCTCGTCAAGGATAAAACAGGAGAGAAAATTAAATGGATCCTTAGGGCTATTCATCTGACTGGACTTCCGTGCTTGGAAGTGCGCGCCAGGGTCGGTCGGCGCGTGGACGGTCCAGGCTCGGCGGATGGCCTCGGCGGGTCGGAGGGCGTGGCGTGACGCGCTTGGGTTTCTGGTCGGCG
>DASSLY010000092.1:0-24675 GCA_035689185.1 Dermatophilaceae bacterium
GCTCACTGGTGCACCCTTGTCAGGTCGGTGGTTGAACGGCTGCCGATGCACCTGAGGTGCCGCCGAGTCATCGCCCTGCTCGCTTGACGCTTCGACGTCCAGCCTGAGTTCTGCGAGGCCCGGCGGTCGCCCAGGGCGTGCCGACCGTCGACAGGGCTGAGCGCCACCGAGCGCCGATCAGTGAGCGAACCGGCAACCGCGTCCTGGCACCGCACGACAGGTGCCTCCCCACTGGGACTAGCAGCGAGGAGGCTGCGATGAAGCATGCCCCGAACGACCCGACCCTGACCACCCTGCCAACGACTCCGGTCGGTGGCCTTACTGCCGGGCTGGACTGGGCCAAGAGCGACCACGTCGTATGCGTGGTGGACTCCACCACCGGCCAGGTCCGCGACCAGTTCACCCTCGAGCACAGCGCGGCCGGCCTGACCGTGCTGGTGCGCCGCCTGGCCACGCTCGGCTGCACCGAGATCGCGATCGAGCGCCCCGACGGCCCCGTCGTCGACGCGCTGCTCACCGCCGCCCTGACCGTGGTGGTGATCAGCCCCAATCAGGTCAAGAACCTGCGCTCGCGGTACGGCAGCGCCGGCAACAAAGACGACCGATTCGACGCCTACGTCCTGGCCGACACGCTGCGCACCGACCGGGCCCGGCTGCGACCGCTGACCCCGGATAGTTGCCAGACCCTGACCCTGCGGGCGACCGTGCGCGCCCGCAAGGACCTGGTCAACATCCGGGTCGCGGTGGCCAACCAGCTGCGCGCCCACCTGGGCAACGCCTTCCCCGCCGGCGCGGTGCTGTTCGCCGAGGTCGACAGCCCCATCAGCTTGGCGTTCCTGGCCCGCTTCACCTGCCAGGGCCTGGCCGACTGGCTCAGCCCCAAGCGCCTGGCCCACTGGCTGTCGGCCGCGGGCTACTGCGGCCGCACCAGCCCGCAGGACCTGCACGCCCGGCTCACCGCGGCGCCCCGCGGCCCCGCCGACGAGCACGGCCTCGCGCTGAGCCACATCACGCTCGCCTACCTGCACACCCTGCGCGCGCTGCGTGAGCAGATCACCGCGCTCGAGCAGCAAATCAGTCAGCAGCTCGCCGCCCACACCGACAGCCACATCTTCACCAGCCTGCCCCGCTCGGGCACCGTCCGGGCCGCCCGGCTGCTCGCCGAGATCGGCGACAGCCGCGCCCGCTTCCCCACCCCCGCCTCGCTGGCCTGCCTGGCCGGCGTCGCCCCCAGCACCCGAGCATCCGGCAAGAGCCGCCACGTCGGGTTCCGCTGGGCCTGCGACAAACAACTCCGCGACGCCGTCTGCGACTTCGCCGGCGACAGCCGCCGCGCCAACCCATGGGCCCAAGACCTCTACGCCCAAGCCCGCGCCCGCGGCCACGACCACGCCCACGGCGTGCGGATCCTCGCCCGAGCCTGGCTCTACATCATCTGGCACTGCTGGCAGAACAACACCGCCTACGACCCCGATCAGCACCACGCACTCCAACGCGTCCTCGACCACCAGAACAAGATCGTTTCGGAGGCGGCTTGACACAGGGCTACTCAGGCCGGGTCGCGGCGCAGGAACAGCACCGTGGCGATCCCGCACACGGCAACCGCATACCCGGCCAACACCACCCCCGCAGCCCACGGAGCCAGCGGGGCGGAGCCGAGGCCCAACAGCGCCTCGGCTGCTCCGTTCGGCGTCCAGCGGGTCAGCCGGTCGTCGTGCAGCAGCATGGGGAGGAGGGCCTCGCCGGCGAAGCGCCACAGCAGCACCGCCCCGATCGCGGCCGCCGTGCTGCGCGTGATCGTTCCCAGCCCGGTCGCGAGCACCGCGAACAGCGCACCGACGGCGACCGCTCCGGCGAGGCTCCCCCACGAGTTGACGGGGGAGAACGACACTCCGGACCGGGCGGCCGAGACCATGCCTGCCGCCGCCGCGCTCGCGCCCCCGAGCACGACGAGCATGCCGCCGTACGCCCCCGCCACGGTGCCCTTCGCAAGGAGAACCCGGCCGCGACGCGGCGCGGCCAGCAGGGTGGAGCGGACGGTGCGGTGGTGGAACTCGCCCGCGGTGGCCAGCACGGCCGACACGATCGCAAGGAACCACAGCGCCTGCGCGGGTGCCCCGGCGACCAGGCTCAGGTGCAGGGGCTGCCCCGCGTCGATGGACATGCGGACCACCGCGAACCCGACCAGCCCGGAGATGGCGACCGCCAGTCCGCCGAGGATCCAGGGCAGCCGCAGCGTGCGGAGCTTGAGCAACTCGGCGAAGAGCAGGGCTGTCATGACGTGGGTCCTTTCGAGACGAGGTCGAGGAAGAGCTGTTCGAGGGAGTCGGACTGGTGGCTTGCCATCAGGTCGGTGGTCGACCCGCGGGCGATGAGGCGGCCGTGGTCGATGAGGATGACGTCGTCCACGGTCTGGGCGAGCTCCGCGAGCTGGTGGCTGGAGACCAGCACCGTGCGGCCCTGGTCGGCCAGGCCGCGGAGCAGACCGCGCAGCCAGGCGATGCCGATCGGGTCCAGGCCGTTGGCAGGCTCGTCGAGCACCAGCGTGGGCGGGTCTCCGAGCAGCGCGGCAGCCAGGCCGAGGCGCTGGCGCAAGCCCATGGAGTAGCCGCCGACACGTCGCCTCGCGTCGCCGTCGAGGTCGACCAGCTCGAGCAGCTCGTCGACCCGGCGGTCCCCGATCCGGGACACGCGGGCCAGCACCCGCAGGGCGTTGCGCCCGGTCCGGCCGGGATGGAACACATCGGGGTCGCTGAGGGCTCCGACGACGCGCGCCGGCTCGGGTAGCTCCGCGTAGGGCAGGCCGTCGATGGTCGCGGTGCCGGTCGTGGGCCGGGTCAACCCCAGCAGCATCCGCAACGTGGTGGACTTGCCGGCGCCGTTGGCGCCCACGAAGCCGGTGATCGAACCGGACTCGAGGCTGAAGCTGAGGTCGTCGACGGCCCTCACCGAGCCGTAGTGCTTGGTGAGGTTGGTCAGTTCGATGCGAGGCATGTGCCGTTCCTTTCGTGGTGGGGGGTCAGCTCGCCCGGACGGCCGCGACGACCCGACGCACCTGTGCGAGCACCAGCTGGGGTTGCTCGTGCTGGATGTCGTGGCCGCTGCGGGTGGCGATGACATGGGTGGAGCCGGGTTGGGTCGCGGCGAGCTCGTCCTGCAGCCGCTGCCACAGGTGCTCTTGCGCGGCGGGCTCCGATCCCGCCGGGAAGCTCCAGCCGCCGTGGGTGATCACGGCCAGCGGCATCCGCTGCAGCGGGTGGCGGACCAGCGCGGTGCGGGTCTGGGACTCGGAGCGGCAGATGTCCAACCGCTCGGGGTCCATCTCCACGGTCGGGACGCCGCATGCGGCTGCGACGAGCTCGGGCCAGTGCTCGTGCGGGATGAACCGCTTGGCCACCGCGATGCTGCGCAGGTGGTAGGACGGATGGACTGCGTCGATGAGAACCATCCCGGCCACCTGCTGGGGGTGGCTGCTGGCGTACAGCAGGCTGAACAGGCCGCCGTTGGAGTGCCCGACGAGGACGTACGGCCCGGGGACGTGGGCCGCGGCAAGCAGCGCGTGCAGGTCGCGGACCCGGTCGAAGCCGGTGCGCGTCCCGGGCGCCGGGTCGCTTCGGCCGAGCGGCCCAGCCTGGCTGGCCGGGTCGTAGCTGCAGACGCGGGTCAGGCCGGACAACCGGTTCTGCAGGTCGTACCAGTCGGCGGTCAGCCCGTTCTCCAGCACCACGGTCGGGCCGCCGGCGCCGGTGCAGCGCAGGAACAGGCGCCGACCGCCGACGTCGAACCATCCGTTGAAGCGTCCGCGCGGCACCAGGGTCGGTGGTGCCTGGTCCAGCCCGAGGGCGTCGATCAGGGAGCCGGCGGTGCCGATGGCGACCGCTCCGAGCTCGCCGGTCTCGGACCGGATGATCGCGAGGGCCTGCTGGGCCCGCGGTGGGTAGGAGAACCCGACGAAACGCATCGGCCCCCTCTCGGCGAGCGTCGAGCGGAACGCTCGGAGCAGCTCCTCGGCCGGGTGTACCTGCGCCATGCCGGGGGTGAGGTGGGCAGCCACCTCATCGACGGTGAGCGCAGCCGCGCCGCCACGCAGGTTGTCGAGCACCCAGCGCAGCTGGGCTCCGAGCGGGCCGGCAGGCAGCCGGTGCGCCGGCCCACAGTCGTGCAGCTCGTACGCGTCGAAGCGGGCGCAGTAGTGCGCCGCCGCGGACGGCGGTCCTGGCGGCCGGCTGACGGCTACGGCGGCACCTGCCGGCACGAGCAGTGCTGCCGCCGCGGCCGCGACGGCGGTGAGACGGATGGTTGCGAACATTGGGTCTTCGCCCTGGGTCGGGTGCCGCCCGAGGCGGCGGCCTGTGCTCTCGACGTTAGGGAGGCCAGGCCGACGGGGCGTCGGCCCCGCGGCGACACTCGCAACCCACCGCCAGGCCGATACGTACTCCTGCCGATGTAGGCCCCAGGCTCCTGCCGATGTAGGCCCCAGGTCGTCCCGCGATCGGCATCCGACAGGTTCCTGGCCGATGGTGCCGGTGCGGGGGTGTGTCATTGCGACGTGCGCGGCGGGGGCCCGGCGGCGCGCTGCCGCGTAGAGTCCTGCCCATGCCAGGAGCGCCGCGCACGACCTACGTGCTGGTGGACGGGGAGAACATCGACGCGACCCTGGGCACCTCGATACTGGCCCGACGGCCCGCTTCGGAGGAGCGGCCGCGCTGGGACCGGCTGCTGCAGTTCGCCCAGGACCGGTGGGGGCAGCCGGCGAAGGGGCTGTTCTTCCTCGCGGTGAACAGCGAGCTGCCCAAGGGGTTCGTCCAGGCGCTGCTCGCGCTGGGGTACACCCCCATCCCGCTGTCCGGGCGCCCGAACGAGAAGGTCGTCGACATCGCCATCCAGCGGACCTTGACGGCCATCGCCGGCCGGGCGAGCGACGCGATGCTGGTCAGCCACGACGGTGACTTCCTGCCCCAGCTGCGCGAGCTGTGCGACGGTCGTCGGGTGGCCGTGGTGGCGTTCGAGGAGTTCCGCAACGCCGGCTTCCTCGGCCTGGTCGACCGCGGGCTGGAGCTGTTCGACCTGGAGTATGACGTGAACGCCTTCACCGCGCGGCTGCCGCGGGTGCGGATCATCCCCATCGAGGAGTTCGACCCGGCCGACTTCCTCTGAGAGCCACCGGCCACACCGCGCTGCGTCACCGACACGTCCCTGCGGCACCGACACCTGGGTGTGCCGACGCACACCGCATCCGGTGTCCGTGGCCCCAGGCAGGTGTGCCTCGGGCGGCGAGGTGTCATCGTGTCCCGCGCGCCGCCGTCAGCCCACGCGGTCGACCACCCCGTCCGCCAGGGCGGCCAGCATCCTGGCGACCTCGCCGTCCCCCAGCGGTTCGAGCAGCGCCTTCGCGTCGGCCCCGACCTGTCGGGTGTGCTCGCGGGCCTGCTCGAGCGCCGGGTGGGCGCGCAGCAGGCGCAACGCCTCGGCGTGCAGCTCGTCGTCGCGCAAGTCGGTCAGGTCGGGGTCCAGCAGCTGCAGCAGCCGCACGTCGGCCGGGTCGGTGGACCGGCGGGCGAGCAGCACGGGCAGGGTGGCGACCCCTTCGCGAAGGTCCGTCCCCGGCGCCTTGCCCGACTGGGCCGACGCCGAGGCCACGTCGAGCAGGTCGTCGGCCAGCTGGAACGCGACCCCGATCCGCTCGCCGAACTGGCTCATCACCGCCACCGTGGCGGGCGGGCAATGCCCGAACATGGCGCCGTACCGGGCGGCGCTGGCGATGAGCACCCCCGTCTTGTCGGCCAGCACGCCCAGGTAGTACTCCACCGGGTCCGCACCGGGCGGGGCCGGCCGCGCGTCGCGGATCTGCCCCGCGCACAGCCGGACGAAGGTCTGCGCCTGGATCTTCACCGCCTCCGCGCCCAGCCCGGCGACGATCTCCGATGCCTTGCCGAACAGCAGGTCTCCGACCAGGATCGCGGTCGAGTTGCCGTACCGGGCGTTCGCGCTGGGCTGCCCGCGCCGAAGCGCGGCCTCGTCCATCACGTCGTCGTGGTAGAGCGAAGCCAGGTGGGTCAGCTCCACCCCGGCGGCCGCGGCCACCACCGCCTCGCTGATGCCGTCGCCGAGCTCGGCGGCGAGCAGCGTCAGCATCGGCCGGAACCGCTTGCCACCGGCGTCCAGCAGGTGCACCGACGCCCCGGCGACGAACGGGTCGTCGTGGTCGACCTCGCGCCGGATGAGTGCCTCCACCGCCTCCAGGCCCGCCTGGAGCCGGCCGCTCAGCTCCGGTGCCTGCGAGGCGAGGTCCAGCAGGCTCATCGCAGGAACAGTGCCGACCTGGACGCGAGTTCCAGCAGGGGGGCGGGGGCCAGTCCGAGCAGGACGGTCATCAGGATGCCCACGCTGACCGCGACGGTGGTCACGACCGTGGGGGTGACCACCACGGCGCCCTCGCCGCCGGCCGGCTCGGCGAAGTACATGAAGACGATGACCCGCACGTAGCCGAACACGGTCACCGCGGTGGCGAGCACCCCGATGACGACGAGCACCACACCGGCGCGGCCCAGCCCGTCGATCGCGGCGCTGAACACCGCATACTTGGCGGTGAAGCCGGACGTGAGGGGGATGCCGGCGAAGGCGAGCAGCGCGACCGCGAACACCCCGGCGACCACCGGGCTGCGCCGGCCGAGCCCCGCCCACTGGGTCAGCCGGGTGGCCTCGGAACCGGAGTCGCGGACCAGGGACACCACCCCGAAGGCGGCGATGATGGTGAAGCCGTAGGCCGCGACGTAGAACAGAACTGAGGAGATCCCCAGCCGGTCGAAGGCGAGGACCCCGACCAGGATGAACCCGGCGTGCGCGATCGAGGAGTACGCCAGCAGTCGCTTCACGTCGTCCTGGGTCACCGACAGCACCGAGCCGACGACCATGGTCAGGATGGCCACCACCCACAGACCGGCCTGCCAGTCCCACCGGCTGCCGACGATGCCGGCGTAGACCAGCCGCAGCAGCGCGCCGAAGGCGGCGACCTTGGTCGCCGCCGCCATGAAGCCGGTGACCGGGGTCGGTGCGCCCTGGTAGACGTCGGGGGTCCAGGCGTGGAACGGCACCGCCCCCACCTTGAACAGCAGCCCGACACTGACCATGAGCACGCCGGGGACAAGCAGCCCGTCCATCCCGGACTCGGTGCCGATCGCGGTGGCGATGGCGCCGAAGCGCATCGACCCGGCGAAGCCGTACAGCAGCGCGGCGCCGAACAGGAAGAACGCCGAGCTGAAGGCGCCGAGCAGGAAGTACTTCAGCGACGCCTCCTGCGACAGCAGCCGGCGGCGGCGGGCCAGGCCGCACAGGATGTACAGCGGCAGCGACAGCACCTCCAGAGCCACGAACATCACCAGCAGGTCGCCCGCGGAGGGGAACAGCATCATCCCGGCGACCGCGAACATGGTCAGCGGGAACACCTCGGTGGTGGTCGCGCCGAGCCGGGTGGCCGCCTCCTCGGCGGCCGACCCGGGCACGCTGGACCCGGCCGGGGTGAAGGCGTCCGCGGTCGTCGCGTCGAAGCGTTCGGCCATGTTCAGCACGCCCAGCACCGCCAGCACCAGGACGGTCCCCTGGAGGAACAGCGCCGGCCCGTCGGTGACCACGGCCTGGTCCAAGGTGATGCCCTGATGGTTGCGTGCCAGGGCGGTCAGCGCGACGAACGCGGCCACCAGCCCCGCCAGGGCAACCACGACCTGGGTCGTATGCCGCGCCGGTCGCGACACGAACGCCTCCACCAAGACACCGGCGAGCGCGGCGCCGAAGACGAGGAGCATCGGCGCGATCGCGCCGTAGTCGATGGCGACCGGGACGAACTCGGCTGTCACCAGGGCGCTCATCGGGGGGCTCCTTCGGCGACCGGGTGGGCCGGCGCGGGGTCGCTCACCCCGACGTAGGACAGTGTCTTGGCCACCGAGGGGTCGATGACGTCCAGCGCCAGCTTGGGGTAGAAGCCGAGCACGAGGAAGGCGGCCAGCAGCGGCGCGGCGACCAGCTTCTCCCGGGTGGTGAGGTCGGCCACGTCGCCGGCCTGCTCCGGCTTCGGGCCGGTCAGCATCCGCTGCACCATGAGCAGCACGTACAGCGCCGCCAGGATGATGCCGAGGGTGGCGACAACGGCCGCGACCTGGTACCGCTGGAAGGTTCCGACCAGGACGAGGAACTCGGAGATGAAGGTGGACAGGCCGGGCAGGGCCAGCGCCGACAGGCCGGCCACCAGGAAGACCCCCGCCAGTGCCGGGGTGACCCGCTGCCAGCCGCCGTAGTCCGGGATCCAGCTGCTGCCCCGACGGCGGACCAGCATGGCCGCGACGAGGAACAGGGCAGCGGTGGAGAAGCCGTGGTTCAGCATCAGCAGCGACGAGCCGGCGGTGCCGACCGAGGTCATCGCGAAGATGCCCAGCACGATGAAGCCGAAGTGGCTGATCGAGGTGTAGCCGACCAGTCGCATCACGTCCCGCTGTCCGATCGCCGCAACGGCGCCGTAGAGCACCGACACCACGGCCAGTGTCAGCACGACCGGGGTGGCCCACCGGGACGCCTCGGGGAACAGCTGCAGGCAGAACCGGATCATCCCGTACGTGCCGACCTTGTCCAGCACGCCGATGAGCAGCACCGCGACGGCCGGCGGCGACTCGCTCGCCGCGTCCGGCAACCAGGTGTGCACGGGGAAGAGCGGGGCCTTCACCGCGAACGCGACGAAGAACCCGACGAACAGCCACCGCGCGGTGCCCGGGTCGAGAGCCAGCCCGGTCAGGGAGGAGAGCAGGAAGCCGCGCTCGCCGCCGGGGCCCTGCAGATACAGCGCGATCACCGCCACCAGCATGATCAGGCCGCCGGTGAGGGAGAACATGAGGAACTTGATCGCGGCCCGGCGCCGGTGCCGCCCGCCGTACACCCCGATGAGGAAGTACACGGGGATGAGCATCGCCTCGAAGAAGGCGTAGAACAGGAACACGTCGGTCGCGGCGAACACCCCGACCATGAACGTCTGCAAGGACAGCAGCAGCGCGAAGTAGCTCTGCTGGCGGCGCCCCACGTCGGGCACGTCGTGCCAGGCGGCCAGGATGCACACCGGCGCCAGCACCATCGCCATCACGATCAGGATGAGCGCCACGCCGTCGACACCGAGGCTGTAGGACACCCCGAACTGCCGGATCCACGAGTGCTGCTCGACCAGCTGGAACTGGGCGTTGCTGCCGGTGTCGAACTGCAGCGCCGCGGCCATCGTGAACAGCAGCGTCACCAGGGAGAACCCGAGCGCGGTGTGCTTGGCCCGGTCGGCGACGCTGGCGGGCAGCAGCGCCACCACGACGGCGCCGACCAGCGGCAGCAGGCCCAGGGTGGTCAGCCACGGGAACGACGACATCACTGCACCATCCAGACGGCACCGACGAGGAGCAGGACACCGGCGAGCATGGTCAAGGCGTACGAGCGCACGAAGCCGTTCTGCAGCCGCCGGAGCCGGTTCGCGGTGGCCGCGACCAGCTCGCCGAGGCCGACGAAGCCGCGGTCGATGCCCCCGTCGTCGCTGGCCACGACCGCATGGGTGACCACGATGCCGGGGCGCATCAGCAGGGCCTCGTTCACCTGGTCCTGGTAGAGGTCCTGCCGGGCCGCCCGAGTCAGCGCCGACCCCGCCGGAGCCACGACCGGCACCGTCGCGGCGGCATACCGGACCCACGCCAGGGCCACCCCGCCGGCGACCAGCAGCAGCGTCAGCACGGTCAGGACCGGCACGGCCAGCACCGGCTGCTCCCCCTCGGGATGCGCGCCCACCACCGGCTCCAGCCACCCCTGGATCGCGCCGGTGAGACCCAGGACCAGGCCGAGCAGCCCGGACCCGACGGCGAGCACGATCATCGGCACGGTCATGGTCAGCGGAGCCTCGTGCGGGTGCTGGCCCTCGGTCCACCGCCGCCTGCCGTGGAAGGTCAGGAAGAACAGCCGGGACATGTAGAAGGCGGTCACCCCGGCGCCGAGCAGCGCCGCGCCGCCGAACACCCACGGCCGCCAGCCCTGCCCGACGAAAGCCGCCTCGATGATCGCGTCCTTGGACCAGAACCCGGAGAACGGGGGCACCCCGAGAATAGCCAGCCAGCCCAGGCCGAAGGTGACCCAGGTGATCTTCATCGGGGTGGTCCACAGCCCCCCGAACCGCCGCATGTCCACCTGGTCGCCCATCCCGTGCATGACCGACCCCGCGCCCAGGAACATCCCGGCCTTGAAGAAGCCGTGGGTCAGCAGGTGGAAGATCGCGAACGCGTAGCCGACCGGGCCGAGCCCGGCAGCCAGCATCATGTAGCCGATCTGGCTCATCGTGGACGCGGCGAGCGCCTTCTTGATGTCGTCCTTGGCGCAGCCGACGACGGCGCCGAAGAGCAGCGTGATCGCGCCGACGAGGACCACCGCCAGCTGCGCCGTGGGCGCGGCGTCGAAGATGGCCGAGCTACGCACCACGAGGTAGACCCCGGCGGTGACCATGGTCGCGGCGTGGATGAGGGCGGACACCGGGGTGGGGCCGGCCATCGCGTCGCCCAGCCAGCTCTGCAACGGGAACTGGGCGGACTTGCCGCACGCGCCGAGCAGCAGCAGCAGCCCGATCGCGGTCAGCACCCCCTCACCGGCTCCCGCGACCCCCGCGTTCACCCCGGCGTAGTCGACCCGGCCGAAGGTGACGAACAGGACCATGATCGCCACCGACAGGCCGAAGTCGCCGACCCGGTTGGCGACGAACGCCTTGTTCGCGGCCGCGGCATACGCGGGGTTGTAGTTCCAGAAGCCGATCAGCAGGTAGGACGCCAGGCCGACCCCCTCCCAGCCGACGTACAGCAACAGGTAGGAGTCGGCCAGCACCAGCAGCAGCATGGCCGCGACGAACAGGTTGAGGTAGGCGAAGAACCGCCGCTTGTCCGGGTCGCCCGCCATGTAGCCAAGGGAGTACACGTGGATCAGCGACCCGACGAAGGTGATGAGGAGCACGAACGCCAGCGACAGCGGGTCGAGCAGCATCCCGGCGTCGACCTGGAAGCTGCCGGCCGGCACCCAGGAGAACAGGTGCAGCGAGCGGGCGCGATCCGTGCCGTCGTAGCCGAGCAGGTTGACCAGCACGGCGACGCCGACGACGAAGGCGGCCCAGGACAGCAGGACCGCCAGCACCGGCCCGGCCCGGTCCAGCCGCCGCCCGCCGAGCAACAGGATCGCGGCGCCGGCCAGCGGCAGCGCGACGAGCAGCCACGCGTATGCCGTCACCCCAGTCGCAGTCACACCGTCCCCTTCGTCACAGCTTGAGCAGGTTCGCGTCGTCGACCGAGGCCGACCGCCGGGCGCGGAAGATGCTCATGATGATGGCCAGCCCGACGACGACCTCGGCCGCGGCGACCACCATGACGAACAGGGCCACGACCTGGCCGTCCAGCTCGCCGTGCATCCGGGCGAAGGTGACGAAGGCCAGGTTGGTCGCGTTGAGCATCAGTTCGACGCCCATGAACACCACGATGGCGTTGCGCCGGACCAGCACGGCCGCGCCGCCGATGCAGAACAGCAGGGCGGACAGGTAGACGTAGTTCACCAGGTTCACCGGTCGGCCCCCTGGGGCATCCCGGAACCGATCTGCTCCTCGATCTGCCGCTCCGCGGTCTCGTACCGGGCCGGCTGGTCGACCTGCTCTCGCGCGCGCAGCACCCGGGACACCGACAGCTCGGCCGGCCTGCCGTCGGGCAGCAACGCCGGGGTGTCCACCGCGTTGTGCCGGGCGTAGACGCCCGGGGCGGGCAGCCCGGCCACGTTGCGGTTGGCCTTGACCCGGCGCACGGCCCAGTCGCGCTGGGTCTGCTTGGGGGCCAGCCGCTCGCGGTGCGCCAGCACCATCGCGCCCAGCGCAGCGGTGATGAGCAGGGCGCTGGTGACCTCGAAGGTCCAGACGTACCGCCCGAAGATGAGGTTCGCGACCCCGGAGATGTTGCCGTCGGCGTTGGCCGCCGCAAGCCCGGTCGGCGCGGCGAAGACGACCGAGCCGACGACGCTGAACAGCAGCACGGCCAGCCCGAGCGCCAGCAGCAGCGACAGCCACCGGTGCCCGCGCATCGTCTCCACCAGGGAGTCGGAGGAGTCCACCCCGACGAGCATGAGCACGAACAGGAACAACATCATGACCGCGCCGGTGTAGACGAAGATCTGCACGATCCCCAGGAACGGCGCGTCTTGCGCGATGTAGAACACGCCGAGGTTGATCATCACCAGCGCCGTCCCGAGCGCCGCGTGGACCGCCTTCTTGGCGACCAGCAGGCCCAGCCCGCCCAGCACGCTGACCGGGGCCAGCACCCAGAACAGCGCCGCCTCGCCTCCGCTGGTCACCGCGACAGCCCTCCGGTCCCCTCGTCGTGGGCCGGTCCCGCCCCGGCCGCCGCGCCCTGCTCGGTATGCCGGCCGTCGGCGTGGGCGCGCTGCTCGGGCGTGGCGGCGGTCACCTTCCCCTGGTAGTAGTCCCGCTCCTGCATACCGGGGACCATCGGGTGCGGCGGCGCCAGCATCCCCTCCTGCAGCGGGGCGAGCAGCTGCTCCTTCTCGAAGATGAGCTTGCTGCGGCTGTCGTCGGCGAGCTCGTACTCGTTGGTCATGGTCAGCGCCCGGGTCGGGCAGGCCTCGATGCACAGCCCGCAGAAGATGCACCGCAGGTAGTTGATCTGGTAGACGCGGCCGTACCGCTCCCCCGGGGAGAACCTGCCGCCTCCCCCCTCGCTGTCGTCGTTGTCGGCTCCCTCGACGTAGATCGCGTCGGCCGGGCAGGCCCAGGCGCACAGCTCGCAGCCGACGCACTTCTCCAGCCCGTCGGGGTGCCGGTTCAGCTGGTGCCGGCCGTGGTAGCGGGGCTGGGTCGGCCGCTTCTCCTCGGGGTACTCCTCGGTGGCGACCTTGCGGAACATGGTGGAGAAGCTGACTCCGAAGCCCGCGACGGGGGCGAGCAGCTCGCCGAGGAAGCCGGGCTGGTCCCGTTCGGTGCGTGTGCCGGGGCTCTGCTCAGTCATCGTCGTCCTTGTCGTATGCGGCCACGGCGCTACTGGTCAGACTCGGCATCGGTTCGCGCAGCCGTTGACCGGGCAGCGGCGGCACAGGGTACCCGCCGGCGAACGGGTCGATCTCCTCCGGCCGGTCCGGGGGCAGCGCCGCCTCCGCCCGCCTGCCGTCCCAGACCCAGGCGATGCCCAGCGCCAGCACGGCGATGACGCCGACGACCACGACGGTGGCCTGCCGGGTGTTCGCCCCGAAGAACGCCAGCTGGGCGGCTCGGATGAAGGCCACCGCGACCACCCACAGCACGGTGGCGGGGATGAGGAACTTCCAGCCGAACCGCATGAACTGGTCGTAGCGCACCCGGGGCAGTGAGCCGCGCAGCCAGACGAAGAAGAACATGAACGACCAGAGCTTCACCATGAACCACAGCAGCCCCCACCAGCCGGTGTTGAACATGCCGTCGTTGATGGCGGCGACCAGTGGCGGGGCCTGCCAGCCGCCCAGGAACAGTGTGGTGGCCAGCGCGGAGACGGTGAACATGTTGACGTACTCGGACAGGAAGTAGACCGCGAACTTCAGCGAGGAGTACTCGGTGTGGAAACCCCCGGTGAGCTCGCCCTCGCCCTCGGCCAGGTCGAACGGCAGCCGGTTGGTCTCCCCGACCATGGTCACCACGTACACCACGAAGGAGAAGAAGGCCGGGACGACGAACCACAGGCTGCGCTGGGCGGCCACGATCTGGCTGGTCGCCATCGAACCGCTGTAGATGAAGATCGCCACCAGCGACAGGCCCATCGCGATCTCGTAGGAGATGACCTGCGCGGTCGAGCGCAGCCCGCCCAGCAGCGGGTAGGTCGACCCGGAGGACCAGCCGGCGAGCACGATGCCGTAGACCCCGACCCCAGCGACGGCCAGCACGAGCAGGACGGCCACCGGCAGGTCGGTCAGCTGCAGCGGGGTCCGGTGGCCGAACATCGACACGGCCGGGCCCATCGGGATGATCGCGAAGGAGACGAAGGCCATCGTGGTCACGATCACCGGGGCCAGGATGAAGACCACCTTGTCGGCGTTCTTGGGGACCAGGTCCTCCTTCAACGCCAGCTTGACCCCGTCGGCCAGGGTCTGCAGCAGGCCGAAGGGCCCGGTGCGGTTCGGTCCCGGGCGCTGCTGCATCCGGCCGATGACCCGCCGCTCGAACCACACGACGAGCAGGGTGTTCAGCATCAGGAAGACGAAGAGCAGCAGCGCCTTCACCAGGGACAGCCACCAGGGGGTGTCGGAGAAGTCGGCCAGCGGGTTGTCGGCGAGCGGGACGACGAAGGCCGGCGCGGCCGCGGGAACGCTCACGCCGCGCCCGCCTGCCCGCTCGACCGGACCGGCGCCACGGCGGCCTGGGTGACCATGACCAGCCCGCCCGCTGCGGCGTCCAGCGTCGCCCGGACCCGGGAGCCGGCCGAGTTGGCCGGCACCCACACGACATGGTCGACCATGTCGGTCACCTGCAGGGGCAGGGTGATCCGGCCCCGCTTGGTCGAAACGATGACCGAGTCGCCGTCCGCGACGCCGATGGTGGCGGCGGTCGCCGGGGACAGGCGCGCGCGGGCCGCGTGCGCGGTGGCGGCGAGGAACGGCTCGCCGTCCTGCAGCCGGCCCAGGTCCAGCAGGTGCGCCCAGCTGGCCAGCACCGCCTGGTTGCGGCCGGGTCGCGGAACGTCGGCGGGTGCCACGTCCGGGGCCGCGGCGCGGGGCCCCGACCACGGTCCGAGGGCCCGCATCTCGGCGCGGAGCTGCTCCAGCGTGCGGGCGCCGAGGTAGACGCCCAGCTCGGCAGCGAGCAGGTCGACCACGCGGTGGTCGCTCATCGCGTTCGTGGCCAGGGCCGCGTGGAAGGGGCGGACCCGCCCCTCCCAGTTGACGAAGCTGCCGGACTTCTCCGCGTGCGCGGCGACCGGCAGCACGACGTCGGCGTGGTCGACGACCCCGCTGGCCCGCAGTTCCAAGGACACCACGAACGCCCGCGTCAGTGCCTGCTCGACAACCGCCTGGCCGGGCAGGTCGCCCGGGTCGACCCCGGCGACCACGAGGCCCCCCAGCTCGCCGGCGGCCGCCGCCGCGAGCATCTGCGCGGTCGTGCGGCCGGGCCGGTCCGGCAGGCCGAGCGCGTCCCAGGCCTGGCCGGCCTCGGCGCGGGCAACGGGGTCGGCCACCGGCCGGCCGCCGGGCAGCAGGTACGGCAGGGCGCCGGCCTCGACGGCCCCGCGCTCGCCGGCCCGGCGAGGCACCCAGGCGAGCCTGGCGCCGGTGGCCCGGGAAAGGGCCAGCGCCGCCGACAACGCACCCGGCAGGGCGCCGGCGCGCTCGCCGACCAGCACGACGGCACCCGGCTGGGCCAGTGCCTCGGCGTGCTGCTGCACCTCGGCGGTGCGGCGAACCATCGCCCGCAGGATCTCCCCCTCGGTGCCGGGCGCGGCCGGGATCAGCGTGCCGCCCATCTTGGCCAGACCGCGCGAGGCGAACGGGGCGAGCGAGAGCACCTGGACCCGCCCACGCCGCCAGCCCTTGCGCAACCGGAGGAAGATGCTGGCTGCCTCCTCTTCCGGCTCCAGCCCGACCAGCAGCACGACGGGAGCGCGCTCCAGGTCGGCGTATGTCACCTGCAGGCCGGTGGCGGCCACGTGGTGGGCGAGGAAGTCGGCCTCCTCGGCGGTGGCGGCCGAGGTCGGCGAGGACCGGAAGTCGATGTCGTTCGTGCCCAGCGCGACCCGGGCCAGCTTGCTGTAAGCGTAGGCGTCCTCGACGCTGACCCGGCCGCCGAGGAGCACCCCCACGCCGGACGCGGCCCCGCGGGCGTCGCGTGCCGCCGCCAGCCCGCGGGCGGCAGCCTCCAGTGCCTCGGGCCAGGAGGCGACGTGCAGCGCCCCGTCCTCACCGCGCACCAGCGGCTCGGTGATCCGGTCGGGCTCGGTGGCGTAGGTGAAGGCCCACCGGCCCTTGTCGCAGCTCCATTCCTCGTTGACGTCCGGGTCGCCCGCAGCCAGCCGGCGCAGCACCACCCCGCGGCGGTGGTCGGTGCGCATCGCGCAGCCGCCGGCGCAGTGCTCGCACACGCTGGGGGTGGACACCAGGTCGAACGGGCGGGAACGGAACCGGTATGCCGCGCCGGTGAGCGCTCCGACCGGGCAGATCTGCACGGTGTTGCCGGAGAAGTAGGACTGGAACGGCTGCTCCTGGTAGATGCCGACCTGCTGCAGCGCGCCCCGCTCCACCAGCGCGATGAACGGGTCGCCGGCGATCTGGTCGGAGAACCGGGTGCAGCGCGCGCACAGGACGCAGCGTTCCCGGTCCAGCAGCACCTGGGCGGAGATGTTGATCGGCTTGGGATAGGTCCGCTTCACGTCCTGGAACCGGCTCACGGCACGGCCGTTGGACAGCGCCTGGTTCTGCAGCGGGCACTCCCCGCCCTTGTCGCAGACCGGGCAGTCCAGCGGGTGGTTGATGAGCAGCAGCTCCATCACCCCGTGCTGGGCCTTGTCCGCGGCCGGGGAGGTGTGCTGGGTCTTGACCTGCATCCCCTCGCTGACCGTCATGGTGCAGGAGGCCTGGGGCTTGGGCATGGCTCGCAGCGAGCCGTCCGGGCCGGGAGTGGCGACGTCGACCAGGCACTGCCGGCAGGCGCCGACCGGTTCGAGCAGCGGGTGGTCGCAGAACCGCGGAATCTGGATGCCCAGCCGCTCCGCAGCCCGGATGACCAGCGTGCCCTTGGGGACGCTGACGGTGATCCCGTCGATGGTCAGGCTGACCTCCTCGGCCCGCGCGGCGGCGCCGGTCGGGGCCTTGGCGTCCCCGCCGGTGGAGACCGCGTTGCCGCCGGCGGCCGGTGAGGTGGCCGGACCCGTGGTCACGGTCATGCCGGAACCGCCTCGGTCCGGAACAGGGTCGACTCCTGCGGCGGGAACAGCTGCGCGGCGGGGGTGTGCATGCCGGCCTCGAACTCCTCCCGGAAGTACTTGACAGCCGAGGTGATGGGGCTGGTCGCGCCGTCGCCGAGGGCGCAGAACGAGCGGCCCAGGACGTTGTCGCAGACGTCCAACAGCTTGTCGATGTCGTCCTGGCTGCCCCGCCCGTGCTCCAGGCGCTCCATGATCTGCTTCAGCCACCAGGTGCCCTCCCGGCAGGGGGTGCACTTGCCGCAGGACTCGTGGGCGTAGAAGTCGGTCCACCGGGAGACTGCCCGCACCACCGACACCGTCTCGTCGAAGATCTGCAGCGCCCGGGTGCCGAGCATCGACCCGGCCGCGGCCACCGACTCGAAGTCCAGCGGCACGTCCAGGTGCTCGTCGGTGAAGATCGGCGTCGAGGACCCGCCGGGGGTCCAGAACTTCAGCCTCCGAAGCGGGTCGCGCATCCCGCCGGCCAGCTCCAACAGCTCGCGCAAGGTGATGCCGAGCGGCGCTTCGTACTGCCCGGGGCTGGCCACGTGCCCGGACAGGCTGAAGATGCCGAACCCGGCGGACTTCTCGGTGCCCATCCCGGCGAACCAGTCCGCGCCGTGCGCCACGATCGCCGGGACCGAGGCGATCGATTCGACGTTGTTCACCACGGTCGGCCGGGCGTAGAGCCCGGCGACGGCCGGGAACGGCGGCTTCAGCCGGGGCTGACCACGGCGGCCTTCGAGGGAGTCCAGCAGGGCCGTCTCCTCGCCGCAGATGTAGGCGCCGGCCCCGGCGTGGACGGTGACCTCCAGGTCGAAGCCGCTGCCGAGGACGTCCTTGCCCAGGTAGCCCGCGGCATACGCCTCCTCGACCGCGCGCAGCAGCCGGCGGTAGACGTGCACCACCTCGCCCCGCACGTAGATGAACGCATGGTTGCAGCCGATGGCGTAGGAGGTGATGGCCACGCCCTCGACCAGCAGGTGAGGTGCGGCCAGCATCAGCGGGATGTCCTTGCAGGTGCCCGGCTCGGACTCGTCGGCGTTGACCACCAGGTACCGCGGCCCGCCGTCCGGTGGCGGCAGGAAGCCCCACTTCATCCCGGTCGGGAAGCCGGCGCCGCCGCGCCCGCGCAGGCCGGAGTCCTTGGCCAGCTGCACCAGTGCGGCCGGGTCGGTCGCGACGGCCGTGCGCAGCGCGGCATACCCGCCGTTGTCGTGGTAGGTCTGCAGGGTCCACGACTGCGGCTCGTCCCAGAAGCGGGTCAGAACCGGGGTCAGCTGGGTCACGCGCGCTCCGCTTCGTCGTCCCGGCGGTGACCGGCCGGGTGCTCGTCCGGCGCGTTGGCCGGGGTGTCCGCCGAGGAGGTCCGGCCCAGCGTCGCCGGCTGAGCGTCGGCCGGGTCGGCCGGCTCGCCGTCCGAACCCGTGGCCTCTGCCGCTGCCGCCACCGAGCGGCCGTCCCAACCCCGCTCGCGGGCCACCCGCAGCCCGGCCAGCGACGCGCCGCCGGCACCGAGGCCCTCGTCCGCTCGGCCGTCGGGGAACCCGGCCAGCACCCGGCTGACCTGCTTGAACGTGCAGACCTGGGCCGCTCCGCGGGTGGGCCGCACCGGGGTCCCGGCGCGCAGCTCGTCGACCAGGCGGACCACCGACTCCGGGGTCTGGTTGTCGAAGAACTCCCAGTTGGCCATGACCACCGGGGCGTAGTCGCACGCGGCGTTGCACTCCACCCGCTCCAGGGTGACCATGCCGTCCGCGGTGGTCTCGTCGTGGCCGATGCCCAGGTGGTCGCTGACCGCCTCCCAGATCAGGTCGCCGCCCATGATCGCGCACAGGGTGTTCGTGCAGACGCCGACGGTGTACTGGCCGTTCGGGTGGCGCTTGTATTGGGTGTAGAAGGTCGCCACCCCGCTGACCTCGGCGGTGGTCAGCCCCAGAACCTGCGCGCACAGCTCGATCCCGCGGGTGGAGACGTAGCCGTCCTCGGACTGGACCAGGTGCAGCAGCGGCAGCAGGGCTGAGCGACGCCTCGGGTAGCGGGCGATGACCGTCTCGGCGTCGGCCAGCAGCCGGGCGCGCACCTGCTCGGAGTAGGGCGCCGCGACGGGCGCGGGCGCGGCTCCGTAGTTCGGCAGCACGTCGGCTGGCTGTGCGTGGGCCATCAGCGGTCCACCCCGCCCATCACCGGGTCGATCGAGGCCACCGCGACGATGACGTCGGCCACCTGGCCGCCCTCGCACATCGCCGCCGTGGCCTGCAGGTTGTTGAACGACGGGTCCCGGAAGTGGACGCGGTACGGACGGGTGCCGCCGTCGGAGACGACGTGGCAGCCGAGCTCGCCCTTGGGCGACTCGACCACGGCGTACGCCTGGCCCGGCGGGACCCGGAACCCCTCGGTCACCAGCTTGAAGTGGTGGATGAGCGACTCCATCGAGGTGGCCATGATCTCGCGGATGTGGTCGAGACTGTTTCCCATCCCGTCCCCGCCGATCGCCAGCTGGGCCGGCCAGGCGATCTTCTTGTCCTCGACCATGACCGGCCCGGGCGTGTCCTGCAGCCGGGCCGCGGCCTGCTCGACGATCCGCAGCGACTGGTACATCTCGTCGATGCGGATGCGCAGCCGGCCGTACGCGTCGCAGCTGTCGCGGGTCACCACGTCGAAGTCGTAGTTCTCGTAGCCGCAGTACGGCTGGCTCTTGCGCAGGTCGTGCGGCAGCCCGGTGGAGCGCAGGACCGGGCCGGTGATGCCCAGGGCCATGCAGCCGGCGAGGTCCAGGTAGCCGACGCCGACCGTGCGGGCCTTCAGGATCGGGTTCTGGTTCAGCAACGCCTCGAGCTCGCCCAGGCCCTTGCGCAGCGCCGGCAGGGTGTCCCGGATCGTGTTGATCGCCCCGGGCGGCAGGTCCTGGGCGACCCCTCCGGGACGCACGTAGGCGTTGTTCATCCGCAGCCCGGTGACCATCTCGAAGATGGACAGGATGCGCTCACGCTCGCGGAAGCCGACCGTCATCACCGTGGTCGCGCCCATCTCCATCCCGCCGGTGGCCAGCGCCACCAGGTGGGAGGCGACCCGGTTCAGCTCCATCATGAGCACCCGGATGATGCTGGCCCGGGCCGGGATCTGCTCGGTGATGCCGAGCAGTCGCTCCACTCCCAGGCAGAACACGGTCTCGTTGAAGAACGGGGTGAGGTAGTCCATCCGGGTGCAGAAGGTCACCCCCTGGGTCCAGGTCCGGAACTCCATGTTCTTCTCGATGCCGGTGTGCAGGTAGCCGATGCCGGCCCGCGCCTCGGTCACGGTCTCCCCGTCGAGCTCGAGGATGAGCCGGAGCACGCCGTGGGTCGACGGGTGCTGCGGACCCATGTTGACGACGATCCGCTCCTCGCCCAGCGCCGCGGCCTCCGCGGCGAGGTCGCTCCAGTCCCCGCCCGCCGCGGTGAAGACGGTGGCCCCCTGCGGGTCGTCGCCGGCACCGGTGGCGAACACGTCGGGCGCGTGCAGTTGGCTGGTCATCAGCTGTAGCTCCTCCGCGTCTCCGGTGGTGCGACCGTGGCTCCCTTGTACTCCACCGGGATGCCCCCCAGCGGGTAGTCCTTGCGCTGCGGGTGCCCGGGCCAGTCGTCGGGCATGAGGATCCGCGTCAGCGCCGGGTGAGAGTCGAACTGGATCCCGAACATGTCCCAGGTCTCCCGCTCGTGCCAGTCGTTGGCGGGGTACACGGCCACGATCGAGGGGATGTGCGGGTCGTCGTCCGGGCAGGTCACCTCGACCCGGACCCGCCTGCCGCCGTTGGTGATCGACAGGAAGTGGTACACCGCGTGCAGCTCCCGGCCGGTTTCGTCCGGGAAGTGGACGCCGGACACCCCCGTGCAGATCTCGAACCGCAGCGCCGGGTCGTCCCGCAGCGCCCGGGCGACGTCGACCAGGTGCTCGCGGGCCACGAACACGGTCAGCTCGCCGCGGTCGACCACCACCCGCTGCACGGCCTGCCGGTATGCCGCCTGGCCGGCTCGCCGCTCCAGGGCACCGCTGAGAGCGTCGGCGACCGCGTCGAAGTACCCGCCGTACGGCCGTTCGGCGGCCGCGGGGAACAACGTCGGGGTGACCAGCCCGCCATACCCGCTGGTGTCACCGCTGTCCGTGACCCCGAACATGCCGCGGCGCTCGCCGACCCGGACCGGGTCCGCGACCGCGTCCGCCGGTGCCGGGAGGTGCTCGGCCTCGACCCCGGCCGCGCCGGTCTCCTGCGCCTTGCCGGTGGGGACCTTGGGGGTCTCACTCACGCGGCACCTGCTGGCGTGACTCGTGGCCCGCTGCGGTCCTCGCTGCGCTGCGATCCTCGCCTGGCCGTTGTCACGCGAGCAACCCCTTCATGGCGTGCGTAGGGGTCGCCTGCAGGGCCGCCTGCTCGGCGGCGTGCGCAGCGGCGACCCGGTTCACCCCGAGCGGCATCGCCTGGATCTGCTCGTGCAAGGTGATGATCGCGTTGAGCAACATCTGCGGTCGCGGCGGGCAGCCGGGCAGGTAGACGTCGACCGGGATGATGTGGTCCACGCCCTGCACGATCGCGTAGTTGTTGAACATCCCGCCGCTGCTGGCGCAGACGCCCATCGAGATGACCCACTTGGGCTCCGGCATCTGGTCATAGACCTGGCGGACGACCGGGGCCATCTTCTGGCTGACCCGCCCGGCGACGATCATCAGGTCCGCCTGCCGCGGGGTGGCGCTGAACCGCTCCATACCGAACCGGGCGATGTCGTAGTCCGGCGTGCCGACCGCCATCATCTCGATGGCGCAGCAGGCCAACCCGAAGGTGGCCGGCCAGACCGAGCTCTTGCGCATGTAGCCGACCAGGCCCTCCACCGTGCTGAGCAGGAACCCGGCCGGCAGCTTCTCCTCGATACCCATGGCCCTATCAGTCCCACTCCAGGCCGCCGCGGCGCCACACGTAGGCGTAGGCGACGAACACGGTCACGATGAACAGCACCATCTCCACCAGCGCGAACAGGCCCAGCCGGTCGAACGCGACGGCGAACGGGTAGAGGAACACCGACTCGATGTCGAAGACGATGAACAGCATCGCGGTCAGGTAGTACTTGATCGGGATCCGGCCGCCGCCGGCGGCGTGCGGCGTGGGCTCGATGCCGCACTCGTAGGCGTCCAGCTTGGCCCGGTTGTAGCGCTTCGGCCCGGCCAGGGCGCCGGCCACGACGGACACGGCCGCGAAGCCGAAGCCGATCCCCATGAGGAACAGGATCGGCACGTAGGGGTTGGTCACCCGGTCACCTCCTTCGTCGGTCCATCATGCCGCCGGCGCGATCCGGGACAGGGCGTTGAGCACCCGGTCGCCGGCGTCGCCGCCGCGGGGTTCGGACAGGTTGGCCATGACCTTCAGCACGAACCTCATCAGCGTGGTGCGCGGCAGCCCCCACTTCACCGCCAGCCGCATGAACTCGGGGTTGCCGATGACGTGGGCGAAGCCGCGGCCCAGGGTGTAGTAGCCGCCCAGCGCGTCCTTCATCACCGCCGGGTAGGAGCGCAGCACGCGCTCCCGGCCGGCGTCGTCCTGCCGGGCGAAGGCCTGGGCGACGACGTCGGCGGCGACCCGGCCGGACTCCATCGCGTAGGCGATGCCCTCGCCGTTGAACGGGTTCACCATCCCCCCCGCGTCACCCACCAGCAGCAAGCCGTCGCCGTAGTGCGGCTGCCGGTTGAACGCCATCGGCAGGGCCGCCCCCCGGATCGGGCCGGTCATCGTCTCATCGGTGAAGGTCCAGTCCGCCGGCATGGTCGCCACCCAGCGGCGCATCACGTCCTTGTAGTCGATCCGGCCGAAGGCAGCCGAGGTGTTCAGGATGCCCAGGCCCACGTTGCTGGTGCCGTCGCCGACGCCGAAGATCCAGCCGTACCCGGGCAGCAGCACCCGCCGGCCGTCCGCACCCTCCGCCCACAGCTCCAGCCAGGACTCCAGCCAGTCGTCGTCGTGCCGGGGGCTGCGGTAGTAGCTGCGGACGGCCACTCCCAGGGGCCGGTCGTCCCGCCTGGGCCGGTTCATCGCCAGCGACAGCCGGCTGGAGTTCCCGTCGGCCGCGACCACCAAGGGCGCCCGGTAGGTCAGTGCCGGTCCGGCGGCCCGGCCCCGGTCGTCGAGCGCGGTCGCGGTGACCCCGAGGATCGCGCCGTCCCGGCTGCGCACCGGGGCGGTCACCGAGGTCTGCTCCAGCAGCCGCGCGCCGTGCTTCTGCGCGTGCCTGGCCAACGTCTCGTCGAAGCCCAGCCTGGTGCGGACCAGCCCGTATGGCGGGTAGGCGGCCAGGTCGGGCCAGGGCAGCTGCAGCCGCATCCCCCCGCCGAGGATGCGCAGGCCACGGTTCTTGATCCAGCCCTCCGCCTCCGGCGTGGCGATCCCGAGGGTGACCAGCTCGCGCACCGCGCGGGGGGTCAGCCCGTCGCCGCAGACCTTCTCCCGGGGAAACGCCGCCTTCTCCAGCAGCAGCACGTCCAGCCCGGACATGGCCAGGTAGGCCGCGGTGGCGGAACCGGCCGGGCCGGCCCCGACGACGATGACGTCGGCGGTCGCCTCGGATGCGGCGGGGACGGCCGGGTGAGCCGGCCGGTCGCTGCCCTGGTGCTCCAAATCCGCCTCGCTGATGTGCTGGTCCGGCGCGGGTCCGGCGCTTGTGAAGATCTTCACGAGTTCAGCGCAGAACTCTACGCCGGATCCCGGGGCAGGGCCGAGTAAGGCATACCTAACCCGGCCGGACGGCCCGGTGCAGCGCCACCACGCCGCCGGACAGGTTCCGCCACTCGACCCCGGCCCAGCCGCAGTCCCGGATCCGCTGGCCCAGCTCCCGCTGCGCCGGCCAGGCCCGGATGGACTCGGCGAGGTAGACGTAGGAGTCGGGGCTGGAGCTGACCTGCCGGGCGATGGCCGGCAGCGCCGCCATCAGGTATCTGGTGTACACGGTGCGGAACACCGCGTTCGTCGGCTGGCTGAACTCGCACACGACCAGCCGGCCGCCCGGGCGGGTCACCCGCGCGAACTCCCGCAACGCCGCGTCGGGGTCGACCACGTTCCGCAGTCCGAACGACATGGTCACCGCGTCGAAGGCGGCGTCGGCGAAGGGCAGCCGGGTCGCGTCCGCGGCGGTGAAGCCGAGGTCGGGTCGGCGCCGCTTGCCGACCCGGAGCATGCCCAGGGAGAAGTCGGCCGGCACGACCTGCACGCCGGCCTCGGCGAAGGGCTCGCTGCTCGTCCCGGTCCCCGCGGCGATGTCCAGCACCCGCTGTCCGGCTCTCGCCCCGACCGCCTGGCGCACCAGCCGCCGCCATCGCCGGTCCTGGCCCAGGGACAGCAGGTCGTTGGTCAGGTCGTAGCGGGCCGCGACGCCGTCGAACATCGCCGCGACCTCATCCGGCCGCTTGTCCAGGCTCGCTCGGGTCACCGGACCATCCTGACCGACCATGCCCGGGGACGGTGCGCCCGCCCACGGACGCCCCGACCCCGGCCCCGGCGGCGTGCGCCACGGCATACCGGGATGCCGCCCGCCCGCGCCGACGTAGGCTCCCCCCGTGACGTTGGGCCCCGAGCGCTCCGCGAGCACGCGGCACCCGCCCGCGGCGCAGTCCGTCCCCGCGCTGGTGGCCCGCACCGTGGAGGTGGCGGACCCCGGGCCGCTGCTGGACCTGGTGCCAGGCCAGGAGC
>DASSLY010000093.1:0-5783 GCA_035689185.1 Dermatophilaceae bacterium
AGCCTGGTAGACCAGACCCAGCACGGTGGCCCAGCTGAGGAACAGGATGCTGCCCGCGATGACGACCGCGTCCAGGGCGGTGCGAAGCTGGGACGAGTGCCGACCCCTGACCCGGGGGAAGAGCAACAGGCCGACGGCGACAGGCACGCTGTAGCCGATGTACCCCAGGTCGGCCGGGGACGGGAACGGGTAGGCATGGTCGGTGGCGATCCCGTATGTCGTCCATGTCGCCTGCGCGAGGCACCAGACGCCGGCCCCCACGGTGATGCCGGTCCAGGCTGCTCGCTCCTCCGCCGGGCCTCGGGCGGCGGCGGCGCCACAACTCACCACCGCGACCAGAACCCCGAGCAGGATCGCGACGTCGCCGACAAGCTGTGCCTCGCTGGACCTCGGCCTGGTCAGGATGAACGCCATGACGGCCACGAGCCCGGCACCAGCCAGGCTTGCCCACCGCAGCCGGCTCGGCAACGTCAGCGGGCCCGGCTCGCGTGCTGCAGCGTTCGATCCCATGGTTGCCGTCCTTGCTCACCTGGCAGTGCCCATCCAGCCAGGATGGATCGTATGCCTTCGTTATTGGCTGGTAGGTTCCGCTGACATCCCTCCTTCTGCGCCGAAGCCTTGCCGGGTCATGGTGCCCCAGGTATGCGTCGACCCGCGCAACCCCGCCCACAGGCCCTGGAGCCGCCACCATGCCGTGAGCTGGCGGTAGCCGAAGCTCTCCAGAACGGCGGCCGCGAGCATGGCGCCGAGGTCGCGCCACCGCGAATACCGGTGGAACGAGAGCTCTTCCAAGGCCATGGCCGCCAACGTCACCACCATCGCGTACCCGTAGGCCACCAGCATCAGCGTGGCTGCGTACCCGGCGTCCACCCCGCCGAGGAGAAGCCCCAGCAGCACAAGGAACAAGCCGCACAGCTCGATCACCGGCGACAGCAGCTCGAACAACCAGAAGTAGGGCAGTGCGATCAGGCCGATCCGGCCATAGCGCGGGTTCAACAGCATGTTGCGGTAGCCCCACAGCACCTCCCACAACCCGCGGTGCCAGCGCCGGCGCTGGCGGCCCAGCACTCGCAGCGTGCTCGGCACTTCAGTCCAGGCCACCGGCTCAGACGCGAAGTCGACGCGGTAGGAGCGCCGTGCCCGCTGCATGTGCTGGTGGATGCGCATCACCAGCTCGAAGTCCTCGCCGATGCTGTCGCTGCGCATTCCCTGCACCTCGACCAGCACGTCACGGCGAAACACCCCGAACGCGCCGCTGATCAGGATCAGCGCCCGGATCCGCGACCAGCCCGCACGTCCCAGAAGAAAGGCCCGAAGGTACTCCACCACCTGGATCCGAGGCAGCCAGGCGCGGGGCGTCCGCACCTCGGTGATGCGGCCGGCGGTCACCGAGCACCCGTTGGCGGCGCGGATGACCCCGCCGCTGGCCACCGTGCGGACGGGGTCGTCCGCGAACGGCTTGGTGACAGTCAGCAGCGCGTCCGGGTCGAGGATCGAGTCCGCGTCGAACATGCCGACCAGCGGTTCGGTCGCCGCGTTGATGCCCACGTTCAGGGACTCGGCCTTGCCGGAGTTCTCCTTGCGGACGGCGATGAGCCGGGTGAGACCGTCACGGGGCACCCAGACGTCGACGATGCGGGCCCGGACCGGCACGTCCATGGGCAGCTCGCGGTCGAGCGGCACCAGGTCCAGCGCCGCCCTCAACCGCTCGAAGGTCGCATCGGTGCTGCCGTCGTCAACCACCACGATCTCGTGACGCGGGTAGCGCAACGACAAGAGTGCCTGAACGGAAGCCACGATGCCGGCCTGCTCGTTGTACGCCGGCACCAGGATCGACACGCCAGGGGCGAACTGGCTGCCTACCGTCTCGTCGCGCCCCGCGTGACCGACCCGGCGCAGGTAGTGAGCGAACGCGGACCCGCCGGCCACGACCAGCACCAGATAGGTCGTGTTGACGAGGAGGAAGTACAGCACCAACGGCCACTCCAGCGCCTGCATCAGGGCGGCGTACCAGCCTCGCAGCCCCTCGATCAGCGCGGTCATCCGGCGATGGCCTCGTGGCAGTCCGGCAGCCTCGCGGCGACCAAGACCGCCCGGGCGACCCGAGCGGCCGATCCGTCGCCCCGGACGGCTTCGAGCCGCGCCATCCCCACCGGGCCGAGCCGGATCAAGGCGTGGGCGGCGACCTCGGCCAGTCGGCGGTCGGAGTCGGGGAGCAGGCCCAGGAGGACGTCGGTGGCCCCCGGGTCGCCCAGCTCGCCCAAGGCGGCAGCGCAGGCCCGCCGCAGCGTCGGGGGCTCAGACGCCTCGGTATGTCGCGCGAGCTCGTCGACGTCGTCGGTGCCTCCGACGAGCCCCAACGCTTCGGCGCAGCTCTTGCGCACGTCGAGGTCATGGTCGACGCGGAGCAGCTCGCGCAGCCGGGCAGCCACCGAGCTGAGGTTGTTCTGCCCGGCGACCATCGCACTGACGTTCCGCACCACCGGGTCGTGGCTGAACAGCCCGTCCCGCACCGCCGAGGCGGCGCCGACACCCATGGACAGCAGCGCTTCGGCCGCTAGGTCCGCGGGCACGCCGACGCGTCCCCGCACGGGGAGCAGTGCGTCGAGCACGCCGGGCGCAGCACGAGGATCTCCAATCGCTCCCAGTGCCCGCACCGCGACATGGCGCACCTCCGCTGACCGGTCCGACAACAGCGGCAGCAGATCCGCCACGTGCGCCGGGTCCTTGACCAAGCCGAGCAGGTATGCGGCACGAGCGCGGGAGACGACCGAGCGGGAGCGGAGGTCCGCCCGGGCGTGGTCGACGTCGCCGTGGGCGCGCAGCACCTGGCCGAGGTCCTGAGCCGGCTTGCCACGCACCTTCGACAGCATGGCGACGACCGCGGGCGCCAGACTTCGCCAGCTGCGCCGGTCGACGCCCAGCAGGTGGGCCATCCCAGCGCCGTCGTCGTCCTCGTCCGTCCCGACCACGACCAGCGCCCTGCGATGGGGCGCCGCGGCGGCCCCGGCGGATCGTTCCCGAAGCTGTCGGGAGGTCTTGGTGACCACCACCAGCAGGGCCAGCACGGCGGCGAGGCCGGCCATGCAGAGCGCCAGCACGGGAAGCGCAGTGGGTGGGATCACCGCCGGCTCCGGGCCAGCACGCCGTTGACGCGGTGCAACAGCTCCCGGGGGCTGAACGGCTTGACGATGTAGTCCTGCGCGCCGGTCACGAAACCCGTGTCGATGTCCGTGTCACGAGACTTGGCGGTGAGCAGGATGACGGCCTGATCAGCGGTTGCTGGGTCCTGTCGGAGCTTACGTAGCACGTCGAAACCGGACAGGCCCGGCATCATCACGTCCAGGATGGCCAGGCCGGGGCGTTCGGTGGTGATGGCCTGCAGCGCAGTCGCCCCGTCGCGGACCACCTGCACGGCGTAGCCCGCCTGAGAGAGCTTGAACGAGACAAGGTCGCAGATGACCTCGTCGTCGTCGGCAATCAACACGCGGATCCCAGCAGCCACAGTCAACCACGCACCTTCAGACGTGAGCGCATTGATCGTCAGGGTACGCAAGCCACGCATTCCGGGCATGCCGCACCCCCGCGCGGACACTGGATGCGTACGCTCATGCGGACGTCCGGTTCTGCGGACTCGAGCGGTGTCCTGGCGACAGCGTGTGGCGTCGGTCCTCTACCCTGGCCATCATCCCGGCAGACCACGCCAGGACACCGGGCCTCTAGCTCAGTTGGTAGAGCATCGGACTTTTAATCCGCTGGTCGTCGGTTCGAGCCCGACGGGGCCCACACGTTCACGTTGCAGCGCAGATGGGCTTGGTGTCGGTCTGGTGGCGTGGCGTGGTCAGGCGCGGGGCGGGAAGGTGGCGACCAGGCAGTCGCCTCCGTAGTAGTCGTCACCGGGCCGGTCCCCGGGGGCCAGGTTCGACGCCGAGGACGCCATGACCACGGTGCGGCCGTCGGGGGTGATGCCGCCGGGGACGCTGGTGTCGTTGCCGGGGCTGCCGTCGGGGGCGATGCTGGCGATCCGCAGCCGGCCGCTGACCCGGTCGTACACGGCGGTGTCGATGATGTACTTGTACCCCTGCCGGTCGCTGCGATGGTAGGAGATGGCCAGCCGCCGCCCGGTGCGGTCGACGTCCAGGGCCGCGCCCAGCCCGGGGAAGCGGATCAGCTGCTGCTCGGCGAAGTCGCCGACACGATGCACGGTCACCGCCGGGGCGTACGTGCCGAAGTCGAAGGAGCTCCAGGAGACGACCAGGGTGCGGCCGTCGTCGCTGAACCGCATCCAGTTCGGGTCCTGGGTCTGCCCGGCGGGGGTGCCGGCCACCCACCGGGAGCGGCCGGTGACCCGGTCGTAGACGGTGAGCCTGGGCCGGTCACCCGGCTGCACGATCCTCGGTATGAACCTATAGGCGACGTACCGGCCGTCCGGGCTGACCGCCTGAACCACACACCGCGCCACCATGGCATGGCAGATCCGCTGCCAGGTGCGGGTCGCCCGGTCATACCAGTAGCCGACGTGGTTAGTCACCTCATTCAGGCCTAGCCCCACCGTCACCGCCAGGTACCGGCCGTCGGCCGACATCGACACCGCCCCCACCGACCGGGACAGCCCCGGGCGGGACGGCTCGACCGGCACCGCGATCCGTTCCAGCCGGCCGGTGTCCAGGTGCTTGACGAACACGTGCGCCGCCGCCCGGCCCGGGCCGCGCAGCAGGCTGGGCGCGTCGGACAGGAACGCCACCAGCCGGCCGTCGCCGCTCATCGGGGTCCACGTGGAGGTCACCGAGTTGCAGCTCCCCGTGGCCGGGGCGCCGTCCTCGCCGCTGCTGGCCAGCAGGGTGACCCCGCGCGCCCGGTCCCGGACATACACCTGCGCACAGGTCCCGGTCACCCCCCGCACCAGCGTCCCCGCGCTGGAGACGAACGCCACCCGCTGCCCGTCGTCGCTGACCGCCGGCTGGCTCTCCATGAACCCGGCCGTGCGGCCGTTCGGCTTCACACTGGCCGCCTCCACCACCGGCCGCGGGTGCGAACCGGGCACCGGCCCCACCGCAGCCGCCGCCGGCGCCGCCGGCGCCGTCACCGAGACCACCAGCAGAACCCCGGCGCCGACAAGAGCCCGCCGTCGCGGGGAGTTCCAGGTCAGCATGTCAGGCGCCCTTCGAGATCGTGACATTGTCGATAAGCCCCTGGCGGGGCGTTCCGCATCGTCTGGCCGGGGGTCAGGTGCGGGGCGGGAAGGTGGCGACCAGGCAGTCGCTTCCATAGACCTCGTCGCCGGGCCGGTCCCCGGGGGCCAGGTTCGACGCCGAGGACGCCATCACCACGACCCGGCCGTCGGGGGTAATACCCCCGGGCACGCTGGTGTCGTTGCCGGGGCTGCCGTCGGCGGCCACGCTGGCGATCCGCAACCGGCCGCTGACCCGGTCATAGACCGCGGCGTCCAGGGTCTGGTCGAACCCCAGCCGGCCGCTGCGGCTGTAGGAGATCGCCAGCCGCCGCCCGGTCCGGTCCACATCAAGGGCCGCGCCCAGCCCGGGGAAGCGAATCAGCTGCTGCTCGGCGAAGTCGCCGACCCGGTGCACGGTCACCGCCCCGGTGGTCACCGGCGTGTCGAAGGACAACCAGGACACGACCAGGGTGGCCCCGTCGTCGCTGAACTTCATCAATGTCGGGTCATGGTCCTGGCTGGCCGGGGTGCCGGCCACCCACCGGGACCGGCCGGTGACCCGGTCGAAGACGTACAGCCTGGGCCGGTCACCCGGTGCGATGACCCTCGG
>DASSLY010000094.1:0-7712 GCA_035689185.1 Dermatophilaceae bacterium
GGGCGACTTCCGCCGGCTGTGGATCCAGCGGGTCAACGCCGCGGCCCGGGCCAACGGGATGACCTACAACCGGTTCATCCAGGGCCTCAAGGCCGCCGAGGTCGACGTCGACCGTCGCATGCTGGCGGAGCTCGCCGTCAACGACGAAGCCGCGTTCGCGGCGCTCGTCGAGATCGCCCGGTCGCACCAGCCGGCTCAGTCCGCCAGCGAGGACGCCGCCTGACCCACGCGCGGCCCGTCCCGGTGCTGGCCAACCCGCGCGCCGAGCGGGTCCGGTCGGTGCGGGCGCTGGCGCGCCGCTCGTCCCGTGACCGAGCCGGGCTGTTCGTCGCGGAGGGTCCCCAGTCGGTGCGCGAGGCACTTGCGCACGCGCCGGACCGGGTGGCCGACGTCTACGCCGAGCCGGCGACACCGCATACCGCCCTGCTGGACGCGGCCCGCGCCGCGGGGGTGCCGGTCCACCTGGCGTCCGCCGAGGTGATCGCCGCGATGGCCGACACGGGGACGCCGCAAGGCGTCCTGGCCGTATGCCGCGTCGCGCACCCCGCCCTGCCCGACCTGCTGGCCGCCGGCCCGCGGCTGCTGGTGCTGCTGGCCCACGTCCGTGACCCGGGCAACGCCGGGACGGTCATCCGCGGCGCCGACGCGGCCGGCGCGGACGCGGTGCTGGTGAGCGATGCCAGCGTGGACGTGCACAACCCGAAGGCCGTCCGGGCCACCGCGGGGTCACTGTTCCACCTTCCGGTGGTGACCGCGCTGCCGGTGCAGCCCACCCTCCGGCAGCTCCGGTCGGCGGGTCTGGCCCTGTACGCCGCGGACGGCAGTGGTGCCGCCGTGCTCGGCGAGCCCGGTCTGGACCTCGCCGGCCCGCACGCCTGGGTCATGGGCAACGAGGCCTGGGGACTGACGCCGGCGGTACGGCAGGCGTGTGACCGGGTGGTCCGCGTCCCGATCCACGGCAAGGCAGAGTCGCTCAACCTGGCCATGGCCGCGACGGTGTGCCTGTACGCCGCCGCGACGGCTCAGCGCGCGCAGCGGGGGTGAGTGCCCTCGGGCGGAGTCGGTAAGGTCACCGCCATGGGCCCTGCTGCAGGCGAGGGCGTCGGACCGGGCCGGGTGTGGCCAGCCGGCGGCTACGACCTGCACCCGGACGGCCTTCTGGTCGCCGACCACGAAGGTGTGGTGCGCGTGGCCAACAGCAGGGCGGCGGCCATCATCGGAACGCCCGTGGATCAGCTGGTGGGCGCGGACATCCGCACCGCGCTTCCGCTGCAGGACACCGACGGCCGCTCCTGGTGGCAGCTCACCGACCCGTGGAACGGCCTGGCCATACGGTCCGGTCACCGGGAGCGGCTGCTGATCATCCCCGGCCGGGACGAGGTGCTGGTGACCGCGAGCTACATCCGCCCCGGCCGCAGCCAGCCGGTGACCCAGGTCGTCGTGGCACTGCGCGACGCCGAGGCCCGGCGCCGGGCCGAGGCCAACAGCGCGGCGCTCATCTCCACCGTCGCGCACGAGCTTCGATCGCCCCTGACCTCGGTGAAGGGTTTCTCCTCCACGCTGCTGCGGCGATGGGGCCGGTTCACCGACGACCAGAAGCGGCTCATGCTGCAGACCATCGACGCCGACGCCGACCGGGTCACCCGGCTCATCGCCGAGCTGCTCGACATCTCCCGCATCGACGCCGGCCGGTTGCAGGTGCACAAGCAGCCGGTGGACATCCCGGCGGTGATCCGGCGGCACATCGAGCGGTTCGTGGCCAGCGGCCACAAGCCGGACCAGTTCGTCCTGGTCGAGCACCCCGGCCGGCTCCCGGAGATCTGGGCCGACCCGGACCGGCTGGACCAGATCCTGGCGAACCTCATGGAGAACGCGGTGCGCCACGGCGACGGCACGGTCACCCTCACGGTGACCCCGATCGACGCCAGCACGGCGGAGACGCGCGGCGGAGGCCCGGCGGTCGAGGTCACCGTCGCCGACGAGGGGGAGGGCATCGCGCCGGAGCACTACCCGCTCGTGTTCACGCGGTTCTGGCACGGGTCGAGGCGCGGTGGCACCGGTCTTGGGCTGTATGTCGTGCGCGGGCTCGTCGAGGCCCACGGCGGCCGGATCAAGGTCGGGCGCGGGCCGGCCGGCGGGGCCGAGTTCCGGTTCACCCTGCCGTCCGGGGTGCCCGAGCACCTCGGCTAACCTCCCGTTCGCCGTCCTAGACTCGACCCCCGCGAACCTGCCCCCGACGAAAGCCTGATGTGTCCGGACCCCACGCGCAGTACGACCCGGTCGAAGTGAGCGCTCTCGACCCGCAGTCGCTGCAGCAGGCGGTCGCCGAGGCAGTGGCGGCGGTCGCGGCCGCGGCCACGCTGGACCAGCTCAAGGCTGCGCGGATCGCTCACCAGGGCGAGCGCAGCCCGCTGGCGCTGGCGAACCGGGAGATCGGCGCTCTGCCTCCCACCGCGAGGGCCGAGGCCGGCAAGCGGGTCGGCGCCGCCCGGGGCAGGGTCTCGGCGGCGCTGGCCGCCCGCCAGGCGGAGCTCGAAGCCGCACGGGATGCCGCGTTGCTGGAGCGGGAGCGGGTCGACGTCACGCTGCCGGCGGACCGCCGCCCACGTGGCGCCCGGCACCCGCTGGAGCTGACCAAGGAGTGGCTCGAGGACGCCTTCCTCGCGATGGGCTGGGAGATCGCCGAGGGGCCCGAGGTGGAGTCGGAGTGGTTCAACTTCGACGCCCTGAACCTGGGCCCGGACCACCCGGCACGCCAGCTGCAGGACACCTTCTTCGTCGACCCCCCCGGCTCCGGTCTGGTGCTGCGCACCCAGACCTCCCCGATCCAGGTCCGGGCGCTGATCGAGCGCCGGCCCCCGCTCTACGTCGCCGGCACCGGCCGGGTCTTCCGTACCGACGAGCTGGACGCCACCCACACCCCGGTCTTCCACCAGATCGAAGGACTCGCGGTGGACGAGGGGCTCACCATGGCCCACCTGCGCGGCGCCCTGGACCGGTTCGTGGAAGTCCTCTACGGCGAGGCCTTCCAGACCCGGATGCGTCCCTCGTACTTCCCGTTCACCGAGCCGAGCGCCGAGTTGGACACCCAGTGCTACCTCTGCCGCGGGGAGGACCCGCACTGCCGGACATGCAAGGGCACCGGCTGGGTCGAGCTGGGCGGCTGCGGGATGGTCAACCGCAACGTCCTGCTCGCGGCCGGTGTCGACCCCGACCGCTACTCCGGGTTCGCGTTCGGGCTGGGCATCGAGCGGTCGCTGCAGGCCCGCCACGGGGTCGCCGACATGTTCGACATCGTCGAGGGCGACATCCGCTTCAGCCGCCAGTTCGGGATGGTGCTCTGATGCGCGCCCCGCTGAGCTGGCTGGGGGAGTACGTCGACGGCGCCGCGTCCGCCTCTGGCGCCGACGTCGCGGCGGCCCTGGTCCGGATGGGACTGGAAGAGGAGGCGCTGCACGGCGGCGACGTCACCGGCCCCATCGTGGTCGGACGCGTGCTGTCCTTCGTGGACGAGCAGCAGAAGAACGGCAAGCTCATCCGCTGGTGCCAGGTGGACGTCGGCGAGCCCGAGCCGACCGGGGTCGTCTGCGGTGCCCACAACTTCGCCGTCGACGACCTGGTCGTGGTGGTCCGGCCCGGCGCGACGCTGCCCGGTGGGCTGCTCGTCGGCGCCCGCAAGACCTACGGGCACGTCTCGCAGGGGATGATCTGCTCCGAGCGGGAGCTGGGCCTCGGCGCGGACCACGAGGGGATCCTCGTCCTGACCGACTACCTCGGCGCCGAGGCGGCGGAGCTCAAGCCCGGCGCCGACGCGGTCGCCCTGCTGGGTCTGGCCGAGGAGGTGGTCGAGGTCGCGGTCACCCCCGACCGCGGCTACTGCTTCAGCCTGCGCGGCATGGCCCGCGAGTACGCCCACGCCACCGGCGGCGCCTTCCATGACCCCGCCGACCCCGCCGCGGTGGCGGTGCCCGAGGCCAACGACGACGGGTATGCCGTCGAGCTCACCGACAGCGCCCCGATCCAGGGACGACCCGGCTGTGACCGGTTCGTCGCTCGGGTGGTCCGGGGAGTGGACGCGTCGGCGCCGTCGCCGGCCTGGCTGGCCCGTCGGCTGACCCAGGTGGGGATGCGGCCGATCTCGCTGGCGGTGGACGTCACGAACTACCTCATGCTCGCGCTCGGGCAGCCGCTGCACGCCTACGACCTGGACACGCTGTCCGGCTCGATCGTGGTGCGGCGCGCCCGGGCCGGCGAGACGCTGACCACGCTGGACGGCGTCGAGAGGCGGCTGGACCCGGAGGACCTGCTCATCACCGGCGCCGCCGGTGAGCAGGTCCTCGGCATCGCCGGGGTCATGGGCGGCGCGGCCTGCGAGGTGGGCGCCTCCACCCGCAACGTCCTCCTCGAGGCCGCGCACTTCGACCCCGTGACGATCGCGCGCTCCTCGCGGCGGCACAAGTTGTTCACCGAGGCCTCGAAGCGGTTCGAGCGCGGCGTCGATCCGGCCCTGCCCACGTCCGCGGCGCAGCTGGCCGTGGACTTGCTGGTGCGGTACGGCGGCGGGACGGTCGACGACGGCGTCACCGACGTCGACCGCCGCGTCCCGGTCGCGCCGGTGCTGCTCGACACCACGGTCCCGGCCCGGCTGGTCGGGCTGCCCTACACCCGGGAGGAGGTGGTGGGCTCCCTGCGGGAGATCGGCTGCACCGTGACCGACCGGCCCGGCGAGGCCGACCTGGTGTCCGTCCTGCCGCCGTCCTGGCGGCCGGACCTGGCGGGCGGGCACGGCCCCGACTTCGCCGAGGAGGTTGCCCGGCTGCGCGGCTACGACCGGATCCCGTCGGTCCTGCCCAGGGCGACCCCCGGTCGCGGCCTCAGCCACGAGCAGCGGGTCCTGCGCACCGTTGCCCAGACCCTGGCCGGTCGCGGCCTGGTCGAGGTGCTGACCTACCCGTTCGTGGCCGCGACCATCGCCGACGACATGGGCCTGCCGACCGAGGATCCCCGGCGCCGGGCGGTGCGGGTCACCAACCCGCTGTCGGAGCAGGCGCCGCTGATGCGGACCTCGTTGCTGTCGACGTTGCTGGACGCGGTGCGGCGCAACCTTTCTCGCGGGGCGCGGGACGTGGCCGTCTTCGAGATCGGGCACGTCGTCCGGCCGACGGGTGACCGCGCTGCCCCGGTCCCACCGATCGGCGCGATGCCGCCGCCGGCGACGATGGACCGGATCGCTGCGGCGGTGCCGCCGCAGCCCAAGCGGTTGGCCATCGCCATGTGCGGCCTGGCCGAGCCGGCGGGCTGGTGGGGGCCGGGCCGGCCGGTGGACTGGTCCGACGCGGTCGCTGCCGCCCGGGCCGCAGCGACCGCGCTGGACGTGGTGGTGCAGGTCAGCGCCGACGACCACGCGCCCTGGCATCCCGGCCGATGCGCCCGGCTGTCGGCGCCGGACGGCACCTTGGTCGGCCACGCCGGCGAGCTGCATCCCAAGGTTGCCAGCCGGCTGGGCCTGCCCGCCGGCACGGTCGCGGCCGAGCTCGACCTGCCTGTCCTTGTGGCGGCCAGCGACCATCGCACCCGGGCGCGCAAGCTGTCCACCTTCCCGTTGGCCCTCTCCGACGTGGCCCTGGTCGTCGGCGAGGAGGTGCCGGCCGGGCAGGTGGAGGCGGCGCTGGTCCGCGGAGCCGGTCCGCAGCTGGAGTCGATCGCCCTGTTCGACGTCTACCGCGGCGACCAGGTCCCCGCCGGCCGTCGCTCGCTGGCCTACCGGCTGGAGTTCCGCGCCGACGACCGGACGCTGACCACCGAGGAGGTCAGCGCCCTGCGTGACAGGGCCGTGGCCGAGGCGGAGACCGCCACCGGTGCGGTGCTGCGGGGGACCTGACGCGCCGCCACACCCCCGACCGTCCGGTGGGGGGGATGAATAGGTCTTGCTCGGCATGTATAGTCATGCGTCATGTTGAGCGCTGCCGTGGCTGGGGCGACCGGGTATGCCGGGGGGGAGCTGCTCCGGCTGCTCCTCGGGCATCCCGAGCTGTCCGTCGGAGCCGTCACCGCCGGGGCGAACGCGGGGTCCCGGCTGGGCGAGCACCAGCCGCACCTGACCTCGTTGGCCGACCGGGTGCTGCACGAGACCACCGCACCGGCGCTGGCCGGCCACGACGTCGTCTTCCTGGCCCTGCCGCACGGGGCCTCGGCCGCCCTGGTTGCCGACCTGCCGGAGGCCACCGTGGTCCTGGACTGCGGCGCCGACTTCCGGCTCGCGGACGCATCGGCGTGGGTGGGCTTCTACGGCTCCGCGCACGCGGGAACCTGGCCGTACGGCCTGCCCGAGCTGCCCCTGGCCGGCGGCGGCACCGGCCGCGACCGGTTGGCCGGCGCCACCCGGGTCGCCGTGCCCGGTTGCTACCCCACCGCCTGCTCGCTCGCCCTCGCTCCGGCACTGGCGGCCGGGCTGGCGGAACCCGACGACGTCGTCATCGTCGCGGCGAGCGGCACCTCCGGTGCGGGCAAGTCGCTCAAGCCTCACCTGCTCGGCGCCGAGGTCATCGGGTCCATGTCGCCCTACGGGGTCGGCGGCACCCACCGTCACACCCCAGAGATCGAGCAGAACCTCACCGCGGCCGCCGGCCGGCGGGTCACCTGCTCGTTCACCCCCACCCTCGCGCCGATGGCGCGGGGCATCCTGGCCACCTGCACCGCCCGCCTCACCGGTGACACGAACCCGGCGCGGGTTCGCGCCGCATACGAGCAGGCATATGCGGCAGAGCCGTTCGTCCACCTGTTGCCGGAGGGGCAGTGGCCGCGGACGGCCGATGTGCTCGGCGCCAACACAGTCGCGATCCAGGTCGCGGTCGACCCACGTGTCCAGCGGCTGGTCGCCGTCGCCGCGGTGGACAACCTGACCAAGGGCACCGCCGGCGCGGCGGTGCAGTGCGCGAACATCGCTCTGGGGCTGCCGGAGACCCTCGGGCTGCCGACGGTGGGGCTGGCGCCGTGAGCGTGACTGTGCCGCAAGGGTTCCGGGCGACCGGGGTGGTTGCCGGCCTGAAGGCCAGCGGAAAGCCGGACGTGGCTCTCGTGGTCAACGACGGGCCGGATCACCACGCCGCAGCCGTGTTCACGAGCAACCGGGTGGTCGCCGCGCCCGTGCTGTGGAGCCGGCAGGTGCTCGGTGACGGCCGGGCCGACGCGGTCGTGCTGAACTCCGGCGGAGCCAACGCCTGCACCGGCAGGGAGGGGTTCCAGGACGCCCACCGCACGGCCGAGCACGTGGGCAAGGCTTTGGAACTGTCGGCCGGCGACGTGGTGGTCTGCTCGACCGGGCTGATCGGCGAACGGCTGCCGATGGACCGGCTGCTGGCCGGCGTGGACGCAGCGGCGGCGGGGCTGGCCGAGGACGGCGGCTACGCGGCGGCGACCGCGATCATGACCACCGACACCGTCGCGAAGGAGGCGACCGCCCACCGGGACGGCTGGTCGGTCGGCGGGATGGCCAAAGGCGCCGGCATGCTTGCTCCCGCGCTGGCCACCATGCTCGTCGTCCTCACCACCGATGCGGTCGCGGAAGGTGCCGACGTCGACCACGCGGTCCGCGCCGCGGCGGCGTTGACCTTCGACCGGATCGACTCCGACGGCTGCCAGTCGACCAACGACACGGTCCTGCTGATGGCCTCCGGCGGGTCCTTGGTCCGCCCCAGCCGCGCGGAGCTGAC
>DASSLY010000095.1:0-41092 GCA_035689185.1 Dermatophilaceae bacterium
CGGGTCCGGGTGGTCGCGTTGTCCCGGCTCGTCTCGATGCTCAGGCAAGGTCTGGCGGGTCGATCTGCACATGGACCGGGTCGCGCACCTTCTGGGCGCTCTGCTTGGCCCGCACGGCGGCCATCCCCTCGGCCAGCGCCGCCGCATGGCTTGGCGCGACGCGCACCAGCAGCTGCTGACGAGGTCCGCCCTCCCGCGCCGGCGGGTCGCCCGAGTAGCCGATCGGCCCTACCTGCTCCGCGGAGGCAGGCAGGAGCACCCCCGCCATCGCCTCCCGCAGCGCGGAACGGGTGCCAAGGAGCCGGGCGACGACGGCGGCCGGCGGCAGGCCCAGCACGGTGCGGTCGGCCAGGTCGCGTTGGGCGAACCAGGCCGGGTCCCAGCGCACCAGTGCCTCGACGACCGGCAGCGTCACATGGCCCGGGGCGCCGCACAGCACGACCACACCCCCGTCGGATGCCCCTCGGCTCAGCGCTGCCGCCCCCAGCCATCGGCGCAGCGCTTCCTGCCCGGCGTCCAGGCCGGGGCGGTCGAGGAGCGCCCACGCGTCTAGCAGCAGGGCTGCGGCATACCCGCCGGCCGCGACCGGCTCGGCACCCGGGGTGGCGATGACCAACGCCGGCCGGCCCTCGACGGTAGCCAGCACCTGGCCCCCGGCGGAGGTGCGGACGGGGACGCCCGGGAAGGCCCGGCCCAACTCCTCGGCCGTGCGCCGGGCGCCGATGACTCCCGCCCGAAGCGTCGTCCCCTCGCAGTCGCGGCACGTGAACGCCGCCTCCCCCCGTCCGCACCAGGCACAAGCCGGCGCCTGCTGTGGCCCGGTCTGTCGCAGCGGCCCGTGGCAGTGTCGGCAGCGCGCCGGTGTCCGGCAGGTCTGACAGGACAGAGTCGGTAGGTAGCCCCGGCGTGGCACCTGCACTAGCACCGGACCCCGCTGCAATGCCGCGTGCGCGACGCGCCAGGCCAGCGACGGCAGGTGCGCATGCGCCGCGGGGCCGTCGCGAGCAACATCCTCCTCCCCGGCGACCAGCCGCCGGGGAGCGCAGCGCCGCAGCGCCGCAGGCGTCGGGGCCACCGGCCGCACCAGGCCGTCCTCGACCAGCCGCTGCACCGCCGTCGTCCGGGCGAAACCAGCCAGCAGCAGCGCCGAGCTTTCGGAGGCCGCGCGCAGGGCTAGCACCTGCCGGGCGTGCGGATACGGTGCGCGCGGCTCGGCAAGGAGGTCGTCGCCGTCGTCCCAAAGGGCCACCAGCCCCAGGTCGCGCACCGGCGCGAAGGCGGCGGCCCGAGTGCCCACGACGCAGCGGACGTGGCCGCGCAGCACCTTCAACCACGCGGTGTAGCGCGCCTGGGGACGCTGCCCCGAGGTGAGCCGGACACAGCTACCGGGACCGAGCGTGTCGCGCACCGCAGCCTCGACCCGGTCGACGTCGCGCTGGTCGGGCACCACCAGCAGCGCCCCACGCCCGGCGGCCAGCGCGGCCCCGGCCGCCGCTGCCAGCAGGGCCGGCCAGTCGGCCACCGCCGGCTGGGCCGGCAGTACCTGCAACGAGGCTGCGGGGGTCTCCCCCCGCTGCACCCGTCGAAGGAACGCGCCGAACGCCGGGTAGGCGGACGACCAGTCCGCGTAGCCGGTCGCCGAGACCTGCCCGTCCGGCACGACCGCCGGCGCCGCCAGGTTCGGCCCGCCCGGTACGACCGCCGGCGCCGCCAGGTTCGGCCCGTCCGGCACGACCGCCGGCGCAAGCGAGCGTTCCGCGGTGGCGTGCCGAGGTGGCACGGCCAGCCGGAGGACGTCGGCCAGCGACCCGGCATACCGGTCGGCGACCGCCCGGGCCAGCGCCAGCACGGCCGGGGTAAGCACCGGCTCCGGGCTCACGACCCGCCGCAACGGCGTCAGCGGTCGCCCGCCGTCGGCGGAGGCGACCCGGTCGACGACATACCCGTCGACGTCCTGCCCGGCGAACCGCACCTTCACCCGGACGCCCGGCCGGGCCAGGTCAGCCAGCGCGCGGGGTACGGCGTACTCGAAGGGGTGGTCCAGGTGCGGCAGGGGCACGTCGACCACCACCTTGGCTACCGGGTCGGCTTCGGCGACGGCCGCGGTATCGGGCAGGCCGGCGGGGGGGCGTCGAGCCGCGGCGGTGCGCACGACCGCGAGCCGCCCGCCGACGCCGGCGGTCTGACTGCTCACCCGGTCCGGCGTCGAAGGCATGGTCAGGTTCTACCGGAACGTCCCGACAAACCCACGATGAGCGGTTGAAGCATTGCCGGCAGCCGGGCCTGGTGACGGGGTCACGACTGCCGCCCGGAAGCCGCCGATACCGGCGCTGGCGACCCGGTCAGCGGTGCAGCGCGGCCCGCAGCTGGCCCACCCGGTTGAGGCACTCCCACGTGAAGCCGTCGGGAGAGGTGCGGCCGAAGTGGCCGTACGCCGCGGTCTGCAAGTAGATCGGGCGGAGCAGGTCGAGCTCGTCGATGATGGCCGCCGGGCGCAGATCGAACACCTCCAGGATGGCCGCCTGGATGGCGTCCAGCGGGGCCGTCTCGGTGCCGAACGTCTCCACGTACAGCCCGACCGGCTGGGCCTTGCCGATGGCGTAGGCCACCTGGGCCTCGCAGCGGCGGGCCAGGCCGGCCGCCACGATGTTCTTGGCCACCCAGCGCATCGCGTAGGCCCCGGAGCGGTCGACCTTGCTCGGGTCCTTGCCGGAGAACGCCCCTCCCCCGTGGCGGGCCATCCCGCCGTAGGTGTCGACGATGATCTTGCGTCCGGTCAGGCCCGCGTCGCCCATCGGGCCGCCGATCTCGAACCGGCCGGTGGGGTTGATCAGGGTCCGGTAGTCGGAGACGTCGAGCGTGGAGCCGGTGGCGGCGAGCTCGTCCAGCACCGGCTTGATCACCTGGGTCTGGATGTCCGGCTCGAGCATGCCCTCCAGCGAGATGTCCGGCGCATGCTGGGTGGAGAGCACGACGGTGTCCAGCCGCACCGCCTTGTCGCCCTCGTAGGCGATGGTGACCTGGGTCTTGCCGTCCGGGCGCAGGTAGGCCACCTCGCCGGACTTGCGCACCTCAGTCAGCCGCTGGGCCAGCCGATGGGCCAGGTGGATCGGCAGCGGCATCAGCTCGGGAGTGTCGTCGCAGGCATACCCGAACATCAGTCCCTGGTCGCCGGCGCCCTGCTTGTCCAGCGGGTCGACCCCGCCCGTCCGGTTCTCGTAGGCGGTGTCCACGCCCTGGGCGATGTCGCTGGACTGCTTGCCGATCGACACCGACACGCCGCACGAGTGCCCGTCGAAACCCTTGGCGGAGGAGTCGTAGCCGATGTCGACGATCCGCTCGCGGACCGTCTTGGCGATGTCGACGTAGCCGGTGGTGTCGACCTCGCCGGCAACATGGACCAGGCCTGTGGTGACCATCGTCTCCACCGCGACCCGGGCCGTCCGGTCCTGCTCGATCATGGCGTCCAGGATGGAGTCACTGATCTGGTCGCAGATCTTGTCCGGGTGGCCCTCGGTGACGGACTCGGACGTGAACAGACGCAAGGCCACGGTGAACCGCTCCTGTGATGGGTGAAAGCTAGACCGGCTGCGATGGTAGCCGGACGGCGAGCTCATCCTGTATGACGTCCCACACCTTCGCGGCCACGGCCGCCTTGGACGCCGGGCCGGCATCGGTCACGCGCAGCGTCCCGTGCTCGTCCCGCCGCAGCACGTGCACCGTCGTGATGTCCTGGCCGAAGGTCAGCCCGACCCCGACCTCGTTGGCCACCAGCAGGTCGCAGCCCTTGCGGTCCAGCTTCTCGGTAGCCAGGTCGAGCACGCTGGCGTGCTGGTCGCCGGTCTCGGCGGCGAAGCCCACGACAACCGGCAGGAGGGCCTCGCCGCGGGCATGCACCAGACCCGCCAGGACGTCGGGGTTGCGTACCAGCTCCACGGTGGGCGCGGAGTCGTCGGCGGGGGAGGCGTGACTCTTCTTGATCTTGGCCGTGGCGTACCGGGCCGGGCGGAAGTCGGCGACCGCGGCGGCCATCACGACGACGTCGGCGTCGACGGCGGCCTTGGTCACCGCCTCCTGCAGCTCCAGCGCCGTTTCCACGGCGACCACTTCGACGCCGGCCGGTGCCGGCAGCGACGGGCTGGCGCTGACCAGTGTCACGTGCGCACCGCGGGCAGCCGCCACCTCGGCCAGGGCGTAGCCCTGCTTGCCGGAGGACCGGTTGCCGAGGAACCGCACGGGGTCAAGCGGCTCCCGGGTGCCGCCGGCGCTGACCACGACCTGCCGCCCGGCCAACGCCCCCAGTTCTCCCGTCCCCTCCCCCGCTCGATTCCCCGCTTCATTCGCCGCTCGATTCGCCGCTCGATTCCCTGCTTGTTGCTCCGGAAGCACCGTTTTGAGGGTCGGCGGGCCCGAAAACGGTGCTTCCGGAGCAACAAGCGGCGGGGCGGCAAGCGGCGGGGCGGCAAGCGGCGGGGCGGCAGGACGGGCGGCCAGCGCGGCTAGGCACGCGGCATACAGGTCGTCGGGTTCGGGCAGCCGGCCCGGACCGGTATCGGCGCCAGTGAGCCGACCAACGGCGGGGTCGAGCACCTGCACCCCCCGGGACCGTAGTGTCGCAACGTTGGCAACGGTGGCCGGGTGCTGCCACATCTCGGTGTGCATGGCTGGGGCGAGCAGGACCGGGCAGCGCGCGGTGAGCAGCACGTTGGTGAGCAGGTCGTCGGCCAGGCCGTGGGCGGCCCGGGCGAGCAGGTCGGCGGTGGCGGGGGCCACGACGACCAGATCCGCCTCCCGCCCCAGGCGCACGTGTGGCACCTGGTCGGCGTCGGACCAGACGTCGGTGTGCACCGGCTTGCCGGACAGCGCCGACCAGGTCGGCTCGCCGACGAAGCGCAGCGCGGCCGCCGTCGGCACGACGGTCACGTCGTGCCCGGACTCGGTGAGCAAACGCAGCAGCGTGCACGCCTTGTATGCCGCGATGCCCCCGGACACTCCGAGGACGACGCGGGCCACACGCGCGGCGCCGGTCACCGGCAGCTGCTCAGGCCTCGACCGGTGTCGAGGTGAGCAGCCCCTCGTTGATCTCGCGCAGCGCGATCGACAGCGGCTTCTCGTGGACCTGGGTCTCCACGAGCGGGCCGACGTACTCCAGCAGGCCCTCCTGGAGCTGGCTGTAGTACGCGTTGATCTGCCGGGCCCGCTTGGCCGAGTAGATGACCAGGGCGTACTTGGAGTCGGACGCCTTCAGCAGCTCGTCGATCGGGGGGTTGGTGATGCCCTCGGGGGCAGCCTCGGTTCCAGACACGGGCGTGGTTCTCGTTTCGTCGATGTGCGAAGCGGCCGCGTGAGCGCAGGCCGCAGCCCGGGCGGTTAGCCCTGCATCAATGATACGAGCTCTTCGGCGGCTCGGCGGACATCGTCGTTGACGACGGTGACGTCGAACTCCGACGCTGCGGCCAACTCGGCCCGCGCCGTCTCCAGCCGGACCAGCCGCTCGGCTTCGGTCTCGGTGCCCCGCCCGACCAGTCGGCGGACCAGTTCCTCCCAGCTCGGCGGGGCCAGGAAGACGAACAGCGCCCCGGGCAGCTGCCGGCGCACCTGACGGGCCCCCTGCAGGTCGATCTCCAGCAGCGCCAGCCGGCCCTGCGCCAGCGCGCGCAGCACCGGTTCCCGCGGGGTGGCGTACTTGGCTCGGCCGTGGACCACTGCCCATTCCAGGAACTCCCCCCGCTCGCGGAGCCGCTCGAACTCGGCGTCGCTGACGAAGTGGTAGTGCACCCCGTCGACCTCTGCCGGCCGCGGGCGGCGGGTGGTCATCGACACCGACACCCACACCCCAGGAAAGTGATCGCGCACGTATGCCGCGACCGTTCCCTTTCCCACCGCCGTCGGGCCGGCGAGGACGACCAGCCGGCCGTTGCCGGCGGGGCCGGCGGCAACCCCGGGCAGGTCACGCGGGCCGTTGCTGGCCAGGCCGGAGGCAACCCCGGGCAGGTCACGCGGGCCGGTGCTGGCCAGGCCGGCGGCGACCCCGGGCACGTCACGCGGGCCGGTGCTGGCCAGGCCGGCGGCAACCCCCGGAAGGTCACGCGAGCCGGGGCCGGCAACCCCAGCGGGCCTCGTAGTCCGTCCGGGCCACTCAGGCTGGGCGGAGCCCCCGACCCCCTCGCTCAGGATGCGTCGAAGCGGGCAAGCAGCGCCTGGATCTGGTTGGCGCCCAACCCGCGCACCCGTCGGGTCTCGGAGATGCCGACCTCCTGCATGATCTGCTTGGCCCGCACCTTGCCAACACCGGGCATCGACTCCAATAGCGACGAGACCTTCATCTTGCCGATCACGTCGGAGGTCTTGGCCTCGGCGATGACCTCCTTCAACGAACCGTGGGAGTACTTCAGCCGGTTCTTCACGGCCGCACGCTCACGCCGGGCTGCAGCAGCCTTGGCCAGCGCCTCGGCTCGCTGTTCAGGTGTCAGCTGGGGAAGGGCCACGATGCTCTCTCCTCCGGACGGTCGGCTGGACGTGGGCGGTCGCCTCCCCCAGCCCCTCACGGAGCCATCACAAGGCGACGACGGGTCTTGAACCTAGCGAGTGACGCTCCGACCTCGCAACGACCCCGCAGCCCCCGGACCGGAAGTGGACCAGGACCGGACCTGATGTGGACGGATGTGGACCGATGTCAGGGCCGCAGCAAGTCGGCGACCTCGTCGGCCGACCGGCGGGCGGCGGCGGACAGGGCCGGCACCGACGGCCCGGACCGAAGGATCTCGCGGCTGCTGCTGGCCAGGACGCAGGGCAGGGCCGCGCCGAACACCGCCCGGAGATCCCGCGCCGTCGCGCCCTGGGCACCCACACCGGGAGCGAGCAGCGGACCGCGCACCGCCGCCAGGTCGAGCCCGAGGTCGGTGACGGCGGTCCCGACCGTGGCACCCACTACCAGGCCGATGCTGCCCATCCTTTCCGCGCCGGCGTTGTCGGCGGCGGCCCCGTCCACCACCGACCCGGCCACCGACCGACCCTGATGCAGGGCGTGCTGGACCGTCGCGCCTTCCGGGTTGGAGGTCAGCGCCAGCACGAACACGCCGCGCCCCGTGCTCGCTGCCAGGTCCAGGGCGGGACGAAGAGCGGCGTACCCCAGGTACGGGCTGGCGGTGATGGCGTCGGCCCGCATCGGGGCGTCCGTCCCGAGGTAGGCCTGCGCGTAGGCCGCCATGGTGGACCCGATGTCGCCCCGCTTGACGTCCAGGATGGTGAGCGTGCCCGCCGCGCGGAAGGCCGCCAGCGTGCGCTCCAGCACGCCGACGCCGGCAGCGCCGAACCGCTCGAAGAACGCGGACTGCGGCTTCACCGCAGCTACCTGGCCGCCGAAGGCCTCCACGCACGCCGCCGCGAACGCCTCCAGGCCGTGCACCGTGTCGGGCAGCCCCCAGGCGCCGAGCAGGCTGCTGTGCGGGTCGAGTCCCGCGCACACCGGGCCGTGCCGGTCCATCGCGTCGCGCAGCCGCTCACCGAACGGCTGCGTCCGGTGCACACCGGGTTGGGGGGGACCGGCCAGGGTTGTGGTCATCGCGTCGTCTCCCACCTCTCGTGAGCGACGCCCACGGCGTCGGTGAACCGGGCGAACCCGCGGGCCGCGAGCTCGGCGGCGAGCTCGGTGTTGACGCGAACCGGTGCGGCCGGGTCGTTGAACGTGGCGGTGCCCACCTGGACCGCGCTGGCGCCGGCGGCGACCAGCTCGAGGGCATCCAGGCCGGTCCGGACCCCGCCCACCCCGATGATCGGGCCCGGGCGGACAAGCCCGGCGAGCATGGCCGCCCGGACCTGCCAGACCGCGCGCACCGCCACCGGCCGGATCGCCGGGCCGGACAGCCCGCCGGTCACGCCGGCGAGTTGCGGGCGCAGCCGATCCGTGTCGATCACCATGCCGAGCAGCGTATTCACCAGGGTCAGGCCGTCGGCGCCGGCGGACATCGCGGCGCGGGCGATGGTGACGATGTCGGTCACGTCGGGGGTGAGCTTGGCGAAGATCGGTATGCCGGCCGGCACGCTCGCGCGGGCCAGCCGAACGACCGCGGTGGATGCCTGGGGATCGCAGGCAAACACCAGCCCGCGGTCGGCGACGTTCGGGCAGGAGATGTTCACCTCGACACCCACGACAGCGTCGAACGCGTCGGCCTCGGCGAGCGCCGTTGCCACGCGGCCGAACTCCTGGCTGTCGCCACCCGCGATAGAGACCAGGACACGGGCTCCGACCTGCCGCAGCCAGGGCAGGTCGTCGCCGACGAAGGCCTCGATCCCCGGGCCCTGCAGGCCGATGGAGTTGAGCATGCCGCTGGCCGTCTCGGCCATCCGCGGGGTGCCCCGGCCGGAGCGGGGCCGCTCCATCACCGACTTGGTGACGAAGGCGCCGAGGGCGGTGATGTCGACCAGGCGGTGCAGCTCCTTGCCGTTGGCGGCGCAGCCGGAGGCAGTCATCAGCGGGTTCGGCAATAGCGCACCGGCCAGGTCGGTGCTCATGTCGACCTCCGGCCCGGCAGCGCGTACCTCGGCGGCGTGCACGGTGTGGTCGTCGGCGTGCCCGGTGTGGTCGTCGGGGTGCACGGTGTGGTCGTCGGCGTGCACGGTGTGGTCGTCGGGGTGCACGGTGTGGTCGTCGGCGTGCACGGTGCGGTCGTCGGCGTGCCCGGTGTGGTCGTCGGGGTGCCCGGTGCGGTCGTCGGTGTGCACGGTGTGGTCGTCGGTGCGGTCGTCATGGCCCGGCTTCGGGTCGGTCAGCGTCATGGCTGAGCGTCCGCCCGGGTTGCCTGCCCAGGCGCTCCCACCGCGTCGGCCGGGACACGGCACCAGCCGTTCTCGAAGGCGTCCCAGCGCACCCGGTCGCCGCGGAACACCGGCCCCTCGACGCAGGACCGGACCATCCTGGTCACTCCCCCCTCGCTGCGCACCGGCAGGACACACGTCATGCAGATCCCGACGCCGCAGGCCATGGACTCCTCGACCGCCACGTGGGCGACCGCACCAGCGGCCGTCGCAATGCCGGTGACCGCGCGAAGCATCGCCATCGGTCCGCAGGCGTAGACCACGGTGTCGCGGGTCGTCAGCCCGGGCAGCACGTCGGACACCCAGCCCTGCGTGCCGAGCGATCCGTCGTCCGTGGTGACGCGCACGTCCTCGGCGACCTCCGCAGCGAGGTCGATCCCGAACAGCCGGTCCGCGCTGGCCGCGCCGAGAACGAGTCGCACGGGGCAGCCGCGGCGGCGCAGCTGATCGGCCAGCCAGAACAGTGGGGCGCTGCCGTAGCCGCCGCCGACCAGCACGCAGGGCGCCCCCGGCTGGGCCAGCGGGAACGGCGTGCCGAGCGGGCCGACCAGGTCGACCACCCCGCCGACGGGAAGCTCGGTGAGCCACCGGGTGCCGGGGCCACGGGGCGCGACGACGACCTCGACGCCGCCCCCCTCGGCCCGGTGCAGCGAGAAGCAGCGACGCAGCAGGTGCGCGGAGAGCGGCCCACCGACGGCCGCGGCGACGAACTGGCCCGGAAGTGCCCGGGCGGCTACGTCGGGCGCGCCGAACCGCAACCGATGGTAGGCGCCGATCCGCTCGGTCGCGAGCAGCTCCGCGCGCTGCTGCGGGACGCGGGTGGCGACTGTCACCGCGAGTCCGCCTGTGCGGCATACAGGTCCAGGTCCTTGGCGTGGTCCTGCAACGACCGTACCCGGACCGGCTCGTTCAGCTGCGCCTCGATTCCCTGGACCGCCGCGCCGAGCTGCTGAACGGTGGTGATGATCGGCCGGTCCATGCTGGTGGTGGCGGCGCGGATGGCGTAGCCGTCGGCGCGCGCGTCGCGCCCGGAGGGGGTGTTCACGACCATCCCTACCTCGCCGGCAAGGATGCGGTCGACGATGGTCGGCTCGCCGCCGGGCCCAGGACCGTCGCTGTGCTTGCGTACGACCTTGGCGTGGATCCCGTTGCGGCGCAACACGTCCGCGGTGCCCTTAGTAGCTAACAGGTCGAACCCCAGGTCCGCCAGTCGCTTCACCGGGAAGATCATCGCCCGCTTGTCCCGGTTAGCGACGGACACGAAGATCGTTCCCTCGCGCGGCAGTCCGGTCACAGAGCCCAACTGGCTCTTGGCGAAGGCGGCGCCGAAGTCGCGGTCGATGCCCATGACCTCGCCGGTCGACCGCATCTCGGGACCGAGCAGGCTGTCGACCACCTGACCGGTGCGGGTCCGGAACCGCTTGAACGGCAGCACGGCCTCCTTCACCGAGACCGGTGCGTGCGGCGGCAACTCGCCGCCATCGCCGGTGGCCGGCAGCAGCCCCTCAGCGCGCAGCTCGGCAATCGTCGCGCCGAGCATCACCCGGGCCGCGGCCTTTGCCAGCGGGACGCCGGTCGCCTTCGCGACGAACGGAACCGTACGGCTGGCACGGGGATTGGCCTCTAGGACGTAGAGCACGTCGTGTGCTAGGGCGAACTGGACGTTCATCAGCCCGCGCACGCCGATGCCCTCGGCCAGCTTGAGTGTCGACTCCCGGACCCGTTGCAGCTCCTCGGTGCCCAGCGTCACCGGCGGCAGCACGCAGGCCGAGTCGCCGGAGTGAATCCCGGCCTCCTCGATGTGCTCCATGATGCCGCCCAGGTACAGCTGCTGGCCGTCGTAGAGCGCGTCGACGTCGATCTCGATGGCGTCGTCGAGGAACCGGTCGACCAGCACCGGATGCTCGGGCGAGGCCAGCGTCGCGCGGTCGACGAAGCCGACGAGGGTCTCGTCGTCGTAGACGATCTCCATCCCGCGCCCGCCCAGCACGTAGGAGGGCCGCACCAGGACCGGGTAGCCGATCTCCCGAGCCACCTCCACCGCCTCGGCCCCGCTGTATGCCGTGCCGTGACGGGGCGCGGGCAGCCGCGCCTCCGCGAGCACCCGCCCGAACGCGCCCCTGTCCTCGGCCAGGTGAATCGCCTCCGGCGAGGTGCCGACGATCGGGATCCCTTCCGCCTTCAGGGCTTTCGCCAGGCCCAGCGGAGTCTGGCCGCCAAGCTGAACGACGACCCCGGCCAGCGGGCCGGCCTGCTGCTCCGCGTGGACCACTTCCAGCACGTCCTCCAGGGTCAGCGGCTCGAAGTACAGCCGGCTGGACGTGTCGTAGTCGGTGGACACTGTCTCCGGGTTGCAGTTCACCATGACCGTGTCGAAGCCGGCATCTCGCAGCGCGAAGCTGGCGTGCACGCACGAGTAGTCGAACTCGATGCCCTGGCCGATCCGGTTCGGGCCGCTGCCGAGGATGACCACGGCGGGGCGTTGCCGGCGGGCGACCTCGGTCTCCTCGTCGTAGGAGCTGTAGTGATATGGCGTGAGCGCGGCGAACTCTGCCGCGCATGTGTCCACCGTCTTGTAGACCGGCCGAACCCCGAGGGCGTGACGCACCCCGCGGACGACCGCCTCGGGCATCCCCGTCAGCTCGCTGAGCTGGGCGTCGGAGAAGCCGTGCCGCTTGGCCAGCCGCAGCAGCCGGGCGCTCAGCTGACCGCCGGTGGCCTCGGCCTCCCGTGCTGCCCCCGAGAACCCGTTCGTGCGAATCTGCTCCGCGATCTCGTTGATGAGCTGGACCTGGTCCAGGAACCACGGGTCGATCCCGGTGACCCGGTGCACCTCCTCGACCGAGAGACCGCCTCGAAGCGCCTGCTGCACCAGCACTATCCGCCCGTCGGTGGGCGTCCGCGCCTGCTCGAGCAGGGCGCGTCCCATCTCCTTGCCGGGCTTCTCGTCCTTGCGCCAGTGGAAGGTGGATCCCGCCCGCTCGACCGACCGCAGTGCCTTCTGCAGCGCCTCGGTGAAGTTGCGCCCGATCGCCATCGCCTCGCCGACCGACTTCATCGTCGTCGTCAGCGTCGGGTCGGCGGCGGGGAACTTCTCGAACGCGAACCGGGGGACCTTCACCACCACGTAGTCCAGCGTCGGCTCGAAGCTGGCCGGAGTCTGCCTGGTGATGTCGTTCGGCACCTCGTCCAGGGTGTAGCCGATCGCCATCTTGGCCGCGATCTTGGCGATCGGGAAGCCGGTCGCCTTGGACGCCAGGGCACTGGACCGCGACACCCGCGGGTTCATCTCGATCACGATGACCCGGCCGTCGTCCGGGTTGACCGCGAACTGGATGTTGCAGCCGCCGGTGTCGACGCCGACCTCTCGGATCACCGCGATGCCGATGTCGCGCAGCCGCTGGTACTCGCGGTCGGTCAGGGTGAGCGCCGGTGCCACTGTTATGGAGTCGCCGGTGTGCACGCCCATCGGGTCGAGGTTCTCGATCGAGCAGACGACGACCACGTTGTCGGCATGGTCGCGCATCACCTCCAGCTCGTACTCCTTCCAGCCCAGGATCGACTCCTCCAGCAGCACCTCGGTGGTCGGGCTGTCGTGCAGGCCGGCCCCGGCTATCCGGCGGAGGTCCTCCTCGTCATGGGCGAAGCCGGAGCCCAGGCCGCCCATCGTGAACGAGGGCCGCACCACCATCGGGTAGCCCAGATCCTCGGCGGCGGCGAGCACCTCCTCCATCGTGTGCGCGATGACCGACCGGCAGACCTCGGCGCCGCAGCGCTGCACGACGCCCTTGAACGCCTGCCTGTCCTCCCCCAGCCGGATCGCCTCGACGCTTGCGCCGATCAGCGGGCAGTCGTACTTCTCCAGGACGCCGAGCTCGTCTAGTGCCATCGCGGCATTGAGGGCCGTCTGGCCGCCCAGGGTCGCGAGCACAGCGTCCGGCCGCTCCTTGGCGATGATCGCCTCGAGCACGTCCGGGGTGATGGGCTCGACGTAGGTCTGGTCCGCCACCTCGGGATCGGTCATGATCGTCGCCGGGTTGGAGTTGACCAGGATCACCCGGATGCCCTCCTCCCGCAGCACCCGGCAGGCCTGGGTGCCGGAGTAGTCGAACTCGGCTGCCTGGCCGATGACGATCGGCCCGGACCCGATGACCAGGACACTGTTGATGTCGGTGCGGCGGGGCATCAGGCAGTGGTCTCCTTGGCATCGAGCATGAGCTGGACGAACCGGTCGAACAGGTACTGCGAGTCGTGCGGCCCGGCAGCCGCCTCCGGGTGGTACTGCACCGAGAACGCCGGCACGTCAAGGCACTCCAGCCCCTCGACCACGCCGTCGTTGAGGCCCAGGTGGCTTACCCGGACCCGCCCGTATGCCGTGTCGCTGTCAGAGTCCACCGGCGCGTCCACCGCGAACCCGTGGTTGTGCGCGGTGACCTCCACCCGGCCGGTGCGCCGGTCCAGCACCGGCTGGTTGATGCCGCGGTGGCCGTACTTCAGCTTGTACGTGCCGAACCCGAGGGCACGCCCAAGCAGCTGGTTGCCGAAGCAGATGCCGAAGAAGGGGATTCGCGCGTCCAGCACCTGTCGCAGCAACGCGACCTCGTGGTCGGCAGAGGCCGGGTCGCCGGGCCCGTTGGAGAAGAACACCCCGTCCGGGCGCACGGCGGTGACGTCGCCGAACGTCGAGGCCTGCGGCAGGACGTGCACGTCGACCCCACGCGCTGCCAGGTGCGAGGGCGTCATCGCCTTGATGCCGAGGTCCACGGCGGCGACGGTGAGCCGGTGCTGACCCACGGCCGGGACCACGTACGGCGTCGGTGTGGTGACCTGGCCGGCCAGGTCCGCGCCGAGCATCCGCGGTGCGGCCACGACGCGGTCCAGCAGCGCAGCAACCGGCTCAGCGGCGGCCGCGGCGGAGAACACGCCGACCCGCATCGCGCCCCGCTCGCGCAGGTGCCGGGTCAGCGCGCGGGTGTCGATACCGCAGATGCCGACCACTCCCTGCGCGGCGAGGTCCTCCTCCAGCGACCGGACCGCGCGCCAGCTGGACGGGCGCAGCGCCGGGTCCCGCACGACATACCCGGACACCCAGATCCGCCCGGACTCCGCGTCCTGGTCGTTGACCCCGGTGTTGCCGACGTGGGGCGCGGTCATGACAACAACCTGGCGGTGGTAGCTGGGGTCGGTGAGCGTCTCCTGGTAGCCGCTCATCCCGGTGCAGAACACCGCCTCGCCGACGGTCTCCCCCAGCGTGCCGTAGGCCTCGCCGTGGAAGGTGCGGCCGTCCTCCAGGACCAGCACCGCTGGGTCGCGGTGGCGCAGCAGTGGCTGCGGCGGTGTGGTGGGTGGGGTCACGGGGCTCCATCCGACGTCGTTGCTGCGGGTGCGGGTGCGGTCCGGGGTGCCGGCGCGGTTGCGGTGCCACGGGACTCGACCAGCGCGGCCACCGCGTCGACAACTGGGCCGCGGTCGGCGGCGAAGCGGGGTAGGAACCCGGTGGCGTAGGTCTGGTCCTCCCCCTCCGGTCGCCAGGCCACGACGACGATCCGCCGGCCTACCGCGAACTTGCCAGCCATGCCGGACTCCAGCCCCACGGCGCTGATCCGGGCGGCGGGGACGTGGACCGTCGCCGCGCCGTCGCGCTGCCACCGCACCCCGTCGTCGCAGACGTGCATCGTGGCCCGGGACCGGACGCCGAGCCCGGCGGCGGTGACGCGGTCCAGGCGGGAGCCGGCAGTCGTGGTGCTGACGTAGATGCCCTCGGCCACAACGGTTTCCGGTTCGTCGGCTGCGCCTGGCCGCACCGCCTCGGCAGCGAGCTGGTGCCGGCGAGACCGACCGGACCACCCGGCATACATGAGCCGGTAAACCAACAGCAGCGCGCCGAGCAGCACCGCGACGGCCATGGTGCGGTTCATGCCAGCGCGCCCTTCAGCACGGTCGGGCGGCCGCGCAGGAAGGTGGCGACCACGGCACCGGTGAAGCTGCGGGCGTGCCAAGGGTTGTTGCGCGAAAGCGACTGCGACTCGGCGGCGTTCACAGTGACGCGGGCCTGCGGGTCCACCAGCGCCAGGTTTGCCGGCTGGCCCGCGGCCAGCGGCCGGCCATGCCCGTCCAGGCCGGCGATGCGAGCCGGTTGCACCGACATCACCCTGGCCACGCCGGCCCAGCCCATGCGTCCGCCGTGGACCATCACGTCGCTGACCACGGACAGCGCCGTCTCCAGGCCGACCATCCCGAATGCGGCGTCAGCGAATGCGTGTTCCTTGTCGTGCCGGGCATGTGGCGCGTGGTCGGTGGCGACGGCGTCGATGGTGCCGTCCGCCAGCGCGTCCCGCAGCGCCTGCACGTCCTCGGCCGGACGCAGCGGCGGGTTGACCTTGTAGACCGGGTCGTAGTCGCGCAGCAGCTCGGTGGTCAGGACCAGGTGGTGCGGGGTGACCTCGGCGGTCACCGGGATGCCCAGCGAGCGGGCCCAGCGCAGCACCTCGACCGTCCCGGCGGTAGACACGTGGGCCACGTGCAGCCGGCTGCCGGTGTGTCGGGCGAGCATGACGTCACGGGCGACGACCACCTCCTCGGCGACGCCGGGCCAGCCGGGCAGGCCGAGCCGGCCGGACAGCTCCCCCTCGTGGCAGCAGGCGCTCGCGTCGGCCAGACGCGGCTCCTGCGCGTGCTGGGCGATGACCCCGCCGAAGGCCTTGACGTACTCCAGCGCCCGCCTCATCACGCGCGCGTCGTGGACGCAGCGGCCGTCGTCGGAGAACACCTTGACCCGGGCCCGGCAGCGGGCCATCAAGCCGAGCTCGGCCAGCTCCAGCCCGGCCAGGTCCTTGGTCACCGCCCCGACCGGCTGCACGTCGACCAGCCCCGCCCGGGCGCCCAGGTCGGCCACCCGCTCTGCCGCCTCGGCGGTGTCGGTGACCGGGGTGGTGTTGGCCATGGCAAGCACCGCGGTGTAGCCGCCGACGGCGGCCGCGGCGGACCCGGAGGCGACCGTCTCGGCGTCCTCCCGGCCCGGCTCGCGCAGGTGGGTGTGCAGGTCGACCAGGCCGGGCAGCGCGACCAGGCCGTCCGCGTCGACCACCTGGGCGCCCTTCGGCGCGGTGAGCGAGCCGGTCTCGGCGATGAGGCCGTCGCGCAGCAGCAGGTCGGCGCGCCCGGCCCCGGCCAGGTCCGCGCCCCGGATCAAGACGCTGCTCATGCGCTGCCCTCACCGGCGAGCAGGTGGTAGAGCACCGACATGCGCACCGCGACGCCGGCCGAGACCTGTTCCAGGATAAGGCTTCTCGCGGCGTCGGCGGCGTCGGCTGCGATCTCCAGGCCGCGGTTCATCGGCCCCGGGTGGCAGATCACGGTGTGCTCCTGCAGCGCTGCCAGCCGGGCCCGGGTCAGGCCGTAGCCGACCGAGTACTCCCGGGCGGTGGGGAAGTAGCCGCCGGTCATCCGCTCCCGCTGGACCCGCAGCATCATGACCGCGTCGACCCTCGGCAGGACCGGGTCGAGCTCGTAGGAGGTCTCGAAGCCCTCCGCCTTGGCCCAGCTCGCGACGCCGCTGGGCATGAGCGTGGGTGGCGCCACCACGGTGACGTGCGCGCCCAGGGTCCGCAGGCAGATGAGGTTGCTGCGCAGCACCCGGGAGTGGGTCAGGTCGCCGACGATGGCGACCTGGCGACCGTCGAGGTCACCGAGAGCCCGGCGCATGGTGTAAGCGTCCAGCAGCGCCTGGGTGGGGTGCTCGTGGGTGCCGTCGCCGGCGTTGACGACACTAGCCCGGACCCAGCGGCTCACCTGCAGCGCGGCGCCGCTGGCGCCGTGCCGGACGACCAGGCCGTCCACGCCCATCGCGTCGATCGTCAGCACCGTGTCGCGCAGGGATTCGCCCTTGCTCGTCGAGGACCCCTTGCCGCTGACGTTGACCACGTCCGCCGACAGCCACTTCCCGGCGATCTCGAACGAGGACCGGGTGCGGGTGGAGTCTTCGAAGAACAGGTTGACCACGGTGCGCCCGCGCAGGGTGGGCAGCTTCTTGACCTCGCGACGCTGCACGTCGTGCATCTTGGCGGCGGTGTCGAGGATCGCCTGCACCTGGTCGCGGTCGAGGTCGGCCATCGACAGCAGGTGGCGCATCAGCGTTCGCCTCCCAGGATGCGCACCTCGTCCACGCCGTCGTGCTCGGCCAGCAGGACATGCACGCGCTCGGTGCTGGACGTGGGCAGGTTCTTGCCGACGAAGTCGGCCCGGATCGGCAGCTCCCGGTGCCCGCGGTCGACCAGCACCGCCAGCCGCACCGCGCTGGGCCGGCCCAGGTCGGCCAGGGAGTCCAGCGCCGCCCGGACGCTGCGGCCCGCGTAGAGGACGTCGTCGACCAACACGACCGTGCGCCCGTCGATACCGCCGGCCGGGATGTCGGTGGCCTCGACCGCGCGGACCGGGTGTCGCCGCAGGTCGTCGCGGTGCATCGTGATGTCCAGGGCACCGACCGGGATGTCCGCCGACTCGACCTCGGCCATCTCCCGCGCCAGACGCCTGGCCAGCGTGACGCCCCGGGTCGGGATGCCCAGCAGGACCAGGCCGGTCGCTCCCTTGTTGCGTTCGAGGATCTCGTGCGCGAGCCGGCGCAGCATACGGCTGATGTCGGCGGAGGCGAGCACGACCCGAGGTGCGGGCGTGCTGGGTGCTGCGAAGTCAGGACGCATCAACGCGTCAGACCTCCTTCCCCGCCTCACCGGACGGGCCTTAAAGGATGTCGGTTTCCTCGACACTGTACCGGCCGAGGTGGACAACCGCCGCCATCGCCCTCCTCCCGCGTGGCCCCTGCCACCCCTGCCCCTGCCCCCCCACTCCCCGCTTGTTGCTCCGAACGCACCGATTTCGCGCCTCCGGCCTGCCGAAACGGTGGTTTCCGAGCAACAAGCGGGGAGTGGGAGGGTTCGGTGCCTTCTGGGCACCAGGCGGGGGTCGGCGTCATACCAGGGTGGGCTTGACCTCCGCGATCCGGCTCAGCAGGCCGTTGACGAACGACGGCGAGTCGTCGGTGGACAGCATCTTGGCCAGCTCCACCGCCTCGCTGATCGCGACCCCGTCGGGGATGTCCTGCGCGTAGACCACCTCGTAGGCGCCGATCCGCAGGATCGACCGGTCCACCGCCGGCATCCGCTCCACCGTCCAGCCGTGGGAGTACGTCGCGAGGAGCTCATTGAGCGCGTCCCACTTCGACACCACCCCGGCGACCAGGTCCACCGTGAACTGCGGCAGCGGCGCCTGCGTGGTCGGCCGGGCCACCCGCTCCGCTAGCAGTCCGGCGGCGTCGATCCCCCGCTGGTCGGCCTCGAAGAGCAACTCCAACGCCTTCTTGCGGGCCTTGCTGCGAGCGGACATCTAGTTGACGCGCCCGAGGTAGGAGCCGTCGCGGGTGTCGACCTTGACCCGAGTCCCGGTCTCGATGAACAGCGGCACCTGGATCGTGCCGCCGGTCTCCAAGGTGGCCGGCTTGGTGCCCCCGGTCGAGCGGTCGCCCTGCAGGCCCGGCTCGGTGTAGGAGATCTCCAGCACCACGCTGGCCGGCAGCTCGACATACAGGGGCGAGCCGTCATGGGTGGCGACGATGGCGTCCTGGTTCTCCAGCATGTAGTCCGCCGCGGTGCCGACCACTTCGGCCGGGACGCTCAGCTGGTCGTAGGACTGGCCGTCCATGAAGACGTACTCGCTGCCGTCCTTGTACAGGTACTGCATCGTCCGCTTGTCGACGTTGGCGGTCTCGACCTTGGTCCCGGCGTTGAACGTCTTGTCGACCACCTTGCCGGACAGCACCGCCTTCAGCTTGGTGCGCACGAACGCCGGGCCCTTGCCCGGCTTGACGTGCTGGAACTCCACCACGGACCACAACTGCCCGTCGATGTTGAGCACCATGCCGTTCTTGAGGTCGTTGGTCGTCGCCACTGGCTGAACTTCGCTTCCTGTATGCCGGGGGCCGGCTCCGCATCGCCGCTGCGGGCACGCGCGCGCCGGGCTCACGCCCCGGGGGTCGCTGGATCGGCCGCCAGTCTATCCCGGGCCGGCGACCGCCCGGCATACCCGCGCTTGTTGCTCCGGAAGCACCGAATCCGGGCCGCGAGGCACAGGGGCCCGCCGAGCTGATCTCAGCCGGGCTGTCAGCGGTGGTAGAGCTTGGGCGGCTGGCCCTTGTTGTAGACAACCTCCCGGACCTCGCCCTCCCACGAGTTGGTCAGCTGGCGCCACTGTTCTGAGTCCAAGAAAGCCTGACGGCCGTCTTCTGTCGTCGTGTCGAAGGCGTGCTTGTCCATGGTCATGATGCCGTGTTCGAGAGCGCCCTCACGGATGACGCCCGCCTCGGCGAACAGCAGGATCGGCAACCCCAGTTGGAAGGCGATGGCCGCCTCCAGGTGCAGGTAGGGCGTGGTCAACCACTGGTTGCTGACTCGGCCGAGGTTGTTGTAGGCCCCGACCGCGCCCGGCCGGTCCTCCCCCTTGATGATCTTGAACCGTCGAAAACCCAAGCCCAGGAACCCGTTACAGTCCATCATCACGCTTCGGATATGCGGCATCGGCTCTCGACTGTAGTCGGTGTTTCCGATGGTCCGTGGCGCCAGGCCGCGGTCATGCAGGTGCGCCTGAACGGCTTCTAGGAACCTGCGTTGCCCGTCCTCATGCGGCGAGGGGCGGCTGAGAAAGACGCTGATCGGCACGTTCGATGCTCCTCACTTGCTCATCGGCGGGATGGCTGCAGCGAGTACGACCGCGGCGATGATGGCGAGGTAGAAAACCCAAATGACTGGCCGCATGAGGGTCCCGATCACCGTGGGCCAGCCGGGTGGTCGACCCGGCCGCGTGAGGGGTGCCAGGCCCAGTTCCCACTTGGGGACATCCCCACGTACGCATGCGTCATACAGCTTCCGGTAACGGCGCTCCAAGCACAGGTAATAGGCATCCAGCCAGCAGAACGGGAGCACGATGAGCGCGGCGTACCGGAACGCACCGGGCTGAGGACTGACTCGAGCCAGGATGAGAAGGCCGGCCAGCACGGTCACTGTCCGCGTCTTGACATGAGCGGACTCGGCAGCCATCCGTTCGATGATTGATTGCACCATCGCCAGGTGGTCCGGTTCGGGTTGCTCGGGCTGCGCGCCCGCCACCCCTTCACGTTCAGCAGACATGGCCCCCACTTGCGCTGGATTGTGTGACCGAGTCAATGTATGGGCAGTGTAGGCAACGGACAAGCCACAGGAGGACTGTTGGCTCGACGGTCACTCTGCTTCGTGGTGATGCCCTTCGGCAGCGGCCCGCGTGCCCCGGCGCGCAAGGCGCTGCTCGATGACATCTACGCGCATCTGATCTCCCCCGCGGTGCAGGAGGCCGGACTTCGGCCGCACCGTTCGGACGAAGAGATCGGTGGCGGCATCTTCCAGAAGCGGATCTTCGAGCACCTCGCCGTGTGCGAGTACGCGGTGGCCGACCTGTCCTTCGCCAACCCGAACGTGTTCTACGAGCTCGGTATCCGGCACGCGCTTCGGCCTTGGAGCACCGTACTTATCTACCAGGACGACGTCCCGCTGCCGTTGGACGTCGCACCGGCGACCGCGCTGGCCTACTCCGCGGATGTACTGACTGACCCGCCCGCGCTCGAGCGCTTCCGGGCACGGCTGGGTGAGCGCCTGCGTGCGGCACGGTCCAGGGATGTCGATAGTCCGGTGTTCCAGCTCGTGGCCGGTCTGCCGATACCGGAGATCGACCACCGGCGGGTCGACGCCATGCTGGACGCGCTCGACCACGATGAGCACGCAAACCGCCGGATCAGCGAGGCCCAACAGCGGGGGCTGGACGCGCTCCGGTCTCTTCGCGCCGAGCTCGACGAGGACCGCCTGCCGGCCGAAAGCCTGGTTGCATTGCTGCTGGCGTTTCGTGCGGTCCAGGGCTGGCAGGAGATGGTCGACCTGGTCGCGGACATGCCGGCCGAGGTCGCGGATGTGTGGCTGGTGCGTGAGCAGTTCGCTCTTGCGCTCGGTCGGCTCCACCATTTCGACGCCGCGGTCGAGATCCTCAGCGAGCTGCTGGAACGCCGACCCAGTTCGGAAAGCTACGGCGTCCTGGGCGGCGTGTACAAGCGCTACTGGCTTCACGTAGTGGAACAGGGAGGCAGCACCTTCCGGGCCGCCGGACTCCTGGACCGGGCATCGGAGACCTACCGCCGCGGCTTCGAGTGCGACCCCCGGGATCCCTATCCCGGGGTGAACGCCGTTGTCCTCGGTCAGCTCGCCGGCGATCAGCACGCCGAGCATGCCCGCGAGATGCTGCCGGCGGTTCGGTATGCGGCGGGCCTGCGCATCCGCGAGCGCCGCGCCGACTACTGGGACTACGCCTCGGTCGTCGAGCTCGCCGCCGTGTCGGGCGACTGGGCCACGGTCCATCGCGCGGCCAGGGGCATGCTGGCGCGACTCACCGAGAGGTTCCAGGCTGCGACCACGACGGCCAATCTGAAGCTGATCGGCGATATCTGTCGACCACGAGGCGACGGGCCTCAACTGGACGCCTTGCTCGAAGAGCTCAATCGTCATGAGGAGCAGGGGTGAGCGACGAGGCGGTGCCACAGCCGACCGTGGACTCGATCGTCACGGGCGCATGAGCCAACTCGCCTCCGCCCTGTTCCGCCAAGACCACCCATCGCCGGACCGAACCCTGCTGCTGCTGATGCGCTTCGGTCACAACCCCTGGCGCGCCACCGTCCACCGCCTGATCCGTGACACGGCAACCACCCTCGGATTCGACGTCGTCCGTGCGGACGACCGGGACTACTCCGGCGAGCTGTGGACCAATGTCAAGCTCTGCTTGGACAACACCGCGCTGGCCATCGCGGTCTTCGACGGCGTGGAGCACAACCTCGCCGCGGACACCGCGAACCTGGCGGTCGAGCTCGGCTACCTGTTCGCGCGCGACACCCCCTGTCTCATCCTGCGTGAACGGTCCCTGCCGCAGCCGCCGGCGATGCTGGCCCACCGGCTACACACCCCGTTCGACGCGCTCGACCTCGACGGGACGCTGCAGCCGCCTGTCCAGCACTGGCTCACCGCCCACGCGGCTCGCGTAGTCGCCTGAGGAGGACTGGGATGGCACCCAACCCGCGTCAGCGCTGGAAGCTGCTGCTGCACAGCGTTGACCGGCCCGGGGACTGCTCACGGCTGCAACACGCCCTCATCGATGCCGCCAAGGAGTCCAATGAGCAGGACGCGCTGGAGTTCATCACCTCGCTCGACGGCGTGACACCGACGGCTACAGCCGAGACCACCGTCGTGCTCGTTCTCGTCGGAGGCAGCCTGTCCGTCGACGCCAAGCCCACGGAGAAGCTGGTCAAGGCGGCGAGAGTCACCGCGGTGGACGTTTGGGTCGTGTTCAACCCCGAAGTCGACTTCCACGCGCAATGTCCCCGAGGGCTGGATGAGCTCAACGGCGTGGCCTGGCAACCGGCGGCGGACCCGACTCCCGTGGCCCGCTCGCTGCTGCGCGCGCTGGGGCTGGACGAGGATGACCGCCGTTACTTCATCTCATATGCCCGCAAAGACGGGACAGCCCTGGCCGTCCAGGTCCGTCATGCGCTGCTCGACCAGCGGTGCCGGGCCTTCCTGGACACCGTCGACATCAAGGTGGGCGCACCGTTTCAGCAGGCGCTCACGCGGGAACTCGACGACCGGTCGGTCCTGGTGCTGATCGAGACACCGCACGCCGCCCAGAGCCCGTGGATCGACTACGAACTGGCATTCGCCAAGAGCCATGGCATTGCTATCAGGACGGTGTCACCGCCGCCGTCAGGACACCGGGTGGTACCGAGAACCGAGGCGTCGACGACGCCAGTCGTGACGCACGCCGCAGTGACAGCAGCCCGCACTCGGACGACGACGCTCACCACATCGGTCACCGCCACCGCAAATGACGGCGCAGAGGAAGCGCCGTTGGGGTGGCGGCTGGATGCGGCCGGCCGAGCCCTCACCAGCCCTGATGACTACGAGATCGCTGAAAACGGCGACATCAGGCTCGCCGGAGGCGCCCTGGTGCGCCTCGCAGGCAGCCTCCAGGCGGTGCACACCCGTAGTTATCGGCTCCGCCGGGAAAGCCTGCTGCAGTCGGTCATCAACCGGCTGGAAGATCGGGGTCTTACCGTCCAGCCGTTGAACCCGTGGAGCGTCCTCGGTGTCGACCGGAAGAGCAGCACAAGGGAGCTGGTCCTCGTCGCGTCGCGGCGGCCGATGCCGGAAGACGTCTATCGAGCGGCCAGCCTTCGGACTGAGCATCCCGATGCCACGAAGACCTGGGTCGTGCACCGCACCGTGGACCCCGACCAAGGCCATCTGAAGCTGCTGGCTTGGATCGGCCGGGACGACGGACCGACGATGGCGAGCTCCCCGGAGCTCCGCAACGGTGGAGTCGGGACGCCGCAACCGGCCCGCGGAGGGGTGACCGTGGCGAGCTACTCAGAGTTCCACAACGGTGGAGCTGGGACGACGCAGCCGACCGGCGAGAGGCTGATGGTGGCAAATCCCCCGGACTTGGACAAGGCTCAACGGGTGATGCCGCAACTGGCAGATGAGCCAGACCGGCCCGCCCTGCGGGTGTTCGTGTCAGCCTCGGTGCCTTACGGAGACCGGGCCGAGCAGGCGAAGCCGTTCGAGATCGAGGACATCCAACTCGCTGTGGCAGCGACGTTCGAAGCCATCATCGGCCGCGACCATGTGCTCGTCTTCGGTGGACACCCTGCCATCACCCCACTTGCGCTCAGCATCGACATGCTGCTGCACAAGATCCCCCGAGGTAAGGACCGAGAGCGGATCGAGCTGTACCAGTCGGCGTTCTACCGCGCGGACGCCGACAACCCGCGGGATCGGCTCGTGCCCGAGCTGGCGACGCTGGCGGAAGGCCGGGCCCGCGTCATCTGGACCCCCGAGGGCACCGACCACGACGACCGCGTCGCCGCCCTGCGGGAGCAGATGCTCGAGCAGCGCATCGACGCCGCGTTCTTCATTGGCGGCATGAACGGGGTCGCCGACGAGTCGCGGCTCGTGGCGGAGAAGCACCCGACCGCAGCGCGGTTCTACTTCAGCGAACCCGGCGGGATGGCGGCCAGGGTAGCCGGCGTACTCGACCCCACCCTCGACGAGGAGGGCGCCCCAGCCGTGCGTCCGCTGCCGGATGGGAGCTTCGCGCTGACCGGGCGCGGATACGCCCACTTGGCGCTGAGTTCCCTGGAGCGGGTGGAGCAGTCCAGGATGAACCCTTCCGCGGAGTTCTAGCCGAGCCGAGCTCGGTCCTCACCGGCGACCGCCCCGGCATACCCGCGCTTGTTGCTCCGGGAGCACCGAATCGCCGCGGTTGGCGGCCGGAAACGGTGCTTCCGGAGCAACAAGCGGGTAGAGGGGGGCGGGGGTAGGGGTAGGGGGCAGGGGCAGGGGTAGGGGGCGCGTCAGGCGGCGACGGAGACGGTGAGCGCCGCGGTGTAACCGCTGGTGGGGTCGCCGGTCATCGTGGCCAGCTGCTTGGCCCCGCCGTCATCGCCGAAGACGTTGTCGCTGGACAGGCTCACCCGGGACAGGTTGGTCACGCTCTGCTCGTAGCCGGAGGTGGTGTAGACCTTCTCGCAGGCGTCCTGCGGCAGCGCGATCTGGCTGGTGGCGGCTATCTGCCCGGACGCGGTCGCCTCGGACAGGGACTTGTACACCTCGAAGTGGATGTGCGGCCATCGTCCGCTGTAGCAGCCCGGGAAGATGCTGGTGAAGGTGACCGTGCCGGTGTCGTCGGCCGCCTGTACGCCGCGCAGGTAGTTCTGGTCGGTGACCCCGCCGGAGTACAGCGAGTAGCCGCCGTCCCGGTCGCAGTGCCACACGTAGACCGCGGCCCCGGAAAGCGGCGCGCAGCTGGCGTCCTGCACGGTGAGCTTGACGGTGAGCGGGACGCCCTCGGCCGCGCCGGAGGACGACCCGAAGCTCGTGGTGATGTCGCTGCGCACGATGTCGCTCTCGGTGAGCACGTTCGGGCCGTTCGACCCGTCGCCGGGGTAGGGACCCGCCGTCTCCTGGGGCACTTCGTCGACGCAGTCGCCTGCCGTGGCAGCGCTGCTGGAACTCGCCGAGCCAGAGGTCGTGGTGGTGGCAGTCGTCCCGCTGCTCCCGGTCGAGCAGCCTGTCAGGGCGAGCAGCCCGATGCCGCCGAACAGCCTGAGCGCGCCGCGCCGGTTGGCCAGGGTCCCCAGGTCGAAGAGCAGGCCGCGGTCGTGGTCCTCGATCTCGTGCTCGGTGGGCTGGTGCGTGCTGGTCATCGAATGCTCCCTCGGTGGCCTGTGATGTGTCGGTTCCGCGGCAGCAGGTCTGCCGTCGGGTGACAGCCTGGATCCGGCGCACATGCCGAGGCTGAACCACAGCTGTGCGTCACCTGTGACGATTCGGCGGCTGCGGCCTGCGTCGGCAGTTCCCGCGAGTAACGTCGGAGCATGCCCGATTACGGCCACGACCTGTCCTTCGGCGCCTTCATCGTGCCCAGTTCGGCCGCGCCCCAGCAGGTCGTGCGGCTCGCCCAGGCCAGCGAGGCCGCAGGGCTGGACCTCGTCACGTTCCAGGACCACCCGTACCAGCCGCGCTTCCTGGAGGCATGGACGCTGCTGTGCTACGTCGCGGCGGCGACCTCCCGGGTGCACCTGTCGCTCAACGTGGCGAACCTGCCGATGCGGCCGCCGGGCGTGCTTGCCCGGGCCGCCGCCAGCCTCGACCTGCTCAGCGGCGGCCGGGTCGCGATGGCCCTCGGCGCCGGGGCGTTCGCCGACGCGGCCGTGGCCATGGGCGCCCCCCGCCGCGAGCCGGGGGAGGCGGTGGACGCGCTGGCGGAGGCGATCACCGTGCTGCGGACGCTCTGGGACACCGGGGACCGCAGCGCGGTACGCATCGAGGGCGACCACTACCGACTGGTCGGCGCCAAGCGTGGGCCGGCGCCGGCCCACCGCATCCCGGTCTGGCTCGGCGCCCTCAAGCCGCGCATGCTGCGACTGGTCGGGCAAGTGGCCGACGGCTGGCTGCCGAGCCTGTCCTACCTCGGCGTCGACGCCCTGGCGCGGTCGAACGCGGTCATCGACGAGGCGGCGATCGCGGCCGGGCGGGAGCCAGGCCTGGTCACCAGGTTGCTCAACGTGGGCTTGGACGACGCGGACCCGCGCTTCCTCGCCGACCTGGCTCTGGAGCACGGCACGTCCGTCTTCATCCTGGCCAGCGACGACGAGGCGACGCTGACGGCATACGGGCAGGAGACCGCGCCAGCGGTCCGCGAGCTGGTCACCGCCGGCCGGCACTGACGGCCGCCACTGACGACCGTGTCCGTCAGTCCAGGCGCAGCTGCGACTTCAGCCGGTCGATGTGCTCGGACGCCTCCGCCTTGGTCAGCTCCGACGGCAGCTCCTCCCCCGCCTGCCGGGCCAGCGTGTCGAGGTAACTGCGCTGGGACGCGGTGATCGGGTCGTCGCCACTGACCCACTGGCTGGGGTCCTTGCGCAGGTCGTCCTCGACGCCCGGTCCGGTGCCGATGCTCTGGTTCTCACTCATGGCCGCGACGCTACCCCGCCGGGCCGACAGACCCCCCGGTGCTCAGGTGACGACCGAAGAAGCTTTCGATCCGTTCCCACGCGTCCCCCGCCGACGCCGGGTCCGGCCCGGCGTGGGCGACCCGCAGCAGCGGCTGCAGCCACCACGGCCCGGGCATCTGCTCGTCCATGAACGCGTGCCCCGCCGACGGGTACTCGACCACGTCGTGCTCCACCCCAGCCCTGGCCAGGGCCGACTCGAGGGTGTCCGCCGCGCCGCGCAGGCCGGCGTCCCGCCCCCCGTAGCTGGCCACGACCGGGCACGCGTTCCGGACCCGCTCCTGCAGGTCCCTCGGCAGGCGGCCGTAGTTCGCCGATACCGCCTGGAACCCGCGGTCCAGCGACAGCAGCGCGAATCCGCCGCCCAGGCAGAACCCGATGAGCCCGACGCGCCCGGTGCACCGGGGGTCGCCCAGCAGCCAGGCCCGGGCGGCCTCGACGTCCTGGAACGGCCGGCCGGCCCCGCGGCGCAGCGCGGCGAACGTGGTCCGCAGGCAGCGCCGCGGACCGCCCTCGCTGAACAGGTCCGGCAACAGCGTCAGGTAACCGGCGCGGGCCAGCCGGTCGGCCGCGCGCCGCATGTTGTCGTCCACGCCGAACGCCTCGTGCACGACGACGACGCCCGGGTACGGCCCCGGGCCGTGGGCGAGCGGGTCGGGAACGGCCAGGTATGCGGTGAGGCCGGGCGATGCGCCCGCCACCCGGGTGGTGTCGACCTGGACCGTCTCCGCCACGCCACGCCTTTCCTGGGCCCCGTCTTTGTCGCGAGCCTACGTTCTGGCTCGCTTGTGGCGCGCCCGAGGCACCGCCTGGCCGGTCCGCCCGTCCACGCCGGGCCCCGTCGCCCGCGCCGAGTCCCTGCCGCGCGGGCGTCCGCGCCGCGGCAGGGCCCGGCTCCGGGGAGGTGCCCGACCGCTCAGCTACCGGCCAGCTCGATGTCGTAGCGCAACGACGGCTCCTCGCCGTACCACCGGCCCTGACCCGTCACCACCCCGCCCAGTCGCTCGGCCAGCGCCCGGCTGCGGGCGTTGTCGTGGCGGACCAGCGCGATGACCCGCCGGTGGCCCAGCCCGGCGGCATACGACAGGGCGGCCCGAATCCCCTCCGCGGCCAGCCCCTGACCCCACTGGTCCACCGCCACGAACCAGCCGACCTCCAACGGGTCTCCCGGCGCCGCGTAGCGGCACGGACGCAGGGAGAACCGGCCGACCACGCGCTCGGTCGAGTCGTCATGGCGGACGGCCACCCAGGCCCCCTGGCCCGGCGCAAGCTCGTCGAACACGGCGAGCGTCTCCTCCTTGGCGGCCACTGTGGGGACGGGGCCCGAGGCGAGGTACTCGGCGAACCGGGGATCGGCATACAAGTCGTGCAACGCGGCGGCGTGCGCCGACCGGTCCAGCGGGACCAGGCGCAACCGGTCGGTGCGCAGCGGCGGAACCGGCGGCATGCCGGGGAGTCTAGGTGTGCCACGGTAGGGCGATGGACGTGACGGTCGATCTCAATGCTGACCTCGGCGAGGGATTCGGTCGGTGGTCGCTGACCGACGACACAGGTCTGCTGGATGTCGTGACCAGCGCCAACGTCGCCTGCGGATTCCACGCCGGGGACCCCTCGACCATGCGGCGGGTCTGCGAGCTGGCCGCCGAGCGCGACGTGGCGATCGGCGCGCAGGTGTCCTACCGCGACCTGTTCGGCTTCGGCCGGCGGGAGATGGTGGTGCCGGCGCCGGAACTGGCCGACGAGGTCACCTACCAGATCGGGGCCTTGGACGCGTTCGCCCGGGCGGCGGGGTCGCGCGTGTCGTACGTGAAGCCGCACGGCGCCCTGCACAACCGGACCGTGTGGGACGAGGAGCAGGCGGCTGCCGTGGTCGCGGGAGTGCGGGGGACGGGGATCGACCTTCCGGTGCTGGCCCTTGCCGGTTCGCGGCTGCTGGCCGCGGCCGAAGCGGCGGGGCTGGACGCTTGGAGTGAGGCCTTCCCCGACCGCGGGTATGACGCGGCCGGCCGGCTGGTCCCGCGCTCCTCACCGGCAGCCCTGGTCGAGGACCATGCGGAGGTGGCGCGCCGTGCGGTGTCGATCGCTGTGACCGGCACGGTCGTCGCCGTCGACGGGTCGCAGGTCGCCGTGCATGCCCTGTCGCTGTGCGTCCACGGTGACAGCCCTGGAGCGGTGGAGGCGGCCCGCTCGGTCCGCGGGGCGCTGGAGGCGGCCGGGGTCGCGGTGCGGCGGTTGGACTGATGCGGCTGCTGCCCTTCGGGCCCGGGGCGCTGCTGGTCGAGGTCGCCGACGACGCACAGGTGCGGGGCTTGTACGCCCACCTGCTGCGCGCCCGGGTCGCGGGCCAGCTGTATGCCGTCGACGTGGTCCCCGCCGCCCGCACCGTCCTGGTCGACGGGCTGCGTGGTCCGGACGACACTGCGGCGGCGCGGGCAGCGGTCGTTGGCTGGGACGGTCTGTCGGTGCCTGCGGCTAGCGTGCCGGGAGACGTCGTGGTGGTGACCGTCCGCTACGACGGCGCGGACCTGGCCGAGGTGGCGCGGGTGGCCGGGCTGACGGTGGAGGAGGTGGTGCGCCGGCACGCGGATGCTGACTACGAGGTGGCGTTCTGCGGGTTCCAGCCCGGGTTCGCGTACCTGACCGGGCTGCCGGAGCGGCTGCGGCTGCCGCGGCGGGCTGTGCCGCGGACACACGTGCCGGCCGGGTCGGTCGCGGTGGCCGGGGAGTATGCCGGGGTGTACCCGCGGGCGGGTCCCGGCGGGTGGCACCTGCTCGGCCGGACCGGCCTGGTCCTGTTCGACCCGGCCAGGGAGCCGGCGGCCCTGCTGGCGCCGGGGATGCGGGTGCGATTCGAGGCCGTGCCGCGATGACGACGGATCCCCTTCGGTGGTGACGGCCGGGGCCCTGTCGTGCCACGACGCGCGGCCGTGTCGTTGCGACTGCCGGGGCCAGGTCGTGGTGATGGCCCGCGGCCGTGCCGTGGAGACCGCCGGGGCAAGGTCGTGGTGACGGGCCGCGGCCGTGCCGTCGTGACCGCCAGGGCCCGGGAGCCCTTGGCCCTGCTGGTCGAACGCGTGGCCGGGCTGGTGACCGTGCAAGACCTCGGCCGGCCCGGGCACGCGCACCTGGCCGTGCCGCGGTCGGGGGCGCTGGACGCGGCGTCGCTGGCCGATGCAAACCGGCTGCTGGGCAACCCCCCCGGGGCCGCCGGGCTGGAGCTGGCAGCGGCCGAGCTGGCGCTGCGGGCCGACGGCCGGTTCGTCGTGGCGGTGACCGGCGCAGCCTGCCCGGTCACGGTCGACGGCAGCGCGGCAGCGTGGGGGCAGCCCGTTCTGGTGCCGGACGGCTCGGTCCTGGCGCTGGGGCGCGCGATCGCCGGTGTGCGCAGCTACGTCGCGGTGGCCGGCGGGGTCGGCGTGCCGCTGACGCTGGGGTCGCGGTCGACCGACGTCCTGAGCGGACTCGGACCCGCGCCGCTGGCGGTCGGTGACCGGCTCGCCTGCGCCACGGAGACCGCCGGCCTGCCCTCGACCAACTGGGGCCACGTCGAGGGCCGGTGGCGCTCGGGTGCCGCGACACTGCGCCTGCACCCCGGCCCGCGGCTGGACTGGTTTGCCGCGGTCGCCTGGGACGTGCTGGTCCGCGCACGGTGGACGGTGACCGGGGAGAGCAACCGGGTCGGACTCCGCCTGGACGGCCCGGCGCTTGCGCGGCACGCACACGCGCGCGGCGAGCTACCGAGCGAGGGCCTGGTCACCGGTGCCGTGCAGGTGCCTCCGTCCGGGCAGCCGATCGTGTTCCTGGCCGACCACCCCACGACGGGCGGCTACCCGGTCATCGCGGTCGTCGACCCAGCCGACCTGGACCGGTGCGGACAGCTGCGTCCCGGTGACGTCGTCCGGCTCACCCGGGCGGCCGGCTGAGGACGCCGGGCGTGGTCGCGGCCGCGGTACCCCGGCCGGAAATCCGTGTGCGCGGACGGCTGCGGACAGCGAGAATCCGTCGGTGCCGCTCACCCTGCACGACGTCTCGGTCGTCCTGCGCCGCTACGGCCTGCCGTCGGCCGCCGCCCTACGGGCGCTGCCCGGAGGCTTGTCGCACGAGACCTACCACGTCCGCGTCGGCGACCCACGGTCGCATCGCACGCACCCGGCATACGTGGTGAAGCGGTTGGTCGCCGGCGTCAACCGGCCGGGTTTCCTCGCCGAGCTGGACCGGGCCTGGTCGATCGAGCGACGGATGTGGGCAGCCGGAGTCCGCATGCCCCGACCCGTGCCGGACCCGCGCACCGGCGCCGGGTACGTGCGGGTGGCGGGGCTCGGGACGTTCCGGCTGCACGAGTTCCTCGACGGCCGGTCGGCGACGGGCGCCGCAACCGATCCCGAGGTGGTCACCGAGGCGGGAGCGCTGCTCGCCTCCGTGCACGCCGCTGCGCAGACCGGGCCGCCGCAGGCCTGCGACCTGGCCGGGTTCGGCATCACCGAGGCCTGCCGCCAGCTGGTGGCCGCCGAGCGCGGGCGGAAGCCGCAGCTGGAGGCGGCGATCCCGGCGGCCGAGGAGCTGACGCGCTCTCTGGCCGCGGAGCGGCTGGTGCTGCGCCCGACGCTGACCACCCACCGCGACGTGGACCCGAAGAACGTCCTGCTGCGGCGCGACGGCGGGCTCGTGCTCGTCGACTGGGACGTGGCGGCGCTGGCCGACCCGCATCACGAGCTGACCTCCGCCACCCTGGACTGGGCCGGTGCGGTCGACCGGCGGTTCGACGCCACGCTCGGCGAGCGGTTCCTGGCCGGGTACCGTGGCGACGGCGGCCCGGCAGGCGTCGTCGCCGACGGGGTGGCCATCTGGCTATTGCAGTACCTGCGCTGGTTCGAGTTCGGCCTGCGCCAGCGGGCCAAGGCTGCCGGAGGGACCGGGGTCGGCCCGGCGACCCTGCCCGCGGCGGCCGCGTCGAGGATCGTGGACTGGGGCTGCCGGTGGGCTCCGCAGACGGCCGAGGATCTGGCAGCGATCCGGACGTGGGTGGCCGGGCAGGTCGACCAGCCGCTGCGGTTGGTTCACGACGGCGACCGGGCAGACCGCGCGGGCGGATAGCTGCCGGGCCGGGCGCGGTGCAGCGGTGCAGCGGTGCAGCGATGCAGCGGTGCTGGGGTGCAGCGATGCAGCCGGGGCAGCGGGGGCAGCGGGGGCATCGGGGCAGTTTCTGCGGACGGCGTCCGGCGCCGTCGACCCGCTGCCGGGGACTCCCCGGATCGGCGAACGGCCGGCAGGTCGTGCCGGATCCCCTCAGGCCGAGACCGAGGCGTATGCCGCCTGCAGCAGAGCCGGGTCCGGTCCCTCCAACCGGCTCGGCCGGGCTATGTCGTCCAGCACGACGAACCGCAGCAGCGACCCGCGCGACTTCTTGTCCCGCTTCATCGCCTCCTGCAGCGCCGGCCACCGGTCCCCTCGGTAGGTCACCGGCAGCCCCAGCGAGGTCAGCACCTCGCGGTGCCGCTCGACGACGGGGTCGGCCAACCGGCCGGCGAGCCGGGCCAGCTCCGCGGCATACACCATCCCGACCGAGACAGCCGCGCCGTGCCGCCAGGTGTACCGCTCCACCTGCTCCACCGCGTGCCCGAAGGTGTGTCCGTAGTTGAGGATCTCGCGCAACCCGGACTCCCGCAGGTCCGCGGACACCACCTCCGCCTTGACCCGGACCGCTCGCTCCACCAGCTCACGCAGCGCCGGCGCGTCCCAGGCGATCGGCTCCGCGACCAGCTCGAGGATCATCGGGTCGGCGATGAACCCGCACTTCACCACCTCGGCCAGCCCGGCCATCAGGTCATGGCGGGGCAATGTCGACAGCGCGTCCAGGTCGCACAGCACACCCGCGGGCGGGTGAAACGAGCCGACCAGGTTCTTGCCCTCCGCGGTGTTGATCCCGGTCTTGCCGCCGACTGCCGCGTCGACCATGGCCAGCAGCGTGGTCGGCGCGTGCACCACCCGAACCCCGCGCAGCCAGGTGGCCGCGACGAACCCGGCCAGGTCGGTCACGGCCCCGCCGCCGACGGCGACCAGCGCGTCGGTGCGGGTGAACCCGGCCTGGCCCAGCACGCCCCACAGGAACGCCGCCACCGTCGAGGTCTTGGCCTCCTCCGCGTCCGGCACCTCTGCCACGAACGCCGACAGCCCGCAGGCCGCCAGGTCCGCGCGCACGGCGTCCCCGGTCGCAGCGAGCGCACGGGGATGGACGACGAGCACCCGCTCGACCGCATCGCCGAGCAGCCCGGGCAGCTCGCCGAGCAGCCCGTGCCCGACCAGCACCGGGTATGCCGCGTCGCCCCCGATGTCGATCCGGGTCACCTCGCCGGTGTTCCCACCCACCACTGCCCCCGACTTGTCCGACTCCGACTTGCCAGAACCCGACTTGCCAGAACCCGACTTGTCAGAACCCGACTTGTCAGACCCCGACTTGTCCGACTCCGACTTGTCCGACTCCGACTTGTCAGAACCACGTCGGCTCATGACCCGGCCCGGTTCTGACACGTCGGGGGGGTGGGTGTCGGGGGAGTGTCGGACGAGGGGGCGGGCGGGGGGGTCAGGCTTGCCACGATCTGCTCCACGACCTGTTGCGGCGAGCGCCCTTCGGTGTCCACCCGGATCGTGGCCAGCGCGTGGTAGAGCGGCCGGCGGGCCGCCATGAGCTTCACCAGCTGCGCGCGCGGGTTCACCAGCAGCAGCGGCCGGGACCGGTCGAAGCCCACCCGCTTGGCCGCGTCGGCGACCCCCACGTCCAGGAAGACCACCATGTGCCCGGCCATCAGGGCCTGCGTCTGCGGGTCCAGCACCGCACCGCCGCCCAGCGCCAGCACGCCGTCGTGGCCGGCCAGGGAACGCGCCACCTCCTCGCGCTCCAGCGCCCGGAAGGCCGGCTCGCCGTCCTCGATGAAGATGTCGGCGATGCGCCGGCCGGTGGCCGCCTCGATCGCCGGGTCGGTGTCGCGCCAGGCCACCCCGAGCCGCTGGGCGAGCAGCGCGCCCACGGTGGTCTTCCCGGCGCCCGGCGGCCCGATCAGCACGACCCGGGGGCGGCCGCTGCCCGGCGCGTTCACCAGGACCGCATCGACGACGGGATGGCGTCGAGGTAGCCGTGAAAGTTGCGGGCGGTCTCGGAAACGCTGTCGCCGCCGAACTTCTCCAGGCACGCCTGCGCCAGGACCAGGGCCACCATCGCTTGCGCAACCACCCCCGCAGCAGGCACCGCGCACACGTCGGAGCGCTGGTGGATCGCCTTCGCCGGGCCGCCGCCCGCCAGGTCGACGGTCGCCAGCGCCCGGGGCACGGTGGAGATCGGCTTCATCGCGGCGCGCACCCGCAGCACCTCACCGGTGGACATGCCGCCCTCGGTGCCACCGGAACGGCCGGTATGCCGCCGGATCACCCCGGTCTCGTCCCGCGACATCTCGTCGTGGGCGGCCGACCCCCGCCGCGCGGCGGTGCGGAAGCCGTCGCCCACCTCAACCCCCTTGATCGCCTGGATGCCCATGAGCCCCGCCGCGAGCTGGGCGTCCAGGCGCCGGTCCCAGTGCACGTGCGACCCCAGACCGGGCGGCACCCCGTAGGCCAGCACCTCGACCACGCCGCCGAGGGTATCCCCGTCCTGGTGCGCGGCGTCGACCTCGGCCACCATCGCCGCCGAACCCGAGCGGTCGAACGCACGGACCGGGTCGGAGTCCAGGGTCGGCACGTCGTCCGGGAGCGGCAGCGGGGCGTCATCGGGGATGGTTGCCCCCCCGATGGCCACGGTGTGCGAGACCACCCGGATGCCGTAGGCCTGGGCCAGGAACGCCTCGGCGACGCAGCCGAGCGCGACCCGGGCGGCGGTCTCCCGGGCCGAGGCCCGCTCCAGCACGGGTCGGGCGTCGGTGAAGCCGTACTTCTGCATGCCCACCAGATCGGCATGGCCCGGGCGCGGCCGGGTCAGCGGGGCGTTGCGGCCGGCCTCCTGCGGCGCTCCGACGTCGGAGGCTGCGGCGTACACGGCTGCCGCCACCGGGTCCGGGCTCATCACCGTCTGCCACTTGGGCCACTCGCTGTTGCCGATCCGGATCGCCACCGGCGAGCCCAGGCTCACCCCGTGGCGCAGCCCGCCGAGGAACTCCACCTGGTCCTGCTCGAACTTCATCCGGGCCCCACGGCCGGCGCCCAGCCGGCGCCGCGCCAGCGCGGCGGCGACGTCGGCGGAGGTCACCGACACGCCCGCCGGCAGTCCCTCCAGGGTCGCCACCAGCGCGGGGCCGTGCGACTCCCCGGCGGTCAGCCAACGCAGCATGGCGCCGATCCTCGCATGGACCGCGCTCAGAAGAGCACGGCCACCCCCGGCGCGAGAATGACCGTCAGCCAAGCCCCCACCAGCATGAACGGCCCGAACGCGATCCGCGTCTGACGGGTTGCCCGGCGGGTCAAGACCAGCCCGAGCGCGGCGACACCGGCGACCAGGAACGCGGCGAGTAGGGCGAACAGCGCCAGGCCCGCCCCCAGCCAGCCCAGCGCCAGCCCGATGATGCCCGAGAGGACCACGTCGCCGAAGCCCAGCCCCCCGGGGGACGTGAGCGCGGCGAGCACGAACAGGAGGAAGTACACGACAACGCTCACCGCGCCCGCCACCAGTGCGACCAGGAGCGGCCGCCACAGCCCGGTCACCGCGGAGGCCACCACCAGCAGCAGGATCACCACCGGGTAGCTGGGCAGGGTCAGGCGTTCCGGCAGCCGGTGCACGTCCAGGTCCACGGCGGTCAGCGCCACCCCGACCGTGGCCAGGAACAACGCCACCGGCAGGTAGGCCCGCAGCTCCCCCGCGCCCAGCCGCCAGGCCAGGGTCGCCCAGAGCAGCCCGGTCACCGGCACGACCCACCCGACCGCTCGCACCGGCCGGTCGCGCTCGTCCTGGAGCCGGTAGCCCGCCGAACGCAGCCACCGTGCCACCAGGCCCCCGGCGCCCGCACCCACCAGCAGGGCCGGCAGCCACAGCCACGCCGGCCCCACCCCCGAGACGGTCACCGCCGGGCCGGCTCCGCGACGGCGGCTCCGCTTTCCTGCTGCCGGGTCAGGGCCTCCGACATCGCGTCCAACCCTGCGGTGCGCATGGCTTCCACCGGTGCCGGCAGGCCGGTCATCAGCAGCACCTGCGCCGCGGCCTGGTGCAGCAGCACCTCGAACCCCCACACCACCTCGGCCCCACGCCGACGGAACGCACGGGCGAACCCGGTCGGCCAGGCGGCGTAGTCGACGTCGAGCACGATGGGCGGCACGGTCCACATCCGCGGCACCGCCAATGGCAGGTCCGCACCGGTCGGGGTGGTGGAGACGACGACGGCCGCCTCGGCCAGCGGGCCGGCGGCGGCTTCCGGGCGGCATACCCGCGCCTGAAGGCCCAGCGCGGCCGCGAGCTCCAGCGCCTGCGGGCAGGCGGGCCCGCGCGACACGAAGGTGACCCGCTGGCAGCCCAGATCGGCAAGCGCCGCCATCACCGCCCGGGCCGTGGCCCCCGAGCCGACGACCACAGCCTGCTCGGCCGCGACCAGGCCTGCCTCGCGCAGCGCCGCCGTAACCCCGTACACGTCGGTGTTCTCCGCCCGCCAGCCTCCTTCGGGCAACCGGACCAGGGTGTTCGCGGCACCGACCCGGCGCGCCAGGTCGCTGGCCTGCTCCGCCGCGGCCAACGCGACCTCCTGCAACGGCAGGGTGAGGGAGAGCCCGGCCCACTCCGGCCCGGTGCCGGCCAGCAGGCCAGGCAGCCGATCCGCCGTCACTTCCTGTGCGGCGTAGCTCCAGTTGTCCAGGCCGAGCGCCCGGTATGCGGCGCGGTGCAACGCCGGTGACGGCGAGTGGGCGATCGAGGAGCCGAGCACCGCGGCCCGGTGCGCGCTCAGCACGTGCCCGGGTGGGCCCGGCACCAGGCCTGGAAGACCTGCGCGTCGGCGTCGTGGCCGGCCTGGTCGGTGTTGAACCGGGTCTCCCCCGTCTGCGGGTTGACCGCGACGAAGTACAGCCACGGACCGGCAGCAGGGCGCACGGCCGCCTCGATCGAGGACCGGCCCGGGTTGCCGATCGGGCCCGCGGGCAGCCCGGGGTTGAGGTAGGTGTTGTACGGACTGGCGGTGAGCCGCTCCGCGTCGGTGGTGGTGATCTTGCCGCGCTTCTTCAGCAGGTAGGAGATGGTGCTGTCCAGTTGCAGGTTCATCCGCGCCGCCAGCCGGTTCTCCAGGACCCGGGCCACCTTCGGCCGGTCCGCCGCTCGCCGGGCCTCGGCCTCAACGATGCTGGCCACGGTGATCACCCGCTCGTAGCTGGCAGGAGGCACCTTGAGCCGGACCAGCTCGGCCACCGACTTGCTCACGAGTGTCCGCAGCTGGGTCGTGGCCGAGGCGTTCGGCTCGAACTCGTAGGAGTCGGGGAAGAGGTACCCCTCGACGTTGCCCTTCGCGGCCGCCGGCAGCCCGATGGCCTGCGGATCCTTCAGCGCCGCCTGGTAGCTGCCCAGCGGGACGCCGGTGGCCTTGCTGAGCAAGGCGAACACCTCCGGGGCCCAGAGACCCTCACGGATGGTGACCCGGGGCACCGACTTGTTCGCCGGGTCCAGCAGCATCGACAGCGCCGCGGCCGCACTCATGTGGCGACGCAGGGTGTACCGCCCCGGCTGGATCCCGGCCGCATCGGGGCTGGCCTCGGCTCGGTCGGCGAAGGCCTTCGCGGTCTTCACCACGCCCGCCGCGAACAGGGTCTGCGCGATCGTGCGCCCGGTGTCGCCACGGTTGACCGTGACCAGGACCGACCCGCTGCCCTCCCCCTCGTAGTCCTGGCTCGCCCCGATGCCGCTGACCAGGGGCTTGAGGTAGGTGACGGCAACGAAGCCGGCGACCGCGACCACGGCGAGCGTGGTCAGCAGGACCAGCAGCCGGCGACCACCCCGCCTGCGGCGGGCCCGGGCCCGGGCGGCCGCACCGGGGCCGCCGCGACCTGGACCCGGCCGTCCAGCCCCGCTGGGCGCGGTGCGAGGGCCGGCCTGCTGGCCGGCGTGTTCCTCGGGATGCTCACCGAAGATGGAGGACTCCAGGTGTTGCCTGCTCATCAGCGGCTCATCCCGTCCAGCCCTCCGTCGCGTCGATCACCGGCCCACCCGGCCCACCTTGGCCTCGCTGTCCACCTGGTCCCACCGGGTCCGGCGGTGGGCTGCCACGGTCCCGGGATCGCCACCGTGGCTTGCCCGGCGGCTTGCCCGGCGAGTCGCCCGGTGCGCCGGCGGACGCGGCGCTGGGGACGACCCCGGCGATGCCGTCGGCGCCCGCACCGACATCCGCACCGACATCGGCACCGACATCCGCACCGACGACCTCACCGACGACCTCACCGAGCGGCGTGCCGGACGCCCGCTCGGCGTCCAGCGCGGCCTGCAGGATCAGCACTGCGGCGGCCTGGTCGACGACTGCCCGGCGGGACCGACCACGCAAGCCGCTGTCGCGTAGTGTGCGGTGCGCGTCCACGGTGGTCAAGCGCTCGTCGACCAGACGCACCGGGACGGGGGCCACAGCCGCGGCCAGCCGCACGGCATACTGGCGTGCGGCGGCGGCGGCGGGCCCCTCCCGGCCGGACAGCGACCGCGGCAGCCCGACCACGACCGCCACCGCGCCGCGGTCGTTGACCAGGTCCTGGAGCTGCCGCAGATCCCCGTATGCCGCCGCGCCGGGAACGCGTCGCAGCGTCGCCACCGGAGTGGCCAGCATCCCGTCCGGGTCGCTGGCCGCGACCCCGACGCGGACGGTGCCGACGTCGACGCCGACGCGCACCCCGGGGCGGGTCATCCGACGACGGTACGCCGTGTGGCGCCGCCGACGGGTCAGCCCCCGCCGGTGACGCGCTGGCCGACCGCGTGCTCGACCCGATCGAGGGCGGCAGCCAGCCGGGCGGGGTCGGTGCCCCCGCCCTGGGCCAGGTCGTCCTTGCCGCCGCCACCGCCGCCGAGCGTCTGGGCCGCGACCCGGACCAGCTCCCCGGCCTTGACCCCCCACTCCCGGGCCGTGGGGTTGGTCGCCACCACCACGACAGGGCGCTGCTTGGCGACCCCGCCGACCGCGACCACGCTCGGGCCGTCGTTGCCCAGCCGGTTCCGCACGTCCAGGGCCAGGGTGCGCAAGTCGTCGGCGCCGACCTGGCCGGCGTCGTAACCGACGAACCGCACGCCGAACACGTCGGTGGGCTGCTGCGCCAGGCTGGCGCCCCGGGCCAGGAGCTGCCCGCGGCGCAGCCCCTGGATCTCCCGCTCCGCCTCCTTCAGCCGCGCGAGCAGCCCGGCGACCCGTTCGCGCAGCTCCTCCGGGCGCGCCTTCAACGTGTCGCTGAGCTCGGCCACCAGCGCGCGCTCCCGGCCGAGGTACCGCAGCGCGTCGATCCCGACCAGCGCCTCCAGCCGGCGCACCCCGGAGCCGATCGAGGACTCCCCGGTGATGCTCAGCGCGCCGATCTGGCTGGAGTGCCGCACGTGGGTGCCACCGCAGAGCTCCCGGGACCAGGGGCCACCGATCTCGACGACCCGGACGTCCTCGCCGTAGGTCTCCCCGAACAGGGCGAGCGCGCCGATCTCCCGCGCCGTGGCCAGCGGCATCAGCGTCGCCGACACGGGCAGGTCCGCCCGGACCGCGAGGTTGGCGACGTCCTCGACCTCGCTGCGCGTCGCCGGCGACAGCGCGCCAGCCCAGGCGAAGTCCAGCCGTAGGTAGCCCGGCTTGTTGTACGACCCGCTCTGCAGCGCTGTGGGGCCGAGCACCTGCCGCAGAGCCGCGTGCACGACGTGGGTGCCCGAGTGCGCCTGGCACGCCGAGAGCCGCCACTGCGGGTCGACGCTGGCAGCCACCTCCTGCCCGCTGCGCAGCTCGCCCTGCTCGACCAGGACCGAGTGCACGATGAGGCCCTTCACCGGGCGCTGCACGTCCACCACCCGCAGCCGCACCCCGTCGCCGGTGATGACGCCCTCGTCGGCGACCTGGCCGCCGGACTCGGCGTAGAACGGGGTGCGCTCGAGCACGACCTCGACCCGCTCCCCCTCGACTGCAGCGTCCACCAGCTCCCCGTCGCGCAGCACTCCCCGGACACGGGAGTCGGTCTCCAGCTCCAGGTACGCGCGGAACTCGGTCGCTCCCTGCTCGCGCAACAACGTGTATGCGGTGAGGTCGCCGTGGCCGCTCTTCTTCGCCGCCGCGTCGGCCTTCGCCCGCTGCTTCTGCTGGGCCATGAGCTCGCGGAACGCGGCCTCGTCGACCCTGACCCCCTGCTCGGCCGCCATCTCCAGGGTCAGGTCGATGGGGAACCCGTAGGTGTCGTGCAGCGCGAACGCCTGCTCGCCGGGAAGCACCGTCGACCCGGCCTGCTTCTGCGCGCTCACCGCCGTGTCCAGGATGGTGGTGCCCGCCGCCAGGGTCCGGCGGAAGGCCTCCTCCTCCGCGTAGGCGATCTGGGCGATGCGGGGGAACTCGGTGCCCAGCTCCGGATAGGACCGGCTCATCCGCTCCACGCTGACCGGCAGCAGCTCGGGCAGCGCGGGCTCGTCGAAGCCCAGCAGCCGCATCGACCGGACCGCGCGGCGCAGCATCCGGCGCAGGACGTAGCCGCGGCCCTCGTTGCCGGGAGTGACCCCGTCGCCGATGAGCATCAGCGAGGTGCGGACGTGGTCGGCGACGACCCGCAGCCGCACGTCGTCGGGGTGGCTGTGCGCGGCATCGTGCTGGCTGTGCTCGCCGTAGCGCTTGCCGGTCAGCTCCGCGGCCCGGCGCAGCACCGGAGCGACCTCGTCGATCTCGTAGAGGTTGTTCACCCCCTGCAGGATCGCGGCCAACCGCTCCAACCCGAGGCCGGTGTCGATGTTCTTCGCCGGCAGCTCGCCGAGGATCGGATAGTCCTGCTTGCCAGCCCCCTCACCGCGGACGTTCTGCATGAAGACGAGGTTCCAGAACTCCAGGTAACGGTCCTCGTCGACCTCCGGGCCGCCCTCCGGGCCGTAGTCCGGCCCCCGGTCGTAGTAGATCTCGCTGCAGGGCCCGCACGGCCCGGGCACGCCCATCGACCAGAAGTTGTCCGCCATGCCGCGCCGGACGATCCGTTCCCGGGGGATGTCGGTCAGCCGCAGCCACAGGTCGACGCTCTCCTGGTCGTCACGGTAGACGGTCGCCCACAGCCGGTCCGGGTCAAGGCCGTAGCCGCCCTGGTCCTGCGCGCCGGTGACCAGCTCCCAGGCGTAGGCGATGGCCCCCTCCTTGAAGTAGTCGCCGAAGGAGAAGTTGCCGTTCATCTGGAAGAAGGTGCCGTGGCGGCTGGTCTTGCCGACCTCGTCGAGGTCGGGCGTGCGGACGCACTTCTGGACGCTCGCGGCGCGGGGCCACGGCGGGGTCTGCTGGCCGCTGAAGTACGGCACGAAGGGAACCATCCCGGCCACGACGAACAGCAGGTTCGGGTCGTCGAACGGCAGCGGCGCGCTGGGCACGACGGCGTGCCCCTTCTCCTCGAAGAACGCCAGCCAGCGACGCGCGATCTCGGCGGTTTCCATGGTCAGCGACCCTAGTCGAGACCCCGACCGCGGTCCGCCCCGGTTTCCCGGCCCCCAGCCGAGAGCGC
>DASSLY010000096.1:0-143044 GCA_035689185.1 Dermatophilaceae bacterium
GAAAGCCGACCACCGGGCCTGCCCGGTTTCCCGCAACGGCACGCCCCCCCGCAACGGTACGTCCCGATGGTGCAGGAAATCCCGGCACCCAGCCCACTGGAAGCATTCCTCCACCGGCACCTCGCCGCATAATCGTCGGCCACCTGCATTACATTGAGATACTTGGCAGCAACCACTTAGGTAATGTGCTCGCGAGGTTCCTTGTGCCGGCATCCTGGTCGCGGTCGTGCCCGTCGCCTGGTCGTCCGCGCGTTCGCCGGGCTCGAACCGCGACTTACGCGGTTCCTCGGACAATCTCCCACAAGGAGGCCCCCATCTGAGGGGCCCTCCGTGTCAAGAGTTCTGGCGAGTCAGGTCCGTCGTTCCGGTCAGGTGTGGATGTACTGACCTGGCCCGTCATAGAGCACGGGGTAGCGCTCACTGCCCATCAAAGGCGGGTCGACCAGGGGTCCAGCCACCTGGCTTGACCAGGTTGCCCAGTCCACCCACCACGAGCCGGCGTGCCGCGTCGCCTGCTCGCGCCATTGCGCCGCCGTCGCCGGCAGGTCGTCGCCGGACATGAACCAGCCCTTGGGGCTCGGCGGGTTGACGATGCCGGCGATGTGACCGCCACTGCTAAGGATGAAGCGCACCGGGCCGGACAGCAGCCGGGTCGCCGCGTACGCCGACGACCACGGGACGATGTGGTCGTTCTCCGCGCCGACGACGTAGGTCTGCTGCTTGATCTCGTCGAGCCGGATGATCTCACCGGCCAACTCCAGCTCACCCTTGGCCAACCGGTTCTCGACGTAGAAGTTCCGCAGGTAGAACGAGTGCATCGCGGCCGGCATACGGGTGCTGTCCGCGTTCCAGGCCAGGATGTCGAAGGCGGGGGGCTTCTGGCCCATCAGCCAGTTGGACACCACGTAGCTGAAGATAAGGTCGTTCGCACGGAGCACGTCGAAGGTGCCCGCCATCGAGGCGCCCTTGAGGTGGCCTTCCTTGGCCATCTGCTTCTCCAGCCGGTCCACCGTCCTGGCATCGGTGAAGACGCGCAGCGCGCCGGGCTCGCTGTAGTCGAGCAGGGTGTTGAGCAACGTCAGGTTCCCCACCCGGGTGTCGCCGGCCGCGGAAAGGTACGCGGCCGTGATGGCCGTCATCGCTCCGCCGAGACACAGGCCGACGATGTCAACGGTCTCCGCCCCGGTGATGTCCTGGATCACGTCCAGCGCTTGGTGCGGGCCGTTGATCAGGTAGTCGTCCATCGTGACGGCGGACATCTCCGCCGAGGGGTTGCGGTAGCTGATGGCGAACACGGTCCGGTTGTGCCGGACCGCCCACTCGATGAAGCTGCGCCCCGGCGCGAGGTCCATCACGTAGTACTTGTTGATCCACGGCGGGCTGCACAGCAGCGGCGCCGCGTGCACCTGCGGGGTCTGCGGCGCGTACTGCAGCACCTCCATCAGCTCGTTGCGGTAGACCACCTTCGCCGGCGTGGCGGCCAGGTTCTCACCGAGGACGAACGGGCTGGTGTCCACCTGGCGGGGGCGTCCGTTGTTGTGCAGCAGGTCGTCGAGGAATGCGAGCGCGCCGTCGGTGAGGCTCTTGCCGCCGGTGTCGAAGGCGCGCTTCAGCGCGGCGGGGTTGGTCGCGAGGAAGTTCGTCGGAGCCAGCGCGTCGGCCATCAGGCTCACGGCGAGATGCGCCTTCTCGTTGTTGAGCGGGTCTAGACCCGCTCCGTCAACCAGGTCGGTGGTGAGTTGACGGAAGACGTTGTAGGCGACCCGGATGGAGTAGAACCACGGGTTGTCCGTCCACGCGGCGTCGCTGAACCTGCGGTCCTTGGGGTCCAGCGGGACGGGAGCGGCGACGTCGCGCCCAAGCCACCTGGTCAACGCCAGCGCGGGAATGGGGGCCAGGCGCGCAGTCAAGGTGGTCGCGGCCGCAAGGAGCGTGGTCGGGTTCGACGCGAGGTGGCGCATGGCCAAGCCCAGGGCACGGCCGAACTCCGCGGTGTCGGGGCTCTCGACCAGGTCTGACTCGGGGGCGAGCGCCCCCGCCGCGCGATCGGCGATGTCCCACGGTGAGTCGGAAGTCACGGGGTCCCTCTCTGGTCGGCCAGGCGGCACCCGCGGGCGCGCGCTCGACGGCTGCTTTGCCTGCAGCCTCGACAAAAGTACCGCCGTGGTAGCGGTTCCCCCGCAGCGGTGTCCGGCGCCGGGCGCGGGCGTGCGGCATACCAGCCGGGACGGTACCCAGGCCGCTGTCGCCGTGCCGCTGGCCGATGCCCGGGTTCACGCGTGCTGACCTGCGACGACGTCGAGCGCGGTGACGGGAGAGCAGACGCGGCCCCGATCAGCGGCGTGCAGCGATGTCGGCGTTCCGCTGGTCGGAACCGAGCGGCTCACCGCCGGTCAGCGGCCGAAGACCTCGATCGTGCCCAGGTCGTCGAACTCCGCTGCCACCGAGACGCCAGCTGTTAGCGGCACCGGCTCGGTCAGCCCGCCCGAGAAGACCAGCCAACCGGCCCGCAACCGCTCGCCCTTGGCGGCGAGCTCGTTCGCCAGCCAGGCGACCGACTCGGCCGGGTGGCCCATCACCGCGGCCCCGGCCGCGGTGGCGGTTACCTCGCCGTTGACCCGCAGCACGCAGCCGAGGAGGGACAGGTCCTCGATGTCGTAGGGGGCGCGGATCCGTGGTCCGAGGATGAACGCGCCCGCGCTCGCGTTGTCCGCCACCACATCGGGGAGCCGGAAGCGGAAGTCTGCGTACCTGGAGTCGAGAACGTCGATCGCGGCGAGGACGGCCTCGGTCGCCGCAAGCACCGAGGTTACCGTCGCCGGCGCCGCCACGTCGCGCGCGAGCAGGAAGGCGATCTCGGGCTCGACCCGCGGATGGATGAAACGGCTCAGGTCCAGCGACTGTCCCGACGGCGACAGCATGCCGCTGGTGACGACTCCGTGCAGCGGGGAGTCGACGTTCATCACCTTCTGCTTCGCGACGCTGGTCAGGCCCAGCTTGGCGCCGATCACCCGCTCGCCTGCATCGAGGCGGATTTGCACGCCCAGCCGCTGCGCCTCGTAGGCGGCCTCCAGGGCCAGGTCGGGATCCTCGTCGGTGAACGGCTGCAGCTCGCGACGTTCGCGAGTCGCCGCCGCAAGCGTCTCAGCGATCTGAGCGGGCTCGGCCATGGCTGGAGCCTTCACCGTGCCCCCGGGTTCGACAACTGCTGGACCGTGAACTGTCGCTGAGCGGAAGCGCGCAGTCTGCGGCGCGCACCGGCAGGCCCCGGGTCACGCCGAGACTGGCCGGTCGCCCCGTGCCCCTGCTGAACGGGCGGACGTCCTTCCCGCTGGGCAGGAACCGCGAAGCGGTCCGGGTGCGCGCGACAAGTATGGCGACGCGGCACGTGTCCGGGCGGTCGCTGGCTGGGTCGACGGCGAAGCACACCAGGGAGCGCACATGATCAGCGGGAAGACCACCTTGATCGCCCACCTCGGCTACCCGACGTTCGCGTTCAAGTCGCCCATGATCTACAACCCGTGGTTCGACAAGCACGGCATCGACGCGGTCGTCGTGCCCATGGGCGTGCAGGCCCCGGACTACCCCGCGTTCTTTCGCAGCCTGTTCACCCTGACCAACATTCGCGGCGCCCTGGTCACCATGCCGCACAAGGTCACCACCTGCGGGCTGGTCGACGAGCTCAGCCCGGTCGCCCGGGTGGCCGGTGCGGCGAACGCGGTCCTGCGCCGCGAGGACGGGACGCTGGTCGGCGACCAGTTCGACGGCGCGGGCTTCGTCCGGGGGGTCGAGCGCAAGGGCTTTGCGCTGGCGGGAAAGCGGGCCCTGGTCGTCGGCAACGGTGGCGTGGGCTCGCCGATCGCGGCGTCGTTGGCCGCGGCGGAGATCTCGGCCATCGGCCTGTTCGACCCCAACGCCGAGGCATCCGAGACGCTGGGTCGGCGGCTGTCGGAGCAGTACCCGCAGCTGCAGGTCGCGACCGGATCGAAGGACCCCGAGGGCTACGACATCGTCGTGAACGCGACCCCGCTCGGGATGAACGACGGCGACCCGCTGCCGATGGACGTGGACCGGATCGCCCCCACCACCTTTGTCGGAGAGGTGGTCATGAAGCAGACGATCACCCCGTTCCTGGCCGCCGCGCGTAGCAAGGGCTGCCCGATCCAGGTCGGCTCCGACATGCTGTTCGAGATGATCCCGGCCTACATCGAGTTCTTCGGCTTCGGCGAGGCCACCCCGGAGGAGCTGCGAGCCGTCGCCCAGCTGGCGAGCTGACGTCCGCCGGTGAGGCCGCGCGCGGCCCCAGGGCGCGACGGGACGCCGTGCGAAGGCCCGGCCCCCCGGTGAGCATCTACGACGAGCCGAAGGTCGACTGTCATCACCACGTCTTCGACCCGGCGCGGTTCCCCTATGCCGCCGACGCGGCATACCGGCCTGCGGGCCAGGAGATCGGAACAGCTGCGCAGCTGCTGGCCGTCTTTGACGCCTACGGTGTCCGGCACGGACTCGTCGTCGGCCCCAACTCCGGCTACGGCGAGGACAACCGTTGTCTCCTGGACGTGCTCGACCTGGGCGGTGGCCGGCTCAAGGGCGCGGCAGTGGTGCACAACGACGTGTCACGGGAGGAGCTGAAGCGACTCCGTCAGGCCGGGGTTCTCGGCATCACGTTCAACGCCGCGGCGCTCGGGCTGGACTACTACGACGACACGGCGGCCCTGTTGGGGATGCTCGCGGACCTCGGCATGTTCGTCGACGTCCAGGTCGAGGCAGACCAGATGGTTGCGCTCGCGCCGATGCTGTTGCGGTCCGAGGTGCAGGTGCTGGTCGACCACTGCGGCCGCCCTAGGCCCGAAGCCGGCCTGGGGCAGCCGGGTTTCCAGACGTTGCTGCGTCTGGGCCGCACCGGCCGGGTCGCCGTCAAGCTGTCGGGGATGATCAAGTTCTCCAACCAGGCGTACCCGTTCCGCGACACGTGGCCGTTCGTGGCCGCCCTGGTCGACGGCTTCGGCTACGACGCGCTGCTATGGGGATCGGACTGGCCCTTCCTGAGATCCCCCGTGCGAGTCGACTACGGCCCACTCCTGCTCCTGGCCGAGCTGCTGGCGCCGGACCCGGGCGACCGGCGGAAGCTCATGTGGGAGACACCTCGGCGGCTGTTCGGCTTCTGAGCCGCAGAGCCCGCCGCCGGGACGGCGAGGCGCTAGGACGGCGTCAAGGATCGCGGCCCCGGCGTCAGGATCGCGTCAAGATTGCTGCTGCGGAGCCGCCGCGACGGTTTTGCTGGTGGCATGCACACGCTGGCCACGGTCCCGAAGCGGCTGCTGCTCGGCCGTCCGCTGAGAAGCACCCGGCTGGGCGAGACCCTGTTGCCGAAGAAGCTCGCCCTACCCGTCTTCTGCAGCGACCCGCTGTCGTCCAACGCCTATGCCACCGAGGAGATCCTGCTCATGCTCAGCCTGGGCGGGCTGTCGCTGCTGAGGCTGGCTCCCTGGGTGGCCGCCGTGGTGGTGATGCTCCTGGTGGTGGTGGTGCTGTCGTACCGGCAGACCTGTCACGCATACCCGGACGGCGGCGGCGCGTATGCGGTGAGCCGCGCCAACTTGGGCCGGAACGCGGCCCTGGTTGCCGCCAGCGCCCTGCTTGTCGACTACGTGCTGACCGTTGCCGTCTCGGTGGCCGCCGGCGTGGCCAACATCATCTCCGCGGTCCCGGCGTTGAGCCCGCACGCCGTCGGCATGTCCGTGGGCCTGATCGGCCTGCTGGCCCTGATGAACCTCCGCGGCATCAAAGAGTCGGGCAGTGTCTTCGCAATTCCCACGTACGGATTCGTCGTGTGCGTGTTCGCCATGCTCGGGTGGGGGTTCTACCGCACTGCCAGCGGCAGCACCCCGGTCGCGGAGTCGGCGGCGCTCGGCTTGCAGGCCGAGCAGGGCGTCGGCGGTCTGTTGCTGGTCGGCCTGGTCCTTCGCGCGTTCGCGTCGGGCTGCACCGCCCTGACCGGGGTGGAGGCCGTCAGCAACGGCGTGCCGAACTTCAAGAAGCCCAAGAGCGACAACGCGGCAGCGACGCTGGGGATCATGGGCGCGCTCACCGTGGCCATGTTCGCCGGCATCACCGCGATGGCGCTGCTCACCCGCGTGCACGTCGCGCCGGAGGCAACGGCCCTGGTCGGCGCACCGCCGGGGTACATCCAACGCACCGTCATCGCCCAGATCTCCTCGGCGGTCTTCGGCGACGCCTCGGCGGGCTTCTATGCGGTGCAGGCATTCACGGCTGCGATCCTCATCCTCGCCGCGAACACCGCGTTCAACGGGTTCCCGATCCTGGCTTCGATCCTGGGCCAGGACGGGTTCCTGCCACGGCAGTTCGCCCGACGTGGTGACAGGTTGGTCTACTCCAACGGCGTGCTGATCCTCACCGCGCTGGCCGTCGCGCTGATCTGGGCCTTCGCTGCCAGCACGACCCGGCTGATCCAGCTGTACATCATCGGGGTGTTCGTCTCGTTCACGCTGAGCCAGGCAGGCATGGTGAGGCACTGGACGAGGCTCCTGCGGCGAGGTGAGGCACGTGGGGACCGGCAGTCGATGCGCCGTTCGCGGGCCATCAACGCCGTGGGCGCGGTGTTCACCGCGGTCGTCCTCATCGTTGTGCTGGTCACCAAGTTCACCCACGGGGCCTGGATCGTCGTGATCGCCATGCCCGTGGTGTTCGCGGTCATGACCGGCATCCGGCGCCACTACGACCTGGTGGCGGTCGAGCTGAGGCCGACACCGGAGGGGATGCTTCTGCCCAGTCGCATTCACGCAATCGTGCTCGTCTCCAAGGTCAACACTCCGGCGCTGCGCGCCGTGGCGTTCGCCCGGGCCACCCGGCCCAGCACCCTGACGGCGGTCACGGTCCGCACGAACAACCAGGAGACGGACCAGCTCACGCGCGACTGGGTGGACCGCGACATCCCGGTCCCGCTGGTCATCTTGGACTCGGCCTACCGCGACCTCACCCGGCCGATCCTGGACCACATCACCCAGCTCGGCGCCCGCCACCCGCGCGACGTCGTCTCGGTCTTCATCCCTGAGTACGTTGTGGGGCACTGGTGGGAGCACCTACTGCACAACCAGAGCGCGTTGCGGATCAAAGCCCGGCTGCTGTTCCAGCGCGGCGTCATGGTCACCAACGTGCCCTGGCAACTCGGGTCGGCAGAGGCGGCCGAGGCCCGGCGGGAACTGGGCGCCCGGCATGCCGGTCGGCGCAGCCGGACCGCAGCCTGACCCCCCTTGAGGGCATGAGCCGCCTGAGCCCGCCCATGCCACTGTGCGACGCTGCCAGGATGACCAAGGTCCCGCTCATCGGCGGAGCCGACCATCGCGGCGCCGACTCGGGTCTGGCACTGCCGCCGCCTGTCGGCGGCGTGTCGCGCGCCCGCCGCTGGTCCGGGATCGCGCTGCTCGGGGCGGGCCTGCCCGCGCTCACAGCCGGCCTGGTCGGCGTCCGCGACAGGATCGGGCTGGACAGTGTCCTGCTCATCTACCTGCTCGCCGTGGTGGTTACCGCCGTGGTCGGTGGCGTGCTGCCGGCCATCGTGGCTGCGCTCGCCTCGTTCCTGCTGGCCAACTGGTTCCTCACCCCGCCCTACCACACGTTCGTCGTCGCTCAACGGGACCAGCTCATCGCGCTGGCGGTTTTCGTCGCCGCAGCCGTCCTGGTCAGCCTCACCGTCGAGGTCGGCGCGCGGGACAGGGCGGCAGCCGCGCGGAACCGGATGGAGGTCGGCCTCATCTCCCGCCTCAGCACCGGGGAGGCCGACGGCCGCTCGGTCGAGGCGCTGCTCCGCCAGGTGCAGACCACGTTCGCGATGACGTCGGTGGCACTGGTCGACGGCACCGGCGACACCGCCCGCGAGGTCGCCTCGGTGGGTCCACCGCATACGGGTACTGCCACCGTCAGCCTGCCCACCGCCAACGGGCTCACGTTGACCGCATACGGGCCGGAGGTGTTCGCCCAGGACCATCGGCTGCTTCGGGTGCTGGCCGCGACCACCGCACGCGCCTGGGAGGAGAGACGACTAACCCAGCAGGCCGAACGCGCCGAGCGGCTCGCCGAGACCGACCGGCTTCGCTCGTCGCTGCTCGCGGCGGTCAGCCACGACCTGCGCACTCCGTTGGCCGGCATCAAGGCCGCCGTCTCCGGGCTCCGGCAACCCGACATCACCTGGGCGCACGAGGAGCAGCAGGAGCTGCTGGGCACCATTGAGGTCTCCGCGGACCGCCTCGGGGACCTGATCTCCAACTTGCTGGCGATGAGCCGGCTGCGCGCTGGCGAGCTGTCCGTGCAACTCGGCCCGGTGGCGCTCGACGAGGTGGTCGCCCGCGCCCTGCTCGGGTCGCCGGTCAGCGTGCGTGCCGACATCCCCGACGACCTGCCGCTGATCCTCGCCGACTCAGGGCTGCTGGAACGTGTCATCGCGAACCTGATCGCCAACGCCTGCCGATACAGCCCCGCTGACCGGCCGGTGCAGCTGCACGCCCGGGTCGGCCGCAGCAACGGTCACCGGGCCGTCCTGCTCAGCGTGAGCGACCATGGCCCAGGGGTGACACCAGCACACTGGGAGCAGATGTTCCAACCGTTCCAACGCCTCGGGGACCGCGACAACCGCACCGGCGTCGGCCTGGGCTTGGCCATCGCTCGCGGCTTCTGTGAGGCGATGGGCGCCACCATCACCCCGTCCACGACGGACGGCGGCGGCCTGACGATGACCGTCGCCGTCCCCATGGCCCAGTGACCACGGTCCTCGTCGTCGAGGACGACGCGCCGCTGCGCCGGGCGCTGTCGATCAACCTGCGGGCCCGTCGGTATGACGTGGTGACCGCCCCCGATGGCGCGGCGGCGCTCCGCGCCGCCGCCACGACCCCGCCCGACCTGGCGATCATCGACCTCGGCCTGCCCGACATGGACGGCGTGGACGTGGTCCGGGGCCTACGGGGATGGACCGAGGTGCCGATCATCATCTTGTCGGCCCGCGAGACGCAGGGCGACAAGGTCACCGCGCTGGACGCAGGCGCCGACGACTACCTCACCAAGCCCTTCGGTATGGACGAGCTGCTGGCCCGGATCCGCGCGGCCCTGCGACGGGCCCAGACCTCCGAGAACGACCCGGTGATCACGACCGCAGCCTTCACGATCGACCTGGCAGCCAAGAGGGTCACGACTGCTTCCGGCGACGTCCGGCTCACGCCAACGGAATGGCAGCTCCTGGAGGCCCTTGTCCGGCACCCCGGGAAGCTCGTCGGCGGCAAGCAGCTCCTGCACGAAGTGTGGGGACCGAGCTACCAGACCGAAACCAACTACCTTCGCGTCTACATGGCCCAGCTGCGCCGCAAGCTGGAGAGCGACCCGTCCCGTCCGCGCTACCTCCTTACCGAGCCTGGCATCGGCTACCGCTTCGAACCGTGAGAGCCCGCCGCCGGGACGGCGAGCGGTGGCAGGGCGCGGCATGCAGCCCCAAGCGAGCGTGGCGACGGACGGGCGGCGGGCACCGAGGCCAGCATGTGCTTCGCGGAGTCCTGTCGTGGTCGCCGCCCTTCCATGCGTCCGTCCGCGGCCACTACGCTCCGGACTGCAGGACGATTGCAGGGACGCCAACATCGGCAGGGCTCAGCACCTGGTCGCCTTGGCGACGGTGGGACCGCCTCATATCTCCACCACATGAACATGGAGCGGGCAGTGGCTACGCTTGAGATTCCAGCGGTGTGCATGGTGCTTCTCGTCGGTGCCTCAGGAGCGGGCAAGTCGACCTTCGCGCGGCAGCATTTCGGGACTTACGAGGTGGTGTCCAGCGATACGTGCCGCGCCATCATTGTCGACGACCCCAGTGACCAGTCGATAACGCCGAAAGCCTTCCGCCTCGCCAGGTACATCGCCCGCCTTCGGCTCGCGGCAGGCAGGCTCGTCGTCATTGATGCGACAAACGTGCAGTCGTCTTCCCGCGCGCGGATGCTCGGCGTCGCCGCCACCCACCACGTGCCGGCAATTGCGGTTGTCTTCGACCTTCCCGCGACGGACTGCATCGCCCAGAACCGAACCCGGTTGGACAGACACGTGACCGAGGAGGTGATCTTGGCGCAGGTGCGCGACCTGTGCGAGTCCCTGCCACTCATCTCCGGCGAAGGGTTCCAGGAGGTCGTCGTGCTCCGGTCGGGCGAGGAAGCGGCCGAACTCACGGTCTCCCGCTCCTGACCGGAAAATACACCAATCCTGAACAGGCCCCCTTGTCGAGGCTTTCGCGGGGGTTCTCGGCGCGTTAGCTTAGGAGAGATCGATGGATGCTGTTCCCGCGACTATCGGAGGTTCGCGCCTGCTCATCGAGGCGTCCGCGACAACCGCTGGGCCCTCGGCAGGATCCGATGAGTACGGCACGAAGCCGACCGGCATCCGAGACGACGTCCGAGACGCCTACGGGCAGCTCAAGGGCCTGATTCGGGACATCTCCGAGGATCTCGGCCAAGCTCTCGTCGCGAATCGCGAGGATGGCCCGTCCGAGGTCTCGCTGGAGCTTGGCCTGACCTTTTCCAGCGGAGCGAACGTGTGGGTCCTGACCGCCTCGGGGGCCGTCTCGTGCACGGTTTCCATGACGTGGACCCGGGGCTGACCCGACATGGACCGGCTCGAACGCCTTCAACAGGCCACCTGCGCGATAGTGCGACCGGCAGGCACGGGGCCGGAAAGGGTGATCGGGACGGGATGGCTCGCCATGTCGCCGGGCACCCTGGTGACAGCCGCCCATGTGGTCAGCGCCCTACCGCCGGACGACGTCCGGATCCGCTTTCCCGGCAGTCCGACCCGGGCCGCCAGGGTCGTGGCAGGCCCCGTCTTCGACCGTTCCTGAGGCGTCGACCTGGCGATCTTGGAGCTGACGGAGCCGGAATACCCGGAGCGGATCCCGCTGGCCATGCTGCTGGTCAACAACCCCCACGGTGACGTCCTCGTCTGCGGCTACGGGACGCATCTGCCGAAGGCCCAGTCGATCGGCGTCGGAGAGTTCTTGCGGCCCTACATCCGCGACAACACCCCCGCCAACTACCTGCTGCAGTACAAGAGCCGCGAGCTGACGTTCGAAGGCTTCAGCGGCGGAGCGGTCTACAGCATGGTGGCCAATGCGGTCGTAGGTCTGCAGATTGAATCCTCTGACCAGTCCGACCAGGTCCTCGCAATGCCGCTCTCCCGCATACCGGAGTTCTGGGAGGAGCTGACCAGCGTCGCGCAGTACGGTGCGCGGGGCCAGTGCGTCGTCCTGGTCCCGGCCGATTCCGATGACCGGCTGTATGACGAGATCATCAAGCCGGTCCTGGACGACCTCCACCTCGACACGTACGTCTCAACCAAGGGCGCCACCGATCCTGGGGACCTGGAGAAGCTCGACGTGGCGGACATCGTCATCGCCGACGCGACGCTCGACGATGCTTTCGTGACCCGCGAGCTCACTCTTGCCCAAGGCCTTGGCACGCCAGACATCGTCGTCCGCTCGGGTGTCCCACCTTCACGGCCGGACCGGATCCATTCCTCGGTCCTGTACCTGCAGACAAGCGAACCGGCCACCGCGAGGACGGCCTTGAAGGCGCGACTTCTGCAGGCCATGGACCTGTATGACGCGGTCGGCGAGCTTGTCTCGCAGAATCCGATCACCAGCTTCTTCGGCGTGCCGCTCACCCAGGTTTCGGCCGCGAACGCGCTGGCCCTCGGCTACTTCGAGAACTTCGTCTCTCCGGTGGGCCACGCGTTGGGCCTCGTCGCCGTCGGGACCGACATTGTCATCAAGGTGGACGACGAGGTCGTCGACGCCCGGCGCTTCACGAGCATTGCGCTGCAGGTCGTCCTTCCCACGCGACTGGACTGGGCGACCGAGGGCGGGTCCAAGATGCGAAGGCAGCTCCAGAAGACCGCCGTCCAGGTTGCCTCGGTGAACTCGACCGCACTGTCCAGAGAGCGGCGGCTCAGCGCGCTACGCGGCTGGGAGGACAGCGAGCGGCTGACCTTGCTCGACATATTTCCCACCACCATGGCGACCCTGATCGACTCTATCGACGAAAGATTCGCCGATAGACACGACCGGGGCGGCGAGTACTGGCGAGCCATCGAACGGAAGGAGATCGACCGATTCAGCCGCGGCGTGAGCCGAAGGATCCGCACGGACCGGTTCGACGCGTCGCCCCTTCAGCTCGAGGAGATCTGCACGGTCGTGACGTTCTCCGAAGCCTTTCCCGACTTCCAAGCCTGAGTTCCCGCGCCATGCTCCCCGGCTGAGCCGACTGACGACCCGGGCCTCACTCACTATTCGAGGATCGGTTCGGCGGACGCCGCGGCCCCGGTGTGGGTGGCGGGTTCTGGATGGTCGCCCCGCGTGAGGACCACGGTGGCCGCCAGGGCCATGACTGCTCCGCCGGCCACGACCGCGGCCATCGCGGTCGCCGCGCTGCCACCGCCTAGGGCCATTAGCGGAGACACCAGGATCCCGCCGCCGAACATGCACGCCCCCAGCGCGGCGGATGCCGCTCCGGCTGCCGGCGCTCGCTTGACCCCGAGCACGGTGGCGTTTGCCGAAACCAGCCCGCGACTGGCGACAACCAGGAACAGGGGCGGCAGAAGCGCCGCCAGGCCCAGCTGGGTGCCTGCCACCACGGCGAACAGGACCGCGGCCGCCACGGTCGAGGCCACCAGGCCGACGAGCAGCAGCCTCCGGACGGGGAACCGGCGGACCAGGCGCGCGTTCAGCAGCCCCAGCCCGATCATGCCGGCGGCGTTGAGCGCGAAGACCAGGCTGAACTGGGTCGCGGTGAGGTGGTAGACCTCCTGCAGCGCGAACGACGACCCGGAGATGTAGCCGAACAGCGAGGCGTAGGCGAACGCGACGGTGAGCGCGTAGCCGGCGAACACGCGGTCGCTGGCCAGCGCGGCGAATGCCGCGCCGGTGCGGCGCATCCCCCCGGCGTGACGGCGCTCGGCTGGCAGTGTCTCCGGGATGGCCCGCCAGGTTGCGGCGGCGAGCACCAGGCTGATCGCGGCCAGCAGCCAGAACATCGGTCGCCAGCTCCCGGTCGCGGTCAGCAGCACGCCACCGAGCACCGGGGCCGCGATCGGCGCGACGCTGGACACGGTCATGAACAGCGAGAACAGCCGTGCCGCCTCCACCCCGCTGGCGATGTCGGCGGCCACTGCACGGGCCAGGACCACACCGCCGCCGCCGGCTGCGCCCTGAAGGAACGCCACAGGGTCAGCCACGCCACGGACGGCGCGACAGCGCAGAGCGCCGACGCCGCGCCGCATACCAGGGTCGACCCGATCAGCAGCCAGCGTCGCCCGCGGGTGTCGGAGAGCGGCCCGAGGACAAGCTGGCCGAAGACCAGGCCGATCACGTCCGCGGTCAGCGTGAGCTGCACACCGGCCTGCCCGGCGTCGAGGTCAGCGGCCAGCGCAGGGAAGGCGGGCAGGTACAGGTCCATCGACAGCGGACCGAAGGCGGTGAACCCACCGAGCAAGAGGGTCAGCACCGCCAGCCGCGGTCCGGCGAGCGGCTGCGGGATCGAGCGCATGAGCCGAGTGTTGGCACCTAGCATCGATCTGTCCAACACAGAGTTTCGACGACATCAATCGAGGATCAAGATGGATGTGCGGCAACTGGAGTACTTCGTCGCCGTCGCCGACGAGCTGAGCTTCACACGGGCCGCGACGCGCTGCCACGTCGTGCAGTCAGCGCTGAGCTACCAGGTCGCCCGGCTGGAGCGCGAGCACGGCCTCACCCTGCTCGAGCGCACCAGCCGGTCGGTGCGTCTCACGCCAGCCGGCGAGCTGCTCCTCCCCCGCGCTCGGGCGGTGCTGGACCAGCTCGCCACCGCGCGTGCCGAGCTGGCAGAGGTGGCCGGTGTGATCACCGGGCGGCTCCGGCTCGGCATCATCGGCAGCACCGGCCAGGCCGCACCGGCCGTGGAGCACACCCTGGCTGCCTTCCACCGCCGCCATCCGGCCGTCGAGATTGTCATCCGCGACTCCGGGAGCCGGCACATGGCCGAGCAGGTGCGCACGGGCGAACTCGACTTGGCGTTCGTCGGCCTGTTCGCAGACCAGGTGCCCAGCGATCTGGTGCACCGGGTCCTCGTCGACGAGCCGCTCGTCGGGATAGTCCCGCGCGGGCAGCCCCACAGTAGGCCGCCGGCCCATCTGGCCGACCTCGCCGCCCACGGCGCATTCGTCGAGATGCGCGCGGAGTCGGGGCTGCGCTTCCAGGTTGATGCCGCCTTCGCCCGCGCCGGCCTCGCCCGTCCCATCGCCGTCGAGCTGTCCACCTCCGAGGCCGTCGTCCGGTTCGTCGCCCTCGGCTTCGGCCCCGCCGTCGTCCCGCAGTCGGCGGTCGCGGCCCGGCCCAAAGGTGTTGCCGTGCTACGGCTGGCCGACCCCGCTGCCCGGCACCCGATCTGCCTGGTCCACCGCCACCCGGAGGCGACGGCTCCTAGCGCTCGGGCCTTCCTGGCCCTCTTGGCCACCGGTGAGCTGCCACCCGCCGGCCCGAAGGCTGATGAGCCGCCATCCGGGCGCTTTTCCTGAGCGGGCTCGGGTCACGGGCACGCAGTGGGCCTCAGAAGATCATGGGGACGCTGCGCGCCGCCGTGTAGAGCGCCACCGCGATGAGCAGCACGGCGAAGGCGCGGCCCAGCTTCTGCGGGTCGGCACGCGCGGTGACCCGACCGCCGACGAGGCTGCCGGCGATCGCGGCGGCCGTGAAGACGGCCAGGAGCGGCAGGTCCAGGGCGCTGGCTGAGCCGAGGCGGGCGGCGAAGGCGGTGGCGCTGTTGATCGCGATCACCAGCAGGGACGTGCCGATGGCGACCGGCATGGCGAAGCCGAGCGCCAGGACCAGCGCCGGCACCAGGGCGAACCCCCCGCCCACCCCGAAGAACCCGGTGATCATGCCCACGGCGGTCGCCGTCAGCAGCACCTTGCCGACGCGTGCGCAGTCGCAGGTCCACGGCCGCAGCGAGATCACCGGCCCGGTGCCGGCTGCGTCCCCGTCGTCTCGGTCGTCTTCCTCCTCCCGCCTGGAGCGCCGGAACATGAGGGCGGCCACCACGAACATGAGGGCGGCGAACGCCGTCAGGAGAACCTCGGGCGGGACTCGGGCCGACAGTGCCGACCCGGCGAAGGACCCGGCGGTGCCGAGAAGTCCGAACACCAACCCCGGTATGCCGCGCACGTTGCCTTCGCGGGCGTGCGGGACCAGGCCGATGACGGCGCTGGCGCCGACGATGAGCAGCGATCCGGTGATGGCGGCGCGGGGGTCTTGGCCGAGCGCGTGGACCAGGGCGGGGACGGTCAGGATCGAGCCGCCCCCGCCGAGGGCGCCGAGGGCCAGGCCAACGAGCAGGCCGAGCGGGACGGCCAGGAGCGGCATGGTGGTCTCCCGCGTGCTTGCTGGCTCAGCCGCGTCCGAGGATGCGGCTGAAGAACGACCCGCCGGCGCTGGGCTGCTGCGGGTGGCCGGGGCATCGCTCCGCGCGGGGGACGCCGGCCATGACCTGGTCGACATGTTTGCCGCAGCCGGCCCAGGTCCGCTTGCCGCACGTCTTGCAGGTGGCGGGTCGGCACATGGTGGTTCTCCTTCAATTCGGGTGTGGTCTGGTTCTGGTCGGTCGGTCGGTGCTGGACGGGGCTGCGGGCCCGGTCAGCTCGCTGCGGGCGCTACGGGCAGGCCTGTTTTGGCGGCGTGTTCCTCGAAGCTGTCGTCGACGAGCACGACGTTCATGCCGTGGGCGGCCAGCAGGGACGCGGCGATCGCGGCCCGGTAGCCGGTGGCGCAGTGCACCCACACCTGCCCGGCCGGCGCTTGCTCAACGCGCGCCGGCAGGTCGTGCAGGGGAATGTTCACGGCCCCCTCGAGGTGGCCCTGGTCGTACTCGGAGGAGCGCCGGACGTCCAGGATGCTGACCTTGCGGTGGTGACGGACCTGGGCGAGGTCGGCGAACCCGGCCCGCGGGAAGCTGCCGGTGGGCTCGTCGGTCCACTCCTGCGGTGCGCCGGTGGCGGCGCCCTGAAGCCGGTCGATGCCGATGCGCACCAGCTCACGCTGTGCCTCGGCGACCTGCTCCGGGCTCTCGCCGAGCAGGGTCAACGGCGTGCCCCAGGGGATCAGCCAGCCGAGGTAGGTGGAGAACTGGCCGTCGAGACCGAAGTTCAGGGTGCCGACGACGTGGCCGGCGGCGAAGGCGGTGCGGGCGCGCAGGTCGACGACCCACTCGCCGTTCTCCAGACGCTGGCGAAGGGTCGCCTTGTCCACGGCCTCGGGCTGGCTCAGGTCGGGCGCCTGCGGGCCGGCGCCGTTGAGCGGGCCCATGTGCGCGTAGTAGGCGGGGTAGTCGTCCAGCGCGGACAGCACGTCGGCGACCCAGCGGTCCTCCTGCTGGGTCAGGGCCGAGTTCGCTTGCTTCTCCTGGCCGACCGTCGAGGCGCTCGCGCCACTGCCGGAGTCGGTGGAGCAGAAGCTGCCGAAGCCGTGGGTCGGCAGGACCTGGGCCTGGTCGGCGACCTCGTCGGCCAGCCGGTGCGCCGAGGCGTACTGGTGGTGGACCAGTTGCTCGGTGTGCTCGGGGCCGAGCAGGTCGGGCCGCCCGGTCGAACCGAAGAGCAGTGAGCCGCCGGTGAAGACGCCGACCTGCTCACCGTCGCTTTCCAGGACGTAGGACAGGTGGGTGTACGTGTGGCCGGGCGTGGCCAGGGCGCGCAGCCGCAGCGTCGGGGAGACGTCTACGACGTCGCCGTCGCGGATCGGGGTGCGGTCGAACCTCACCTGGTCCTCGGCGTTGACGTGGTATGCGGCTCCGGTCGCCTTCGCCAGGGCCAGGTCGCCGGTGACGTAGTCGTTGTGGATGTGGGTCTCGAAGACGTGGGTGACCCGCACCCCGGCCTGCTCGGCCAGGGTGAGGACCCGGTCGATGTCGCGTTGCGGGTCGATGACGAGAGCGACCTGGCCGTCGTGGGCGAGGTAGCTGCGGTCGCCGAGCGCGGGGGTCTCGATCGGCACGATGGTGGCCATGGGTGCTGGTCCTTCCGGGAAACGGGGGTTCGGGGCCTGCCGGCGAACGGATGTTCAGGCAGTGGTGGGTCGGCTGCCGGTGACGATGGGCCGTCCCGACTTTGCCCAGGCAGCGGTCCCGCCGGCGACGGAGCGGGCGTCGAAACCGGCCCGCGCAAGGTAGTCCGCCATGGCGCTGCTGCGGTTCCCGCTGGCGCAGACCACATACACGGGCCGCGCCCGGTCCAACTCGGACAGGCGGGAGGGCAGCTGGCCCATCGGCACCAGCATCGCGCCCGGAATGTGCCCGTCGACGTACTCGGCGGGCTCGCGGACGTCGACGACGACGGCGCCGTCGGCGTGGGCCGCGCTGAACAGCTCCAGGCTCGCGTCGCTCATGAAGGAGGTCTCCTCTGCATCGGGGGAAGGATACCTACCAGGGTATCCGCTGGCTCAACCACGGTACCCCTGGGGGCATTCCTGAGGTACGGTTGGGAGAGCTGTGATGCATGCCACGCGACCCGGCGCCAGGGCGGGGAATACCGCGCAGGCTCCCTACGCTGCATACCCCAGCAGGTATAGAATCCGTAACCAAGCACAAGGAGTGTCGTGAGCACCAAGACCCTGACCGGCCAAAACTTCGAGTCCACTGTCACGGCGGGCGGGATCGTCCTCGTGGACTTCTGGGCCGACTGGTGCGGCCCGTGCCGGATGTTCGCCCCGGTCTTCGAGAAGGCGGCGACGGAGCACCCGGACATCGTGTTCGGCAAGGTCGACACCGAGGCCGAGAGGGCACTCGCCTCGGCTGCGCAGATCACCTCGATCCCCACGCTGATGGCCTTCCGCGACGGCATCCTCGTCTTCAGCCAGCCGGGCGCCCTGCCCGCCGCCGGTCTCGAGCAGGTCATCGCCGGCGTGCGTGCCCTGGACATGGACGACATCCGGCGGCAGCTCGCCGAACAGCAGGACGACGCCGCCATCGCCTGATCCCGGCGATGGCACCTCGCAGGAAGATCAAACGCAGACAAGGAGACCCAGCATGGGCTACGCACTGAGCACCACCGTGAACCGTGCCTTCGACGAGGCCCTCGAAGCCACCCGAGCCGCCCTGGCGGACCAGGGCTTCGGCGTTCTGACCGAGATCGACCTGAAGGCCACCCTGAAGGCCAAGCTCGACGCCGACATCGATCCGCAGGTCATCCTCGGCGCCTGCCGGCCACCGCTGGCCCACGCGGCGCTGGCGGCCGAGCCCACCATCGGGTTGCTCTTGCCCTGCAACGTCGTCGTGCGCGCGGTGGACCAGTCCCGCACCGCGGTGGAGGCCATGGATCCCGATGTCATGGTCCAGGTCACCGGCAACGACGCGCTCACCGAGATCGCCGCGGACGCCCGTCAGCGGCTGACCGCGGCGCTCGACAGCCTCACCAGCTAGCGGATCTCACCCATCTTCGGGAAAGGAAGCATCATGGTCACCCTCGACAGCGCGGACATGACCCCGGTCATCAACCGGCTGCGCCGAGCCCAGGGCCAGTTGGGCGGGGTCATCCGGCTGATCGAGGAAGGTCGTGACTGCAAGGACGTCGTAACCCAGCTCGCCGCCGTAGGCCGCGCCCTGGACCGGGCCGGGTTCGCCATCGTCTCCTCCGGAATGCGCCAGTGCCTGTCCAGCCCTGACGGCGTCAGCGCGGAGGACCAGGCCACCATGGAGAAGCTCTTCCTCACCCTGGCCTGACGGGTCGCGACTCGCCTGCGGTGAACGCTTCGACATAGCGTCCTGATGCGGCTTTGTTCTCCGTGGTGGAGACGCTTCCTTCACATTCTCCTGGGTGACGGTTGTGGTGTCGTCAGCACGAGCCCGGCCCGGTCGTGCGGGGGCCCGGTTATCGCGCTCTCCAAACTCGACAAAGGAATGGAAGGCGGATTGACCTTCCGGCCGGCTCACAGACACGGACGCCCAGGCGGCGAAAGGGTCGCTGACCGGCGAGTTGGCTGTCCCCCCAGATAAGGGTTTTCGCAAGGTTTCCCCAAGGTGGACCGTCCAGCCTAGCCTGGGCCCACCGGAACCCTGAGATTGGGGAACTACATGTTTGCCATGACAACGACCGATGCCCTGCAAAATGTCTGGCGATCTCTGAGGAGCGTATGGCGCCCGCGCGCGGCGACCGCGCAGGTCGTTTCGGCAAGTCCGTCCCGCGCGCTAGCAAGACGGCTGGACGATAAAGTGACTGATGCTCTTCGCCCCCTCGTCATGCCAGTGCTCCGGATTGCGCTGGGAATGGTGTTCGTGTGGTTCGGGCTACTCAAGGTCATCAACGCATCCCCGGTCGGGGGCCTGGTAGCAGGCACCTTGCCGTGGGCGCCCGCCGGGTTCATTGTTCCGACGCTGGGGTCGGTTGAAGTTCTCTTGGGGCTGGGCCTGGTCACCGGCATCATGTTGCGGCTGGTCCTGCCAGCCCTTGTGGCGCACCTGGCAGGCACATTCCTGACCTTCGCGATGCTTCCGGGGCTGATGTTCCACCATCACAACCCACTCTTGCTCACCGAAAATGGCGAGTTCGTGATGAAGAACGCGGTGTTGATCAGCGCTGCCCTGGTGCTGGTGGTTCACTCACGTGCTGCGTCCCGCGCGCCGGACCCAGCGCCACCCGCCATCAGCCGATAAACGTGCTCCCGGGCCGCGGCCGCGTTCACCTCGCCGCATGCAAGCCCGCCACGCCACGCCCGGTTGACGTGGGGGCCGCGTGTAAGACTGCGGCCCCCAACGTCGGCTGTGAAAAGCAAACCAGGCTAAACTGCTGGCACCGTCATGGCGAGGCAGATGTCTTGTAGGTTCTCGGCGTCGCGAGTATGGTGCCACCTGCGGCACGCAAGAGATTACTTGGGTGAGCGTCCGCTCCCGGTCTCGGCGGCCGCGCAGGAGTCGCATATGTGGCGAAAGCACATCTCCATGACCATCGGAGCGGCTGCGATATCCGCTATGGGGACGCTGGTCATGGCAGCCCCGAGCGTCGCGTCCCGTAGCGGGGAACAGGTCAAGATCGAAGACGACTGTCAGCCGAGGTCGTTCAACCGCGCCATCGGGCCCGGCACCTGCATCGGCGACGGCGAAACCTCCTTCAGCGCGTTCCTTAACGAGCTGGCCGCGACCCAGAAGGCAGCGGACTGGAAGTTCGACCCCTCGATGCTCACCACCCACCTCGGCCGTCCGGTGATCCTGGAGAACGAAGGCGGCGAGACCCACAGCTTCACGCTCGTCAAGACCTTCGGCGGTGGCTTCATCGAGCCGCTTAACCAGCTCTCGGGCAACCCGGTGCCTGCACCCGAGTGCGCGACCACCCTCCCCGACGGCAGCCTGGCGCCCAAGCCCCCGTCACCGGTGAACGTGTTCGTGGCTGCTGACCGTGATGCGGCGTTCCGGACCGCCGGGCTCAAGCCGGGGAAGTACATGTTCCAGTGCTGCATCCACCCATGGATGCGGGTCGTGCTCACCGTCAGGTGACGCATCGTCCGTTGCGGCACGCGCGCCCAACGGCGGGCGCACGTGCCGCAACGCGCTTGGTCCGCACAGACGGAGGTGGGGCAGTCCCGGCGGCGGCCGCGAGAAGGTTGACGTCGTGCGGCGGGATGGCCGTCGAGTAGCGAAGGGTAGCGGGATATGCCGCAGTTCATGGATGTACACACCAGCATGGTCGGGGTCACCGCTGACCAGCTCGCGGCCGCGCACCAGGCGGACCTGGACATCCAGGGAGAGGAGGGGGTCGACTTCAAGCAGGCATGGGCCGATCCCAGGACCGGCCACGTCTTCTGCCTGTCCGAGGCACCTAGTGCCGAAGCCGTGCAACGCATCCACGAGCGGGCCGGTCACCCGGCGGACGAGGTGCACGAGATCACCGTGGTGGTCTGAGCTGCTGCGGGCCTGCCGCGGCGGCCGCCTGCACGTCGACGTCGCTGAAGACCCCGCCGGCGTCGAGCTTGTCCCACTGGTCGAACACCAGGTTCGGGTCGCTGGCCGCCTAGCCGCTTGTCGACATACATCGCGCACAGCAGCGGCTGGTCGAACCCGGTCTGGTACTTGTTCGCCACGATCAGCACCTGGAACTCCAGCGTTCCCAGCGCCGCCGGGATCGTCCGCCCCCGCAGCGCCGGGTTCATCGATGCCTCGGTGAACCGTGCGGTCGGTGATGACCACGACCGAGTCGAACACCCTGGCCGACGCGCCGTCGTGCAGCGTCGACAGCTGGTGGGCCAGCCACGCGATCGAGTTCGTCTTGCAGCACACAGGCAGAGCGCGTTGACCTCCTGCAGCCGGTCCGGGGTGTCGTCTTCGCACAATCCGGCGGTGAGGGGGTGCGGGGCGTCGTCTTCGCACAATCCGGCGAAGAGGCGCGGCCCCGGTGGGTCTGGGTGTGTCGTCTTCGCACAATCCGGCGATGACGCGGCCCGGGCGGGGTCTGGGTGTGTCGTCTTCGCACAATCCGGCGATGGCGGGGTGCGGGCGGGGGTGCGGGGGTGTCGTCTTCGCACAATCCGGCGAAGACGCGCGGCCCCGGTGGGGTCCGGGGGTGTCGTCTTCGCACAATCCGGCGGTGACGCGGCCCGGGCGGGGTCCGGGGTGTGTCGTCTTCGCACAATCCGGCGATGACGCGGCCCGGGTGGGGGTGCGGGGGTGTGCGGGTGTCGTCTTCGCGCAATCCGGCGATGACGGGGTGCGGGTGCGGGCGCGGGCGGGGTCTGGGTGTGTCGTCTTCGCACGATCCGGCGGTGACGCGGCCCGGGTGGGGGTGCGGGTGTGTCGTCTTCGCACAATCCGGCGAAGGCGCGCGGCCCGGGTGGGACCTGCTCCTCGAAGCCCCCCCGACGCCATACCCCCGCAAGCCGGTGTGTTCGGCCGCGACCAACGCGCGCCCGGTCCGGGCCGCTGGCCTGCCGGGAATCCTCAGTCGGTCCCGCCGGTCAGCAAGGCAAGCAGCGAGTCGACCTCCTCCCGGCAGGCGGGGCAGCCCTGCAGGTGGCGGTCCATGCCGGGGTCGTGGTGGGGCCTGGCGCGGAGCAGTTCTTCGGCGTAGGCGTCCATCCGCTCGAAGCAGTCGTCGCAGGAAAGCCATGGAGTCGTGTCGAGCAGCAGCGCCTCGACTGCTGCGGCGGACAGGGGCCGGGGGCCTTGCTGGGGGGTCTCGTTCATGAGGTGCCTGCCATGGGGGACGCGGTCGTCGACGAGCCTGCTGTGGTCGAGCCAGGAGTGGCCGGGAGGTAGCCCCGGGCGGTGAGCTCTGTGCGGAGCCGCCCCCGGGCGTCGTGGACGGTCTTGTAGAGCGCGCCGCGGGTGCTTCCCAGCCGTTCGGCCAGGACGTCGATGGGCACATCGTCGACGAGCAGCGCGACGGCTATGCGCCGCTGGTACGGCGTGAGGACGGTGTGCATGGCGTCGGCGACGGCGGCTGCGAGGGCGCTGCCCTCGGCCTGGGCTTCCGGGCTGTCGTGCGGTGCGGCGGGCCGGTCGAGATCCCGCAGCTCGACCTCACGGTGCCGCCACTGCAGCCGGCGCACGTCGCTGGCGGCTTGGAGGATGGCGAACTTGAACGCCCACGTGCTGAACCGGCTTCGACCCTCGAACGTGTGCAGCTTGCCGAGCAGGGTGGTCATCGCCTCGTCGGCGGCCTGGTTGGCGATCACGTCGACCGTGCCCGGGGAGGCGTCTGGCAGCACACCGCGCATGCGCCACACCTGGTGCCGGGCGGCGCGCAGCATGAGCCTGTGCAGCTCGCGCATGGCGGACACCTGGTCTGGTCCTGAGGACGTCAGGGCGTGCACCCAGTCCAGCGGCTCCGGCCTGGCGGCGTCGGCGGCTGCCGGCGGGCGCTGCTCGTCTCGGCTGACCGTGGTCACCAGCCCACCTCGGCCTCGCCGATCGGGGCGAGGATGCGCGCGGCCAGCTCCGGGGGACAGCCGGCGTCCACGAGCTGAAGCAGCGCGTGCAGGTCGACCCGTTGCCGCGCCAGGACCGCGGCCAGGGCGGGCGGGAAACCGCTCTCCCGCAGCCGGCATGCCCGCCAGGCGACGACGTCCACCGGCGGCCCGGGCTGGCAACAGGGGGTGGCGCTCCGGGCCTGCTCGATCTTCATACCGTGTCTGCTGCCGCGCGGACCAGTTCTCTTACCCCCAGCTCTCACTCCGGTAAGACCGACTCGCCTCGCCGCCACCAACACCGTGTCAGCCTCCCACCGCGGCGCCCCGGTGTCACCGGGCCCGGCCGCGACCGGGGAGGGCCGCAGGACCGATCCAGGAGGACACCATGGAGACCACTGTCAGCGTTGCTGCACCAGCGAGTTCGCACGACCTGAGGCGAGACGCCGCATACCAGGCGTATGCGGTGCTGCGCGGCGCGTTCGTGGTCGCGCCGGTGCTGTTCGGGCTGGACAAGTTCCCGAACCTGATGGTCCAGTGGGACCGCTACCTCGCCCCGGTGCTGGCGAACCCGCTGCCGGTCTCGGCGCACCAGGCGATGTACGTGGTCGGCGTGGTCGAGGTGATCGCGGGCTTGCTGGTGGCGGTGCACCCGCGCTTGGGGGCGCTGGTGGTCGCCGGCTGGTTGGGCGGCATCATCGTCAACCTGTTGCTCATCCCGGGCTTCTACGACGTGGCCTTGCGGGACTTCGGGCTGCTGCTGGCCGCAGTCGCCCTACAACGGCTCGCAACTCGCTACGACGCCCGGCCCCTCCTGTGGCCGGTGCGCAAGGCGTAGCCGTGAGAACGGCGTTCGTCCTGACCGGGGGCGGCAGCCTCGGCGCCGTCCAGGTCGGGATGATGCAGGCCCTGCACGAGCGAGGCATCGCCGCCGACCTGCTGGTTGGCACGTCGGTCGGCGCCGTCAACGCGGCCTACCTCGCCGGGCCCGGCACCACCCCGGACCGGCTGGGGTCCCTTGCCGCGCTGTGGTCGCGGATGCGTCGCAAGGACGTCTTCGCTGCCGACCCGTGGCGCTGGTGGCACGCCAGCCGCGGCCTGTCCCCGTCGCTGTTCTCCGCGGAACCGTTGCGGACCCTGCTGCAGCGCTGCCTCGGCTACCAGGCGTTCGAGGATGCGCGGCTGGAGGTGCACGTGACCGCGACGGACGTCGTCACCGGCGCCGCGCTGATCCTGGGCAGCGGGCCGGTGACACCCGCAGTCCTGGCCAGCACGGCCGTGCCCGGCCTGCTGCCGCCGGTGCGACATGCGGACAGCACTCTGGTCGACGGGGCCGTCGGCCACGCCAGCACCCTGGGCTTCGCGGACTCCCGCGGGGTGGCGGACATCTACCTGCTGCCGGCGGGGTACCCCTGCGCCGGCCCCCGGCCGAACAGCGCGCTCTCGGTCGCCCTCACCGCGCTGAGCCTGGTGCTTCACCAGCAGCTGATCGCCGAGGTCCGCGGCTACACCGGGCACGCGCGGCTGCACGTGGTGCCCCCGCTGTGCCCGATGGCGGTGTCCTCGGCCGACTTCAGCCAGGCGGCGATGCTCGTCCGGCGCGGCCACGACAGCACCCGGGACTGGCTCGACCGGGACGTGGACGGCTCCGCGCACGACCCTGCCGGCACGCTCTCCCTCCACGGCCGCCACCACGAGAACCGCGCCGAGGGCCGCGCCTGCCCGGAGGCGCCGGCGCGGCGCAGGCCGACGCAAGGAGCGCCGGCATGAGCGCCGCCGTGCCCCGCCGCACCCCACCCGGTGGCAACAGCGACCACCGCCGGCGCGCCGATGGCGCGCCGTGGCAAGGCACCGGGCCGGTGGGGGAGCCGCACCTGACGGACGCCGCCCGGGCGGCCCGGCAGATGCTCACCGCGCTCGGCGTCGACGTGACCAAGGAGTCCCTCGCCCGGACGCCCGAGCGGATGGTGTCCGCCTTGGCAGAGCTGATGAGCCCTCGCCCGTTCCAGCTGACCACGTTCGCCAACGACGGGAACTACGACGAGCTCATCGTCGCCAGGCGCATCCCGCTCCGGTCGCTGTGCGAGCACCACATGCTGCCCTTCATCGGCACGGCGCACATCGGCTACCTGCCCGGCGCGCGCATCCTCGGCCTGTCCAAGCTCGCCCGCGTGCTCGAGCACTTCTCCCACCGCCCCCAAGTCCAGGAACGCCTGACCACACAGGTGGCGAACTGGCTGCGCGCGCAGCTGGAACCGGCAGGAGTCGGCGTGGTCATCGAAGCCGAGCACCTGTGCATGACCCTGCGCGGGGTGCAAGCGCCCGGGACCACCACCATCACCTCCAGCCTCCTCGGCGTTCTTCGCGACGACCCCCGCTCCCGTGCCGAGTTCCTCGCCCTGACGCACGCCCCGAGCTGAGCCTGCGTCGGCGCGCTCGGTCCTTCGATTGCGGACCCGCGGTCACCGCTGCCGTCAGTTCGCGCTGGTCACAAGATCGGTCAGCTGGCGCCGGTGGCGGGCGATCCAGGCGTGGGACCGCTCGGCGCGCGCTCGGCCCCCGCTGTCCCAATACGGCACGAACACCTGATGACCCCGCTTCACCGCGTCCGTGATCCGGTCGTAGCACCACTCGTGAGCGGCCAGCACGGCCTCCCCGAGGGCTGCCCGGTCGGCGGAAGCCAGTCCGTACGCGTCGACGAAGAGCTGTAGCCGCGCGAAGGAACGCCCGGCTCGAGCGTCGTGAATGTCCCTCTCGTCACACAATGGCGACCAGAGTCGAGCGGTGCACGCCACGTCCCACAACCGTGAGCCGGGGCTAGCCAGGTCGAAGTCCACGATGGCGACCGCCTTGCCATCGCGGAAGATGACGTTGTCGGGGGCGGGATCGTTGTGGCTGATCAACTGGTGGCCGAAGGCGGCTGGCGCGGCCACCGACCACCTGTATGCCGTGTGGTCGAAGCTCGCGACCGCGTCGTGGTATCGCCGCAGCAGCGCGGCGACACTGACCAGGGCGTCGTCGGTCAGCGCCCAGGCCGGCAGCGGCGCGGCGGCGGCCGACCCGTCGATGTAGGAGCAGACCTCGCGGCCGCGCTGGTCGACGCGCAGGAACCGAGGGGCGCCGTCGAAGCCCGCGTCCTCCAGATGGCGCAGCAACGCATGAGTCGCGGCGCTCGTCGCGCGCATGGGTCGCCGCACCGTGTTGCCCTTGCGCGTGACCAGACCACGGTTCGTCGTGCCGCCGTGCAGCGGGATCTCCCGCTCCACGGCGGCTGCGTGCTTGGTCACGGCCCTCTTCTTCGGCGCGATCTCGGGCGGTCAGCCGCCAAGCCTAGGTCGATCCCGGCCGGATGACCGCCTTGATCGACGTGGGGTCCTCGCGACCGGAGCGCAGCGCCGCCTCGACCTGGTCCAGCCCGAAGTGGCCGGTGACCATCAGGTCCAAGTCGACGGCGCCCGAGGCCGTGAGAGCTATCGCGGTCGGCCAGGTGTTGGCATACCGGAAGGCCCCCGTCACGGTCAGCTCGCGGTCCTGGACGTAGGACAGTGGCAGGCGCACCTCGTCACCTCCCATGCCGACGAGCGCGACCCGGCCCGCGCGGGCAAGAGTCAGCACGGCGTCCCAGGTAGCCCGCCCGTTGCCGGAGCACTCCAGCAGGACATCTGCGTGGTAGCCGCTCGACCCGATGCCGACCTCGCTGGTGTTGACGGCTGCCAGCCCCAGCTTTCGGGCTACCGCGAGCCGATGCTCGTTGACGTCGGTGACCATGACCTCGGTCGCACCGTAGGCCCGGGCGGCCTGCGCTGCGATGAGCCCGATGGGACCCGCTCCGGTGACCAGGACCCGGGTCTCAGGTGCCACGCCGGTACGGCGGCATGCCCAGATGCCGACCGACAGCGGCTCGAGCAAGCCTGCCGCGTCGTCGCTGACGGAGTCGGGGACGGCGAAGACGAAGGACTGGGGCATGACGACGTACTCGCAGAACGCGCCGTCGTACGGCGGCGTGGCGAAGAACCGGACGTCGGGGCAGAGGTTGTAGCGCCCCGCGAGGCACTGCGCGCAGTTGCGGCACGGCACCCCCGGTTCCAGTGACACGCGTTGCCCCACAGCTACCGAGGTGACGCCCGGGCCGACCGCAGCCACTACCCCGCCGGCCTCGTGCCCGAGGATCAGGGGACGGTCCACGACATACGGTCCGATCCGACCGTGTTCGTAGTAGTGCACGTCGGAGCCGCAGACGCCGACGGAGCCGATCCGGACCAGGACCTCACCGGGGCCGGCGACTGGGACGGGACGTTCCTCGACCGACAGGCTCCCGACGCCGTGCAGCAGGCTGACTCGCATCGTTTCGGTCATGCCGTCGACCCTTCGTAGAGGCTGATCAGCTCGCGCGCCAGGGCGGCGTGGGTCACGAGGCCGTTGAGGTAGCCGCCGAGGATGCCGGCACGCGCCGCCGGCGCCTTCAGCGCGTCATACGCGATACCGATGACCTCCGGCACGTTGCGCAGCCCGGCGGCGTCGATGCCGATCGTGCGGGCGGTCAGGGTCGTCTCCACCGGGTTCCCCTCGGCGTCGATCTGAACTCCGGACAGGTCGCCGAGCACCCCTTGCTCGCGCATCTGCTGCCACTCGTGCTCGGGCAGGGCGTCGACCAGGGTGGAGTAGTTCGGGCGCCAGAGCCCGACGCCGACCACCGCCTTGGTCACCGACGGGAACAGCGAGATGGCGCGCGCGACCTCTGGCTGAGTGCGCAGCGCCAGCGTCGTCGCCGCATCCGGCAACAGCATCGGGGCGTGGAAGTAGTAGGTGGGGCCGCCGCAGGCCTGTGCCACGCCGCGCACCAGATCGGTCGGGCTGCTCTCGATGTCGGGGCGCGACAGGGCACCGGTGAGCTGAACGACGGTGCACGGGGCCATGCCCACCAGCCAGGGGGGGATCTCCATCAGGCTGCGTGCCCACGCCAGGCCGAGGACGTCATCGGCTTCCACGATCTCTCTGAGCAGGCCGCCGGCCACCCGGCCCAGCGCCCGGCGCATGGTCTGCCCGTCCCCGACGTCGACATGCCCGTCCTGGATGACCACGCTGTGCTTGAGCCGGTATGCCGCCTGCAGGTCGCTGGAGAGCTGGATGTCCACGTCGCCTCGCGGCTCCACCTGGATCCTGACCATGCCCTCCTGGCGTGCCGACTCGACCAGCCGGGCGACCTTGAACCGGCTGAGGCCGAGCTCCTCGGCGATGGCGACCTTCGAGATGCCGTCCAGGTAGTAGCGGCGCGCCACCGTGGCGGTCAGCACCGCGGCGGCAGTGCCGGTGGCGGTTCGCGTCGGCGCCAAGCCGAGGCCTCCTCTCTGCGGCGGTCGGGGGTCGGGGTGTGAGACGAACCCCCGGATTTGCTCATTTGAGCACGTACGTCTCATTTTTGCAACGCACCTTGACATCGCTGGGCATCCACGCAAGCCTCCGTTGTGAGCATGACGTGCTCGTTAGAGCGCCGAGGGCGCTGTCCGAAGCGCCGGTCCGGCGCAACCGTAGGGAGGAATCGCGTGACGAGTCGACCCAAGAGCCGCCTGGTCGCTATGACGGCCGGAGTGGCTGCTGCCGCCCTGCTGACAAGCTGCGCCGGCGCTGGTGGTGGAAGCAGTAGTGGGGGCAGCGCGGGTGGCGGAGGCGGCAAGTCCGTCAACGTCCTGATGGTCAACAACCCGCAGATGCTGGCCCTGCAGAAGCTGACCGCTGGGAACTTCACCAAGGACACCGGTATCACGGTCAACTTCACGGTGCTCCCGGAGAACGACGTGCGGGACAAGATCAGCCAGGAGTTCTCCAGCCAGGCCGGGCAGTACGACGTCGCGACGGTCAGCAACTACGAGATCCCGTTCTACGCCAAGAACGGCTGGCTCTCGCCGCTGGATGACACCGTCGCCAAGGACGCCAGCTTCGACCAGGCGGACATCCTCAAGCCGATGACCGAGTCGCTGACGGCGGAGGACGGCAAGCTCTACGGCGAGCCGTTCTATGGCGAGTCCTCGTTCCTGATGTACCGCAAGGACGTCCTGGACGCGAAGGGCATCACCATGCCGGCCAAGCCGACGTGGCAGGAGGTCGCGGACATCGCGGCGAAGGTGGATGGCGCCCAGCCGGGCATGAAGGGCATCTGCCTGCGCGGTCTGCCCGGATGGGGCGAGGTGATGGCGCCGCTCACGACGGTGTGGAACACCTTCGGCGGGGGTTGGTGGGACAAGGACTGGAACACCCTGCTGACCACTCCGGACACGAAGGCCGCGACCCGGTTCTACGTGGACCTGATCCAGAAGCACGGTGAGTCCGGTGCTCCGCAGGCCGGTTTCGCCGAGTGCTTGAACAACCTGGAGCAGGGCAAGGTGGCGATGTGGTACGACGCGACCTCGGCTGCGGGCTCGCTCGAGGGACCCGAGTCGCCGGTGAAGGGCAAGATCGGCTACGCCCCCGCCCCGGTGGTCAAGACCACGTCCTCGGGGTGGCTCTACAGCTGGGCCTGGGGCATCCAGAAGGCCGGCAAGAACCAGGACGCGGCAGCGAAGTTCATCGCCTGGGCGTCGTCGAAGGCCTACGAGGAGCTCGTCGGAAAGACCAATGGCTGGGCGACCGTCCCGGCCGGTAAGCGGGCCTCGACCTACAAGAACGCCGAGTACCTCAAGGTCGCCTCATCGTTTGCCCAGCCCACCTTCGAGTCGATCAGCTCGGCCGACCCGAAGAACCCGGGCGTCCAGCCGCGACCCACGATCGGGATCCAGTTCGTCGACATCCCGGAGTTCTCCGCGGTCGGGACCACCGTCTCGCAGAGCATCAGCTCCGCGATCGCCGGCAAGATCAGCGTGGACGAGGCGCTGGCCGCCAGCCAGGCCGCTGCTGAGAAGGTCGCCCAGAAGTACAAGAAGTAACTGCACCCTCGCTGGATAGCCGTGCGCTCGTGAGGAGTTGCTGCGAGAGCTCGTGGGTGGTGTGGTGCTCGGGCGGAGCGCCACACCACCGCGGGCTTTGTGCGGCGATGTGACGTAAGCGAACCCACTCATCCCGCCCGAAGACTCCGGCTCCGGTGGAGCCCACATCGACCACGTCGACGACGATGACGAGAAGGCACTGATGAGCACCTCGAACACGATAGTTATCGACCCGGAGAGCGGACCGTCGAAGGCGCTGGCGCGGCCACCGCGGGGTGGGCTGGGCGGCCGGTTCGGCGGACGCAAGGAGTGGGGTCTGCGCGGGCCGCTGCTGCCCGCCCTGGTCTTCATGATCATCATCACCCAGCTGCCGTTCGTGGCGACGCTGGTCATCTCGTTCATGAACTGGAACTCGCTCTACCCCAACGACACCGGTTTCGCCGGTGTCAGCAACTTCGTCACCGCCTTCACCGACAGCGACCTGCGGTCCTCCATCATCAACACGATCATCCTGACGGCCAGCGTGGTGCTGGTCAGCCTGTTCCTGGGGCTGCTGCTGGCGCTGCTGCTGGACCGCAAGTTCCGCGGGCGCGGCTTCGTGCGCACCATCCTGATCGCGCCGTTCCTCGTCGTGCCGGTCGCTGCCGCCCTGGTGTGGAAGCACGCGCTCTACAACCCCGAGTACGGCCTGTTCAACGGCGCCCTCACCTGGGTCTGGCGGCTCTTCGGCTCGGACTCACCGCCGCAGCCGGACTGGATCACGGCCACCCCCATGGCGGCCATCGTGGTCGCGCTGATCTGGCAGTGGACGCCGTTCATGATGCTGATCCTGCTGGCCGGCCTGCAGGGACGCCCGCTGGAGATCATCGAGGCGGCGCAGGTGGACGGGGCGAGCAACTGGCAGGTCTTCCGCTACCTGACCCTTCCCTACATGCGGCAGTACCTCGAGCTGGCGGGACTGCTCGGCTCCATCTACGTCGTGCAGAACTTCGACACGGTCTTCACCATCACCTCCGGCGGCCTCGGCACGGCGAACCTGCCCTACACGATCTACAACACCTTCTACCAAGCCCACGACTACGGGCTGGCCTCGGCGGCCGGCGTCATCGTCGTCATCGGCACGATCATCATCGCGACGTTCGCGTTGCGCGTCGTTTCCACGCTGCTGCGGGAGGACAAGTCATGAGCACAGCCACCGCCACCGAGGGCTCCGTGCGCAAGCGCAAGGCACAACGCACCGGACTGCTGCTGACCGTCGTGACCTACTTCGCGGCCCTGCTGTTCTTCGCCCCGGTCGCCTGGATGGTCCTGACCTCGCTGCACTCGGAGTCCGACGCGGCCACCAACCCACCCTCCATCGGCGCCGCCCTGACACTGGACGGCTACCGCGAGTTCTTCGGCGCGACCTCCGGGGCCAGCCCGTTGCCGCCGTTGATCAACTCCGTGAGCGCCAGTCTGGGGTCCACGATCTTCGTGCTGCTGCTCGCCATTCCCGCGGCCTACGCGCTGTCCATCGCGCCGGTGCGCAAGTGGTCGGACGTCATGTTCTTCTTCCTGTCCACCAAGATGCTGCCCGCGGTCGCCGGCCTGCTGCCGATCTACCTGATCGCGCAAAGGCTCGGCCTGCTGGACAACATCTCCCTGCTCGTCGTGATCTACACCTCGATGAACCTGCCCATCGCCGTGTGGATGATGCGCTCCTTCCTGGCTGAGATCCCGGTCGCGATCCTGGAAGCCGCGCGGATCGACGGCGCAGGCCTGATGACCATCTTCCGGCGCATCATCATCCCGATGTCGGCCCCCGGGATCGCGGCGACCTCGTTGATCTGCTTCATCTTCGCCTGGAACGAGATGCTCTTCGCCCGGGTCCTCACCGGCGTCCGGTCGAGCACGGCGCCGGTGTTCCTCACCAGCTTCGTGACCAGCCAGGGGCTCTTCCTGGCCAAGGTCTGCGCGGCGGCGGTCGCCGTGTCCCTTCCCGTCCTGATCGCCGGCTTCGCCGCCCAAGACAAGCTGGTGCAGGGCCTGTCGCTCGGGGCGGTCAAGTGACCGTGCTGACCGACGCGACGCTGGGGTCGCTGGACGCGCGGGTGGACGTGCCGGCATACGACCGGTCGAAGGTCACCGTCGGAATCGTGCACTTCGGCGTCGGCGGCTTCCACCGAGCTCACGAGGCCATGTACGTCGACCGGCTCATGCGCCAGGACGAGTCCGGTGAGGCGCTGCAGTGGGGGATCTGCGGCGTCGGCGTGATGCCAGGGGACGTGCGGATGAAGGAGGCGCTGGGAGCCCAGGACGGCCTGTACACCCTGGTGGTCAAGAGCCCGGACGGCTCGCTGGCGCCGACGGTCATCGGCTCGATCGCCGACTACCTCTTCGCCCCGGACGACCCGGATGCGGTCATCGAGAGGATGGCCGACCCGGCGGTGAGGATCGTGTCGCTGACCGTGACCGAGGGTGGCTACAACTTCAACGCGGTCACCGGGCAGTTCGACCGGTCCCACCCGGGGGTCGCGCACGACCTGCAGCCGGGCGCCCTGCCGCAGACGACCTTCGGTCTGGTGACGCAGGCGCTGGCACGCAGGCGTGAACGCGGCATACCGGCGTTCACAGTGATGTCCTGCGACAACATCCAGGGCAACGGCGACGTGGCCCGTCGTAGCTTCGCCGCGTTCGCCGCGTTGGTGGACCCGGACCTCGGCGCCTACGTGCGGGACGAGGTTGCGTTCCCGAACTGCATGGTCGACCGCATCACCCCGGTGACCACCGAGGACGACCGGGCCGAGCTGACAAGGGTTTTCGGCGTCGAGGACAACTGGCCCGTGGTCTGCGAGCCGTTCACCCAGTGGGTGCTCGAGGACCACTTCCCCACCGGCCGCCCGGCTCTGGAACGCGTGGGAGTGCAGCTTGTCGACGACGTCGAGCCCTACGAGCTGATGAAGCTGCGGCTGCTGAACGCCAGCCACCAGGCCCTGGCCTACTTCGGCTACCTGAGTGGCTACCGGCTCGTCCACGAGGTCTGCCAGGACCCGCTGTTCGCGCGGTTCCTGCTGGCCTACATGGACCGCGAGGCCACGCCCAGCCTGGAGCCGGTGCCCGGGATCGACCTGGACCGCTACAAGCCGCAGCTGATCGAGCGGTTCTCCAACGCCGCCGTCCGCGACACGGTGGCGCGGCTGTGCGCCGAGAGCTCGGACCGCATCCCGAAGTGGCTGCTGCCGGTGATCCGTCACAACCTCGAAAGCGGCGGTGAGATCGACCTGTCCGCCGCGGTCGTGGCGAGCTGGGCGCGGTATGCCGAAGGGGTCGACGAGACAGGGCAGCCGATAACCATCGTCGACCCGCTGCGAGACCAGCTGCAGGAGCTGGCCCAGCGTCAGCGCGAGGACCCGCTGGCCTTCGTCGCCAACCGGGACCTGTTCGGCGACCTCGTCGACAACGAGCGGTTCACCCGGGCCTACCTCTCGGCGCTCGACTCCCTGCACACCGTCGGGGCACGGCAGACCCTGGAGGCACTGATGTCCCGACTGCCGCAGGCCGTCCCTGCCACCGACGCCGGATCCTGACCCGTGGTGGCTAACTCGAGCACGCTGGTCGCCGGGGTCGACAGCTCCACCCAATCCACCAAGGTCCTCGTCTGCGACGCCGACACCGGCGAGGTCGTGCGCGAGGGCCGCGCCGGCCACCCCGAGGGCACGTCGGTCCATCCGGACCACTGGTGGGCAGCCCTGGCCACTGCCACCGCGGGGGGGCTGCTCGACGGTGTCTCGGCGCTGGCCGTCGGCGGGCAGCAGCACGGGATGGTGTTGCTGGACGAGCACGGCCAGGTCGTGCGGGATGCACTGCTCTGGAATGACACCAGGTCTGCCGGGTCGGCCAGCGACCTCGTTGCCGAGCTGGGCGGCCCCGCCGCCTGGGCCGAGGCCGTGGGATCCGTCCCGTTGGCGGCCTTCACCGTGAGCAAGCTTCGCTGGGTGGCCGAGCACGAACCCCACCACGCCGCCCGCGCCACATCGGTGCTCCTCCCGCACGACTGGCTCACCTGGCGGCTGCGCGGCCCGGACGCGGGCCCGACCACCGACCGGGGCGACGCCTCCGGCACCGGCTACTGGTCCGCGCCCGAGGGCCGCTACCGGGAGGACCTGCTGGTCCGGGCATTCGGCAGGTCGCTGCAAACACCGGAGGTGCTCGGGCCCGCCGACCCGGCCGGCCACACGGCCGTGCCCGGTTCAGGCATCCCGCCCGGGCTCGTCGTCGCCCCCGGCACCGGCGACAACATGGGTGCCGCGCTCGGGCTGAACCTCCAGCCGGGCGACGTGGTGGTCTCCCTGGGGACGAGCGGCACGGCTTTCGCGGTTCACCATGCCGCCACCGCCGACGCTGCCGGCGATGTCGCCGGGTTCGCCGACGCCACCGGTCGCTTCCTGCCTCTGGTCTGCACCCTGAACGCGGCACGGGTGCTCACCGCTACCGCCGGCATGCTCGGAATCGGGCTACCCGAGCTCGATGCAGCCGCCCTGTCCGCCGAGCCCGGTGCGCGGGGCATGGTGTTGCTCCCCTACCTCGACGGTGAGCGCACGCCGAACCTGCCGACCGCGACCGGGACCCTGACAGGCCTGACTCGCGACGCGATGACCCCGGCGAACCTGGCTCGCGCCGCTGTCGAGGGGATGCTGTGCGCGTTGGCCGACGGGGTCGACGCCCTGCGCACCCAGGGGGTCCCGCTGCGCCGGGTGCTGCTGATCGGAGGTGCCGCCCGGTCCGCGGCGGTCCAACGCGTCGCCCCCATCGTCTTCGGGGTGCCTGTCCTGGTCCCGGAACCGGCGGAGTATGTCGCGCTGGGCGCCGCTCGCCAGGCGGCCTGGACGCTCGCCGCGACCCGGGACGGCGGCGCGGCGGGAGCGGCGCCTCCCGACTGGCGGGTGGCCGGCGCCGACGAGATCGAACCCCCGGCCGATGCGGCCGTCGGCCAGTCCGTGCGAGCGGCATACGCGGCGGCGCGGCGGCGGATGCACGGGTGACCTGCTCTCCGAACCACGCCTCCACGTGGGGACTCAGGGCCGCAGCAGCGACTTGATGGCGCGGCGCTCGTCCATCGCGGCATACCCCTCGGCGACTTCCGACAGGGGCAGGGTGAGGTCGAAGACCTTGCCGGGGTCGATGCGGCCTTCCCAGACGCGGGTGAGCAGGTCGGGCAGGTAGGCGCGGGCGGGCGCGGGCCCGCCGCGCATCCCGACGTTCTTCCAGAACATGTGCTCCTGCGGGATGTCGGTGACGTGCGGGACACCGACCCAGCCGACCATCCCGCCGGGGCGCGCGGACTTCAGCGACTGGAGCACGGACTCGTCGGTGCCGACACACTCCAGAACCGAGTCGGCGCCGATGCCGCCGGTCAGCTCCTTGACCGCCTCCACCCCCTCGTCGCCACGCTCTGAGACGACATCGGTGGCCCCGAACTCCCAGGCGAGGGCCTGGCGGTCAGCGTGCCGGCTCATCGCGATGACCCGCCCGGCGCCGAGCTGCGACGCGGCGAGCACGCCGCACAGGCCCACGGCGCCGTCGCCGACGACGACGACGCTGCCGCCGGGCCGGACCTCCGCGGACACGGCCGCGTGCCAGCCCGTGCACATGACATCGGACAGGGCCAGCAGGCTCGGGACCATCGCGTCGTCGGGCTGTTCGGGCGTGGCCAGCAGGGTGCCGTCGGCGTTCTGGACCCGGATGAGCTCGGCCTGGCAGCCGTCGTACCCGGTCCCGTTGAGGCAGTTGGCGTGCGCGCCGGCCTTGCACACGGGGCAGGTGTTGTCGCTGGTGAGGAAGCCTCCGACGACGAACTGACCGGGCTTGACGGTGCTGACGTCGTCGCCGACGGCTTCGACGACGCCGACGTACTCGTGGCCGATGGGCCGGGGGCTGGTGACCTCCTGGATGCCGCGGTAACGCCACAGGTCGGACCCGCACACGCAGGCGGCCACGGTGCGCACGACGGCGTCGGTGGGGTTGACGACGGCCGGGTCGGGACGTTCCTCGAAGCGGACGTCACGAGTGCCGTAGATCAGCGTTCCTTGCATCGTGGGTGGGCCTTTCCGGTGGCGGACTTCGGTGAGGCGACCAGGGTCGAAGCGCAGGACCTGCAGCCCAGCGGCGCGGACCAGCCTCGGCGAGGGACCCTCCGAGGCTAGCCAGCGCCTCCAACAACCAAACAGGCCCTGCCGGTACCCCTCTCATGCGCCACCTGGCGATGCTGGGGGGCACCGGCCCGGGCGACCCGACCACCTGGCTGGAACCGGCACCCGCGCGCCCAGGGCCCGCGTCAGGTGGGGGAGCCTGCTGCCGGGTACCCGGAGCCTGCTGCCGGGTACCCCGGAGCCTGCTGCCGGGTACCCCGGCTCACGGCGCGAGGTACACCGAGGCGCCGAGCTGGACGAACTCCCGGGACTTCTCCTCCAGGCCTTCCGTGATGGCGTCCTGGCCGCGGAGTCCGCGTTCCGCGGCATACCGCCGCACGTCCTGGGTGATGCGCATGGAGCAGAACTTCGGTCCGCACATGGAGCAGAAGTGCGCGGTCTTGGCCGGCTCGGCGGGCAGTGTCTCGTCGTGGAAGGCCCGGGCCGTGTCGGGGTCGAGGGAGAGGTTGAACTGGTCCTCCCAGCGGAACTCGAAGCGGGCCTTGCTCAGTGCATCGTCCCAGTCGCGGGCGCCGGGGTGCCCCTTGGCGAGGTCGGCGGCGTGGGCGGCGAGCTTGTAGGTGATGACGCCGGTCTTCACGTCGTCACGGTTGGGCAGCCCGAGGTGTTCCTTGGGGGTGACGTAGCAGAGCATCGCGGTGCCGTGCCAGGCGATGTGTGAGGCGCCGATGGCCGAGGTGATGTGGTCGTAGCCGGGCGCGATGTCGGTGGCGAGCGGGCCGAGGGTGTAGAAGGGCGCGCCGTCGCACCAGTCCTGCTGGAGGTCGACGTTCTCCTTGACCAGGTGCAGCGGCACGTGACCCGGGCCCTCGACCATGACCTGCACGTCGTGCGCCCACGCCCGTCGGGTCAGCTCGGCGAGCGTGCGCAGCTCCGACAGCTGCGCCTGGTCGTTCGCGTCGGCGGTGCAGCCGGGCCGCAGGCCATCGCCCAGGCTGAACGCGACGTCATACTGCGCGAAGATCTCGCACAGCTCCTCGAAATGGGTGTAGAGGAAGTTCTCCTCGTGGTCGGCCAGGCACCACCCGGCCATGATCGAGCCGCCGCGGCTGACGATGCCGGTGATCCGGTCGGCGGTGAGTGGCACGTAGCGCAGCAGCACGCCGGCGTGGATCGTCATGTAGTCCACGCCCTGCTCGGCCTGTTCGATGACGGTGTCGCGGAAGACCTCCCAGGACAGCCGGTGCGCCTCACCGTTGACCTTCTCCAGGGCCTGGTAGATGGGGACGGTGCCGATCGGGACGGGGGAGTTGCGCACGATCCACTCGCGGGTGGTGTGGATGTCGTCGCCGGTGGACAGGTCCATGACGGTGTCGGCCCCCCACGTGGTGGCCCAGGACAGCTTCTCCACCTCCTCGGCGATCGAGCTGGTGACCGCCGAGTTGCCGAGGTTGGCGTTGACCTTGACCAGGAAGGCGCGTCCGATCACCATCGGCTCGCTCTCCGGGTGGTTGATGTTCGCCGGGATGATGGCCCGGCCGGCTGCCACCTCCGAGCGGACCAGCTCGACGTCGCAGCCCTCGCGCAGCGCGACGAACTCCATCTCGGGGGTGACCCGTCCCCGGCGCGCGTAGTGCATCTGAGTCACCCGGTGGCCCGGCTTGGCGCGCAGGGTGGGTCGACGTTCGCCACGCCACTCCAGGGACGCGGTGCCGCGCCGCACCGCACGGAGCCCGTCGTCGGCCAGGGTTCGCTCACGGCCGGCGTACTCCTCGACATCGCCACGTTCGGCCACCCAGGCCCCACGCAGCGGGGGAAGCCCCTCCTCGGGGACGCTGCCCGGGCCGGAGGTGTCGTAGAGGTGGTGCGGCGGGTTCGGCACGGCCACGCCGCCCGGACTGTGGGAGTCCGCGAGCGAGACCTCGACGAACGGCACCGTGATATCGGTGCGGCTTCCCTCGACGTAGACCTTGCTGCGGGCGCTGGTGCTCATGGGTTCCTCCGGTGGTGGGTCGTGGGCGTGCTGAAGGGAAACAGTTGCGGGCGAGGTCAGGGCGTCGGGACCGACCCCATGACCTCTGCCACGAGCTCGGCCGCCGCCGCGGCCGGGTCGTCGGCGCCCATCACGGCTGCCATGACGGCGACCCCGTGGGCGCCGGCGCCCAGCCACTGCCGGGCGGAGCCGGGTTCGACGCCTCCCAGCGCCAGGACACGGGGAGATTGGGGGGTCAGGTATGCCGCGTGCTCGAGGAGTTCGCGCATGCCACCGGGACCGAGGGCGGGTCCGTACCCGGGCTTGGACCTGCTGCGTCCCACCGGGGACAGGGTGACGTAGTCGCAGCCTTCGTCGGCGGCCCGCCGCAGCTGGTCCGCGGTGTGGCAGGACCGGCCCACGAGCCCTGGCGGCCGGCAGCCCGGGAACGGGTCGTCCGCCCGCAGGTGCACGCCCGCCGTCGGCCCCAGCGCGTCGTCCTGCGGCTGAGCCGGGGCGACGGAGGCGTCGCCGGGCATCGGCGCCGCCCAGAGCAACGCGGCGTGCGAGCGCGCAACCTGTGCCGCGACGCGGACCTGGCGACCCAGGTTCTCCCGGTCGGCCGGCCGCAGGTGCCGCTCGCGAACGACGACGCCGTCCACCCCCGCCCCGAGCGCAACCGCCACGACGGCCGCGACGGTGCGTCCCTCCGGCACGGCTGCGCCGTCCGCGAGGAGCAGCACACGGGGGACCTCTCGGCGCAGCTGCGGGTCGGGTCGCGTCACGCGCTGACCATGCCTTCGAACGGGGACGACGCCTGGGCGTGGAACCGGCGCGGGATGCGCCCGGCGAGCCGGGCCAGCCGGCCCGCCCGCACGGCATACGCCATCGCCTCGGCCATCGCCCTGGGGTCCTCGGCGCGGGTGACCGCGCTGGCCACGAGCACGGCGTCGCAGCCGAGCTCCATCGCCAGCGCCGCGTCCGACGCGGTGCCGATCCCGGCGTCGAGGATCACCGGAACCTCCACTGCGTCCCGGATCAGCTCGATGGCGTGCGGGTTGCGAATGCCCAGGCCGCTGCCGATGGGGGAGCCGAGCGGCATCACGGCGGCACAGCCCACGTCGGCGAGGCGACGCGCCAGGACCGGGTCGTCGGTGGAGTAGGGCAGCACCGTGAATCCGTCGGCGACCAGCTGTTCGGTCGCGTCGAGGAGTTCGACGGCGTCGGGCAGCAGGGTGCGGTCGTCGCCGATGACCTCAAGCTTGACCCATGATGTCTCCAGTGCCTCCCGGCCGAGCCGCGCCGTCAGCACCGCCTGCCGGGCCGTGTAGCAACCCGCCGTGTTCGGCAGGACGCGTACGCCGCTCGCCTCCAGCAGGTCGAGCAGGCCGCCCGTGCCGTCCGCGGGCACACGTCGCATCGCGACGGTGACGAGCTCGGTGCCCGACGCCGCGATGGCACTGTCGAGCGCGGCGAGGCTCGAGGCGCCGCCGGTGCCGAGCAGCAGCCTGGAGCCCAGTCGCTGCCCGGCGATGAGCAGGGCGTCGTCGGCGCCGGCGGGCGTGGGGGCTCCGGAGCCGGCCTCGGGTGCGCGGGCGGCCATGTCAGCCCCCCTGCATCGCGGTCACGACCTCGACCGCCGACCGGTCGAGCAGCGCGGTGGTCGGCCAGTGCTGCCGGTGGACGACCTCGCCGTCGACCGCGAGCGCGATTCCCCTGGCGGGCAGGCCGAGCGCGGCGACCAGGTCGGCCAGGGTGCTCCCGGCACTGACGTCCGTGGGGGTGCCGTTGACGGTGATCCTCATGCGGTAGCCTCCCGGGTCACGCGGGACGGATGGACGGGCGCTCGCCGTGTCGCCCGCGCCGCGAACCGGGTCGGGGCGCACGCAGCTGCCGCGGGGGTACAGGCTCGGCCGTGCACCAGGTCCGCCACGGCGGCCGCGGTCGCGGGGGCCATGAGCACGCCTCCGCGGTAGTGCGCCGTGGCCAGGACCAGGCCCGGCACGGACGAGGCGCCGATCAGGGGCAGGTTGTCCGCGGCGCTCGGGCGCAGGCGGGCGCAGGCCTCGGTCAGCTCGAGCTCACGGACCTCGGGCACCACGGTCGTGGCCGCGCGAAGCAGGTCGTGGACGCCCCCCGCGGTGACCCTCGCGTCGCGTCCGACGTCCTCCGTTGTCGCCCCGACGACGAGCTCACCGTGATCGCGGGGCACGAGGTAGACCTGGTCTCCGGCCACGCGCGCGCGCACAGTGCGCTGGAGCAGCCCCGCCGCGCCGCGGAACCGCAGGATCTGGCCCTTGACCGGCCGGACGTGCGGCACCGTGCCCGCTGGCAGGCCGGCGACGGTGCTGGAGTCAGCCCCCGCGGCGATGACGACGACGTCGCAGCGATGTCGGTCTCCGGTGTCGGGGACGTCGACGCCGGCCACTGTTCCGTCTCGAAGGACAGGAACCGCCCGACCCGCGTGCAGCACCACCCCGGCGCGCGCCGTCGCCGAGAGCAGCGCGCGGGTCAGGGCGCGGTTGTCCACGCTGTGGTCGCCGTGCACCGCAAGGGCCGCTGACGTCCTCGGTGACAGAGCCGGTTCGAGGGCGCGGGCGCTGCGGCCAGTCAGCGGATCGGCCGGAAACCCGTGACGTGCAACGAAGGCGGCGAACCGGCGGAGCTCGCGCGCGTCGTCGGCGTCGTGGGCGGCAAGGAGCGTGCCGCGTCGACGCAACCCCACCGTCTGGTCGGTCTGTCGTTCCAGGTCCGCGGCGAACTCGGGCCACCGGCGCAACGACTCGACGCCGAGTTCGAGCACCTCGGTCTCGCCGAACGCGCTCTCACTGACCGGGGCGAGCATCCCGGCGGCCGCGTAGGTGGCACCGTTGCCGGGCGCGGGATCGAAAAGTCTTACGCGGCAGCCGGATTCGGCCAGCCGCCACGCGACGCTCAGGCCGATCACCCCCGCGCCGACGACGCACACCGACGGCTGATCTGCGCTCACGCCTGGTCCCGCCACGCATCGAGGCGGGGCGTTGAACGGCTGACGCGGCTGGAGGGGGGTGGAACCCGGCTTGCGGTCATGGGACTCCCGACTCCCTGCGCCGGCATGATCCGGATCAGGTTTGGACGGTCGGGGCAGCGTCAGCCCCCTCTCAGCCCGGTGCGCCGGACTCCCGTGAAGGACACGCTGACCCTAGCCCACGGTGAGCCCGAGGGCGCAAGGCGCCATCCGAAGTGTGGAACCGCTCCCGGTGAGTGGCGGCATCGGCGAGCGCTGGGTGGGCCTGGAACCACCCCCGGACCACTGGCGCCCAGGTCACGGTGTCAGGAGTCGCAGGCGGGTTCGTCGCAGGGGGAGGTCGCCGGTCCGAGGCGGTTCAGGACGCCGTCGGTGAAGGTCTCCAGCACGGCGAGCTCCTGCTTGCTCAGGTCGGCGAAGACGAGGTCCCGGACGGTCCGGGCGTGGCTCGGCGCGGCCCGGACGATGGCGGCGCGGCCGGTGGCGGTGAGCCCCACGAAGGCGCCGCGCCCGTCGTCGGGACACTCCTGGCGCTCGATGAGTCCACGGGCCTCCATGCGCTTGATGTGGTGCGAGAGGCGACTGCGCTCCCACTGCAGCGCCTCCGCCAGCGTGGAGATGCGGACCCGGCCCTCGGCGGCGTCGGAGAGGTGCACCAGCACCGCGAAGTCCTGCATCGACAGCCCGGAGTCCGATTGCAGCTGTCGGTGCAGGGCGGCCGAGAGCTGGGCGTTCATGGTCAGCCAGCGGCGCCAGACGCGCTGGTGCTCATCGGCCAGCCAGGGGCTCTCGTGGTCCATGTGGGCCAGTCTAGTCGGCATCTAGTTGACATGTCATGCAATCAGGTGCACTATTTACGTGACACGTCACCGACCTGGTGACGCGGACACCAAGTCTTCGAGGAGCATCCCGTGAGCACCACGACCACCATCCCCTCCACCCTGGACGAGCTGGCCGGCACCTACACCATCGACCCCACGCACACCCGGATCGGCTTCGTCGCTCGGCACGCGATGGTCACCAAGGTCCGCGGCGCCTTTAACGAGTTCGAGGGCACCGTCGTCGTCGACGGTGACGACCTGGCGAAGTCCACCGTCGCCCTGACCATCCAGGCGGCCAGCATCGACACCCGCAACGAGCAGCGCGACGGCCACCTGCGCAGCAACGACTTCCTGGCGCTGGAGCAGTTCCCGCTGGTCACCTTCGTCTCCACCGGCGTCCGCCAGACCGGCCCGACCAGCCTGGAGCTGACCGGCGACCTGACGGTCCGCGGCGTGACGAACTCTGTCGTCGTACCGTTCGAGTTCGAGGGCGCCGCGGTCGACCCGTTCGGCAACCTGCGCGCCGGCTTCGAGGGCTCCGTGGCCATCAACCGCAGCGACTACGGCGTCACCTGGAACGCCGCGCTGGAGACCGGCGGCGTCCTGGTGAGCGACAAGGTCGTGCTGGAGTTCGAGGTCTCGGCGGTCAAGAGCGCCTGACGACTGAGTTGGTATGCCGCTCGGCTGAGTACGGCCGGCCAACGCCGCGAACGTCGCGCGGCGTGGCCGGCCCTTCTCGCTAGCTGGCGGCGTCCAGCACGGTGCGGGCGCTCGCGGCGGCTCGGGCCAGCGCCTCCCTGACGGGGGTGGACCGGTGTTCGTCGGACAGGATCTCCACTCCCCACGGCCCGTCCCACCCGGCGGACCGCAAGGCGGCGATCATGGCCGAAAGGTCGAAGGCGCCCTCGCCGCAGTACCGGCGGCGGTGGACGGTGTCGGCGAAGAGGGTCCCGACCACGCGCTCGTCGGCGTCGTTCAGCTCGACGCCGACGATGCGGTTTCGGGGCACCGCCGCCAGGTCGGAGACGGGCGTACCCGCGCGGGCCACGTGCCAGACGTCGATGACGACACCACCGGCTTCGTGGCCGGCGTCCTCGACGAGCCGCAGGCCGTCATACAGCGTCTTGACGTTCGACCAAGGGAAGAACTCGATCCCCAGGCGTGCGCCGACTCCCTGCGCCTGGGCTGCGAGCTCGGCGAACCTGGCGGCCCACACGCCCCGGTCCCACGGGCCGTCGTCACCGTCGGGGGTGACCTTGATGTGCCGGGCGCCCAGCGCTTCCGCGGCCTCGAGCAGGCGGTGTCGGACCGTGTCGGACTCCTGGCGCTTGGCCCCGTCGTCCCACCAGTACGGGATCCCTTCCAGTTCCAGGTGGACGATGCCGTTGTCGGCGAGCATCGCCCGGACCCCGGCCAGCCCGTATGCGGTGACGGCGGCGGGTAGGTCGTCGGACAGCAGCCCGAAGCCGCGGAAGCCTGCCGAGGCCACCGCCTCGATGCGTTCCCGCAAGCTCAGCGGGCTGCGCAGGTCCGGCCGGTCGGAGGCGGCGTCGCCCGCGCTGGTCCAACAGGTGGCCAGCAGCTCGTAAGGCGTGGTGCGGGGCGCGTCGTGCGTGCTCACGCTACCGCGATCCGGGTCAGGGGCGGGTGCGGTCCCGGGAGACGCTGCGGTGGGACCCGTCATGAGTGCCGGACCTCCTCGATCCGCACCGGGCGGTGCTGTTGAAGGGACAGGGTGGCGGCCTCGGCGATGTAGGCGACGGCCAGCGCGTCGTCGACGGTGCACGGCGACTTCCGTTGCCCGGCAACCAATTCGGTGAAGGCGTGGAGCTCGGCCCGGAAGGCGCTGGCGAGCCGGTCCATGAAGAAGGTGGCCGGTGGGCCCGCCGGCCAGGTGGCGCCGGGTTCGAGGTTGCGCAGGGGGGTGGTGTCGCTCCAGCCGGCGGCGACGCTGTCGCCGGTGCCGTGCAGCTCCAACCGCACGTCGTAGCCGCGGGGGTTGTAACGGGTGTTGGACACGACCGCGGTGGCACCGTCGTCGAAGGTCAGCAACGTGGTCGCGGTGGCGACGTCGCCGAACTCGGCGAAGAAGTCAGCGCCCTTGGCGCTGCCGGTGGCGTAGACCTCGACGACCTCCCGGCCCGTGACCCAGCGCACGATGTCGAAGTCGTGCACGCTGCAGTCCCGGAAGATCCCGCCGGAGGTCTCGATGTATTCGCGGGGGGCGGGTGCGGGGTCCAGGGTGGTGGACCGGACGGTGTGGACCCAGCCGAGCTCCCCGGCTTCCAGCGCGGCCCGGGCTGCGGTGAAGGCCGGGTCGAAGCGGCGGGGGTAGCCGACCTGCACCGGTATGCCGCTGTCGCTCACGTACCGGGCGATCGCGGCCGCCTCGTGGAGGTCGCCGGACAGCGGCTTCTCGCAGAACACCGGGATGCCCGCGTCGACCCCGGCCTTGATCAGCTCGGCGTGGGCGGGGGTGGCCGCGGCGATGACGATCGCGTCGACACCGCCGCCGATGAGGCTTTCCGGGGAGTCGGCCGGGTCGGCGCCGACCCGGGCCGCGACGGTCCGGGTGACCGCGGGGACGGCGTCGGTGACGACCAGGGAATCGACGGCGGGAAGCTTGGACAGGGTGTCGGCGTGGAACGAGCCGATCCTGCCGAGGCCGATCAGGCCAAGGCGCATGGTGCTCTCCTGGGTACGAGTGTGGCGGAACCGGCCAGCAAGGATGTGGCGACGATCTCGGTCGGCCGAGACCGCCGACGACCTACTGGTCCGGTGGGCGGCGTGCTTCGTCAGTCCCGCCAGCCCTGCTTTCGCCGCCGTGTACGGCGCGAGAAGCCCCGCGCCGCAACGGCGGCCGGGGCCTGCGTCACGTCTTAGCCTGACGGCCCCACTGTTCGGCGGTCAAGCGGCCTCGGGCCATCAAAAAGCCGTCAGCCAGGAGCTGGGCGGCGGCACGTCGGGGCTTGACCGCCAACGCGGCTGGCGTGGGTGGCGGGGGTGGCGCGGCGTCCAGGCGCGAGGGGGCTGCCAGCCCGGCCGGCCGGGGTTGGTCCGCGCGGCCCGCGTGGCCCGCGTGGGTCCGCGTTCGTCCGCGTTCGTCCGCGTTGGTCGGCGCGCCCGCTCACGTGGACCGGACGGGAACTTCTTCCTGGGTGGCTGCCCACGAGGCGAGCAGGGCGAGGGCCTGGGCTGTGGGGGATGCCGGCTCGGCGGTGAAGATCGTCATGCTGAGCCCGGGCTCGGAACGCAGATCCATGGTCTCGTAGGCGAGGTCGAGGTCGCCGACGATGTGGTGGTGGTAGTGCTTCGTGCCGCCCGCGTGGGTGCGGACGTTGTGAGCTCCCCAACGGCGGCGGAACTCCTCGCTGCGCGTCGACAGCTCGCCGACGAGGTCGTGCATGGCCTTGTCGTGGGGGTCCTGCCCGGCAGCGGTGCGCAGGTTGGCGACCGTGATCTCGGCGGTGTAGTCCCAGTCGGGGTACAGCCGGTGGGCGGCGGCGTCGAGGAACGCGAACCGCGCCAGGTTGGGCGGCCGGGTCGGGTCGGCGTACACGTCGGCATACAGCGCTCGGCCCAGGTGGTTGGCCGCCAGCAGGTCGGACCTGTTGTTTCCCACGATCGCCGGTCCGGTGGTGATCGAGTCCAGGGCCCACTGCAGGCTCGGAGCCGCCGCCCACTGCGCGGGACTGCGTCGTCGGGGACGCATCGCGGCGGGGGTGCCGTCGGCGGCGTGGGCCAGGTGGAACAGGTGGCGCCGTTCGGCATCGTCGAGCTGCAGGGCGCGGGCGATCGAGTCGAGGACGGCGGCCGAGACGCCTCCGAGAGGGCCGCGCTCGAGCTTCGCGTAGTACTCGACACTCACCCCGGCTAGAGCGGCCACCTCGCTGCGACGCAGTCCCGTTACTCGACGCTGGCCCGCATGCGGCACGCCCGCCTGCTCGGGAGTGATCTTGGCTCGCCGCGAGGTCAGGAACTCGCGGACTTCGGCACGGTTGTCCACGCCCGCCACGCTACGACCGCAGCCCGTGATGAGGGATGCCCTGTCAGTACACCCATCAACAGTGACTTTTCCGGGTGGAGCCGAACCGGTCTGCTTGAGCCATGAGCACTCCCTCCCCGCTCCGCTCCCGCCTCCGGGCGAGCGCCGCCCTGGTCCCCGCGTCCGTGGCCGCAGTGCTAGCGGTGTGGTCGCTGAACGACCCCGCTCAGCCCGGCCCGACCCCTCCCGCCGGTCCAGCCGCAGTCGCCGTCGCAAGGGGCGCCGGCCACGACGCAACCGGGGGGCACGTCATACTGCGTCTGCCCGATGGTCTGGCGAGGGTGACCCTCGACGACACCGCGCCGGCGCGAGCGTTTGCCGCGATGCTGCCGCTGCGGCTGACCATGCACGACCCGATGGGGCAGGCCAAGTCCGGGCAGCTGCCCGCCACGATCGCCGTCACCGGCGCAGATCGGGTCGTCGACCCCAGCGTGGGCCTGCTGTACTACTGGGCGCCGGGGAACGCAGTCGCGATCTTCTACGACGACCTCGGACAGACCGTTCCCCCGCCGGGCCTGGTCCGTCTCGGCGTCGTGGACAGCGGTGCTGCCTCGATCGGCAAGGGCGGCAACCGGATTCCCGTCCGGATCGAGCTGGCCGACCGCACAGGCACGCATCCGGGGTCGTCATCGTGAACGCCACGCCATCGGTCGCGGGCTCGGGTCGCACGATGCCAGCGCCGGCGACGAGCACCGGGAGCCCGCTGACTCCGGTGATCCTGGCGATGCTGACGGTCCTGGGTCCTGCCTCCATGGACCTCTACCTGCCGGTTCTGCCCGCGCTCGCACGAGACCTGGGCTCGGCCACATCGTCGGCGCAGTTGACGATGACCACCTGCCTGCTCGGTCTGGCGCTCGGCCAGGTGATCGCCGGGCCGGTGTCCGACCGCTACGGTCGACGCCGCCCGCTGGTTGTCGGCGTGGTCCTCTTCGTCGTCGCATCGGCGCTGTGCGCCTTCAGCACCTCCGTCGAAGTGCTGATCGCGCTCCGCCTCGTCCAAGGGCTTGCCGGCGCGGTCGGCCTCGTGATCGCCCAGGCCGCGGGACGAGACATCTACCAGGGGCGGCAGCTGACCCGCTACTACGGCCGGGTCGTCGTCCTCTCCGGGCTGGCTGCCATCGTCGCGCCGGTGATCGGCGGGCAGCTGGCCAGGCTGCTCGACTGGCGAGGCTTCTTCCTCGTCCTCGCTGCGACGGGCGGCATACTGCTGCTCGCCGTCCTCCTCGGGTTCCGCGAGACGCTGCCCGTCGGCAACCGCGTGAGCGGGGGCGCTCGAAGCACCGGCGGACACCTCGGGACCCTCTTCGGCGATCGCCTCTTCTTCGGCGCGATGCTCGCCAGTGCCTTCACCGCTGCCACCTACTTCGCCTACCTCGCGGGGGCCTCGTTCGTCTTGCAGGACATCTACACGCTTCCCCCGGCGGTGTACTCACTCGTCTTCGGACTCAACGCCGCAGGGTTTGCCCTGTTCGGGTTCCTGGGCGGCCGTGCCGCGGAACGCTGGTCGGAGAGGATCGCGTTCGTCGGCGGTCTCGGGATCATTGCGGTGGGCGCGGTCGGGGTCCTCGCCACCGCTCTTCTCAACCTGCCGCTGCCCCTCGCGGTCGTCTCGTTCTTCGCCGTCGCGGCCGGCGCCGCCGCCGTCTCGCCACCGGCGACATCGCTCGCACTGACGGACTACCCGCAGTTCGCCGGCACCGCCTCAGCCATCCTCGGCGTATCCCGTTTCGCGGCAGGGGGCCTCGCCGCACCCCTCGTCGGGATCGCAGGATCGATGACGATGGTGCCGCTGGGCGTCGTCGCGGTGGTGAGCGCGTGCCTCGCGGCAGCGGCATACATCTGGCTCGTTCGCAGGCCCACCACGGCGATTCGTTCAGCTGTCAGTCAATGAGCGGCGATCCCTTCAGCTGCCCGTCGATGAGCCAGGCCCCGCCTGCACGAAACCAGAGGAGCACGACACATGCCTGTTGCTGTCATGACCGCACCCGGTGAGGTTCGCCTCGAGGACCGCCCCGACCCGGTGATCGTCGAAGCCACCGACGCGGTGATCCGCCTCGTTGCCACCTGCATCTGCGGGTCGGACCTGTGGCCCTATCGCGGTATCGAGGCGATCGAAGAGCCGCGCCCGATGGGCCACGAGTACGCCGGCATCGTCGAAGAGGTCGGATCCGCCGTGACCACCATCAAGCCCGGCCAGTTCGTGGTGGGCTCCTTCTTCGCCTCCGACAACACCTGCGAGATCTGCAAGGCGGGCTACCAGTCCTCCTGCGTCCGCGGGCAGGCGGCCGCGCCCGGCGGAGCCCAGGCCGAACGCCTGCGGGTCCCACTGGCCGACGGCACCCTGGTCGCCACTCCCGGCCAGCCCGACGAGGATCTGGTGCCCAGCCTGCTCGCTGGCTCGGACGTGCTCGGCACCGGCTGGTTCGCCGCGGTCGCCGCCGCTGTCGGCCCCGGCAAGACCGTCGCCGTGGTCGGCGACGGCGCCGTCGGGCTGCTCGGCGTCCTAGCCGCGAAGCAGCTCCACGCCGAACAGATCATCGCGATGAGCCGGCACGAGCCGCGTCAGAGACTCGCACTGGAGTTCGGCGCAACCCACATCGTCACCGAGCGCGGCGACGACGGTGTAGCCGCGGTCAAGGACCTCACCAACGGGCTGGGCGCGCACTCGGTCATCGAGGCGGTCGGGACCCAGGAGTCGATGATGCAGGCCGTGCGCGCCACCCGCCCAGGCGGGCACGTCGGCTACGTCGGCGTCGCCCACGACGTTCAGCTGCCTGGCGAGGAGCTGTTCTTCTCCCACGTGCACCTGCACGGTGGTCCCGCACCCGTCCGGCGGTTCCTGCCCGACCTCATCGAACGGATCTGGACTCGCCAAATCAACCCCGGCAAGGTCTTCGACCTCGAACTCCCCCTCGACGAGGTGGCCGCGGGATACCGTGCCATGGACAGCCGCCAGGCCATCAAGGTGCTGCTCCGCCCGTGACCGCGCACCAGCAGGATCGGTGCGCTATTTCGCCCAGAACCGCCCGAGGGAGTGGAAGGGGCTCGTGCAATCGACCGGAACGCGACCGACTTGGCGCGGCTCCTGTCGTGAGCCGAAGCCAGGTCGCGGATCGAACCGTCACCGACCTCACGCCGCGAGTCAGTCCTCGTCGTCGCCCTCAGCGAGCGCCTCATCGAGGGCAACCTTCGTCAGGTCCTCTGCCGTCGTCGTCGGCTCCGGCGCCTGGGTCTTTAGCCTGTCATGGATGCGGGAAACCAGGTTGCCTCGGCGCTGCTCATAGAAGGCCATGAACTCATCGACGGAATGCGGCAGCGCTGCCGGCAGGGCATTACGCGCAAGGAATGCACTCCGGTCGTCTTGCGACGGGTACTCCGCCGCCAGCCAGTCGTCGGGCGCCTTGTCGGACTTCCCTATGTTCTCCAGGCCCGGCAGCAGTTCCAAGTTCGGCAGCGTGTCCCTTAGCGCGATCAGCTCGGCGATGTACTCAGCCGAGAACCTAGGGGTTCCGTCGTCAGCGGTCTGGCCGGCCAGTTCCTTCTTGTCCAAGCGCGCCGCCGGGAAGACATGGTCGACATGGAAGAGATTGCGTGTGTCGACGTGCGGGAACAGTGTGGCGAGGACAGCGAAGGTGCGGGCTTTGCCGTACTCCAGCGTGAGGATGTCTTCGATCAGTGCATCCGTGACGGCGAGCGACTTGCCCCGCAGGGCCATGGCCTTCTCAACGGCCGGGAGCGGGAACGAAGACGAGCCCTGGGTCTTGATGACCTCTCGCAAGTCGCGGAGCAAAGTGTCGAGACCCGAGCCCCAGACCCCGCGGACGATAAGCGACCGAAGCACCCAGGATCGGAGAGCTTCGCGGTCCTCACGAGTGTTGGGCGATTCGCGGTAGGAGTGTCCGAGCTTCCGATGGTGGACGTAGTACGCGACCGGGATGAGGACGCTGTCGGCGGTCAGGGCTCCGCCAGAGAGTCCGAAGTCGCTGAGTAGCCCCACTGCCACGTGGAGGGACGTGCTCATCACGTCCCAGTCGGCTTCGAGCTTGGCCATGTTGGTGGTGGTGAAGTTCTTGACCTTGAAGCCGATGTCACCCACGTCAGCGAGGACAAGGCCCGACTTCAGGATGGTGTCGCGTGAGAAGTTGAAGCCCATGCCGGTCTGGTTGAGCGAGTCCACAAGACCGTGAACCGCCGCGCGGGCATCGCCCTCCCACTGAGCAGTTGCGATGGAGAGCAGCAGATCGCTGTAGGACAGCACCGTGCCGCCGGAATTGACCCGGACGAAGATGTCGAGGACGCGCTCGATGTCCTGCTCGTCCTCCTCGTAAAAGTGGAGGCTCGCGTTGTGGTGAATCTCCTGCCACAGTTTCGCGACCAAGGCCACCGCCATCCCGTTGTTGCCCATGCCGTACTTCGCCGGAATCTGCATCATCGCCGCAGGCTCGGCCGAGTCGAAGATCTCGGACACAGGAAACCACGTCTTGGTGTCATCGTCGGCAGCCGCGGCCAGGTCGTCCTTGGTGAGGAACTGGAAGTGATACCTGAGCCCCAGCTCGTTCTCCGGCGCCTCTCCAAAGAGGTTGAGGTAGAGCCGCCGCTGCGGGTAGGACCAAGCCTTGTTCGACCAGCCTCCGTGGATCTTGTAGGCGTATGTTCCTCGGAGCCCGATGTTGAGAGACGTCAGTCGCTGCTGCCCATCGAGCACCGCGACGACCTCTCGATCAGTCGGGATGTCGATGACAGGGTTGTGTCGGTTATTGAAGGCGCTGTAGTCCTTCATGAAGCCGTAGAACTTGAACTTGCTGATCGTCTCGGGTGCCACCTTCCACGAGAGGAAGCTCCCCACGGGGTAGCCGCGCATCACAGAATCGAACACCCGCACGACCTGCGAGGGCCTCCAGACGTACTCACGCTGGATAGCCGGCAAGATCAGCTTGTGCTCCTGGATCTGCCGCAGTGCAGCGGCAATGGACATCGGCTCCTTGTGTCCCACGATCAACGACCCTAGCGGCAGCGACTCACGGACGACGGAGTTCGGATCGCAGTTCTCCTCCCACTACCCATCGCTTCTGGGTCCACGAGGGCCCAGGAGCAGGCGCTCCGCCTGACGCACAGGGGAGGACGGTTGCCGGACCCATGTGCCAGAGGGAAACAACGGTTACTTCCACGCGTGAACAAGTTGAACATGATCACCACTGATTCGTTGGACAACCACGTGCACTTCAAACCCGAACTCACGTACAAACGGGCTGGAGACCGGCTGGAAGTAGGTGTTCTCCAAGTCCACCGCCCTGATCCCGTCTCGTGATGTCACGTTGAATCCTGGTTCACCAGATGCCGTGAATCCCGTTATGGCTGCCAACTCTCGGTCGCCCGCGCGAAGGTTGCGACCCGTGATCCACTCGATCGCGAACTCTCGTCCAAACCCCGCCAGCGTGTAGCCGACCGTTGAGGCAGCGGCGTGAGCCAGGGCGGCTTGCGCGTCATTCGTTGGACCGAGACGCAAGGCCAGCGGGGGACCTGCGATTTCAATGATCTCAAGTGTCGAGACGTTGGTGTGTTGCGGCATCGGGAACTTGGCCAGGTGACGGAGAAATGGTTCAGGCGACGACGGCAGCGAGCCACGATCGTTTGGTGGCCCGTATGCGTCCAGCACGGCTCTTGCCCCTCGACGCATCTCGCTCTCAATGAGCTTCGCCGCCGTCAGAGCCCGCGTGATGTCGCGCCACCCAAGGAGGCAATAGACTTCGATCTCACAAAGGTTGGCAAACGCCGACTGAGCGTCCCATTCAGCGAGTCTTCTGGCGGTCCCGGTTTCGAGGTACTTGGCCAGCTGGACAGCGCGCGAGTCAATCAGGCGCATCGCTACCCGTCCGCTCGTCTGACGATCGGCCGTCCACGCGTCCCCGCCACGACGTACTGCCTGCGATTGAACCCGCTTCTTCGACTTCTCACGAGCGCCCCTGCGGAGAACACGGAGGAGCCTGACGATGCGGCCTCATTCGCCCAGTGCCTTTAGCAAGGCGTCTTGGGCGTCGCTGTGGAAGAGGAACGAGACCTTCGTCGCGACCTCGTCACTGATGTCGAGCAACTGCGGGCGAGCCGACACCGGGAGCAGCAGCGCAGTCGCGCCCCTCTCCATTGTGTGTTCGGCAAGAGCAGCAGCGTTCAGGACCGTCTCCACGCCGCCGCCAAGCGACAGATTTCCGACCGTGATCAGCCCAACCACGGACCGATCGCTGGAGCATGGCGGACGCGAGCGCGAGGAGGATAGGCAGACCAAAGCCGGCGCCGGACTTCGCTGCGTCCAGCGCACGGACCTACGCAGTGAGGTTGTGCTCGCGGGGGTCACGATCGCCAACGAGCGACCGCGCCTGGGAGATGAGGTTCTGCTCGGCGACCTTGAAACTTTCGCACAGCGCGTCCCCTCAACTGCTGCCACGCCCCAGATCCTATTGGGCCGAAGCGGCACGCGCTGGGAGTGGCTCCGACAATGGCAGTCGGATCTCTTGATGTCAAGATGTCGTGCCACAACTCGTGCCATGACTCTCGGCCAATCGGGGTTTCTGACGGTGAGTCACGGTGCGTCAGCCATGCGCCCAACTGGAGCGTGTAACGACAAAGCCGCAGGTCAAGGGGTCTGTGACCCGGCTTCGGGTGGTGGCCAGGGGCGGGGTCGAACCGCCGACCTTCCGATTTTCAGTTCGGCACGGGCGCATTCGAGGGGGTCCGAATTGAGCGGTGCGTGCTCAGCAGGAGCGAAGTCCGGCCGTGGCTGATCGAGCGAGTGCGGGCTGCGGTTAGCAACGTGTTAGCACGGCGGGCTCGCCATCGGGCTGCGAGACGAGGCGCTTCCCCCATCGCGAGGCCCCTCGTGCCCTTCGTCAGCCCAACGTTGGATGTCCATCTGGGCCTGATTGAGGGCATCCGGAGCGTACGCACCCACCCGCCAGCGTCCGCCCGAGCAGGTCCGGACACGATCGAAGGTCGAGCCATGAACGAGAAGTTGCTGTACCGGGTGTCCGAGGTAGCCGCATTCCTCAGCCTGAGCAGGACCACCGTCTATGAGCTGGTGCGCAGCGGTGTCCTGCCGTCGGTCCGAATCGGCGGATCGCGCAGGGTCAGGGGGGAGGACCTCGCCGGCTACGTCGACTCCCTCGAGCGGGTCGACGTGGCTGGACGTGCACGCATTCGATGAGTTCAGCATCGTCCCCGATCCGGCGTGCGCCCCGACTGCACAACGGGGTCATTCGACGTGGCGCGACCTGGTCGTACGTCATTCGGGTGACCGACAGCCGGGGTGTCAGCAAGCCTCGTTGGGTCGGCGGGTTCCCGACGGAGGCATCGGCCAAGCGTGCCCGGGATGAGGCCAGGATCGCGGCAAGCAAAGGTGACTTCGTCGACCGCAGCACGGTGACCGTGGCGGAGTACCTGCACCGATGGCTCTCGGTGCACGCCCTCGAGGTCAAGCCCCGTACCCGAGCGGGGTACGCCCACCTGATCGACACCTACATCGCTCCCCGGATTGGGCGCTGTCGATTGCAGGCACTCCGGCCGGCTGATCTCAGCGTCCTGTATCGGCAACTGCTCGAGTCCGGTGGCCAGCACGGGCAACCCCTGTCGGCCAGAACGGTGGAGTACGTGCACGCGGTGCTGCGCAAGGCCTTCGCCGACGCGGTCCGCAACGATCAGCTGCTTACCAGCAACCCTGCCGAACGAGCCAAGAGACCGCGCAAGGCGCACGCGCAGTCGAGCGTCCTGTGGACCGCCGCCGACCTGTCCTCGTTCCTGGCCAGCACCTCTTTACACCGGCTCCACGCGTTCTTTTGGCTCGCCGCCTACACCGGCGCAAGGCGAGGGGAGCTCATGAACCTACGCTGGGCGGACGTCAACCTCGACGACGACCCGTGTGTACGTCTACGGGGAACCGTTTCGGTCATCAAGGGACAGCGAGTGGAGGGCACTACCAAGGGGGGACGGGAACGCACCGTCAGTATCGACCGCGGCACCGTCGCTGTTCTGCGTGAACACCAACAGCGTCAAGGCGCCGAGCGTGAGGCCGCCGCTGGCTCCTGGATCGACGGGGATCACGTCTTCCGTCGAGAGCTCGGCGAGCCCCTATTCCCGGACACCCCGACTGCCCTCATGGGCAAGCTGCTGCGTCGACACAACGAGAGTGCCGCCGCCGACCACCGGCAACCGCTCCCGAGCATCCGGCTGCACGACCTTCGCCACCTGCACGCCACGCTTCTGCTCAGAGCGGGTGTGCCGGTCCACGTAGTCGCCAGCCGGCTTGGACACGCGGACCCCGCGATCACCCTGCGGGTCTACGCCCACGTCCTCGGAGACCAAGCCACCGAGGCGGCAGTGGTGTTTGAGCGCGTACTCCACTCGGATCGCCAGCAGCACGACGCCCTTTCGTCGAGAGTCAGCACGAGCGGTAGTCCTTGATTGACGAGCCTTACCCCGAGCGACGGCGGCGTGCACTGCGACGCATCTCGACAGGGGGCGCCGGCGGTATGTCGGCAGCCTACTTCGCGGTGCGCTGGGGGGTGGCGCCTTCCGTTGGCGCGAGGCGCGTGAGGGGTCTGCGCCGCAGGCCTCCGCGTCCTGAGCCGTAGCAGCCCCTCCGCGGGACGCGGGCAGGGGTGCATGGCAACGAGCAACTCAAGGCTCTCGTGGTCGAGCACGTGCGCGACCCGCGTCCGAACAATGCGCTGCTAGACCAGCCTCGCGCTGCCGACCGCCAACCTCTCGTCGGTCACGGCACGAACTGACTGCGGAGCCCGGGTTACGCAAGTGCCGGAGACGGCAAAGTCGGGAGCAGGCGCTCGGCGATAGGCTAACCGACCATGCCTGCCGACGCCCTCGTCGACCCGAGGGCGCTGCGTGCTGGCCGGGAGAGGGCTGGACTTACTCAGCATGAGCTCGCACGGTTGATCGGCGTAGCTGGTGGAGAGCGGGTTTCGCGGTGGGAGCGCGGCGCTTCCGCCCCCCGCCCGGATGTGCTGCTGCGGATCGCGACCATCTTGGACGTAAGGCCCGGCGACTTGCTCACGCCGGTGGTCGGGAACCCGGATCTGCGGCGTTTGCGAGTCTTGGCCGGCCTGAGCGCTCGCGCGGTGGCCGAGCGGACGCACATGTCCATCCCCACTTACGCGCGCTGGGAATCGGGAAACTTCGACCGTATGCCCGCCATCGCGTCCCTCGAGATGCTTGCCCGGGTGCTGGGGGTCAGCCCTGGTGAGGTCGCGGCGGCTCTGACCGCTGCTCGGCGCGGCGCAGGGTGAGCAGGCCGGCGGTGGTGTGCTGGTCGAGCAGGACGATGTTCGCTACGACATCAACCGTTAGCCAGTCCCCGCCCTCCGCCGCGAGCCGCAGTCGACCGATGGTCCGTCCGGTGCGAAGCGAATCCGACAGGTGCCGAGCCGCCTGCTGGTCCTCGGGATGAATCCACCTGGAGTCGGGATGGGCCGGGTCCAGCGTCCAGTGCAGGTCAGGTAGCGGGTCGTCGATCCACCGCAGGATGCGCATGTTCTTGAGGTTGAAGAGTGCTCGGTGCTCGCCGGGACGCGCTTCGCTCGCGAGCACCCGCTGCTCCAGGACGACCGGGCGTGGGGCGGTTGGGGTCGCCTCGGCTGGGCCGATGTCCTGGGTAATGCCTCGCAACACCACGTCGGTGGTGCCGTCGCGAGTCTCCTGGACGGCCCGGCAGGACAGGTGACCGGCGCGCATCTTGCCGTCGTCGCGGCGGATTGCCCACACCGCCTGGTGCTCGTCGCCCGGCCGGGACCGGATCAGCAGGGCCAACGCCGCTGCGTCGTCGGTGTTCGGCACCAATCGGGTGAATGCCTCGGCCGTGGCACGCTGCGTTTGTCGGTCCGCCGGTGCCACGCCGTAGAGATCCAGCAGGTCGTCGCTGCCGCCGATCGTGTCCGTGCTCAGGTTGAAGTGCCAGGCGCCCGCAAGGCCCCGCTCGGGCGGGGTCTGGTCGGCCCTGCCCACCCACACCCACGCCCCGTGCACATCGCCGCGGTAGGACAACAACGGCTGGGCGACGATGCGCCGTTGTCCGTCACTGTTCAGCAAGGTATCGGGCGTCCCCGTGGCGACCGCCTTGGCCACGGCCGCCTCGACGGCCTGGAGCGACCGTCCGCGACCCAGGATGGTCCTCAACGGGACCATGCGTTTCGGGGTAGAGCCGACTCCGATAACGCTCGGGGGCTTAGCCCCGCCGAAAGTCTCGATCAACAGCCATCGGTCTGACATGACACCCCTCCTCGCGCCCCTTCGGGAGCCTCAAGCCTCGGCACGCCCGGCGCCAAGGCGCCGGGTGAGCACCTGATACCTAGTGCCCGCAGCCCGGGCCAAGACGTCGGCGATACGGGCGTCGGCACCCACGAGGATGCGGCCATGGCCCTTCGCCGAACCGCGCAGGATCGCCGCCGCGGTGGCTTCCGGAGAGGTGCGGGCGATGACGTCGGCGAAGCGGTGCTCGATCCCGGCCCGGTCCACGGACCCGGCAAACAGTCCGTTACGCATGATTCCCGTGCGGACCCCGCCGGGGAAGGCACAACTGACGGCGACCCGGGCGGGGACCTCCTGCTGCAGCGACTCGGTGAATCCGCGGACAGCAAACTTCGCAGCGTTGTACGCGCCGTAGCCGGCCACCCCCACCAGGCCAAAGGCGCTGGAGACGTTGACGATTCGGGCCCGGCTGTGCGTCTCCAAGGCGGGCAGGAAGGCCTGGCAGCAGGCGATCGTGCCAAGCAGGTCGACCTGAATGACGCGCCGGATATGCTCGAAGTCTGAGTCAACAAGCCGGCCCACATGAATGAGGCCGGCAACGTTGAACAAGGCGTCCGGGGCGCCGTCAGCGTCGGTGATCGCCTGAGCGGCCTCGACCACGGCGCCGTGGTCGGCGACGTCCACCTCCCAGCGACCGACCGGCACGCCCAGCGCTTCACACCTGGCCGCCACCGCCGCCAAGGAAGCCGGTTCGTTGTCGATCAGCGCGAGAGCCGACCCTGCCGCGGCCAGTTGCACGGCCAGCGCGCCACCGATGCCGCCGCCTGCACCGGTCACCACGGCCAGGCCAGCAGGCACCGGCTGGCTTGCGGTGGCAACCCGCCGAAACATGGCATACCCTTCCCGTTACTGCGCCCGGGACTCTTGCTTCCGGGATGGGTCAGCGCTAGGAACCCATCGGCCTGGTCCCCCTGCAACATAGCCGCGATGCCCGCCGTCTGACGTCGGCCGGGCCGAACGCCACGGGGACAGCAACCTTGACCACACCATCCGGCATCGAGACGGCACACCGGGCCGTGCCCGGAGCGCCTGGACCTGGCACTGCTGAGATTTATGCACTAGTCTCTATCGATCGACTCGGGCCGTTGGTGTCCGCCAGCGGTGTCATTTCCAGCCTCCGCCCGATGAGATCGAGGAGAAGCACATGAGCGCGGGACGCACACTCGTCGTGGCCTTGGCCCTGTCGTTGGGGCCTGTGGCTGGGTGCACCACTGACGCCGACCCTGAAGTCAGGAAGACGTCGCCCACGACCACGCCAACAGCGTCGACGTCAGCAAGCACCACAACGCCACCGCCGAGCCAGGCACAGCTGGACCTTCAATCAGCCGAGAAGGGCATCAGCAACTTCTGGACCGTCCTGGACAGACTGGCGGCCGATCCGAGAGCGAAGCTGGACGCCTTGGCTACCGTCTCGCGCAGCCCGTCTCTGGGGGTGTGGCAGCAGCAGCTGACGAAGCAGCGGATTGACGGACGGGTCCAGGTGGGGTCGTCCCAGGTTGTGCAGGCATCGGCAACCAGGAAGTCGGCGGAGGAGTTCGCCGTCGTCGCGTGTATCGACGTGAGCAAGGTGAACGTCGTCGACAAGGCAGGAAAGTCTGTGGTGTCGGCGAACCGTCTGCCCCGAGTGAAGTACGAGTACGTCGTCACCGAGGGCAGGGGTGCTGACGCCGGGTTCTACGTGACGCAAGATCGGGCGACCGCAGCATGCTGAGGAGAACACCTCTCGCGGCCACCGTGGGCCTGCTTCTGCTCGGCTGGCTGTCGCCAGCATGGGCTGTGGGTGGTGGCCCCGTGATCTGCCAGCCACCTTCTGTGTACAACCCGAGTACTGGCATTTGCGTGATCGTTGTCACGGACCCAGGAGGCCCCGGCGGACCAGGAAAACCGGCTAACCCAGGAAACCACGGCACAGGCAGCGGCCCGGCTCGATGCTACCTCCTACCTGGAGAAGCAATCCCCTGCCGCGACGGGAAGTCATGGTGGAGCACCGCCTTCGGCTTCGGCTGCTACGTGTCGCTGATGGAGCCCCAACCACCCAAGTCGGACCCGGTCTGGGAGGGAAACACCAACGGCGCCGTCTACAACTGTTACAGCCCACTGGTGGCACGTAACGGCGGCACGCCGCTGACCACACGGTGGTCAGCGACCCCGCCGGCCGGACCGGCGGCGCCGCCAGATCCGGCGGCCTTAGCGCGTCAGGCGACTGCGACGATGCAGTTGCGCGCGATCCGGATCGGGATCGTGCCCGAGTCTCGGCCAGGGAGTGTGGGCATCATCGGCATGCCCACGTGGATGTGGGCGCGGACCCCGGATCAACGGGCCTTGGGTCCCATCACCCGGTCCGCTTCGGCCGGCGGGTTCACGGTGACCGCGACGGCGACGGTGGACCGCGTGGCCTGGGCGATGGGCGACGGCGACACGGTCACCTGCAATGGGCCGGGCACCCCCTACGTCGACTCGTACGCCAAGAAGTCCTCACCGACGTGTGGGCACACGTACACCCGGCAGGGGACCTACACCGTGCGGGCGACGTCGTACTGGACCGTCCGCTGGAACGGGCTTGGCCAAGACGGCACGATCCCGATTGATCTTACGGACAGCACCAACATCACCATGGGCGAGGCCCAGGTGCTCAGCAACTGAGCTACCGAGGGGGAGCAGTGACCACGACGAGTCAGGCATCAGAGTCCGCAGCCGGCGAGGCGGCGACCAGCACGTCGGAAAGCCGGTTCCAGGCAGCAGGCGTGGGGGAAGCCAAGCGGGAGTCGGTGCCGCAAGCGCCGAAGCTGCGGCGTCGCCCTGTGCTGGTCGCGGCGTCGGTGGCCGCTGTGTGTCTGGGGGCCTTGCTGGGCGGGTGGGCTTGGACGTCGACGAGTCAAACGCATGTGGTGGTCGCGGTGCGCCAGACCATGACACGTGGCGAGAGGATCGACCAGGGCGACCTGATGACGGTGCAGGTTCGTGCTGACCCAGGGCTGAAGACGATCCCGGGTGACCAGCTCGCCGGCCTGGTCGGCAAGCGGGCGGCGTTGGACATGGCCGCCGGCAGTCTGGTCACCGGTGAAGAGGTGGCGGCGAAGGTTCTGCCGGAGCGGGGCAAGTCCGTGGTGGGCGTGGCGTTGCCTTCGTCGCTGATGCCCGGCGAGGCGTTGGTCGCTGGGGATCAGGTGCGGATCGTCGCGACACCCGGCCCGCAGGGTGAGGTCGGGCGGGAGGCCCAGCCGGAGATCTCGGCAACCGTGGTGGGCCTGTATCCCACTGGCGAGAACGGTCAGACGGTCGTCGCGGTGGAGCTCCCGCAGGATCGGGCGGCAGAGCTGGCGGCGCGTTCGGCCACCGGCAAGGTGGCGCTGGTCCTGGACAGCCGGGAGCGGTGACGAGATGGCCGTGATCGTGCTCTGTTCCGCCTCCGGGTCTCCTGGGACGACCACGTCGGCGTTGGCCCTGGCTCTGACCTGGCCTCGTCCGGTGCTGCTGGTGGAGGCCGACCCGACGGGCGGCTCGGCAGTGTTCGCGGGCTACCTGCGCGCTGAGTCGGCGCCCACCGGCTCACTCATCGACCTGGCGTTGGCGAGCCGTCACGGGCGCCTGACCGAGGCGGTTGCCCAAGCAACGACGAAGTTGCCCGGACGGCCCGAGTCGATGGTGTCGCTGCTGCCGGGCACTCGTGCCCATGGCCAGGCACGCAGTCTCCTCCCGCTGTGGGAGTCGCTGTCCGCGGAGTTGAAGGCGCTCGAGGCCACTGGCCAGGACGTGATCGTGGACGCGGGAAGGCTGGGCCTGTCTGGCAGCCCGGAACCGCTGCTGTACGGGGCGGATCTTGCCCTCATGGTCATCCGGTCCGATCTGGTGTCACTGTCCGCGGCGCGGTCGTGGGCGGAGACGCTGCGGACCGGCTTCGCAAGCGTCGGGGCAGCGTCGTCCCTGGGCCTGCTGCTCGTGGGGGAGGGGAAACCGTACTCGGCGCGGGACGTGCGCAAGGTGCTTCAGATTCCGGTGACGGCCCCGCTGGCTTGGGACCAGGAGGCGGCTGACGTGTTCGCCAAGGGCTCGACGGCCCCCCGCAGGTTCGACTCCTCGCAGCTGGTGCGCAGCTTGAAGGCCGCGACAACCTCGATCCAGTCCACCTTGGTTGCCAACCGCGCGCAGCTGGTCGCGGTCCGCGCTAGGAGAGCCACGTGAGCACCGCCGTAGCTGCCGGCCAAGAACCACAACGCGATTCGGCCGACCCGACGAGGCTCCCGCTGTTCGCGACGTACCCACGGCTGCGGCCCGGGCGAGTGCGAGGGTCGTTCTCGATGGCATCGGGCGAGGCCGCAGCCGGCGTCGCGTCGCCTCACGTCCCGTCGCCCCACCTCGCGCCGTCCGGCGGCGACGCGGCCGGCGAGCTGCCTCGCACCCAGGCTTACAGTGGCGTCCTTGACTGGGAGCTCGTGACCGCGTTCCGTCAACAAGCCTCGGACCGGTTGAGCGCCGCACTGACTGAGGAACGGGGCCACCGCTCGGCGCAGGCGCACCGTGAACGGGGACGCAGAATCATCCTCGAACTGCTTGACAACGAGCACGACCTGCGGGTGAACGCCGGCCAGGAGACCTGGCCGGCGGCCGAGCAGGAAGCGATGGCCACGGCCGTCGAGAATGCCCTGTTCGGGCTCGGTCGCCTGCAGCCGCTGGTCGACGACCATCGCGTCGAGAACATCCTGATCTTCGGGTGCGACTGCGTGGTCCTCGAACTCAGCGACGGCGGGCTGATCCCCGGACCCCCGGTCGCGGACTCCGACCAGGAACTGATCGACTTCCTCGTATTCCTGGCCTCCCGGTCGCAGGTCAACGCCCGACCGTTCTCCGAGGGGCAGCCCAGGCTGCACATGCGTCTCGACGGCGGCGCCCGACTGGCTGCAACCGCCTGGGTCACCCCGCGGCCTTCCGTGGTCATCCGGCGGCATCAGCTGCGGAAGGTCACGCTGGCCGACCTGGTAGCGCGAGGCACCCTTTCGGAGCTGGCGGCCTCGTTCCTTTCGGCTGCGGTGAAGTCCCGGCGCAGCATCGTGGTATCGGGCGCGCAGAGCGCCGGCAAGACCACATTGGTGCGGGCACTGTGCGCGGAAATCCCCAAGCACGAAATCATTGGCACCTTCGAAACCGAGTACGAGCTACACCTGCACGAGTCAAAGGACCAGCATCCGTACGTCTTCGCTTGGGAGGCGCGACCCGGCTCGGGGGAGCGGACAGCGGAGGGCGGCCAGGCCGGCGAGTTCACGCTGAGCCAGGCACTGTTCGACTCGTTCCGGTTCGATTTGTCGCGTCAGATCGTCGGTGAGGTCCGAGGCCCCGAGGTCCTGGCCATGCTCAAGGCGATGGAATCCGGGGCCGGGTCGATCTCCACCACCCATGCACCTAACGCGGAGGCGGCGATCGGCAAGTTGGTGACCTGCGCCATGGAGGCCGGTCCGCAGATCACCTACGACTACGCGGTGCGGGCGATCGCGGCCAGCATCGACGTGATCGTCCATGTGCACCTGGAGACGACACCGCTGCCCGACGGGACCGCGCAACGGTCCCGGTGGGTCGCCGAGATCATCACCGTCACCCCGGGAGAGCGTGAGAAGGGCTACGCCGTCCAGCACGCCTTCCGCACCTCACCAGGTGCCCGCGTCGCCGAGCCGCGCGTGCTGCCGGATGAGTACCGGGACCTGCAGCGGTGGGGCTTCGCCCTGGAGGAGTTCTACGGTCAGAGCGAGGGGGCGTCGTGAACGCCCTGACCCCGGCCCTGGCTGGCGCGCTGGTCGTTGCGGGTCTCCTTGGAACGGTGGCGGGGCTGCGGCGTCGACCCCCGAAGCCGGCGGCGCCCCAGCGTGCCCGCGGGGTGGCGTTTCCCGCCATGGCCCGGCTCGGTGCGCTGAGCCGGGGCACCCGGCTGCTGCTGGTTGCAGGGACGGCGGTCGGCGTGCTGGTCGCGGTCCTGACCGGGTGGTTCATCGCGATCCCGATGGTGCCGGCGGCAGCGGCCGGGCTGCCCGTCCTGCTCGCGGCGCCACCCTCCGCCCACAACATCAACCGACTCGAGGCGATGGAGGAGTGGACCCGGTCGCTGTCCGGCATCCTCACCGCCGGCGTCGGCCTGGAGCAGGCGCTGATCGCTACGCTCCGCTCGACGCCAGCGGCGATCCACCCGGAGGTGGCCCGGCTGACGTCGCGACTCCGGGCACGGTGGGCCACCGAGGACGCGTTGCGCGCCTTCGCCGACGAGCTCGACGACGCCACCGGTGACCTCATCGCCGGCAACCTCATCCTCGGCGCGCGTCGCCGCGGCGCCGGGGTTGCCAGCGTCCTGGAGGCACTGGCCGAGTCGGTCGCCGCCGACGTGCGTGCCCGACGTGAGATCGAGTCGGACCACGCCAAGCCTCGCTCGACCGCGCGGTGGGTCACCATCATCACCGTCTCGGTGCTGGGTTTCCTGGCGGTCACCGGCGACTACGTCGCCCCCTACGGGTCCCCGATCGGTCAGATGCTGCTCGGTCTGCTGCTCGGCCTGTACGTGGGGACACTGCTGTGGATGCGCAACATGGCCACCGGCAAGCCGCTTCCTCGGTTCATCGGCGCAGCCGCGAAGCAGACGGCGCAATGATGGTCACCGGACTGCAGCTGGCTCTGGCCGGCGGTGCCCTGATCGGACTGGGGGTGGCCCTGCTGGGCTGGCGGTTCACCCCCGCCGACCCAGACTTGTCTGACGCGTTGCGGCGCCTGTCACCGGAGCACGCCAAACGTCACGCCGTCGACACGGCGCACCGCAGCGGTGACGCACGCGAACGGTTGGGCCGTTGGGGAATGAGGGCCCTGCCAGTTGTGGCTTGGGGCACCACGCCGACCAAGGAGTTGGCGATCCTGCGGATCCCGCTGACTCGCTACTACGGCGAGAAGATCTTGTTCGCCGTGCTCGGCCTGGCCATCCCACCGCTGATTACCGCGTTCTTCACCCTGATCGGCGCGCAGCCCCCCATCTTCATCCCCATCGTTGCCACGGTCGGCTTGGCGGCGGTGATGTTCTTCGTGCCTGACTACAACGCGCGTGACGACGCCAAGAGGGCACGCGCGGAGTTCGGCCGCGCCCTGGGCGCCTACATCGACTTCGTCGCCCTCGAGCGCAACTCCGGCAGCGGCCCCCGTCAGGCGATGGAGGTGGCAGCGGAAGTGGGTGACTCTTGGGTGTTCCGCCGCTTGGGCGAGGAGCTCGCGCGTACCCGCTGGTCGGGGCTGACCCCATGGGACGCGATGCACGGGCTGGCCGACGAACTCGGGCTCCCCGAACTGGACGACCTCGCAGACATCATGCGCCTGTCGGGGGAGGAAGGCGCCCAGATCTACCGGAGCCTGCGCGCCCGCTCCGCCGGGATGCGGACCGCGATGCTCACCTCCGAGAAGGCCAAAGCCAACGAGATGGGGGAGAAGATGTCGATCCCGATGAGCCTGCTCGGGGTGATCTTCCTGGCCATCCTCGTCGCCCCCGCACTGCTGCGCGTGATCGGAGGCACCACCTGAGCGCCTCGACCTCTCTGACCATCCCACGAAACATCAGCCAACCCCGGGGGACTCACACCCGGCCCAACCACGTAGGGGAGAGCTCCATGTACTACCTCGCCGCAGCACTGCACACCCTCAGCGCCCAGCTGCGTGACGCGCTGAACACGGCCCGCAAGGAGACCGGGACCCGTGAGCGGGGGTCGGTGACCATCGAGCAGGTCGTCTGGGCAGTCGCCGTCATCGCCATCGTGGGCATCGTGGTGGTTGCGATCACCAACTACGTCACCACCAAGGCCGGGCAGATCAAGTAGCACGACGATGCGCCCCGCGGCCCCGGCCCCACCCCTGCGCGGTCACCTGGCCGTGAGGCGGCGCGAACGCGGCTCGACATCAATCCAGCTGGTGCTGCTGATGCCGGCGCTGTTCTCGGTGATGTTCCTGGGCATGCAGGGGGCGCTGTGCTACCACGCGCGGACCGTGGCCACCGCGGCCGCGCAGGAGGGCGCCCGCACCGCAGCAGGGCTGAACGGGACCGCGTCGGCAGGCACTGACGACGCGTACGCCTTCGTCGCCGACGCCGGCGGTGACGACGTACTGCAAGCCCCCAAGGTCACCAGCAGCCGCAGCGCCACCACCGCCACCGTGACGGTCACCGGGCGGTCCCTGAGCGTCATCCCCGGCTGGACACTCCAGATCACGCAAATTGCCCGCGCTCCCGTCGAGCGGATCACCCAATGAACGCCGCTGAATGGTTCAGCGGGCGGGCACGAATGCATCGGCGCGGGCGGTCACCAGCCGACCGGGAGCGAGGATCCGCGGTCATCGAGGCGGTGATCGGGGTCCCGGCGTTCATGATGTTCGTCGTCCTCATCGTCTTCGCGGGCCGGGTGGAGATCGCCAACCAGGCGGTTGCATTGGCCGCCAACGAGGCGGCCCGCGCCGCCTCCATCTCACGAACCCAGGGGCAGGCCGATGAGCTGGCCCGAACCGCAGCCACGACAGCGCTGACCAACCAGCAGGTCAACTGCCTGAGCTCGAGCGTCGCGGTCGACACCACGGCCTTCGCCTCACCGGTCGGGACGCCGGCCACTGTGTGGGCGACCGTCTCCTGCGTCGTGAACTTGACCGACCTGTCCGTGCCCGGAGTGCCCGGCACCAGAACTGTGACCGCGACCATGTCCTCACCGCTGGACACCTACCGAGAGCGGTAATAGATGTCCCACTGGGAACCCAGCAACGAGAGCGTCAACCAGGCGACCCGTGCCCCCGCCGGCACCCGTGGCCGGCACGGCTGGCGAGTCCAAGGCAGGTGGACTCGGGTCAACGTCCTGTGGCGGGCCGGTCGGGGTGCTGACCGCGGGTCCGTCAGCGTGTGGATCGCCACCGGGGGCGTCGTCATGATCGTCTTGGTTGGGATGGCGGTAGATCTGGGTGGTCAGGTGTACGCCCAGCAGCATGCCCGAGACGTTGCCCGGCAGGCCGCCCGAGCCGGCGGGCAACAGCTCCAAGCTGCGGCCGCAATCCGGGGCCGGGGAGCCCTGGTCGACCCGGCCGTGGCCGTTCGCGCCGCGAGGACATACCTGGCTGCCTCGGATGTCACGGGCAGTGCCACCGTGAGCGGCGGCGACACCGTCGTGGTGGACACCACCGCCGTGTATACGACCAAGTTCCTGAGCATCATCGGGCTCAACAGGCTCACCGTCACCGGGCACGCCGCGGCCACGACCACCCGAGCAGCAGGAGGGGTGCAGCGATGACACTTCGAACCCGGCTGACCGGGCTCCTGGCCGCGTTGGGCATCCTGGCCATCATCGTCGGCCTCCCGGCGGCGCTCATCGCGGTCGGCGCCCACCCAATCCCCGACACGATCCCCTCGCTGGTTCAAATCCGGACAGCGCTGACCAGTCCGGACGACGGGACGTTGGCCTTGTCCGCGGTGGAGGTCATCGCCTGGGCTGCGTGGCTATTCCTGACCGGTTCCATCGCGTTGGAGATCCTGGCCCGTGTGCGAGGGTTCAAGGCCCCGCCCCTGCCCGGGCTGCGCATGCCGCAAGCGGCGGCGCGGGGGCTGGTGGGCGCGGCGATCCTCCTGTTCGCAGCCGGCCCCATATCCGGGACCGCGAACGCGTCTACCGTGGCGGCCGCCCAATCGGGGGCGTCGGTGACCGCTCAACAGACGGGGCGTGCACCCGACACCCGTATGCCGCGGACGTCCGCGGCCGACCCGTGGCCCACCAGCACGGTCACGGTTCACCGCGGCGACACCCTGTCCGAGTTCGCCCTGGACAAGCTTGGCAAGGCGGACCGGTACCCGGAGATCTTCGAGGCCTCCCGGGACACCGTTCAACCAGATGGGCGTCACCTGCGTGACCCCGACCTGATTCTCCCTGGTTGGAAACTGACCATTCCCGCCCCGGGCAGGGCCACGGGTCACCCGCCGATGCCGGCGACACGCCGTCGCCCGGCCGTCCCGCATGCCCCGGGCCGTCCCGGTGCGACTGACCCCGGATCCGTACCTGGCCGCGGACCGACTCCGCCGGCGGCTGCGCCGGGAGCCCAAGACCCAGCCCGGCCCGGCTCCACGGGCGGCGTCGCACCGAGCCCGGCCGCTGCTGCATGCGCCGCACCGCCGCCAACCGCAGCGACCGCGAACCAGGGCGGTGTGCGCGACCACCCACCCACCCAGCCGCCGTGGATGCTGGCAGGGCTGACCGGTGGAGGCGCCATGTTGGCGGGGGCGATGCTGCTGGTCCTGCGCAGCAGACGCCGGGCGCAGTTCCGGGCCCGGCGTCCCGGACGCACCATCGCCACCCCGGACGCCGTGCTGGTCCCGGTGGAGAACACCTTGTCCGCGGTCGGAGGCCCAGCCCGCGCGGACGTGGAATTGATGCACGAGGTCTTGCGACGCCTGGCCGCTGCAACGGCCCACCACATGAGGTCAATGCCGGAACTCGTGGCCGTCGAGCTTGCCGAGCACACCCTGACATTGCACCTGTCCGCGCCCGCCGCCCTCGGCCAACCATGGCAGGGCAGCGGCGACCAGCTGCACTGGGCACTGCCCGCAGCGGCCGACCTGCTCTGCGTCGGACCGGTAGTGCACGACCAGCCGGCCCCCTACCCGCTGCTCGTCACGATCGGCACGAGCGACCACGGCAACGTGTGGCTGCTCAACATCGAGGACATGGTTTTGAGCATCGTGGGGGACCCAACCTTCGGACGCGACTTCGCCCGGTATCTGGTCGCCGAGATCGCCTGCAACCCCTGGTCGAACGGGGTCCGCGTCGACCTGATCGGCGTGGCGGAGGAGGTCGCGCCCATGAACACCGACCGGATCCGTGTCCAGACCGGGCATACCGCAGGCGCGGACCCGGCTGCCGAGGCACTCGCCGACGCCATCACGATGACCGACCGCAGCACTGAAGCCGGCGTCGACGTCAACACCGCCCGGGCACGGCAGACCGGGGCCGACCCCTGGCCGGCCCGCCTGGTGCTGATCGACCACACAGCGGCCGGGACCAAGACCACCGCCCCCGCGATGTCCACAGACCTCACGCCGGCGCTGACCGAATTGCTTGAGGCCGTTTGCGGTCACGCCGGGCAGACCGGCACATCCGTCGTCATCCTCGGTGAGCGGGACGGGACGCCCGGGACCATGCTGCGGGTCACCGCGGACGGCCGGGTCAACCTGCCCCATGCCGGGCTCGACCTGGTCGCGGTCGGGCTGACCAGCGACGAGGCCCGAGGGTGCGCCGCCCTGCTAACCCAAAGCGACGACCTGGTCGACGCACCTATGCCCGCCGACGAGCACGCCCAAGACGGCTGGCGCGCATGGTCCGATCAGGCGGGCGCCCTGCGTGAAGAGCACACCCTGGCACGTTACAGCCCGTCCCACGGCGAACCAGCGGTCTCCGTGCTGGTACACGAGGACGAGGACTACCTGCGCGCGGGCGCGACCACAACCCGCGACCTGGACACGCTGGCGCCGAAGGTGCCGGAGCGGGTCCGGGCAGCCGTCACGGACGGCGACCCGACGCTGGATGAGGACGTGGCCCTGTGGTGGGCACAGGACTGCCCACTGCCGAGACTGACCCTGCTCGGACCGGTCGGCGCCCGCACCCGCGGTACCCCGGTCACCAAGCGCAAGCCCTACTACACCGAGCTGCTCGCATTCCTGGCCACCCGATCCCACGGCGCAACACCCGAGGAACTGGCAGAGGCCTTCACGATCACCCCAGCCAAGGCCCGTGACTACATCCGGATCCTGCGCGACTGGCTCGGCACCAACCCCAGAACCGGGGCACTCCACCTGCCCGACGCCCGGCAGGCGCCCGCCGCACGCGACCGCGGCGTCGGCGTCTACCAGATCCTCGACCTGCTCGTCGACGCCGACCTGTTCCGCAGACTCCGCCTGCGCGGACAGTCCCGCGGCCCCGACGGTGTAGACGACCTGCGCGCGGCACTGCGGCTCGTGCAAGGCCGCCCATTCGACCGGCTCCGCGACGGTGGCTGGCACTGGCTCTGCGTCGGGGATCGTCTCGACCAGCACATGACGTGCGCGGTCGTCGACGTGGCCCACCTGGTCACCACCCACAGCCTGCGAGCAGGCGACACCCGCCTCGCGCGGCTCGCCGCGGAGACCGCCGCGCTGGCCGCGCCCGACGAGGAGATTCCGCGGCTGGATCTCGCCGCCGTGGCCGACGCCGAAGGGCACCACGGCGAGGCCGAGCGGATCCTGCGTGACGACGTGTGCAACCGCACCGACGACGACGGCGCACCCCCCGAACTGTCGGACCGGACGCGGGAAGTCATCGCCTCGCGGCACTGGCAGGACCGAACCCGACAGGCCGGCTAACCCCACCCGATGGCGCCAGTCGTCTGACTCCGGTCGAGGGCGGCCCCTCATCCGTGGACTCGACCGCGCAGCCCCCGCGGATCCTCCCGGAGGACGAGGTGCCGGCCCACACAACGTGAACCCTCGTCCACTCATCTACCGAAAACCACCACCTGCGCAACCCGTGCCACTCCACCAGGCTCGTCGTTCGCCCACGACACGGCCAGGCCCCGGCAAGCCCCGGATGAGGGCCTGGCACCTCGAGCGCCCCCGAGGGCCGCTGGACGCCGAGTCGGATCCCTTGCCCGCAGCCAGACGGGTCCGGCGACCGGACGCTGACCCAAACGCCCACCGGCCTCGACGGGAGGGTTGACGGCTTCCGTACCCCGGTCCGCGTCCGGCGCCGCGCCGGACGTCAGGGGCCTCCCGAGGTGACGACCCAACCCCGGCAGCCTTCGCTGGCAGCAACCGCAACGGCGGGCAGGGGTGAGCGCCGACGAATGTGTCGACTTGGGGTACGCCGGATCGCCGCAGGTCACCGGCTCGTACCCCCTTCAGCGCCGGGAACGTACCCCGGTCGGCGGGCGGTGCGGGGGGACATGTCCGGGGACGTTCGACGGACACCTTCATGCCGTGTCCACACGGCGGAAGGAACTCGACATGAGCGTCGCAACACACCTGGGCCTGACCAACCCCCACAACGACGTCCTCGTCCTGGCCCGGCAACGCTGGACCAGTTGGCAGGAGTCCCATCCGGCATTGCGGGTGGTCGGGGACCTGTCGGAGCTCCCGGACTGGCTTCGGGCCGCGGACTGGGCCGCAGCCGACCGCGTGCTGCTCGCGTTGGCCGAACTGTCCGCCCCCGACGGTGGCGACGACGTCGCCGCCACCGCAGCGCTGGTCTGGGTGCTCCTGCCAGGCGCCAGCCTGCTGGCGTTTCGCCTGGGTCGACTGTGCCGGTGCATCGACGAGGTGCTCGCCGCCCAGCTGTGGGTGGAGGCCCGCACCTTCCCCTGGCAACGCGGGCAGAAGGTGGCGGCCAACATCTTGATGAACACCCGCAAGGGCGTGCTGCGCGACCTCGGGATCGGCACGCAGGCCGACCCCACCTGGGCTCGCAGCATCCCCGTCGCGCCGACCGCCGATGTGTGGCTCGACGCCGCCCACGACCTGCGCCACGGCGACCTGACCCCGGCGCAGGAGCTGCACGACCTCCTCGAGCGCGGACGGGCCCGCGGTGTCCTGTCCGGCGCGGACTGCGACCTACTCGTGAGCCTGGCTGAAGCGGCCGACCGAGCCCACCCGGTCCGCTCCGGCCGCGGCCAGGCCGGCCTGATGGCGCCGGCGGCGTCGGAGGCCGTAGCCCGCAGCCGAGGCGTCTCGGCCAGGACCGTGCGGCGGCACGCCTCACGCTCGGTCCGCGCTCTGCGTGCCGTCTGCGCAGCCGACGTCCGAGTGCCGGTCTGATGCTGTCCACCTGTGAGTCGGCGCCGGCATTTGACGGCGTGGCGACGACGATGACCGACCCGGCCGAACTGAACCGGCTGACGGCCCTGGCCAGCAGTGAGGGGGAGGCTCTGGCCGCCCTGGACGGCTGTGTGGCCCGCCTGCACCAAGTGCAGGCCGCGAGGTCCGCGTTGGCGGGGCTGGATGCCTCCAGTCTGCGCGCAGCGCTGACGGCCCGCCGGGAGGCACTGGGGGAGGACCCGCAGTGACCACCGCGACCGCCTACCCGTCCGCCCAGCCGCCGGGCGCGGTGAGCGTGGAGGAACTCCAGCGGGCATGGCGCGCTGTTCAGGCCGGCCAGTTCCGTCGCCCGCATCCAAAGCCGGCCCAGACCCGGACCACGGCAAGCGACCCGGCGTGCGCGTCGCCCCCCTCGCCACGGGTGTGGGTGCCCGCCGAGCCCGTGCTCCCGGTCCTGGGCTGCGCCGGGTCGGTCGGTGCCTCCACCGTGGCCTTGGCGCTGGCCTCCGTCGCCACCGGCACCGGCGGAACCGCCCGCGTCGTCGAGTGCTGTACCGCGACCGCCTCCGGGCTGGCGGGCGCCTCGACTGCCGAACTCGGCCAGCATCCTTCCGGATGGGTGCAGGGCACCCGCGGCCAGATCCTGCTCGAACGGGCCAGCGACATCCTCGTCGGGCCCGACAATGTCCCGCTCCCGGCCAACAGTCGACACCCGGTCACGCTGACCGTTCTGGACATCGGCTGGGAGCTGGGGCAGCTGCTGGCCTCGTCGGGTTGGCTGGGCGACCAGGTGCTCCAAGCCCGCCGCCTGGTCGCGGTCACCACAGCGACCATCCCGGGCCTGCGCCGCCTCGAGGGGGCACTGGCCATGCTGCAGGGGATCCCGGTCGCAGCCGCCGTGGTTGGTCCTCGCCGCCGCAACTGGCCGCGGATGGTGCACCACAGCATGGGCGCGTTGACCCGCCAGCTCGACCGGGATGGGGACCTGCATCAGGTCCCGTATGACCGGGACCTGGCCAACCGCGGACTGGATTCCGCGCCGCTGTCCACTGCGCTCCTGACCGCCGTCGGCGAGCTGCTGCACGCCGGCGACGGTGCTGCCACCACGACGGGGAAACCGTCATGACGGCAACCACCCGTGACCTCGCCGCACTGCCTCAGGTTTGCCCGGTCGCCCCACCGGGAGCGCAGGCCTACGCCGACCAGCTCATGGGGTACGTCCTGTGGGGTGTGATCGCGCTGTTCGTGTTGGGCGTCGTGGTCAGCATCGGGGCGATCGTCGCCGGCCGGATCTTCGGTATGCCGCACGCGTCGAAGGCGGGCATCGTTGGCGTGGCGGTCGTTTTCCTGGCGGCCATTGCCTACCTCGTGTTGCCCGGAATCGTGGCGACGATGACCGGGTCCGGGTGCGTCTGATGAGCCGCGCCCGGATCACCGTCGACAGCACATGGGGGCGAGCACGCCTACTGGCCACGCTCGCCGCGGGGACCGTGGCGGCGCTGCTCTTCGCGGCGGGCCTGGGCCTGGCGCTGTTCTACGGACTGCGATCCACGGGACGGGACGCACCGACACACCTCGTGGCCACCACGGTCCAGGCCGCGGGAACCGGGCCAGCCCACCGCGACCAGGTAGCGGCACGCCCGATGCTCCAGGCCAGCGCCGAGGACGCCCGCGGCAGCGTCCCGGCCGCCGTAGCGGGGCCGTTCATCCACGTCCCGCCGGCGACCGGCTCGGGACCGGCCCGGGTGCCCACCGGGTTCCCCCGCACCCCCGAGGGCGCGGTCGGTCAACTCGCCGCCATCGAGACGACGGTGCTTCAGGGCATGTCCATTCCCCAGGCGAACCAGGTCTACCAAGCGTGGGCCCTGCCAGGCGGCGTCGGCGTGGCCGGCTGGGTTCTGACCAAGAACGTCCAGAACTTCCTCGCCGGCGCCGGTCAGGGCCAGACCAAAGACCCGGTGGTTGCGGTAACCGCGACGCCTGCCGCCGGTCAGGTCAAAGGCAGCGACGGGGCCGACTGGGTGCTGGCCTGCGTCCTGCTTGACGTGCGGGCCACCATCACCACGCAAGCCCGCATCGCCTACGGCTACTGCGAACGCATGCAGTGGCACGCGGGCTCTGGCGCCGGGGATGACGCCGCGACCAGCGGCGGCGGCCGGTGGATGCTGGCGCCCGGTGACGCCGCGGCACCCGCCCCCTCCACCTGGCCGGGCACCGACCTGGCGGTCAAGGCCGGGTGGCGCGACTGGGTCACCACCGACGCCACCGCCAACGGCAACACGGGCAACCCCGCCGCTGCCACCAGGGCTCGTTGACAACCGTGGACTTCCTCAACCCCTTCAGCTACCTCGGGTCGGCCGCCGGCAAGATCGTCGCCGACGGGTGGACCGCGGCCATGCTCGGCCTATGGAACGCCGGGCTTTGGCTGCTCAAGCTGGTCCTGACCATCGTCGACGCATTCACCACCCCCGACCTCAGCGGCGGCGGACCCGGTGCCGAGGTCTACCGGATCACGTTCTGGATCGCAGGGGCCCTGATGGTGCTGCTGACCGTGATCCAACTCGGAGTCGCCGCCGTCCGCCGCGACGGAAGATCAATGGGCAGGGTGCTCGCCGGGACCGGCCAGTTCGTCATGGTGTGGGCCGGTTGGATCGCCTTCGCCGTCACCATCGTCGCCGCCTGCGGCGGGCTGACCCAGGCGCTGATGTCCACGCTGTTGCACATCGACGGCTGGGCCCAGTTCGAGCCGCTGGGGACGCCGATCTCCACCCGCGACATCAGCGACGGCACCGTTGCCACCGTCCTGGGATTCATGGGCATTTTCATGGTGTTCGCCGCAATCGGCCACTTGCTGGTCATGCTCACCCGGGCCGGCGCCCTGATGGTGCTGGCAGCGACCGCACCCATCTCCGCCGGCGGACTGGTCAGCGACGCCGGACAGAGCTGGTTCTGGAAGAGCCTGCGCTGGTTCATCGCCGCCGCGTTTACCCCCGTGGTAATGATCCTGGTCCTCGGGATCGGCATACAGATGACCTCCGGTGTAGCCACCGGGATGACCGACGACCTGCAGAAGGCCATCGGAACCGCCGTCCCCGGGGTCATCCTCATCTGCATCGGCTGCTTCAGCCCCCTGGCCCTGTTCAAGCTCCTCGCGTTCGTCGACCCCGGCACCAGCTCAGGGTCCGCGCTTCGGGCCGGTCTGGCCGCCCAGGGCGGCGTGACCGGGCTCCTGAGCGGGCAGAGCGGCCAAGGCGGCCACGGCAGCACCGGAGACCGAACGTCCGCCGCGGCGTCGACCACCGACCAGAACGGCCGCTCCCAGGGGGAGAGCGCCGGAGAGGACTCCACCAGCGCCCGTTTCAACTCCGCAGCCCGTGGGCTGATGAGCTCGCTGGGCGGGGCCCTGGGACAGGCCGCCGGCGCCGGCATGGGTGCCATGGAAAGCATCGGCTCCAGGGGCGCCGCGATCGGCGCCGACCTGACCAACCAGATGGGCGTGGGGCACAACAACTACGTCCCCGACGTCACCTCGACGAGGCGATCCGGACGCGGCCAGGACGGCAGCACTCTGGCCGAGGACGCCAACCCCGAGATCAACGGGGCCCATGACCCCCCGCCCGAGGCTGCGCCCCCCGCCCCGGTTGCCACGCCCACCACCCCAGGAAGCGGCAGTGCACGTGGAGCCCCCGGTGGCGCCGGAGCCGGTGCCGCAGGCGGGGAGGCCGCCGGCGCTGCCGCTGTGGTGCCGATCGTCCCGGTGTGAGAACTCGACTCAGAGCGGAGGAGGCCGTCATGGCCGTCATCTATAGCGACTACAGCCGGGCCCGGATCGGGTGGTTCTTCGGGCTGTCCGGGTGGCAGCTGGGCGTCGTCGCGCTGTCCACCATGCCGATGTTCTGGTCCGTCCAGTCCGGCGCGTGGCTTTCCGCGGGGCTGTTCCTGGCATTGTGGGCGGTGGTCGTGCTGGTCACCGTCACGCCGGTCCGGGGCCGGTCCACGACCGGCTGGATCACCGCGTCGGTGTCGTTCGCCATCGGTGGACTGGCCGGTTGGACCCGCTTCCGCTCCAAAGCCTCCCGGGGACAGGCGGACTCGCTGGAGGAGGCCGACCTGCCCGGTGCGCTGCACGGCGTGCAGATCCACGACGGCCCACCGCACGGGCCCTCATTCTCCCGGATTGCGATCATCCAGAACCACACGAGCCGCACCTGGGCGGTGACGGCGTCGGTCGTGCACCCGGGTATCGGGTTACGCGAACCCGAGGAACGCGAGCGTCAGGGCAGGGGCTTGAGCGAGTTGCTGGACATCGCCTCGCAGACCGAGCTCGTCGACAACATCATGCTGCTGGTGCGGACCGTCCCCGAGGACGGCGCCGAACGCGACCAATGGCTGGCCCGGCACCGCCGGCCGGTCGGGGCAGGCGCGTGGCTCGGCGGGGTGCGTCAGATCAACGACGAGCTCCAGCACAGCCTCACCAAAGCCAGTGTGCGCACCGAATCCTTCGTCACCGTCGTCATCCCCGAAGCCCGCCTGGGCAAACAGGCCAAGGAGTCCGGGGGAGGCCTCGAGGGCCGCGCGCGAGTCATCTACGGCCTCCTCGGTGAGATCGACGCCCAGTTGCGCGGCGGCCTGGGGATGACCAGCGTGAAGTGGCTGACCAGCCCCGAACTGGCGCTGGCCGCCCGCACCGGGTTCGCCCCCGGGGACCGGGCCGGGATCATCGACGCGCTCGGCGCCCGCCAGGCAAACCCCGACGCGAACCCACCGGTGAATGCCGACGTCCCCTGGGCGATGGCCGGACCCTCCGGGGCAGACCCGGCCGCACGGCACTATAGCCACGACGCATGGAACAGCATCAGCTCCACGGTCAAGCTGCCGGTCAAGGGGGCGGCCATGGGGGCGCTGCTGCCGGTGCTCACCCCCACCGAACCCGGAGAGCGTCGCAGCTTCCTGGTGTCCTACCCGATCCTGAGCCAGTCCGCCGCCGGCCGACAGAGCGCCACCAGCGAGTGGGCCGCCGACATCGGTGAGGAGCTGCGTGTCAAGGCCAAGATGAAGCGGAACGCCAAGTCCCGCGACGAGGCCGACAAGGTCCGCCGCCTGGACACCAAGCTGGCCCGGGGCAACTCCCTGACCCGCCCGTATGCCGTGTGCACGGTGACCGTGCCCAAGACCGCCCGGGTTTCGGAGTTCGGCCGCCGCCTTGACGCGTCGATACGTCGGGCCGGGTTCGCTCCGCTTCGCCTGGACCTTGCTCAAGACGCCGCGTTCGCCGCGTCCACCATGCCGTTCGGGGTCAGCCTCACCCGGACGGCCGACTGACACCGTGGGCGCCCCGCGACGATCAACCGGTCACCGCGACGCGGGCCGCAGCGTTGCTCGGCTGTTGGCCGACTTCGGCCACGACCTGCCCCGCGTGCCGACCCGACGGAAAGCCGCCAAGGAAGCGCGGTTGTTTCGGCACAGCCCTCGCCCGCTCATCGGGCAGGGCCCCCGCCAACCCGGGCGGGGTTGGTCACCAGCCTCCGCCCAGGTCTCGAGTTGGCGGATGACCTCCGACCAGGCCCCGGTGCTATGGCCGTTCATCTCGACCCCGGGGCTGCCGCCGACCGGGGCGCAGATCGGCATCGACATGCTTTCCGGCGGGGCGTTCTACGCCGACCCGCTGGGATGGGTGCTCGCCGACGAGGTACCCGTCACCAATCCCAACATCTTCAGCTTCGGCAAGCCGGGCCGGGGCAAATCCGCCACCACCAAGGCGTTCTGCCTGCGGATGACCGACTTCGGTTACCGAATCCTGGTGCTGGGCGACCCCAAGGACGAGTACGAGGGCCTGTGCCGGTTCTTCGGTGTCGAGCCGTTCGCGATCGGGCACGGGCTGCCCACCCGGATCAACCCGCTGGCCTTCGGCCCGCTCATGCAGGGCTGGGACCAGCTCGGCCCCCAGGAGGCGCAGGGCCGGGCCGCCGTGGTGTTCGGACGCTGGCTGACCTTGGTGCGAGGGCTGGTCGGCAGTCAGCGGATCGGGGAGGCCCGCGTCCCGTTCGGACCCACCGACGAGGTCGTCGCCAAGGCGGCACTGCAATACCTCACCGGGTACGCCCATGGGCGTACCACGCTGCGCGAGACCACCATCCCGCGGCTGTGGCACCTGCTCGACAACCCCACCGCCGAGCTCGTCGCCGAGTGCCGGTACGCCAACGACCGGCACTTCCTGGACAACACCAGGTTGTTGCGCGACGCGCTGGGCCAGCTGGTCGGCGGCGCGTTGGCAGGCCTGTTCGACGACCACACCACCATCGACGTCGACTGGTCCTCACCGATCCAGTCGCTGAGCCTGTCCCGGCTGGAGGCGCAGGGGGACGAAGCCGTCGGCATTGCCCTCACCTGCCTGAACTCCTGGGGGCGTGGGATGCGGGAGATGGCCGCGCCCGGTGACCTGCGCGTGGTGGTCCGCGACGAATCGTGGAAGCAGCTGCGCCTGGGACCGGAGGCGGTCAAGTCCTTCGACGCCGACCTGCGGCTGTCCCGTCGGGACGGCGACGTGCAGTTCGCGGTCGCACACAAGCCCTCGGACCTTCTCTCGGCCGGTGACACCGGATCCCAGGCGGTGGCCATCGCCAAGGACCTGCTGCACCTGGCCGACGTGAAGATCCTGCACGGACAGGACCTGGGCGTTGCTCGCGAGCTGGAGCACATGCTCGGCCTCGGCCCCATGGCCCGTGACCTGGTCACCGGGTGGGCAATGCAGGGAAAGGGTCGGGCCCTGTGGTGTGTCGGCGAACAGCACTACAAGGTCCAGACCGTGCTTCACCCCACCGAGCGGGAGCTCACCTTCACCAATCAGGCCATCGCCGGCGCGGCCTGACCGGCAAGGTGAGCTAGCCCCCTCATGAAGAAGATCATCTTGTTCCTGGCGCCAATGTTGGTGGTGCTGTTCGGCATACCGCTGGCGGTAGCCCTGGTCGTCATGACGGTCAGCGCCCCCGCGGCCAGCGAGGAGCTGCGCACGATCGCCTGCGGCGGACCGATTGCCGGCACCGAACGTTGGCAGCCGCCGCTGCAACAGGCCGCCTTCACGGTGTTCCAGCGCGGGTTCGGCAGGGAGTCCCATTCGAGCAGCCGGCAGCGGCGGATGCCCACCGGCCAGGACCTCGTCAAACCCAAGCCGTCAGGTGGAGGTCTTGTCGTCGCGATCGGCGCCGGCAAGCACCGGGGTTTCGACATCTGGGTCGATAACGCCCCGATCGACTCGATCGCATGGTTGCACGCCCACGGGGTCTCATCCACCGGTCAGGTCGTCGCATTGTCGACGCCGAACCCGAACCCATTGACCCTGCCTGCTGGGGGAAACCCCATCGAGGAGGGCGGCGTCGGGTTTCCCCTGCCGCCACCGGGACAGCCCAGGCAAGCCTCGCTGCACAACCCGCCCCTGCCAATCCCCGCCGCGATCAAGGGGTACTACGTCGCAGCCGCGGACCGATACGCGATCCCATGGGCGTTGTTGGCCGGGATCGGCATGGAGGAGACCGGACACGGCCGCACCACCGCCACCAGCGTGGCCGGAGCCCAGGGCCTCATGCAGTTCATGCCCGCGACCTGGGCGAGCATGGGCGTCGACGGCGACGGCGACGGACGCGCCGACATCACGAACGCCGCCGACAGCGCGATGTCGGCAGCGAACTACCTGACCAAGTCCGGGGTGACCAAAGGCCCCGAGGGTGTCCGTCGCGCGATCTTCGCCTACAACCACGCCGACTGGTACGTCAACGACGTGCTGTACTACGCCGCCGCCTACGGCGGCGGCATCGTCCTGGGCGGTGTCACCTACTGCCCACCCGGACAGGGGAACCCCAACCTCCCGCCGCTCACCAACCAACGGCTGCGAACCGTGCTGGAGTGGGCCATCAGCCACGTCGGCGACCGGTACATCATGGGCGCCAACGGCCCCGATGCGTGGGACTGCTCCTCCTTCACCCAGGCCGCCTACCACCAGATCGGGATCAGCACACCCCGGACCGCGCAGGCGCAGCGTGACTGGCTGGCGGCCGGCAACGGGTTCCGGGTCGACCCGACCCAGGCCCGCCCGGCAGACCTGATCTTCTACGACTCCTACCTGGGCCCCAACACCATCGGCCACGTCGCCATGGTGCTGGACCCCGGCCAGCAATCGACCGTCGAAGCGATGAGCACCAGCCGAGGCGTCACCTACGGCAGCTACGCCGGCAAGGCTGTGACCGCCCACATCTTCGAGATTTGGCGGGTCGGGAACGTCGCCGATGCGCCAACCCGGACGACCGCGTGATCGATGACGGGCGCAGCCTGGACACGCGCCAGGGCGAAACCCGCGTTGGGTTGACCACCAGGAGCAGGGTCCCGGCTTCGGGTGGTGAGAAGGGAGTGGGCGCATGCAGCGATCACGGCGAACCAACCCCTACCCGGTTACCTGGGAAATTCCGCTGGCGGCCGCGGCCGCCGCCGTCCTCCTGCTCGTCCTGGGGGTCCACGCCGGGCGAGCGGGAGCCAACCTGATCGCCGGCGCCGGGCCGACCCTGCCGGCACGGGAAGCGCTGTTCACCAGCCTGGGCGGAGTCCTCAACGGGCATGCCGATGCGGGACTGACCGGCGTGTCGGGGCGCGTGGCCGGGCCGGTAGCGGTCCAGGTCTGGGTCGCCGTCACCGAGGCACTGGTGCTCGCGCTGATCGTGCGGGCCGGGAAGATGAGCCTGGACCGGTGGGGGCCGAGACGGGTTCATGGGATGGCCACCCGGAACGAGGCCGAGCAACTGCTTGGCCGCAGCCGGCTGCGCCGCGCCGCTGCCCTGGTGCGACCCGACCTGTACGCCAAGCGACGGTGAGGTGGTGGCGATGCGATCGTCACGTGGGTTCAAACCGGCCGAGGTGGGGTGGCGGCTAGGCCGTGGCCGTGAACCCCGTGGCGGTGACCTGTGGATCCCATGGGATCGCACCGCCGGGGTGATCGGGCCGCAGGGCTCGGGTAAGACCCTCGACCTGCTGATCCCCGCTCTGCTCGGGGCCCCCGGCGCTGCCCTGGTGACGCTGACCAAGACCGAGGACCTGCTGCTGAGCTTCATGGCACGCAGCCGCCCGGTGACCAGCCACGACGGGCAGGATGACGGGCAGCCCAGGCCCTGCGTCGTGCTCGACCCCTTCGGTCTCGCTGTCGGCCTGCCCGAGCTGGTGTGGGACCCGATCCGGGGGTGCGTGGACCCGATGGTCGCCGAGCGGCGGGCCAAGGCGTTCACCGCCGGCACCGTCAAGGGCGCCGTCGCCGGTGGCCACGGCGACGACGCCGCCAGGTTCTATGCCGCCGAGGCGGCGAAGGTGATCCAGGCCTACTTCCACGCGGCTGCACTGACCGGTCGCACCCTGCAAGACGTGCTGCGGTGGGTAGCCAGCCCGCACAGTGCCACCGACCCCACCGAGATTCTGCGCGAGCACCCCCACGCGGCCCGGTTCTGGCACGGGCTGTTGCACGGCGCCCTGCACGGCGACGACCGTACCGCCGGCAACACCATCACCACCGTGCAACAAGCGATGAGCCTGTTCTTCCAGGAGCCGATCCGGCGTCGCTGCGTGCCGGGGCCCGACCGGCCGGCCACGGACATCGCCGACGTCATCCGCCGTCGCGGCACCATCTACCTGCTGGGACGAGAGGACCCGTACGCCAGCGCCTCCCCGCTGATGACCGCCGTCGCCGAGCACGTCCTGGACACCGCCCTCGCGCAAGCACAGCAGTCGCGGTGGGGTCGGCTCTGCCCGCCCATGTTGGCGTGCCTGGACGAACTGCCCTCGACCGCACCGCTGCCGACGCTGCGCACCCGGATGGCGAACGAACGCGCCCTCGGGATCTCCTTCATCTGGGCAGCGCAGACCCGCCCCCAGCTGTCCGCAATCCTCGGGGACCAAGAGGCCCGCACACTGCTGGGGCTGACCAACAACCTCATCCTGTTCGGCGGCTCGAAGGACGTCGCGTTCAACCAGGAGATCTCCGACCTGCTGGGACCGGTCCGGGTCGCGCGAACCAGCTGGCAGACCGGCCAGATGGGCGGCCGGAACACCACCGGCGAGGACATCCCCATCTTGACCGGGGCCGAGGTCCGCCGGCTGCCGGAACGTCACGCCCTCGTCGTGTCCGAAAACGGGAAACCGTTGATCGCCCGGCTCACCCGCTGCATCGACGGCAGCGCCGGCAAGGCCCTGCTAGCCGAGCAAGAGCGGGCCCGGGCAAGAATCACCGCCACTCACGCCGCCGCCGCCACTCCCGATGCCCGCGCGGCCTCCGCGCTTGTCGAGGCTCGAAGTCGAGGGTTGTCCGACGACGCCGCGACCTGACGGAGGTGAGCGTGGACCCCAACACCACGGATCGACGCGGACCGGACCAAGCGATGGTCAACCAGTTCCCGATGCCAGGTCGGCGGCTGGAGCAGGCATACCGAGAGCTGGCGATAGTCCTGGACGGCACGGATGAACAGAAGCAGGCGCTGGGAGACCCGTGGCTGCTGCCACGACCTTGGGACCCCGACACACTGACCCATGCCCCGCTGCGGCGCGAGCTCTGGGACTGGCTCGAAGCCTTCACCATTTGGCTGAACGTCGACTACGTGTGGGACGTGTCCGGGATGATCCCCGCCTGCTGGCCCGACCACCCACACCTGGTACGTGAGCTTGCCGTTCTCGCCGATCAGCGTCGACGGGCCGCGCGAGAGTTCAGCAGCGACACCATTGAGGAGTGGCACCGGTATGCCCTGCCTGCGTTCCTGGAGCGGATGCGCGCCAGGATCAAGGACCGCTGCGACGACGGGCACCAGCAGTGGCCGGCCAAGGGCCGCCACAATCGCCACACCGGACCGGCCGCTCGACAAGAGCGTCAGCGAACCTTCACCCAAGACGCCGCCGCGGTGGGCCACCGCACAGAGCCCCCAGGGCCGGCGCGGCCCGCTCTCAGGCTGCACGTCGTCGACGGGGTTCTGGTCGACTCCGCAACTGGTGAGGTCCTCAACTCACCGGGCTAGCTCTGTTCCGCCGAGGGTGAGACCCACCGGCGTGCTGCGGCAGCCCCCTTGGTGTACCAGAGCAGAATCGGTGCGTGCTGACGCGGCGGGAGATGGCTCGGGAGTTGCGGGTACCCGCCCACTGGGTGGCACCGCTGCTGGCGGCCGGTGCGTCGCCACGACCGGATGGGCAGCTCGACGGCCTTGACGCCTGGTCCCCGGACAGCGTGGCCGCGTGGGTCGAGGTCAGGGACCGACGGTGGGCCAGGACCCCACTAACCGGCCGAGACCTGCGCCTGGTCGCGCTGGGCTTACAGCGGACCCCGATAGCCACGGTGGCACGATGCTGCCAACTGACGGCACCAACCACGTTGGCTCGGCAGCTGCGTGCCGCTGTGCGGCTGGTCTCCGGGGTGAGTCCGTTCACCGTGTTGGGGTGGCAGCAACTGCGGGTGGAGGGGCTGTCCGATCAACAGATCGCCGCGGCCACGGACTCCGGGGTCAGCATCATCCGCCTCGCCCTGGACGGGCTACCGCCCACCACCGGCCCAAAGCGGCCCGTCATCGACTGGGGAATCGTCGAGCAGGCGTGGCGGGACGGGTTACCGCTGGACGACGTCGCTGCCGCCGTGGGGGTCGCCCGGGCGCAGCTGCTGGCATGGCTGCGCCGGCGCAGTCGCCCACTGCAACCGCCGCGGCTGAACGTTCCCCAGGCGGCGGCTTACCTCGGGTGGAGCCGCGGCAACACCGATGCCCGGGCACGCCGCGGCACCATGCCCGAACCCGACGGCCACGACCGCGGCCACAAGTGGTGGTGGGCGAACACCCTGGACGCATTCGCAGCCCCACTCACGCCATGCCCGGCGTGCGGGGCCCGGGTGCGAATGCCCAAGCAGCACCAGCGCGCCCACCAAGGCCCGAAACCGGGGGCAGGTGCGGAGCCCATCGAGCCTCGTCCAGGCAGACCTTGACGATGGCTCCGTCACTGCTCCCGATGCGACAAGCGGCGTGGCTCGGGTCACCCAGTGGCGCGCGGATGGGGCCGCGCGCCCCAACCCGGCAGGGCGTGAGCCGTCTTGAGATGGAGGCCATCGTGGCAGCCTTCGCGGCGAAGTGACGCCTTCCTCGGGCGGAAATGCGGCTGTCGACGGTCTCGGGGTCAGGATGGGCTCGGGACGCGGATCCTCAGAACGAACCGGGCGAGGAACTTGTCGAGGGCGTGCTGGGACGGCCACGAGACACCCAGACGAAAGGGCACCTCGTCGATACCACTCGCGCGATCTGGTAACCCTCCGGAGCGGCAACTGTCAGCGGCTCGTGCAAGCCTGGATGGGTGATCGAGCGATCAATCAACTTCGAGCGACCCCGCCGCCTGCGATGCCGATCATGCCGCCACAAATGGCTCGTCACGGCGGAATGGCTCGACCGCTTCAACCAGGCCCTCGTGGCCTGCCCCGTCTGCAACACCGACTGCCGCGGCGAAGATCGCCCCGACTTCTGCGCGGATCCGGAAGATCCGGTGCACAACGACTCCGCGGTCCGCGGCTTCCACTGGTATCACTCATCGACGCACGAGAACTGGCCAGACAGCAACTTCGATCCGGCCGCACGCTTGACCGCGGACACGAACCGGCGCATGGAAGCGATGGGCTCTGGCGTCGGTGCCGTCGAAAGATGGGCGGAGCGACAGAAGGCCAAGGCACTTCACGTCGGCACCTACGAGGCGGCGATCGAGAACATGTTCAGGCGCATGGAAACCAAGGTGGTTCTGCTGACCAGTTCCACCTCTACCGCATTCAACTCGACCCCAACTGCGTCATCGAGCCAGGAGTGCACCAGGAGCCCACGGATTGGGTCGGCGACGCCTACTTGGCCGAAGTGTGCGCTCCCGGGACGAGCGTGCTCCGCTATGTGAACGTCCACGAGGATCAGTCGAGCGTGTCCCTTGCCATTGGGCCAGGCGCGGTCCACGCCGTCCAGAGGATTCCGCTCCCACTTACTGTCGATGAGTCAGATCCGTGGGTCTTCAACGCCACTCAACGCCTGCTCGCCGCCGCTTCCAAGCCGTCACCAGAGCCGAAATCGGAACTCCAGCGGCGGATGCGCCGGGAGACCTCCGCGCTCTCCTCAGAGGTGCGCAGGCTCGAGTCAGAGATCGCGGCGAGGCTGCCGTCGACGTTGAGGGAGAGGTTCAGCGCCGGATTCGACGAGGGAGCCTTCGAGGCAGCCCCCGGTGCGTTCCCCATGAAGCTTGTTGGCATGGCGCGGCTTGTGACGAACGCGCGGGCCGCACTCGATGCGCTCGACGCCCAGCCGTGGCACGTACTCCAACTCATCGGAGGCGATGCCGATCTCCCCGGGTAGCTCGAACTAGCCCGCGCTGGGCGCTTCGCGGCGGTGTGACGCGACTGGTCTGGCTGTGGCCGTGGTCGACCGAGAGGCGCTCGTTCTGTGTTTGGGTTGTGAGTGGCCAACCCAGCCGCCTAGCGGCACCCGCTGCATAACCCGTCTTCAAGCTCGGGGGCCAAGCAGAAGCATCTGCTGCACGTCCCTTGCGCGTTGTCTCGGCGTTGGCAGTCACAGTCACCGCACCGTGGACAGAACTGGTGACCGCACCTGTTACACGGCCAGCCGGTTGCCGTGCCGGCGAAGCCGCAGCGGCAGAGCTTGCCGAGTCGAGGTGCCGCGGACTTCTGTGGTAAGGCCTGACCCCCGTGGAACTTGTCCACCCCCCACAGGTCTGAAGTACTGAACACAGCGTAGATCCGCTTCTCGGTGGCTGCCGCGCTCACGTAGAAGTCCTGGCGGCGTTCCCACTCGTCAGTCCAGTGGGTCTTCCTCGTCATCGTGTTGCCAGGCTTGAGGGAGAGCAGCGGATGGTTGGGGCGCACGTCCCCGTGCTTCCAGGGGTACACCTTCAGTGAGTCGCCGCGAAGAGCAGAGTGGATGACGCGCGAGTTTGCACGGTCGATGATGACGACCGCTCCGGAAGAGAGTTTGGTTGACAAGGCAATGGCGCAGGCCGGGCCGCTCGCGGCCGACTGCGCGACGAGCTTTTTAAGGTCTTCGCCGGTGATCGGGCCGGTGCCCACGAGGTCGTCGAGCATGCCTTTGGGTACGACCAGGTCTGCTGCGATCTCCTCGCAGAGGCGCTCGACTTCGGAGTCCGGGTCGTCACGGTCGGCGAGCCAGTTGAGGGCGTCGTCGTCGCGTTCGACCAGAATGTGTCCGACCTCGTGAAGGAGGGTGAAGTTCTCCTTTTTCGAGCCTGGGGTCGGCGAGTACATGACGGTGTTGTGCTTGGCGAAGGACAGTCCGTCGCATAAGCCTCCCGCGCCTCGCTGGGAGGTGAGCGCCGGTTCGGCAACCACGGTGTAGCCGAGGCTCTCGATGCCGGTGATGGGGTGGCTGGCAATGGCGGCACGTTGCGCCGGCTCGAGGGCCTCGACGAGGCGACGTGCGTGGTCGCGGCGGGTGCTCACGCCGGGTCCTCGAAATCGGGCAGGTTCTTGAAGTGCTGAAGGATCGCCAGGAGTGTTTGGGGTGTCGCGGTTGTGGCGTTGCGTCTGCCGGCGGTGGCAAGTAGTCGCTTGGAATGTTCAGCGAGTCGTTCGACGGGGACGTTACTTTCCCGGGACCATTGGTCGAGGAACGCGGCGATGATCTCGTCGTCGAAGAGGACGTCGAGGGTCTGGGCTCGCTGTGTGTTGGTCGTCAAGATCGAGTCAGCGTCGACGTTGAGGACTTCGGCGACTGCGTTGATGGTTGCTGGTGGTGGACTGAGCTTGTTGCGTTCCCATGAGAAGACAGTGTTCGTGGTGACGTCCCAGCCTCGTTGGTTCAGGCCCTGTGCGAGGTCGCCGACAGTGAGGCCTGCTGACTTTCGTATGGCGGCGAGCTGGCGGCCGTTTATTAGAACTGCTGGGTCTTCCACGAGACCCAGCATCTGAGCGATCGGGTCATCGACTCGCACTGGTGCCGCGCCGGTTTGGTCCGTCTCGGCGTCGAGCTCGGCAAGTGCTTCTGGAAGTCCAGGTGCCCACTCAGCGATAGCGGCGATCAAGTCACGTTCGTCGTCGGTAAGGTCGGCGGACGTCGGGTGACCGGCCACTATGTCGAGCAGTGCTTCGACGAACGGGTCCGTCGCGGGCGACGTCCTCTCGCTGATCGGGTCATTCATCCTTCGTCACCTCCTCATGACACTTCTTGATGATGGTCTTGAGCTGGTCGCCGACCGCCTGACCGGTGATGCCGAGCTCCTCGCCGATCTGCTTGTTCGTGTCTCCGTTCAGTACGTGCCGCACGATCATGACCTGCCGTTCGGTCAGCTTCTCGACAGCGGTGTTCAGTTTCTCTTGTCGTCGACGCGCGAGGTCCTCGGCCGCGAAGTAGTCCCCAAGCGGGTCGTGGTCGATGACGCGAGGTTCCTCGGCATCACCGGGAGGGAACCGCTCCCGGATCTTCTTCTCACTACGCACCAGGTCGACGCACCGGTTCAGCATCGCCCTGCGGAGGTAGCTGCGCCAGCCCTCTCCCCGGTCGGTGAGCTTCTGCTTCTCGACCAGCTCGAGAAGGTGGGCGAACAACAGGCCGATCGCCTCGTCGGCCAGGTCGGGCCGCTTGCCGTCGAAGAATCGGTTCGCAACCTTGCGCAGCCACTCGTGGTGCTGCCGGTACTGGGCGCCGACATCGGACGGGGTGCAGACGCGCGCATCCCCATCCGGGTCGCCGGCCAGCGCATCGGTCACTCTTCAAGTATCGGCGATGCGCCCGACAGGACGGGTGAGTTTTCGGCGCGATCGGCAGAGGAATCCGCCGCATGTCCCACCTCGGTCGCCGGGAGGTCGCTGTACATCGTCCGGTACCAGCGTCGGCGTACTCCGGAGTGGCAGATGCACGTGCCGGTGGCGTCCGCGTGCGGCCGGCGCACGATCCCGGCCGGCAGGCCGGCGACGTCGAGGTCGACCCGCCGGTCAACGGTGGGGAGGCCGAGCATGTGCTTCACCAGCTCGGCGGCGATCAGGGTACCGGCGAACCAGGACACCTGTGGCGACGCAACCGCGATGACGTGGCTGTCACCGTTCGCCGCGTCGGCACCGGCGTCGCTGCCCTGGGGACGCATCTCGGCCTCGGCGTACGCCTGACGGATCAAATCGCTGAGCGGGGCGCCGACCAGAGCATCACGTCGCTGCGCGGGCACCCGGCCAGCAGCGATCGCCATGTCAACGTCGGAGGCCTCCAGGACGGCTCCGTCCTGGAGCAGAGCGAGCACTCGCGGGATCGGGATGCCGGTGACCTGTGAGTACACGCCGGCTTGGGTGAGTGGCGGGTCAGCACTGACGAAGTCGCAGAACGGGCAGGCGAACCCGTCGGCGAACCGCTCCCACTGCACGTGGAGTTCAGTGCCCGACACCCCGGCAGACAAGGTCGCCTCGCTGAGCACGTCGGCGACGTCAAGCCGCCCGTTGAGAGTGTCGACGCTCGAGATCACGACGCCGTGCCAGCCGGGTTCCTGCTTGGTGGTGTTCCAGGTGGCGACGTCGGTGTCGTGAGCCTCGGCGGTCAGCCCGAGCTGCTGGAGGCGCTTGACCATCTCTGTGGACTTCTTGCCGGTCTCGCCTCCCAGCAGGGCCGGGTAACGGTACGGGTTCCGGTCGGGGTCGAAGACGTCCTTGTCGACCGCGGTCACCTCCAGTGCTGCGGCCAACGCCGCCGCAACCGCCGACCCGTTCAGCATCGGCGAGCATGCCGTTGCGAGCAGGGCCACCGCGCTTGTGCCGACCGATCCGACGCCGAGGAACCCGGTCCGCGCGACCTCGAACCCGGGCGCCGGGTCCGTGACCGGGAGGTCGGTGTTGTCGACCAGGCGCAGACGGTGGTCGACCAGGTTGGTTTCGACCGCCCCAGTCACCTCCACGCCCGGAAAGCCCAGGTCGGCGAGGACCTTGATGAGGACCTGACTGACCGCCAGGCACCCTGCGGCATGAAGCCCGAGGCCGTGGATGGTGCCGGTCTCCATGACGACGGGGTGGTCGGCGAGCACGACGTTCCAGTCGCCGCCACCGACGTGGACATCGCAGATGGGTTCGGCGATGCCGAAACCGACCGAGATCTGTCGGGTGGCGGGCAGATCGGTGACCGGGCGCACCGGCGTCAGCCTATGGAGCAGGTCAGCCCACGATGCCGCCTGCCACCAGTTATTCGGCAGGCGACCGTTGCCGGCCGGGTCGTAGACGACGACGCGCGGCACTAGACGGGCAATCATCGTCACGAACGCCGCAACAGCGACGCGCGCAGCATCGTCGGCGTCCGCTGCCACTGCCACGGCGACTTCGGTCTGGTCGAGCCGCTGCAGAACCTGGATCGCCGGCTCCTGCGCACCGCCGACGGTCTGGCTTCCGAGGAGCCGCAGCCGCGGGTCCTCGACAGAGGAGTTCACAACGACCCCTCCGCGACGATCCAGCGGTCGCGGTGCGGTCCAGCCTCCAGCTCGCCCCAGGACCCGTCGCAGAAGTGGTAGACGGCGCACGCATCCAGGCCGCGCCGCAGGCCCAGCCCGAAGAACGGAACGACGATCGAGATGCCGCCCTCGAAGGAGATGACCGGGTTGACGTCGTCGGCGGCAGAGTGAAACGCATCACCGGGGTGGCTGTGGATGCGCGCCACGTACAGGTCGTCTAGGCCCAGCGCGAGGGCGAGGTCCATCTGACCTTCCCGGGGAACCTCGACATTGACGCTTCCGAAGGGGTCGCGGTGCGCGTTCTGCCGTGGGATGACCAGCTCGAGGCCGGTGCCCTTCTTGATCATCGCGGTGCCTTCGAGGCCGAAGGTCCCGCGGTCCTCGAAGAAGGTGCGCGCGTCCTGGAGGACCTTCGAGGTCAGCACCAGCGGTGCCCCCGGGACCGGCGGCGTCGTTGCAGGCGTGGGAGAGGGGTGGTGGTTACGCATGGATGCCTGCCTTCCGGAGCAGGGATTCGATCAGGGAGTCGAGCCGCATGCTGAAGCGGTGGGAGTCCCAGCGCTCGGTGAAGTGGCTCTCGTGGGCGTAGTAGCCGCGCGTGCCGCTGACGCAGACGAAGGGAACGCCGAGGCTGGGATGGATGCCGAGCCCGAAGCCAGTAATCCACTGCTCCACCGCCAGGATTTCGCCGTCGTCGTCGACCAGGGTCACGTCGAACGGTTCGGAGTCGTAGCGGGAGCCGTCCAGCAGCAGGTTCCATGAGCCGTCGTCACGGGTCAGGGTCATCACGATGTTCGACCCGTCTCGGTGGAGGTCGCCGGCCAGGTCGCCTAGCTTCAAGCGGGCCCGGCCGACCTCCTTGTCGAGGAGGTCGGCCAGGATAGCCGGGTGGAGAGCCACTGCCTGCTACTTGATGAGGGTGGTGCCGGCGCCGTCGACCTGGGGCTTGCGGTTGATCAGCACTAGGACGTCGCCATCGACGATGCCGAGGTCGCCGAAGGTCGCCGACGGGTCGAGCTCGCTGTCGGAGACCCGGGGCAGGCTCAGCGAGTAGTCGCCGGCGGTCAGCCAACCCTTGTTGATGAACAGCTTGACCTCCTTGTCGGTAACCTCGCCGACAATGTCGGACGGCTTGACCGTCACCTTGTCGCTGTGGCCCGCCAGGGACCGGACGGTCACCTTGAAGGGGTGGTCGTCGCCGTGACCCGGCTTGGACGTCGTGTCGCTCTCGGAGTGAGTGCTCACTGGGGTCTCCTTCCTGTTTGTGCCCGTTCTGCCTGATAGACGTCGTCGCGGGGGTCCGTGAAAGCCCGCTGCCGGAAAGATTTCCGCGACATGCTCGTTCCGCGTCTCTTGGGCGCGGTCTGAGAAGCGGAGGATCACGTGACCCGCACACCGTCCAACGTCTTAGTCCCGTAAGACCGTTCGTCGGACGACCGGTCGGCACGCGAGTGGCCGGCCTCCAGCTGTGCTGCGAGCCATAAGATCCCGACTACGTCAATCTGGGCGGAGTCGACGCTGCGGGCTAGGCAGACCCGGTCAGGCAGCAGGACGATGCGTCGGCCGTTGCGTGGGCTGTTGCGAAGCGCGGTCTTGTCGACAGCGACTGGGGTCACTGCCGTCGCGGGCGGCGGCCCAGCGCACGCCAGGAGAGGTACCGGTCGAGGTGGTTCTGAGCCGCGGTGGCGTAGGCCGCTTGGTAGTCACGCAGCGGGGACAGGTCCACGACCGTGGGCGGGATGTTCATGTCGGCGTCTTGGGTGGGTGCCGGGTCTAGCCACGCGTCATGGCAGGCCGCTCCGGCGATCCGACGCAGCTGAGTCACGAGCTCCTCGTAGGCCGCCCCGACGGTGGTGGACTCGGCGGAGGTCCATGCGAGGTGGAAGGACAGGTCGGCCTGCGCCTTGGCCATCTCCTGGCTCAGGCGAACCCGCTCCGCGGCCGGTTCCTGGTGGTTGCGCCGCCGGATCGCGTACGGCATCTCCATAAAGGCTGCGACGGCCTTGCTCGCCTCGGACAGGCTGTCGGCGACGCGGGCTCGTTCGTCCTCCAGGTGCTTGCGGCGGGCCAGCAGGACGGTGACGGCAGCGGTCAGGATTGCCGCGAAGAGAGCTGCCGTCAGCCACGAACTGCCGACGTCTGGTGCAGTCTGCGCGGGTGCGGACGGCGCCGTCGGAGCTGCCGTCATCGTGCGGGTCACCGTGGGGGTCAGTTCTCGCACCGTGACTGTGAAGGTGGCCGGCTTGGTGGTGGATGGGGTCGGGACTGCCGCGGGCGGCACCGTGCTCGTCACCGGTCTGGTCGGCAGGGTGCTCAAGCGGTCTCCATGGCGTCGGCTCGCGGTAGGGCGGTTTCGGCGGTGGGACCGGAGCGTGGCTGGTGGGGCGCCTCCGGGCCGAGCCACTCGTCGTGCTCACGCCACCACGCCTCCCGGAACAGGTGCTGCATGGCCATCCCAAACAGGGCGAGAAGACCGTCGTCGGCCACCCAGCGCTGCTCCGGGGGGTCGTGGGGGTACCAGATGCACAGCCGGCGCCAACCCCGGTCTGGCCACCGGTGGGGGGAGGCGGTCGGCCCGTCCGCGAACACTTGTGGGTTGTCCGCGTCGAGGCGGTGCACCTCCACGCTGACGACGCGTGGCTCGTACCCCGGGACGGACACCGTCGCCGTGTAGACGTGCACCCAGCTGCGGCCATCGCGGTTACGGCGCACCCGTAGGTCCGGGTACGCGCGCCGCGCCCCAGCCTCGACGCGGGCGCGGCGAGGGTAGTCGGACAGCCACGACCCCGGCCGGTGCCGAGGCCGCCGCCGGGGTCCGGTCAGTGCCGGGCCCCGTACGCCCGGGTGCGCTTGAGCGACGCTCCGGCGCTCGTGGTGACCGCCCCCGCGGTCGTCACGTTGAGGGTGCCGCCGCTCTTCAGCCGGGCGGCGGTGCGGGCCTTGGTTTCCTGCCCGGGCGCGGGCGCCACGAACTCGGGCCAGAGCTGCCTGAGCTCGTGCCGCACCCAGGTCTGGTCGTCGTCGTGGGCTAGGGCCGACTCGAGCCGGTCCGCGGCCACGTCGAGCCGGTCGGCGGCCGCGTACCGGTCGCGGCACTTGATCGGGTCGGACACCCCGGCCGGGTCTGGGGTGAGCCGGGCGCGCAGGTCGCGGGCACCCTGACGCCAGGTCGCCGCCAGGGCATGCGGGACGCTCATCCCCTGCGTGACGAACATCAAAGCGAGAGCTTCGAGGTTGAACGAGCACAGCAGGGGCTGCTCGTGCCGCTTGTTCTCGGCCTTGGCCAACCGGATGGCGCGGGCCCGGGTCACCCGCTGATCTTTGGGGTTCGCCGTGAGCAGCTGGGTGTGGCCTTCCGGATGGGAGGGGTCCCACGTGTTGTTCTCGGTGTTGGGGATCCATAGCCCGGGCTGAGCGCACCGCTCAAGGCCGACCACGAGGTCGACGGTGGGGTCCTCGCCGTTGGGTAGCGGCGCGCCGAACTCGAGCAGGATGGCCCGCTTGGTGATGGTGACCTGGAGCTTTGGATAGACCGCGCGCAGATCCCGGCGCAGGCGCTCGGCGACCTCGGCGACCACAGCCCGCGGTCCCAGGCCCCAAGGCGAGTCGGGCCCGAGCGTGCTGTGGTGGCGGCGGTCGAGCACTGCGCCTCCGTCGGCGTCGAGCCCCTTGTCCCTCTGGTGGACCGGGCAGTTGGCGGTGGCGTGGGCGATCGATCCAGAGGCGAAGGTGCGCAGGACCCCCGGGAACGTGGCCACGGCGTCGCGGACGGCGTCGCGGCGGGTACGGGCCTCCTTGAGCGCGAGGTCGTCGGGGGCGAGCTGGGAGCGGATGTCGTTGAGGAGGGTGACGGTGTGACCCATGGTGTAGGTAGCTCGCTTTTCCGATGCCGGGCGGGACTGTCGTTGCCTCGACGGTGAAGCAGGCACTCCCCGGTCGCCGACCCCGGAGGGGTCGAGTTACAACCGTGTGATTATGATACGCCGGCCTACCGACAGCGCCGGGTTGTCGTTCATGGGGGCGTTGCTGAGCAAGCTGGTCAGCGGTCAGAGCCGGGTGGGGCTCTTGAAGCACGTACCGGTCGTAGTCGACTGGCCAGACCACGCCGGCGCGGTTGGTGCGGCCCTTGCGTCGACCGACCCGGTTGCCTCCCGCAGCCGCAGCGGCAAGGTGGGCGTGGGGAAGCCTCCCCGGCAGGACCGGAATCTCCCCCATCTCGGGGCCACCGCGAGCGCCGTTTCATAGTGGGCGGTGTAACGCTAACCCGCAGTGGGGGCTGTGACGCTGCCCGAGAGTGGGCGGTGTGACGCTGGCCCGCAGCGGGCGCTGCGACGCTGCCCGGTAGCGGGCGGAACGACGCTCCCTTGTCCGCGGCTGTGTCTCGGCGCCGCCTTGTGTGTGTGAGCGGACGCCCCGCTCGCGGGAGGCAGTGGGGCATCCCCACGTCGCTTGACCTCGCTAACATCAGCGGCGGTATGCCGTCGGCCGTTCGCGCTGGGTTGCGCCGGCTGGGCGATGTCGCCCAGCGCCAGATTGCGTGCCCTTCGGGTGGAATGGGGCAGGGATGGTGTCCAGGGGCAGCGCGGCGACCAGCCGGTAGCGGAGATCCTGCGCCGGCCAGTGTCCGAGCGGATCCGCGTCGACGAGCTGGCGGGCGATGGCCGCGACGTCGTGCCCGTCGCGTTGTGCCAGCGCCATGATGGCCGCAAGAGCGGGCCAGTCACCCTCCGAGGGCAGCCGCGGGTCGATGTGCCGGGCGACGTCCAACCAACGGTCGGCTGGGTTCCGCTGGTGGGCGGCTGTCATCCGGTCGCGGACCTGCTGCACGTCGGTTAGACGGGCCGCGGCGGCCTTGCGAGGGTCCCGGTTCCATGCGTCAGCGGCATTGAGCAGCCCCGCGCCGGCGGCGTGCTCGGGGACCCCGAGCCGGGCGGCGATGCTGTTCGCAGCTCGGCCCCACGCGTCGGCTGGCCGGGCGGCGGCAACCTGGGTGGCTTGCGTGAGGGCGGCGTCGCTGGTGAGGTTGGTCAGCCGCTCCTGGATCAGCTGGTCGGCGAGAGGAGCAGCCCTGGCCAGTGCGCCGGCGAGGGCGGCCGGACCTTGACGCGCGAGCATGTCTGCGGGGTCGCAGCCCTCGGGGAAGGCCGCCGCGGTGGGGTCAAGCCCATGTTGGGCCAGCATCCAGAAGTCACGCTCGGCCGCTACCCGGCCGGGCAGGTCGGCGTCGGTGGCGACCACGGGCGCGCGACCAATGCGTGCCAGCTGCTCGGCCTGCTCCTCGGTGAGTGCGGTGCCTAGCGGTGCCGCTCCGACGTGAGCGCCGTTGGTGGCGAGGGTGACGGCCCAGGCGTCCAACGGCCCCTCGACTAGAACTGGGGTGGCGCCCTGCTCGAGCAGGGCTGGAACGAGACCGAACAGCTGTGCGCCCTTGTGGTACAGCGGCGTGTCGGCGGTGTTGAGGTACTTGGGCCCGGCCTGATCCTCATCGGTCAGCGCCGGGTGACGGCGGCCGACAAAGCCCAAGACCTGTCCACCATCGACGATGGGCATCACTGCCCGGTCGCGGAACCGGTCGATCAGCCGCCCGGTCCGGGCGCGGGTGGCCACGCCGGTTTCGGTCATCTCCTGATCGGTGACGCCGAGGCCTCGCAGGTGAGCGACGAGTGTGGTCCACCCGGCGGGGGCGTAGCCGGGGCTGAACAGCGGGTGCTCTGCCGGGTCCTGCCCCAAACGGTCGGTTAGGTACCGCTGCGCCCAGCTCTGCGGGTAGTGCGATTGGAAGAACGCCTGCGCCAGTCGGTTTACCTGCAGCATCCGGGCGGCTTGGACAGGGGCGAAGTCGAGCGCGGCCGCCCGCGCGACCTGACGCTCGATCGCCGCGTCGCTGGGCTCGAGCGGTCCCATGACGGAGCGCATGATCGCGGCGAGCTGCAGATGCATGTCGACGTCCACCGGCTCATCGACAGGCTCAACGACCTGCCGTAGCGGCGAGGTCGTCGCCACCGCCGGGGTGTCCTGGGCTGACGGTGACGGCTCGGCAGCTGGGGTTCCCTGCCGGGCTCCCCATTCCTGCCACTGTTGCGGGGTTGGCGCGTGGAGGAGCTCGCCTTCCCGTGGGGCCGAAAAGTCTTCGGGAGTCGCCTCCTCGGGGTGAGGCGCGGTCTCCCGGTCTTCGGCCTGTGGGGGAGGGTCGGTCAGCACGGATAGCCGCCAGACCATGGCCTGGCAGGGGTCGAGATCGGTGTCGTCGGTGTCGTCGCCGGTGGTCGTGCCGAGGACATCGCTGAGGGGCCAGCCTCGTTGGACGGCGTGGTCGATGCTGGTCACCAGGGCCGGCCACAAGGTGCTGGCCTGCATGTGCTCCACCCGGTCCTGCCCGACCCTCTCCACCAGGAGGGATATCCACCCGGAGGTGAGGGTGTGGCCGTGGTCGACCTCGGCTGCCACGGCGGGTGCGAGGTGTCGGCTCAGGCGCCACCACAATGCGGCTGCGGCGTGGTCGTCGGGCAACGACCCCTCGGCCAGTGCCGCGTTCAGCATGCGCCGGGCGGGCAGGCCGGCGCGGGAGACGGCGGCGAGCCGCTCGGCCAGCAGCGGCGTGAAGTCGTCGTGGCGTGCCGGCGGGGCCGCTCGCAGCAGCACGTCGCCCCACTCCTGCAGAGCCGGGGCGCGGACGCCGGCGATGTCGCGGGTCAGTTGTTGCTGCCACCGGGCGGCGGCCTTCTGCATCTGTAGTGGGCCGGTGGGGCGGCGGTCCCCTTCGGGCACCTGCATCGCCGCCCGCCATACCGCGACCTCGGCCAGGACCTCTGGTGCGGGGCGGCCCGCGCCCTGCCGCGCCCAGGGCGGGGTTTCGCTCTGGGGCGCGGTCGTTCGCACCTGAGCTGCGAGGTCCTCGACGAGCGCCTCGCGGCGGCGCAGGTAGTCACCCCAGGTGGGGTGCTGGGTCATGGTCGTCGGCACCGCGGGAAGCCAATGCAACGGGCCACGGCTGGCGTTGCGCATCCCGGTGTCGTCCAGCCGCCAGTCCAACACCGCGGCCGGGTCTTCGGCGCTGTCGAGTTCGCGGCCCTGGAACGCCCGCGTCAGGGCGGTGGCAGGGTCGTCGCCCTGGGCGGACAACAGGATGAGGTGGGTGCGCAGCGTGGGCCACGCGGCGGCCTCGGTCAGCCCGGGCAGGAGGGCGTCCGCGGTCCGTTCGAGTGTGCTGACGGCCTCGCGGCCGAGGAGGTCCTCGGCGGCGACATACAGGGCGTCGGTGTAACGGGCCGCAGCCTGCCCGAGCAGGGTCGCCGGGTCGTCCAGCTCGCGCAGCATGGTGGTGGCCGACACCGGCGAGTCGTCCTTGGCCAGGATGCGTTGGAGGAGGTCGGTGGCGGTGGGCGGGGCGATGCTGTCGGGCCGGATGGCGTTGTGCGGGTCGCCGTCGCTGACGACCTCGAGGTAGACCTGGTTGGAGAGCCGGCCGCGGGTGAGCATCGTGTACAGCTGTTGGCGGGACTCCTGCCCGGTGGCCAGGCCGTGCACGGCGTCGACGGATACCCCTTGCGCGCCGTGCACCGTGGTGGCGTAGCCGAGTTCGGCGGAAGCCGCGACGTAGTCGGACGGGAGGTGGATGACTCGCCCGTTGCGGGCGTGCTGCACGGTGAGGCTGCCGCCGGGGCCGCCCCGCCGGTCCACGTCACCGACCTGTATGACGGTCCAGCGGTCGCCGTTCTTGACCCAGTCGGAGCCGCTGACCCGCAGCCGGCGGTCGTTGGTCCGGGTGATGATCAGGTCACCCAGCGAGGCGTGGTTGCCGTCCGCAAGCAGCACGGCCGGGCCGGCCGGGCTGGCCGTGCGGGCCTGGTCTGACCCGGCGAGCCGGTGGGCGCGGGCTCGCTGGTTGAGCGCGGCCACCAGCTCGCGGGTGGGGGCCAGCATGATCGCGTCGAGACCGCGCGCCCGGTCGACTTGCCAGGCCGAGAACACGTCCTCGGTCATGGTCGACAGGTCCCCGACGTGGACTCGGCTGTTGTCGAGGTAGAAGCCCAGCGCCTCGGGTTGACCCTCCCGCAGGGCCAGCGAGGCGGCACCCTCGGCCGGGTCGGCGAACCGGGTGAGCTCGGTGAGCCGCAGCGCCCCGTGGGTGGCGTCCAGGTCGCGCAGGACGCCGCCGGCGCCGATCGCGGCGAGTTGCTGGTCGTCGCCGATGAGCCGGAGGCTGGCGCCGCGGGAGGTGATGAACTGCACGACGGTGTCCAGGGACATGGTGTCCGCCATGCCGGCCTCGTCGATCACGACCAGCGTGTCCGGCCCGATGTGTCGTGCCCACGGCGGGACCTCGCTGAGGTGTGGGTGCTGGATCGACCAGGTGAGCTTGGCCAGGGTGTCGGTCTGCACCGAGCTGTGCCGGCGGTCACCGGTGTCGATCTGGTCGCGCAGCGCGGCCGCTGCGGCCGCGGACGGAGCCAGGCCGATCAGCGTTCCCCCGCCGTTCTCCCACGCCGCCGCCAGTGCCCGCATCGCGGTGGTCTTGCCGGCCCCGGCCGGGGCGATCGCCAGCTGCAGCCGCGCGCCGGAGGTGGCCATGCCCCGCACCAGTGCGACCTGTCCGGCGTTGAGGGTGACGCCGTTGGCTGTGGTCTCCAGCAGTGCCAGGTCGACGGCCTCGACCGGCACGGCCCGGCCGCCGGTGCGGCCGGCGGTGGCCAGGATCCGCTGCTCCGCCGCCAACACCCGGGCCGAGGTGTGCTGCTCGGCCCCGTGCACCGTGTAGACGCTGGAGTCGTCGCGTCGTCGCAGCTGTGAGGGCTCGGCGATGCCGTCACCGGCCGGGGTGAGACGCACGGACCGCTGGTCGAGCACCTCAGCGACAAGCAGGTCGACAACCCGGTCGACGTCGGGCGGGCCCACCTGTGCAAGCTGCGCGGAGCGCACCTTGCGCAGCGCCTCGGCGCGCACGTGCCACACCTGCCAGGTGCTGCGCCGTGACTCGATGGTGGCCAGGATCTGGGATGCGGTGTCCCGCACCCAGGACGCGTCGACGCGCAGCACTGGGGGAACCGCGGCGCCCCGGTCGGGGGTCACGGCGGAGCGCACCATCGCCGTGACGGCCAGGTCTCCGCCGAGGAGCTCAGCGGCCTGCGCGCGCCAGGTATGCCGCTGCTCGGCCAGGCTGCGCGGCTGCTTCTTCGCCTCCCTGGTCTCAAGGGTGGCCTGTTGCGCCAGCTGGATCGACTCGACCTCGGTTGGGGGCCGGCGGTGGGTGGCCTGGAACTGCTGGGCCAGTTGGCCGCGGCGGGCCTGGATGCTGGCTCGTCTTGCCGACCACCGTTCGTTCAGGCGCGGGTCGACGCCGACGACCTCGCGGATCGGCCGCTTGCGGGGGTCCGCGGCCGGATCACCATTGGGCCGGTCATCGAAACGCAGGCCGAGGTCGGCGGTGAGGTGCTTCTCCAACGCCGTGTTGTAGGTCTCGCTGGCTGTGACGTTGGCCTTGTACAACACCCGGCCGTCGATGCTGAGCCAGTGCCCGGCGCCGTCTGCATCGTCGGTCTGGACCTTGTTGGCGACGGCGACGTGGGTATGCAGATCCGGGTCGCCGGCACGGCTGTCACGGTGGGTGAACGCGGTGGCCACCAGCCCTTGGACATTGACCTGGCGGACGCCATTGGTGCCCATGCGGGTGTACAGGGCGTGCTCTTCGAGGAACCTGAGCGCGTCCTTGACCGCCGCCTGGTGGGCACGCTCGATCCGCGCCGCGGTGGCCGGGTCTGCGACCGCCCACAGGGTCGACACACTCTTGACCGGGGAGAAGGTCAGGTCGTAGCCGGCCACCGCGGTTGTGCGGGGGCGGGAGTGCTTGGCGATGGTCGCGGCGATCTCGCGCGCGTCCTCGGGGTCACGCCCGTGCTCGGCGTGAAACAACTCGAGCGCCACATCGGTCCGGATCCGGGCCCGCTCCTCCATCGACACCGCACCTGCTTGGTCGGCGTTGAGGTTCGCGATGCGCTGGGCGACCTGGAGTCGGAACGCGGACACGTCGTGGGCGTAGACCTTGTAGGGGACACCCAGCCGGGTCACCGCCTGGTAGTCCCGGTCGGTCAGACCGGGGCCCTGCAGCTGCTGGCGCCGCTGCTGCGCCAGCGGGTGGTGACCGGAGCCGAACAGCGCCTGCATCTGCTCGGCGGTGACGACGTCGCCGACGGCCAGGCCGTCGATGCCGGCCATGCCGGAGCCGACCCACCGGCCCGGGGTCTCGCCCTTGCCGGCGTAGTAACTGGCCAGCCCGGTGTGACCCTTCTCGGTCCCATCCTGCGCGGCGACCTGGCGAGTCAGGTAGTCATACCCGCTCCCGGCCGTCAGCTTGTGGAGCGACATGGTCACACCGTCGAAGGCGGGCCGGACGAGCCCGGTGGACACTAGGTGCGCGTTCAACTACCGAGAATGCATGAGGTGTGTGGGACATGGCGGTGGGCGGTTCCGGAGGGGGTACGGAATTGGTGATAGGCGCCCAGAAGGTGGGGGTCAACGGGGTCGTGCGGTCCGGTTGTCCGCTGGGGGAGGGGTGGCGGCATACGGGGGTGCCAGGTCAGTCGCGACGAGGAGGACAGCCATGGGTGAGCCGGAGGTCAGGGCGGTGGGGAAGCAGAGCGTGCGGCAGATGGCGCGTCGGGCGGCGCTGGACGCGCAGGCCAAGATGCGGGCCCAGCGAGTCGAGCGCGAGAAGCGGGTGAGTTCGTTGGGGTTGCAGGTGATGCTCGCGCTGGGGGAGCGCGACGAGCTGGTCGCTCGGTGCGAGCGGCGGGCCGGGAAGGCACTGCGGGGAATGACCGAGGGTGCGGGGTTGGGCCTGGCCGAGGCGGTGCAGTGGTGCGGCGGGAGCATGACGCGGCAGGAGGCGGCCAGGCTGCGCGCTCTGGTGGACGGCGAGGGGGCCAGTCCGAACCGGTGACAGCGACGTCGGCCTCGTCGGGGCCTGCGGACGGCCTCGTGTTGTGGCTGGCTCAGCGGGCGGGCGCGGCCGCTTGACGAGCGGAGTGACCATGAGGCGAAGGCGTGGCAGCGTGGCCGTTCAGCGTGGCGATAGTCGGGTTGGCACGGTCGGTCCCGCCGACCGTGATCCACACCGGCAAACGCATGGTCACGAGCACCTGACGCCCTTGGCGCAGGACCCGGTGCTGTCCAAGCCGGCTGCGAAATCGTCGGCCGGCAGGTTCAGGAATTTAGCGTGTTCGTGGTTCTGCAACAGGTACTCCGACCCCCGCGCCCAGCGCCTCGGGCTGGTGTGGGTGAAGGGCCTGGGGGGCACGGTTGTTGCGGCCCATCCGGGACCTGCTGACGACGCCGAACCGCGGATGCCGGGGCTCGGCGACCGGGCCGTGAGGGGCGGATCCGGTCGGGCGACGCCGGCGACGCTGTCCACCAGAAGGTGACGGAAGTCTTTCGGGGGGGACAGACGCCCTGCACGGGACCGCACCGGCGGTCGTGTCTACCTCTGTACCGACGAAGGCCGACTGTATAGTCCTATACAGTCGCGCGAGAGGCACCTTCCACGGCGGCGGCGTGATGGGAGGACACCATGCAGGCGTTGACGACCGATTCGGTTCTTGAGCGGGTTCTGACGAGGTTGCGACACCAGCACGTGGCGACCTTGGCGTCGGCCGAGGTGCTCCGACGAACCGGGCACCCCCGGACCGCGCGGGAGCTGCTGGGCGCGGCCGAGGACCTCGCCGCCGAGATCGACAGCGTGAAGGCGGGCGGCGATCCGCGGCGGCGCGCCTGTCTGGTCTGCGGCTGCACGCAGGAGCGAGGCTGCGCCGGCGGGTGTGTCTGGGTGGGCGCTCCGACGGGCGTCGACCTGTGCAGCCGGTGCGCAGCGGTGGTGGATCCCATAAACCCTCCGGCGGGCCGTGCCGGCGACCTGACGCCCGTGCTGGACCCGGACGAGGCGGGGTTGCGATGGTGCAGACCGGCGGTGGGGGAAGAGATCCCCAGCCATGAGGGACAGCACGAAAGCAGCACGGGATGAGTGATTCCCGAGCCTGGGAGGAGGTCATGGCCGATGCCATCGGGGTGCTGACCGAGGCAGCCCGGCTCCGCCGACCGGTGCTCGAGCAGGCCGGGGGCGGATGCCGTCGCGAGCATCCCGCTCGCGGCGAGCCCGTGGACTGGGCCGAGTTCGTCACTCTCGCCGTCGCCGGCGCGATCGCCAACGTCGGTGGCATTGCGAGGGCCCTGCAGGGCCGACCGACGTCGTGGGAGGCCGACAGCGTCCGCAGCATGCTCCTGTCGACCGTCGGCGACGACCCGGCCGAGCTCCTACGCCACCGGACGGAGCCACTGCGCGTGGTGCTCCGGCCATCGGAGGTCCTGGCCGACTTGGGATACGACGCCGTCTACGACGAGTCCCAGCGAATCCTGCGCGAGCAGCAGAGCCGGCACGTCTGGCGCTACGAGCTGGCGGAGGACCTGAGCTGGAGGGCAGTCGACGAGGCGGCGCCGGCATACGACGGTTGTTCAGATGACTGGACGCGAGCCGGCGGCGTCGTCCTGGCCGTCCCCCGGTCAGGGGAGGATGAGCAGGAGTACGACCGTCTATTCGACCTCGAAGTGCGCTCGGAGGACCTTCGCTACGACGGTGACCCACGCGAGTACGGCGAGGCGCTGCGGGCAACCGTCGAAGCGAAGGCCGCCGAGCTGTTCCCCGATGTCCCGGTCCAGGTCGAGGTCGACCTGGGTGACCACACATTCCCCGAGCTCGACGACCTCTACGGGCCCGGGGAGCGGCTGGTCGAGGTCGCACGGCAGGAAACGAGGTTGCCGTGGAGCGGCCTCGCCCCCAAGGACTACCCAGCCGGGGGGTTCGTTGACGTCGAGCGCGCCGCGGGCAGGCTTCCGCATCAGCGCGTGCGGTGAGCGAGGCCGGACCCTGGCGCCGCCTCGGGAGCCCGATAGGAAGCGTGACTGTGGTGGCGCGACTGCCGGGGGCCTGGCTCACCGGAGCGAACCGCTGGTGTCCCGGATCACGGCGGCCGCCGCGGCACCGCACGTCATCGCGTTGGGAATCGCGTGGTCATTGCCGAGCAGGGGCCCGCGTCCACGGGCGTCACGCCGACCTGAATGCGGGCCAGCGACGATCTGTACTGTCGTAGACACCTACCCGGAGTGCGCGGAAAGGGTCGCCGAGCTGGACGAGTCGCTGCCCGAACTCAGAGCGCTGGCCAAGGCGCGCGCGGCGAGTGAACGCGCCGACGCCGCCCGCGACCGCACGCGGCAACAGCTGCGCGAGGCCGTGCTGGGCGCGGTCGCGGCCGGGATCCCCGAAGCTGAGGTCGCCAGGCGCTCGGGCGTCACTCGAATGACGGTACGCGCCTGGATCGGCAAGTGAAGCCGTCGCCGGACAGCCCTCGACACGTGACAGCCACGGGTTTAGATTGCTTTAGACAAGAAGAAATATCTAAGTCGGTCGAAGGGGATGGATCCCATGGACAGTACGCATATAGGCCCGGCTTCGGCGCCAGGCGCGCACGTGCCAGTTCCGTTGAACTTCTGTGGCGGCTCGGTGAGCATCAGGCTGCGGTCACGTCTTGAGTCTTGCAGTCGGCACCGATAGTGTCGGCTCCGGCATGCCATTGCAACGCGGCTCGGAGGGCGGGCAGGTGCAGGTGCCCATTCACCCGGCGGAATTGCTTTGACGCCTCGACCATCCCCGCGGCGCACCAGCGCAGCGCCGTCTGCCCGTCGGGGCAGCGCTTGACGTTACGGGCGTGGTCCGGCTGATCGAGATCATCGACTCCACGGCGTTGGTGCTTCGAAGGGTTCTGGGCAGCGTTGGCGGGACGTCGAGGCGCAGCACGGTCGGGGTCTCGGCCATCCCCCGCGCAGGCTGCCGGCGGCGCCGGGGTGGGTCTTGTCGAGTTCCTTTGGCGACCGATGCGCAATCATCGAAGACACGTGACTGATGCATCACCTGCGCGAAACGCGCCGCTCCAGGTCGGCGCGAGCCGCGTCTGCGAACGCGTTCTCTGCCGCCCAACAGGCTCTCAGGACGTCGCCCGGGACCTGTCCAGGTCCGTGGCGCCCTCTGGCTGCTGCGATCTGTCGGACGGCCAGCCCTAGCGCACGGGCCGCGTCGTCAACGACCGTTTCACCCACAAGCAGTTGCACCCGCGCATAGGTGTTGTCCAGCGCTTCCCACCGCTCTGTAGCACCGTCGATCACGGCCACTTCTTCGCCCTCCACGGAAACCAATTCGACGGCCATGCGCTCGGTGATGAGGAACCGACGAAACTGGCGATGGGAAGCGAGGAACGTCACGTAAGCCTCTTGCAGAGTCTTGCTCTGCTCCATGTCCCGAGCCTCCCGCAGCATTCGGCGCTGACTCCGATCGGACAACCAGGATCCAAGACCGACTCCCCCGAGACCACCCACGAGGCCAGTTAGAACGCCAAGATCCACGGTGCCACCCTACTCATGCAGCTTCGTTAGCGCGTTAGCGAAGCCGAATTCGGCATCGCCAGCTCCGTTCGGCCCGCGCGTGGCAGGTCCCGCTGCAGGTGGGGTTGACGCGTGAGGCCGGATCACCTGTTGACGGCGGCTCGCGTTCCAGTACCACGCCCGGTCTTCCAATCAACCCCGGCTGGTCAGGGTGGCCGGGGAAGGTGCTCCGCACCTGCGCAACCACGTCCGCCACTCGAAGCCCCCGGCTACCGGGTCACCCTCGAACCCGCCGGCTGACCAGCCACTCGACCCCACCATCGGGAGTCCGACGGGGCGCCTCCCAGCCCACCCACCGTCGATTTTCCCGTCAGGACGAGTCGGCCGGCGCTGTCCCGGACAGGATGCGTGCCAGCCGCGGCTGTGACACTGCTAGACCGCAGAGGTTACGAGCGCGATCTGGGGACGCTCGGGGGGGCCGATCAGCGCATGGACTCGTTCGTGCACATCCGGTGAGCTCGAGCAGCGAAGCAGGAACCGGGACATTGCCTGACCGAGGCCGGCCTGGCGAACCCGTTCGTCGCCGAGCTCGCGGAGCGTCGCGGCCCAGGCCCGCTCCCACATACTGACGAGGTAGGACAGCACGCCGACGACGGCGATGACGGCGGCGACTGGCCACTGGTGCACCGCACCGGCCTGCGCTGCGGCGATCGCCGCGATCAACAACCGCGCCCGCCAAGCCCAGCGCAGCAGCGGCAACCACCGGAAGGCCCGCGACAGGCCGTGAGCCAGCCCGCGGAGGGCCTGCCACGGCAGCGTCCAGAACTCCAGCGCCGGGTCGAAACGCACGGCGCCGCTGAGCACCACACCGGCGCCGTGGCCGAGGACCGCTGCCGCCTGGTCGATGGGTAGTTGCCGGTCGCGGACCGCGGCCACCATGCCGGCCGAAACCACGACGGTCCCGCGGCCGGCTCCTGCGGCTCCGATCGGCACGACGCCGTCCTGCATCAATAGCCGGAGCCCGCCCATGGGGACTCCGCGCTGGCACAGCAGCGCAACGGCGGGGGCCAGCACCGCGGCCTCCGCCGGGCTGAGGTACCGGGCACGGAACAGGACCCGGACCGCCGGCGACTCCGCGGCTCCGAGCAGCAACAAACCCATGATGGTCAGGCCACCCACGAACCCGGCCAGGCCCACCGCCGCGGGCAGCACCGCACCTACCACGAACGTCAGCACCATGCTGACCAGGACCGCGGGCCCGTACGCGAGCACCTTCCTCGTCGTCACCGGTGTCACCTCCCTCTCGGGTCGAGGTGCACTAGTGCGAACACCTCGACTGCGGCCGGTGCTGACCTCCCGAGCGGCACCGGTGGCCATATGGCCCACGAGAGCAGTGTCGTCCCCACCTATGACATGCCCGGCGGCGGCGTCCACAGGCTCGGGAGGAGGCCCGACGCGTCGCGGCGAGATCTGGGTGGATGGGTGCGCCAACCTCGCCGCGAACCTAGGAGACAACCATGATGAGCACCGACCCCCGCCCCACTGACCAGCTCGCGGCCGCGAGCCTGGGCACCGTCGCCCGACTGCTGGCGCGCGCCTCGGACCTGGCCTGGGACCAGGCATCGACCAATCCCGACCCGGCCCTGCGCTTCCTGGGGCTCGGTCTGGACCTGGCCACATCCCAGGCCCTCGAGCTGCTGCCCGCGGGCAACGACATCGACGAACTCGCAACCGTCGAGACCGACCCGCTGCAGCTGCTGCGCGCTGCCGAGCAGCTCACCCGGCTGCACCCGATCGAGGACTTACCGCCAGGAACGGCGCAGCTGATCGTCACGATCTGCGACCTGCTCAACCAGCACGCGCCGTGACCGGCCGCGACAAGCGCAGCGTCGGCGAACTTCTCCTCGAGTCCGATCACACCGCCAGGGCGATCCTCATGGACGTCGACGAGATGGACGCCGCCACGATGCTGCGCACCTGGGGTGAAGTCGTCCAGGCCGCCGGCAAGCTGTGGCAGGCGCTGCCGCCGGTCACCCCTGCCCACCCGGTCACCGGCGAGCACCTCCCCGACTCCGCAGACCTCGCCATCCAACAGCTCCAAGCGATGGGCGGAGCAATGCACCGCACCGGACACGGGCGAGCCTGGCCCGGTGACGGGGCCGCAGACGAGCGGCTCCTGCGCATCGCCGAGAGCTTCAGCAGGGCAACCGACCTGATCAACCGGCACCCCACTCCTCGGCCCCCGCTCAGCGACCCCGAACGACGCGACCTGCAGGCCGTCAGGGCCCGGATCATGCACACCCTGTACACCGGCTCCCACGGTGTCGCCGTCGCAGTCGGCCAGCGGGTGCGCCAGCTAGAGGCGAAGATGACCACCCGAGGGGCGCTCACCTCAGGGGACTCACTAAGGCAAGCCCGCGCCGCACACGAGCGGCTTACCGCCTTCGAGCAACAGGCCGGCGCCGTTGTCACCGGCGGCTACTCTCTTGACCTGAGGGGGGAACACCGCGAGCCACCCACCGCCGGACGGCTCGCGCAGGCCCTGGCCACCTGGAGCGTCCAGGCCCACCGGACCCTGGCCATCCGGGTCAACACCGCCGACCTCATGCTCATCGCCCACACCCAGGCCGTCGTACTCACCGCCGGCAACACCCTTGCCCGGGCCGCAGCCGACACCGGTCACCTCGACCGGCCGCAGTACACGACCCGGCTCTCCCCCGCCCTCGAGGCAAGCCAAGCACGCTGGGAGACGATGGCCGGCCTCTGGAAACAACTCACTCCGCCGACCTCACGTCGCGTCGAGGCTGACCTCGCCCGCGCGGCCTTCGAGACCCGGGCGGCACTGCGCGAACTCCTTGGCGACGGCACAACCATCGCCGGCACAACCCTGATCGCTGAACGAACCGACCTGGCCCAGGTTCGCCGACTCGTCCAGCAAGTCGTCGCCGCCAACCTCGACCTGGCGCAGGCCACCCATGACGCAACCACCAACGCAGAGCTGGTTGGCGCCGCACGAGTTGTGAACATGATGGCGATCGCCACTCGGGGCCGGGACCCGCGAGACGCTCACACCATCGACGGCAGCCCCCTCGCTGTGTGGGTTTCGCCCCGCGACCTGCTCGCCAACCGACCCGTCCCCCTACCCAAGCACGTCCGCGACGGACTGACGGCCACCGCCGACAGCCTCATCGAGGCCAACAGGACAGCCATGAGCGCAGCAGCCTTCCTGGACGCCGCAACCCGGCAGAACCACCAGACTCGCCGGAACGGTGAGCGAACCGCCGGTCGACGCGAGGCACATCACGACCGGACCATCAGCAGCACGCCGGCGGCTCGGCCGGGGCCGCGCTGCGAGAGGTGACTCGGACGACGGCCAATCGGTAGGGACTCACCCGGGCTATCGCGACGACCGCATCATGTCTGGTCTTCGCGGATGTCGAGCGCCGGGAGGGCGTCGACGATCTTCATCGTCTCAAGGCTGACCGTTACGATCCGGGCGAGCAGGTCGATGATGTACCTCGGGTCCGACACCTCGCGCGACCAGTCGTTGGGATCGTTGACAATGCCGACGTCTTGTCGATCTTGACCTGGTAGCGGTCGATGATCCACTCGATCGCCGACCGCGAACCAAGCATGTAGCGGTACGCTTCCTTGGGCATCCCATTCAGCGTGATCCGCGAGTTGTAGACGATGGTCGATCGGTCGGCCACGAGCTTCTTGGTCTCGAGGTCGCGGACCTTGGCGAAGCCCACCTTCTGGACCCGGAAGTGCTCGTATGCCGCGTCACCGGTCGGCGCCGGATCGTCCAGTCCCGCAAGCGGATACGGGGTGACCGTCTCGTAGCCGAGGTGCAGCTCCGAGAGCCGTCGGCCAGCGGCGATGAACGGCTCGGCCTCGGTGACGAGGGGGATGCGCGGGAGCATCTTCTTGAGGTCAGCCGCGTAGGTCCCGAGCTAGTCGGGTGCAGCAGCCCGTAGACGTAGTAGAAGACATCGTCTTTGGTGATCGAGGGACCGTATGCCGCGCGGAACCGTCCCAACGCCTCGTCGGTGACGTTGTCAATCCTCCGGTAGCCATCGACAACATCAGCGGTACCGCCGAGCGCCAGCATTCCATCTCCGCCGACTTTCTCGTAACGCCATCTTGGAAAGAACGGGCCATTTTGACCAGCGACCATCGCTTGGACGCCGGGGATCTGATTAAGCATGACTAGCGAGAAATTGGCCGTTGCCCCCACACGTGCAAGCCGGCGGGGCCTTCGGCCTGCTCGTCGCCGACCGCGACGACGCCCCCGAACTCGGCGTCGTCCGCCGGTTCCGTCACGAATGGGAACGCGACGCCTCCCTCCAGTTGCGCGCCGGCCGCCGCACCAGCATCGAGGCCTACCAGAGGCACGGCCGAATCATCGGCGGCCCCCGCGAGGAGCTCCTGGACCGCCTGTAGGTCGCGTGGCGGGCAGACATCGACGCCGGCAGATCGGCGATCATGGTCGCGGCCGACGCCGCCACGGTCGTCGAGCTCAACTCCCGCGCCCGCGCCGACCGGGTGGCATCCAGCCTGGTCGGTGGCGGCGGTGTCACCACGGCGAGCGGGGTGGTGATCGGAGTGGGAGATGCCGTCGTCACCCGCCGCAACAACCGTGACCTGACCGTCCCCGGTGGCTGGGTCAAGAATGGCGACACCTGGACCGTGTCAGCACTGCGCCCCGACGGCTCAGCGACCCTCACGCGGCCCGGCAGCGTGGCCGTTGCACAAGTCTCCGTCGACTTGCCCACGGCATACGTCTCCGAACACCTGGACCTCGGCTACGCCATGACCGCGCACCGTGCCCAAGGTCGCACCGTCGACGTCGCGCACGCCTACGTCACAGCCACCACGACGTGGGAGCCGCTGCACGTCATGGCCGTGGACGGGAGTCGAACCTGCTCTACGTGGACACCACCAACGACCCAGATCGAGCAACCGCCCACGGCGACCTGCCCGCGACGGACCCGGTCGCCCTTCTGCATGGCGCGCTCGCCAGCAGCGCCGCAGACCACTCGGCCACGCAGGCCCGGAAGGAACAAGCTCAGGCCGATAGCAGCCCAAGCCGAGTCATCGCCGAAGGTGCCGCCCTGCGCGCACTGGCACGCGAGCGGCGCCTCATCACCGCTCTGCTCGCGGCCGGCTACACGGCCAACAACATCGACGACGCCAAGGACGCCGACCGGTGGCGACCACTCCTTGAGGCGGTGGTGGCAGCGGAGAGGATCGGCATCGAAACGTGGTGGGTCTCGGCGGTGGTCGGGTCTCCAAGGACGCAAAGTCCCCTCGAGGCCCTCGAGGCGGAAATTTCGGCGGCGCGCACGGCACCACCGGCGAGTGGGAGTGAGCACCCCGACTCACGGTGACCAGCATCAGGTCTCTCACTTATCCCGACTCGCGAGGTGACAATCTCGTAGAGGGTTGCAGCATGTAGTGATATGCTGTATAACTATGAGCGAGAAGTCCGACTACCTCACCATCGCGCAGGCTGCGGCCTACGTCGGCGTCTCGGCGGCCACGCTGCGACGCTGGGACAAGGACGAGAAGCTGGCCGCCGTCCGCCGACCTGGCAGTCAGTACCGCTACTACCGCATCGCCGACCTCGAGCCGTTCCGTCTGGAGTACGGCACCGCAGAAAAGGCCAAGGACGTCGTGGCCGGGTTCTTCGATGACACTCGGGCGAAGATCGAGGGCAACCCTCAGCTCCGTGAGCCTCAGAAGGAGGCATATGAGGCGGCAGGCGAGCACTTCGCCCAGCAGGACACCGCAGCGATCGTGCAGCTGCCAGTGGGCTGCGGCAAAACCGGGGTCGCCGCGATCTTGCCGTTCGGTCTGTCACACAAGCGGACGCTCATCATCGCGCCGAACACCACCATCCGGGAGGGCCTCTACGCCGACCTGAACATCTCGAACGCGTCCTGCTTCTGGAAGAAGGCGGGCGTGCTCGATTCCTTCACCTCCGGGCCATTCACGGCGCTAGTCGATGGCCCGAAGGCAAACATGGACGACTGCGTCAACAGCCACATCGTCGTCGCCAACATCCAGCAGCTCGCCGGGAGTGCCGACCGGTGGCTGTCGCAGTTCCCGGGTGACTTCTTCGATCTGGTCATCATCGACGAGGGCCACCACGTCGCTGCTGAGAGTTGGCAGAAGGTCGTGCGGGCCTTCCCGCAGGCTCGCTTCGTCAGCCTGACCGCGACGCCATTCCGTGCCGACAACAAGGATCTGCTGGGCGAGCTCATCTACCGCTATCCCTTCGCCCGGGCGATGCTCAATGGCTACATCAAGCACATCGTCTCGGCATCAGCGCACCCTGCGGAGATCACCTTCACCGCCCGAGGCGAGAGTGACACCTACACGCTGGAGCAGATCCTCGAGTTGAAGGAGGAAGCCTGGTTCCGGCGTGGTGTCGCCCTGTCGGACGAGTGCAATCGCCACATTGCTGAGAAGGCGGTCGAGAAGCTCCAGGCGCTTAGGGCGGCGACGGGCTTCCCACACCAGATCGCCGCCTCCGCCATGTCCATCGATCACGCCGACCAGGTGCGGGCGATATTCCAGGAGATGGGTCTGCAGGTCGAGACCATCCACAGCAACCTGCCTGACGACCGCAAGGCTGCTGTCTTCGCCAAGCTGCGCAACAACCAGATCGACGTCATCGTGCAGGTCGCCATGCTGGGCGAGGGCTTCGACCACCCGCCCCTAAGCGTTGCCGCGATCTTCCGCCCTTACCGGTCGCTGTCGCCCTACATCCAGTTCGTCGGCCGGGTCATGCGGACGGTCGACTTGAACGACCCGAACAGCCCCAATAACCAGGGCTTCGTCGTGTCCCACGTCGGCCTCAACAACGAGGAGCAGTGGGACGAGTTCCGCGACCTCGACACCCAGGACCAGCAGATCGTGCGGGGATGGGCTCGCGGCGAGGGTGGCTCAGGCGGCGGAAACGACAACGGTGACGGTGAGGAGATCGCCCAGCGCTTCGACGCACCGGTGGCACAGAACGAGCGGCTCAGTCATTTCCTCAACAGGTCGTTCCTCGATCCCAGTGACGACCGGGTCATTGAGGAGATGCTGGACACCCCAGGCCCGGGCGGATTCACCTACCGGGCACTCGGCATCACCGCAGACGTGCTGCGGGCGCAGTTGGCGCACCGCATAGAGCATAAGGAGGAGCCAGCCGACTCGGTGCCCGTCCAGCCACAGGTCAGGCGGCAGACCCTGCGCTCCCGGCTCGACAGCCGGTCGAAGTCGGTGCACCAGCGCATCCTGAACGACCTAGGGCTCGCCCGGGCTGGCTTCGACATCAGCAGAAAGGTCAAGGGGCTGCGGGGCAACAACGCCGACGCCCTGTTCATGTTGCTCAATCGGGAGATAAACAACTTCGTCGGCGAGGGCAACGGGACCCGGGAGACGTGGACGCTCGACCAGTTGCAGAGCGCCTACGATTCCCTGGACGAGATCGGCGACCATGTCGCTGAGTCGATCAAGACGGCGATCGAGGAGTGAATCCATGGCCGCAGTGAAGAACGTCCTGAAGCACGTCAGAACCGAGGTCGCTGGACGGAAGCGGAAGTGCTACCGCAACAAGAACCACACCATCGTCAAGGGTGAGACCTGCTTGGTGCTCCGTGACGGCCCGCAGAACGAGTCAACCTACTGCGCCGTGTGCGCAGTAGAGATCCTGGCGAAGGCGGACGAGTTACTCGCTGAGCTGCACGGGCAGTTCGGGACGAGCGCCGCAACCGAGGCTAAGGGCAGCGTCAGCTGAGATGATACGGAGGCGCAGGAGCACCCACGCCACTCGACTGCCTCGGTTCTCATCCCGCCAGCAGCGCACCTGGTCGCTCCGGTAGCACCGAGCTGAGTTCGGGCATGCTCCCGAGCCGAGGTGCAACCTGGAGTACCTCGAATGCGCCACCTCCAGCCCATGCGACCGACTCGGAGATTCCTCCGGTGTCGCTCCCAGCGATCACGGTCTCAAGACGTGGCAACAGCACGGCGGCGACGGTCTCCACCAACCGCTCTGAAGTGATCCATTGCCGTCCCATCTTGTGCGCCACCGCTGCGGTCGTGCCCGAACCCCCGAACAGGTCGACCACCAGGTCACCCGGGTTGGTCGCTATGTGCAGGATCCGCTGGAGTAGCGCTTCGGGTTTCGGAGTGTCGAAGACTGTGCCCGCATCGGGAAAGAGACTGGCGAGGTGCCGCTTGGCGTCGTCGTTGGTGCCGACGTCGCGGCCGTTCCATAGTGTGCTTGGTACCTGCAGAGCGTCGATGTCGAAGTTCTTCATGCGCGGCTGGCCTGCGCCGCCCTTGGTCCACCAAATGCGGTCCTCGGCGAGCAGGCGGCGGAAAACCGGCTGGGTGGCAAACCACGAGCGCCCACGTGGGGGCAACAGCTCATGCCCGGCCGGATTGACAACCACGTACTGCTGGCCCGCGCGGAAGCCTGGAGCGGTGAACGGAGCATCACGCCACGGCCCCCGAGGGTCGCCGTCGCGGTTGGACGCCTCGACACCGCCAGGAACTCGGTTCCTCGTCCGCTTCCATGCCTTCTGTCCCGACGGGGCGTAGACCAGGATCGGGTCATGGGCGAAGGAGATGGCGGTGCGGGACTCCACAGTGAGCCGCTTCTGCCAGACCACGGTGGCGACGTACGCGTCGGCACCGAAGACCTCATCGAGGATGAGACGCGCCTTGTGGCTCATAGTCTCGTCAAGATGCACCCACACCGACGCGTCGTCCGTGAGGTACGGGCGAAGCGCCACCAAGCGGTCGCGCATCATGGACAACCACACGCCCTCGGCGAGCGCATCCGAGTAGTGCCCGAACCGCTTGCCGGTGCCGAACGGCGGATCGATGTAGGCGCAGCGGATCGAGCTCTCGCGGAGCGATCCCCTGGCGGCAAGGGCGTCGAGCGCATCGAGTCCATCGCCGCAGACCACGGTGCCGGTCAGTCCATCCTCGCCCCGAACGGCAACCTCGGAGAGCTCCAGCCCTAGCAGGCTCTGCTCGGCCGGATCGATCCACGAGTACTGGGTCTCGCCGCACGCGACGAGGAGCTGGTCACGGTTCGGCCATGTGAGGTGGGTCGAGATGGTCATGCGCTTCAGTGAACCAGCGACGACCGACAGAACCGTGGAGCGACACCGTTTGGTCAGAGAATCCACGCTCAGCGACGTTTAGAGATCACGTCGCTGCCGGAGATCGTCGTACGTTGCCAATAGGCTCTGGCGCATGACAGTCGCGCCGGAACAGGACATCGCTCTGCCCCCTCTACGTCCGTTCTTGAAGTGGGCGGGCGGCAAGGGGCGGCTCCTGCCGCGGATCCTGCCGCACGCCCCAGCGTCGTTTGAGAACTACCACGAGCCGTTCCTGGGGGGTGGCGCAATGTTCTTTGCGGTACGTGATCGCATCGCTGGCCCCGCGCATCTGCACGACCTGAACGACGTGCTCATCAACGTGTGGCAGCGCGTGCAGGAGGATCCGGCGGCGCTCTACGCCGCGCTGGAGTGGTACCACGAACGGGACTCCAAGGACTTCTACTACGAGCAGCGCTCGGCTGAGCCGGACACCCGCACTCAGCAAGCAGCCCGCTTCATCTACCTCAACCAGACTGCTTGGAACGGACTGTGGCGCGTCAACAAGTTCGGGCAGTTCAACGTGCCATGGGGCGACCGCACGTTCCGAGGCATCGACGAGGACTCCTTGTTCCGGATCAGTGACGCGCTCATCGGGGCGACCATCACCAACATGGACTTCCGCGACTCCCTCGGTAAGCCGCAGACTGGGGACTTCGTCTACCTCGATCCGCCGTACCTGCCCATCTCGGACACCTCGAAGTTCTACCTCTACACAGAGAAGCGTTTCCGGGCTCCGGACCTCGCTGAGCTCGCCGACCTGTGCCACCAGCTCACTGAGCGGGGTGTCCACTGGATCATGTCCAACCGGGATACTCCGCAGGTCCGGGACCTGTTCCCGGGCTGCGACATCGTCCGCTTCACCACCCGCCGCTCGGTCGCCGCGCAGAACCGACGCGACGTCGAGGCGCTGGACTCGCCCGAGGCGCTCATCATCGGGAAGCCAGTGTGACCGCACGGCCCGTTGACGCCATCTTCATCTGGAAGATGGAGGTTGCGTCAGTGTTCAAGCCGGTGTACGGGCGCGACCCGATGACCGGCTCGACGGTCGACCCCGCGACCGGGAAGAAGGATCAGTCGTACTCGAAGGACTACCTGCAGCCCGACGCCCCCGGATCACGGGCCTTGGAGCGCGTCCTCGGGAAGGTCCCCCCGCTCGAGGACGGCTCGGTCCCCATCAAGTGGCGCTGGCCGGGCGGTGAGGTCGATGGAGCGCTTCGCCAGCATGACAAGCTCATGGTCCGCAAGGACTTGTCATGGCCAAAGAACAACCCGCCGGCCCCGTGGCGGCTGAGACCATCCGCGCAGCCCGGGGACATCGAAGTGCTGGCGGGCATCCCGAACCTGGGGACGCCGCAGTTGGCCGACCAGGAGTTCGCCAAGCTCAGGGCGACAGGCGAACACCCGTGGCTGCTGGGCATCCATCTCGCCGGTGAAGGCCCGGTCCTGCATGCGCGGGTGGTCTTCGAGAACCCAACTTCCGCCCACGCCGACGCGTCGTGGGATCTGGTGCCGCCCGAGGTGAAGCAAGTGGCACAGGCCTTCAAGCGAAATCAGGTCATGGGCGTCGTGGAGTACCAAGCAGGAGCAGCAATGACCGACGCCCTCGTGCAGCGCATCCTAGCTGCGTTCGAAGACAGCCCCAATGTGCTGCTGGTGGGACCGCCAGGCACCGGCAAGACGGTTGCGATGGAGAAGATCGCCGCGCTGTACTCGAGCACGCCTCCCTCCGGCGTCACGTTGGATCCGGACGTGCTCCACGCAGCCTTCGGCGTCGGAGCAACTCCTCCCCCGGGCAGCCGCCGCCTGGCGTCACTGTTGTTCCACCCCTCGTATGCCTACGAGCACTTCGTCATGGGCCTGCTGCCGGAGGTGGTGAAGAACTCCAAGGGCCAGCCGACGGGTGCGGTCACTGTGAGCCCGAAGGTCGGCTCTCTCCTGGAACTGGCACAGTTCGCCTCGGCGGCGCCAGACAACAAGGCGTTGCTCGTCCTCGATGAGTTCAACCGAGGCAACGCCGCCGCCATCTTCGGCGACACGTTGGGACTGATCGACCGGGACAAGCGCGATGTGGCCTCCATTGACACGCCGTACGTGCACCTAAACCCGACGACCCACCTCGGGCCGCTGGGCTCCACGACCACTTTGCCGAGCGACCTCCGCGTCCTCGCCGCCATGAACTCCGCCGACCGCTCGGTCGCGCCCCTGGACGCCGCGCTCCGTCGCCGCTTCAGCATCATCCACGTCGATCCGGACCTTGAGGTCCTGCGCAACCAGCTCAGGGCAGACTTCGCCGGTATCACGCTGGACGATCCGACAACCTGGGCCACGGGGGGACACGTCGCGGCGGTCGCGGTCGCAATCCTGGAGAGCCTCAACCGACGTATCGAATTCGTCCTGGGGCGGGACTTCCTTCTGGGCCAGTCGGTGTTCTGGCATCTCGACACGACCGACGCCGACTCCGCGCTTGAGTCCCTGGCGGTCGCGCTCGACAACCGCGTGCTGGGCACGCTGTCGCTGTCCTTCACGGATGACGACGAGGGTTTGGCCGCCGTCCTCAACGTCACCAACGCATCGGGGAGCGGCGCGTCAGCGTCATGGGCGACCCCGCCGAGTGAGCTGACGCGCTGGCCCAGCCGCTTGCGCCTCTCCCGGTTCCAGGCCTTCAACGGTCCGGAACTGGAGAAGGCCTTGGTGTCCCTGCTCGACCCGACGGTCATCGCCGCCCACACCATGGCCGCAGTCGCGACCGACGGGACAGAGGAAGAGGACGCCGAGGATATGGGTGCTGCCGACGATGCGGCGGCAGACGAGGCCACGCCGAACCCAAGCGGCGAGGACGACGAGGCGTAGGGCATGCCACGCCGGATCTCGGTCACCGAGTACCAGCCCGTCGCGCACGTCTCAGTCGAGGAGGCGCGTCTTATCCGCGCTCGCCTCGCCGAGCTCGCTGTGGAGCTCAAGCCCCGTCGCGGTTTCCTAGCGCCCGGGAGCGACCTGGTTATCCGCAACTTGGTCGGGACGGTCCAGGTCGGGCGTGACCTGGTGCTCGACGTGGCCCCGAGCGTCGCCGCAGACGTCGACTGGACCGGGGCGCTGGTCGACCTGCTGTCACCGCCGACCAGGATCGGTTTCGGCGGTGAGAACCGGGAGTCGGAACGGCGCCCCGTCCGGGTTCTGCCGGACGCCTTCGCCGAGCTGTACCTCCGCCAGTTGAACGGGGCGCTCCGCAAGGAAGGTCCGCTCACACTCATTCAGGCGCTCTACGCCGCCGTGCCGTCGCTGGCCGGTCGTCTCGATGTCACCCGGTGGGTCGGCCAGCGCACGCTCAAGCCCGCGCACTTCCCGCAGCACCGGTCGGTCCTCACCGTCGACAACCCGTTCACGGCGATGCTGGCGGCGGTCGCGGAGCTGCTGGCAGCGAGCACCAGCGATCCCCGCATCGCCGCTGCCCTGCGCGGCGCGGCAGGACGCCTGCGGCCTGGCCTGGCGCCGCACGTCGCTCTCAACCCCAGTGCCGCGCTGCGGGAACTGCCGCCGCAGTGGCGCGCCTACGGCCCCGCGTGGGCAACGGCACGGTCGGTCGTGCGCCGTGTCGCCCCTTTGCGGCGACACGGGCACCTCGAAGGGCTCGGGGTTGCCCTGGAGCCATGGCCACTACTGGAGACGCTGCTCGAGCGGTCGCTCGAGGCTTTGAGCGGTGTCGTGGCTCGGCACGGGCATCACGGACTGATCGGGTTCGGACACAGCGGGACGTATCCGCTGCGAACGCCGATCGGTCTCACAGCACCAGGCACCGCGGGCTTCCATGTCAAAGGTGGCGTGGATCCGGACGGGATCCTCAAGCGCGGCGATGAGGTTGTCGCCTCCTTCGAAGCGAAGTACACGACGCCGACCCCGGAGCGAATCAGGGGCCACGCGTTCCAAGCGTTGACGACGGCTGCGGCGGTGAAGTCACCCGTGGCGGTGCTCGTCTACCCGACGGACTTTGAAGCGGTGTCCTGGGAGCTCACTTGGTTCACTACCCATCCCGCACGCTTGGTCGCCGTGGGGCTGGATATGTATCGCTATCAGGCGGTCAGCGGCGACGAGAGCCGGGCCGAGCGCATCTACCGTGGTGTCCAGGAATCGCTGCGGCTGCAGCAGGGGACACCGGCGCAAGCGTCGTAGCGCTCCGACGGTCAGCCCTGTGTCGGCCACGAGAAGCCCCACCGACAACTTGTCGGTGATCCCGCCTAAGCTCGTCACCGAGGATCCTGGAGGAGATGAGACATGGCAGGTCGGCAGGATGAGGCGCTCAAGCATCGCTACGTCTACGTGCCGCGCGGCACACAGAAGGACACGCTTGAGCCGGGGTAACTGGTCAGGTAGTGAGGGGCTTCCAGGGGTTTCCGGTGGTGAGCAGGGTGAGTGCGTCGAGGCCGTCGATGCCGTGTTTCGCGGTGGTGGCTAGGTAGCTGCATAGGGCAGCGAAGTGTTGGGCGCCGGTGAGCGTGCAAGTCCATTGGCCAGCCCACCCAGTACGCCGCTGCCGACGGCGCTCGCATCTCCATCCTCGTCGTCCTCGACATGAGCCGGAAAGTGCTCCCCATCGGCACCCCGGAGAACTACCTGTTCGCCCTCGGCCCCAGACAGCACGGGATGACCGACCCGCACTCTCCCAGCGTCGCCGTCACCCTTGTCATCAACGGCAGCTTGCCCGTGCCCAACAGTTGGTCGCACCGCAAGACCCCGACCACCGACGCCCCCTGACCCGCCGCACAGCGGCGACCCGCCGCCGCATTGACTAGAGGTCCTGCGACCCAGACCTCGAAGTCCTGCGGAGGTGCGGTCCCGTCGAAACCGCGACGAACCCTGGGGCGGCCGCGGACGCACCAGGGTTCGCTGCTGGGAACTACGACGTGACCACTTCTCAAGCCGCGAAGGTACGTCATTTCGAAGGCTGTAGGCCCGTTTTGGCCCGACGTCCGCTCATGCGGCACGGCGCGGGACGCGCGGCTCGGCCGCGGGGGTGGCGTCGCGGCCAGGGGTGGATCAGCTCGCGGGTAGGCGTCGAGGGCGGCGCGGAGTGCGTCTGTCGAGGCGAGGCCGCCGGAGGCAGTTGCCGTCGCCGTGGTGGAGTTCCTCACCGGGGCGCTGGTGCAGAACCCGGCTCGGGTCGGCAAGCCGTTGCGGGGCGAGCTGGCCGGCATCCGCTCGGCCCGCCTGGGCACCTACCGGGTGCTGTACCGGATCAACGAGGGTCTTCGTGAGGTGGTGGTCCTGCGGATCGACCACCGCCGCGATGTGTACCCGCCTCCCCTGACGTCGGCGCTGGCTATGGGCCCAAGACGTCGGCTACCGACGAGGTTGCATAACGATCCGACAACAGTCGAGGTGCCGCGACTGAGGGCGACTCCACGGCCATGACCTGCAGCGATCGCCGCTGAACGCGGCGACGGAGTCGTCGGCGGTCACCTCGAGTCGTGGCCCGCGGACTCCTACGGATCAGATGGTTCCGGGCGCTTGGCGCGTGTCGGTAGGGTCGGCGCCCCCGCTTCTGAACAGCTCGCCTTGGTACGCTACGGAAAGCGCCTGTTAGCAAGTCGTTAGCAGCCCTCAAGACGAAAGGAGGTCGGCAACCGTGCCCAAGGCTTGTGACCTGCAGGTTTGCTGGTGGCCAGGGGCGGGGTCGAACCGCCGACCTTCCGATTTTCAGTCGGACGCTCGTACCAACTGAGCTACCTGGCCAAGGTGATGCACGACATACACTCGCGACGGCCCTGACCTGGGGTTTCACCCCCAGGAGGCCTGTCGCGACGCGACGATCATAGTGCACAACCGCCGACGGCGGCGTCTCGCCTTACTGGCCGGGCGGGCTGGTGACGGGTCCGTATGCCGGGCTGGCCGGCAGGCGCGTATCCACCGGCCCCGTCCGCGGGGTGCGCGGCTCGTCCGGGCCCACGTCCAGGCGGAACGGCGGATAGGTGTCGGTCATCAGGGCCACGTAGCCGCCCACCCGAAGGACCCAGCGGTTCAGGCCGAGCACCAGGTCGTACAGGGAGCGCGGGTAGCGCCCGGTGAACAGCAGGACGACGGCGGCGACCAGGACGAGGATGCCGACCAGCCCACCGCCCGCGGTGACCCGCCACGGCTGGTCATCGCGGGTCGCCAACCAGGTGCCCTGGGTCAGCAGGCCGACGATGATGTAGTGGGGCAGCGCCAGCAGCCACCACTTCACCAGGACCAGCCCACGCGAGAGGTGTTCGGGATAGTCGACCTCCAGGTGGGCCGGGTAGTCGGGGACGTCGGCCAGGGTGAACGGGGGGTACCGGTCCGTGGCAAGAGCCCCGTAGCCGTAGTAGGCCACCCGCCAGTTCCAGCGCATGACGCCGACGTTGAAGTCGAAGATCCCCCGCGGGTAGCGGCCGTTCACCAGTATCGCGACGAAGGCCACCACGCTGAGCACGACGAAGGCGAGCCAGAGGAACGCCAGGACGACGAAGTGGGGGATCAGCAGGACCCACTTCACCAGCCAGAGCCCCCGGGACGCGGCCGGCTCGCGATCGGCGTGAACGTGGACCGGGTAACCGGTTGGTGCTGCGGACGATTCGACGACGCTTGTCGTTGCCATGGCGATCACTCCTTGGGTGCCGCTTCAACTGTCGCCCGGCGCACGGCATGCCGACAGGGACTTTGGCCCCCCGTCATGGCCCCCGGTCATGGCCCCGGTCAGACCCCGCAAGGCCCCCGCAAGGCCCCCGCAAGACCCCCGCAAGACCCCCGCAAGACCCCGGACAGCCCCCGGTCAGACAGGCCGGACGACGGCGACCGGGCACGCGGCTCGCATGAGCACCCCGCGGCTCACCGACCCGAGCAGCAACGCCGAGAAACCGCCCCTGCCCCGGGCGCCGACCACGAGCAGCGAGGCCTCTGCGGATGCCTCGACCAGGGCGTCGCCGGGCGGGGCATGGACGAAGCGGGGGGACACCTCGACGTCCGGGTAGCGCTCGCGCCGGCCGGCGAGGCTCTCCGCGACGCGCACCTCCATCAGTTCTCGGGCCCGCTGCCAGTCCGCGGAGTCGGCTTCGGTCGGGATCTCGCCTTCGATGAAGTCCAGCCACCACGCGTGCACGGCCACCACCGAGGTGCCGGTCAGGGCGGCGTGCTCGACCGCGAAATCGATGGCCCGTGCCGACAGCGCCGACCCGTCGACGCCGACCACGACTGGGCCGCGGGCCCGGTCCGAAGCCGGTTCTGCCGCGGCATACGGGCGGGCCACGACGACCGGGCACTCGGCGTGCATCGCGACGGCGGTCCCGATCGAGCCGAGCGGGACGTGACTGCGTGTCCGGCCGTGGGCGCCCAGGACTACCTCGCGGGCGTCCGCGGACGCTCGGACCAGGTCGTGGGCGGCGGAGCCGGTCGTGACCTGGGCGGTGACGCGCAGGCCGGCGAACGCCGCGCGCGCCCGGTCGGCCGCACGTTCGAGCACCTCGTCGGCCGCGGGGTGCTCCGTCGCGTCGCTGATCACCGAGGCCGCGACCAGCCAGTCCAGGTTGACCGCGTGCAGCAGGTGCAGCGGCACTGCGTGACGGTGCGCCTCGGCGGCCGCCCAGTCGACCGCCAGGTCCGAGAGCGGAGAGCCGTCGACGCCGACGACGATGCTGCCGGGGTGGGCAGGCGAGGCCATGCCGACATCCTCGGTCATCGGAGGTGTCACTGGCTGCGGAGGGTCACGTCGTGCTCACCGGTGACACCCTCGATGTCCGTGGCAGCGGTGTCGAGCAACTGGTCGGCCAGCCGCCGCAAGGCCCGCGCCACGGCCACCTCGTCACCGATCTCGGGAACGGGACGGTCCGACGCGCCCCGGTGGCTGTGACCGCGGGCGCTGAGATGGGTGGGGGAGTCGGCCAGCAGGACGACGTGCGCCTCGGTGTCGTCGTCGGAGCTGAAGATGGTCACCCGCACCTGCCAGTCGTGCACCCGGCGGGTGCCGCCCGCCGACGCAGCCGGCTCGCTGTGGCCGGTGTCGGCCGGTCCGGCCTCCGGTGTCGCGTGGTTGACTCGCAGGACCGAACCCGGGCCGGGGTAGAGCAGGCCTGTGTGACCGTCGCTCCAGCGGACGAGGTACGGCGCGTGGCCGCCGGGGCCGCGGGTCTCCAGCACCTCGCCGTCCCTCACCGGGCCCTCGATGCTGACGGGGGCAAGGACGATGCGGTCGCCTGGCTGTGCCTTCATGGCCTCTCTCCGTTCCGGTCGGTCGGTGCCAGTCTTGCCCGTATGCGGCGCGCGCGACAGGGCCGTAGGTCCCGGCCCGTGCGGCCGGGCTACCGGGTGTCGCTGGCCGCGGCGGAGGAGGACGGGTCGAGCAGGGCGGCCCGTCCGGCTTCCAGCCGGGCGATGGCCACCCGGGGTGGCGAGCAGGAGACGTAGTCCAGGCCCGCTCGCGCGAAGAAGTGGATCGACTCAGGGTCCCCCGCGTGCTCGCCGCACGCGCCCAGGCCGAGACGAGGACTGCTCGCGCGGCCGCGTTCCACCGCGAGCAGCACCAGTTCGCCCACTCCCTGCTCGTCCAAGGTCTCGAACGGGTCGTGGGGCAGCAGGCCGGATGCGCGGTAGGCGGACAGGAAGCTGGTCTGGCCGTCGTCCCGGGAGATGCCCCAGGTGGTCTGGGTGAGGTCGTTGGTGCCGAAGGAGAAGAAGTCGGCCTGCTGGGCGAGCTCGCCCGCCAGGAGCGCGGCGCGGGGCAGTTCGATCATGACGCCGATGGGCACCGTGATGGGTGACCTCTGCCCAGCGGCACCCGCCTGGACCTGGTCCACGATCCGGGCGCGGGCCGCGGCCAGCTCCGCCGGGTGCGCCACGAGCGGCACCATGATCTCCGGGCGCGGGTGCAGCCCCTGTGCGGCCAGGTCGCCAGCCGCACGGACCAACGCCCGGACGTGCGCGTCGACCAGTTCCGGGAAGACGGTCAGCAGGCGGACGCCGCGCAGGCCCAGCATGGGGTTCACCTGACGCCAACGCCGCACCGCGTCGAGGCGCTTGCTGAGCTCGGGGTCGACGGCGCCGGCCGCGGCCGCTCGAGCGGCCTGCACGGCAAGCGCCTCGCCGTCGGGAAGGAACTCGTGCAGCGGCGGGTCGAGCAGCCGCACGACAACCGGCAGGCCGTCCATGGCCCGCAGCAGCCCGCCAAACTCCTGCTGGGCGAGCTGCTCGATCTGCTCCAGCGCGCCGGCGCGGTCCTTGTCGAGCACGACTCGCTCGACCAGCGCTCGTCGCGCACCGAGCAGCATGTGCTCGGTGCGGCACAGGCCGATGCCCTGCGCCCCGAGCCGCCGCGCCAGCCCTGCCTCGGGTGCGGTCTCGGCGTTGACCCGCACCTGGAGCACGGCCCGCCGGTCGGCGTGCCGCAACAACCTCGCGACGGCTGAGACGACAGCGTCCGTCGTGCCGGCCGCAGTGTCGGCGGTCGTGTCGGCGGTCGTGTCGGCGGTCGCGGTGGTGCCCTCCCCGGCGGCCAGTGCGGCGGCGACCGGGCTCGGGCGGATGGCGAGGGACCCCGCATACACGAGCCCTGCGGACCCGTCCACCGACAGGAGGTCGCCGTCGGTGATGACCAAGCCGGTTTCGGTGCGCGCCTGGCGCGCCGCCTCGTCGACGACCAGGCCGCTGACGCCGGTGACGCACGTCCGGCCGAACCCGCGAGCGACCACCGCCGCGTGCGAGGCCAGGCCACCGCGCGCGGTCACGACGGCGGTGGAGGCGAGGATGCCGTCCAGGTCCTCGGCGCTGGTCTCGGCCCGGATGAGGACGACGGCCCGGCCTGCCGCGGCTCGGGCTACCGCGGTGGCGGAGTCGAAGGTGGCCTCGCCGACACTGGCGCCGGGGCTGGCCGGCAGCCCTGCGGCAAGCGGTTCATGACTTTCCGCCGCGACGAACCTGGGGTGCAGCAGGGACTCGAGCTGATGGCCGTCCACCCGGAGCAGCGCCTCGTCCAGGGTGATCACCCCTTGGTCGACCAGGTCGCGCGCGATGACGAAGGCCGCGACCGGGCTGCGCTTGCCCACGCGGGTCTGCAGGATCCACAGCCGGCCGTCCTCAATCGTGAACTCGACGTCGCACAGGTCCCGGTAGTGACGCTCCAGGGCGGCCAGGTGGGTCACCAGGTCCTTGTATGTGGCCGGCTGGAGGACCCGAAGGTCGGCGAGCGGCACGGTGGCCCGGCTGCCGTTGACCACGTCCTCACCCTGGGCGTTCTGCAGGTAGTCACCGTAGGGAACCGCGTCGCCGGTCGCCGGGTCGCGGGTGAAGCAGACCCCGCTGCCGGAGCTGGGGCCGGTGTTGCCGTAGACCATCTGCACCACGTTGACCGCCGTGCCGAGGTCCTCGGGGATGCCCTCGTGCGTTCGGTAGACCCGCGCGCGAGGGCTGTTCCAGGAGGCGAAGACGGCCTCAATCGACCGGTCCAGCTGCTCGGTCGGGTCCTGCGGCAGGTCAGCGCCCGCGTCGTCCTTGAGCAGGTGACGCAGCCGGGTCACCAGGTCCTGCAGGGCCGCGACGGGCAAGGCACTGGGATCGGCCGCCCCGTCCTTGTCCAGCGTCTCCCGGACCGCCTCGTCCAAGCGGGCTTGATCGACCCCCAGGACCGTCCGTCCGTACATCTGGACCAGCCGGCGGTAGCAGTCCCAGGCGAAGCGCTCGCCGCGCCGGGTGGCCAGCCCCTGGACCGAGGCGTCGGTGAGCCCGACGTCCAGGACGGTCTCCATCATCCCGGGCATGGAGAACCTGGCACCGGAGCGCACCGAGACGAGCAGCGGGTCGTCGGCGTCGCCGAAGCGCCGCCCGCAGGCGCGCTCGAGGTCGGCGATGGCCGCCCGGACGAGGCCTGGCAGGGCCTCCGGCGCGTGGCCCCGTCGGAGGTACTCCCGACACGCCTGCGTGGTGATGGTGAAGCCGTGGGGGACGGGAAGGCCCATCCGGGTCATCTCGGCAAGGTTGGCGCCCTTGCCGCCGAGCAGGTCAGCCATGGACCTGTCACCGTCGACGAACCGGACGAGCAGCGGCGCGGTCATGCCGTGATCGTCTCGTCAACGTTTCGTGCGAGAAAGGGACCTTGGGCCCTCCTGTGGAGCGCCGCCACGGCGCAGGGTGGCCGTAGTGCCGCGGACCGCGCGGCGTCGAGTGTCGAAATGGGAGTGAGTCGGATGACTGCGCAGAGCAACCTCGGTTCCGTCGTGGTGGGCTGCGACGGCTCCTGGCAGAGCCAGGCGGCGGTAGCGGTCGCAACGCGAGAGGCCGCCCGGCGGGGTGGCCCCCTCGTGCTGCTCGCGGTGGCACGGCGGGGAGGAATGCCCAAGGGTCTGTCCGACCTGAGGCAGTACGCAGACAGCACGCTCGAGTCCGCTCGCGCAGTCGGCATCCGGGCGGCCGAGGTCGCGGAGGCGACGGACCCCAGCGTCGCCGCCCACGTGGTGGTGGCACCGACGGTCGATGCGGAGGAGGTCGAAGAGGTCCGCCGCTCCGCGGCGCTGCTGGTGCTGGGCGGGACCGGCAGCCGCGGCCAGGCGGCGTTCTCGCTGGGGTCCACCAGCCGCGACCTGGCCCGCCGGTTCCGGGTGCCCGTGCTGGTGCCCCGGGTCGAGGGTGCCTCCGCGCGTCCCGTCGACGACCGCCACCCGCAGGTGCATGTCGGGTGGAGCGGCCGGCGCAGCGAGACGTCCCTGCTCCGCCTGGCCGCGAGGGAGGCCCGGCTTCGGGGCTGGTCGCTCGACGTGCTGCACGCTGTGCCGCGCTCGCAGCCCGGCGATCGGCTGCGTCAGGACCAGGACGCGGCCTGGCAGGCGGTCCACGCGGTGCCTGAGTGCGCCGAGGTGCCGTGCCGGGTCGAGGTCGTGTATGACGAACCCGTGGCCGCCCTGGTGAGCCGTTGCGCCCCCGGCGACCTCCTGCTCGTCGCCACCCGCGGCGGTGGGACGCTGGCCGGGCTGGTGCGCGGGTCGGTGGCGCGAGGCGTCCTCGACGTGCTGCCCTGCGACGTCATCGTCGTCCCCCCAAGTTGGGCCGCGGGGGTTGCGGAGGTCCGAGAGATCGCCACGACGATCCCCACGACCGAGACCGCCCTGGACGGCGCCGCCCGGTAGCCGCGCGACACCGGAGCCGCACAGCTGGGGGAGAGTGTGGGAACTGCACAGATGCGTGCCACTCTGCCCAGGTGTCACCCTGCCCAGGTGTCACCCTGCCCAGGTGTCACTGTGCCCAGGTGCCGCTGCGAGCTGTAGCGGCACCTGCCCTGCCGCCCCAGCGACAAGAAGAGAAGAGGAGACGGCCGCGTGATCAGCCACGCGCTGCCCGAGCTGGTCCGCCTCGCCACCGAGCAGGCAGCCAGCACCGGGTTCATGATGTCGTGCGACCCGGACACCGGGCGGCTGCTCGCTGCCCTCTCCGCAGCCGTTCCGACGGGAGGGCGGATCCTGGAGCTGGGCACCGGGACCGGCGTCGGCACCGCGTGGATCACCCACGGCTTGCACGACCGCACCGACGTCGAGGTCCTGACCGTCGAGATCGACCCGACCGCAGCCGCAGTGGCCATGGCGATCGCCTGGCCCGACTGGGTTCACCTCACCATTGGCGACGCCGTCGAGATCACCCGTCGCTCCGGCACGTTCGACCTGATCTTTGCCGACGCGCAGGGCGGCAAGTGGACCGGCCTGGACGTCACCCTCGCAGCGCTTCGCCCGGGCGCTCACCTCCTCGTCGACGACATGCAGCCGGTCACGTTCGTCGACGACAACCACGCACGCAAGACCAGTGAGGTCCGCGACCGGCTCCACAACCACCGACCTGGTCAGCGTGGAGATCAGCTGGTCAACGGGGTTGATCCTCAGCACCCGACGCCACGACCGCGGAGGATCCGCCAACACTCAGACGGACCGGGATCGTCAGCGCTAACGCCCATCGGGTTGCCCTACATGTTCCCAGCTAGATGAACAGCAGCTGGGCGCCCTCGGTCTTCTCGATGAAGTCGCTTGCGCTGATGATCCCCTCGACCTCGTCATAGAGGTCGTCCTCGGTCAGGTGGTTCATGTCGGCGGACATCCGGCATCCCCACAGGTGGCCGCCGGAGGCGACGATCTGCTCCAGGAACTCCGGCACGTCGGGGACGTCGAGCTCGGCAATCGCCTTGCGCAGCTTCGACGTAGCCAGGTGCGTGATCCCGGGCAGCCCGCCCAGACCCTGGGGCATGTGGGTGGCGGGGTTGCCGAGCGGGGTGAACTTGAGGTCGCCCATGGTCTGCTTGTTGATGATGTCGAACCCCCAGAACGTGAAGAACATGTGGGTCTCCACGCCCTCGCCGAGGGCGGCGTTGGCCAGGATCAGCCCCGGATAGGCCATGTCCAGGCTGCCCTTGGAGCAGATGATGGCGAGCTTGCGTGTGACGGCGCTGTCGTCGCCGAACTGCGGGACGAGGGCCGGCGCTGTCTCGGTGGTAGTCATGATTCCTTCCTCGGTTGGGGCGTGCCCCACGGCACGGGTAAGCCGCGGCGGGGCGCGGGTCGCGTCAGACGCAGCCGCGCGGCTTGGGCAGCCCGGCGACGTAGGCCATCTTCTTGGCCGGCTTCTGCGGGAACAGCTGGAACAGCGTCTTGACCGGTATGCCGGCCAGCGTGCTCACGCGACGCAACGTCGCCGTCTCGCCGTGCTCGGCGTAGTCCCGGCGCAGGAAACGGATGGCGTGCCAGTGGTCGTCGGTGAGGTCGATACCGATCTGCGCGGCCAGCGAACGGCCGAGCTCCTCGTCCCATTCGGCGAAGTTGGTGAGGAAGCCCTCGCCGTCGACCGCGACTGTTCGGCCGTCGATCGTGGTGACACTCATGCGGATCTCCTTGTATTTCAGGATGGTTCGGTGGTAGGCGGCCGGGTCTTGCCGGCCATGGACATGCTGGACGGAAGCGGGATCGGGCGGCCGCGCAGCAGGATGTTCCAGTACACCCAGCGGAAGGCGAGTTTGCCCAGGTGGTTCGCGCGGGTCTCCTTCAGCAGGTGCAGCGGGCCGATCCTGGGCAGCGGGTATGTCCCGGGCAGCGGCTCGGTGTCGTAGTTGAAGTCGATGAGCAGCCCCTTGCCATCACCGGACTCGATGAAGCAGTTGGCGTGACCGTCGAAGGCGTGGCCCATCGGGCGCCCGGCGACCAGGTCGAGGAAGTTGTCCACGAAGCCGTCCACGGCGAAGTGCGCCACCGAGCCGGCCTTCGAGGTGGGTATGTCGGATGCGTCGCCGATGGCGAAGATGTTCTGGAACGCCCTGCTCTGCAAGGTCGCCCGGTCGACCGGCACGTAGTTGAGCTCGTCGCCCAGGCCTGACCGAGCGATGAAGTCGGCGCCCATGTTGACTGGCACGGTCACCAGCAGGTCGAACGGAACCTCTCGCTCGTCATAGGAGACCAGCGCCGATTGGTCGGTGTCGATGCGTTCCACCATGAAGTCGGACTCGACACTGACCTTGCGCTCGTCGAGCATGGTCCCCAGCAGGTCCGACGCGATCGGCTGCGTGAAGGCTCCGGACAGCGGGGTGACGTAGACCAGCTCGACCTGGTCACGCAGGCCGCGCTTGCGCAGCCAGGCGTCGGCCAGGAAGGTGAACTCCAGTGGAGCGACGGGGCACTTGATCGGCATCTCGGTGACGTGCACGACCAGTCGCCCGTGGTCGAAGTTCCGCAGTGCGGCTGCCAGGGCGATCGCGCCGTCCAGGCTGTAGAAGTCGAAAACGCTGCGCTGCCAGAGCGGTCCGAGCATGCCTGGGGTCTGCTCCGGACGAGGCGTCGTGCCCGACGCGATGACAAGGTAGTCGTAGTCGAGCTGGCGGCCGTCGGCGAGGTGCACCCGGTTGGCACCCGGTTCGACCCGCTCGATCTCGCCGAGTACGAGGTCCACCCCGTCCGGGAGGAACGCATGGCGCGAGCGCGTCACCTGCGCGGGCGCGTACCTGCCGAACGGCAGGAACAGGTATCCGGGCTGGTAGTTGTGACGGTCGTCGCGATCCACGATGGTGATGTGCCAGTCGTCTTGGTCGAGCCGGCGGCGAAGCCGGTTGGCGATCATGGTGCCGGCGGTCCCCGCGCCGAGGACCAGGAGCCTGCGCGTCATACGACCACGCTAGGAACACAGGGCTGCTGCCGGCAGGGCCGAAGGTCCCGCAAGCGCCGCCCCCGCTCCGGCGGAGATTGCGGGGCGGTAGGGCGGCGCAGAGCTGGGCGACCGGCATGCAGGTCAGGCTGTTCCGCCGTGGCCAGTGAGCACGACCTTCAGGGCCTGGGTCTCAGCGGCCCGGGCGAACACGTCATACGCCTGCAGGAACTCCGTCATCGGGAACCGGTGGGTGACGAACCGCGCCACGTCGATCTGCCGGCTTGCCACCAGCTTGAGCAGCGTCGGCGTGGAGTAGGTGTCCACCAGGCCGGTGGTGATCGTGACGTCCTTGATCCACAGGTCCTCCAGGTGCAGGACCGCGGGCTTGCCGTGGACTCCCACGTTGGCGACGGCGCCGCCGGGACGGACGAGTACGGCGCACTGCTCGAAGGTGGCCGGGAGGCCGACGGCCTCGATGGCGACGTCCGCGCCCAGCCCGTCAGTCAGGCCGTGCACGATCGCCAGGGCGTCCTCGCGGGCGCCGTTGACGGTGATGTCGGCTCCGAACCGCTTCGCGGCCTCCAGGCGAGAGTCGGCCAGGTCGATCGCGACGACGTGCGCCGGGCTGAACAGCTTGGCACCCATCACAGCGGACAGGCCCACCGGGCCCGCCCCCACGACCACGACCACGTCGCCGGGGGAGACCTTCGCGTTCAGGACGCCGACCTCGTACCCGGTCGGCCCGATGTCGGCGAGCATGAGGACCTCCTCGTCGGAGACGCCCTCGGGAACCGGGAAGGTGGACGTGTCCGCGAAGGGGACCCGCACGTACTCGGCCTGGGTGCCGTCGATGCGGTGGCCCAGGATCCAGCCCCCGCCGCCGAGGCACTGGCCGTACCTGCCCTCGCGACAGAACCGGCAGGCTCCGCAGGCGGTGATGCAGGAGACCAGGATCCGGTCGCCGACCCTGACGTTCTTGACGCCGGGGCCGGCCGCTTCCACGGTGCCCACCGCTTCGTGGCCGAGGATCCGGCCGTCGGTGACGGCTGGAACGTCGCCCTTGAGGATGTGCAAGTCGGTGCCGCAGATCGTGACGGCGTCGACCCGGACGATGGCGTCGGTGTCCGCCGACAGCGTCGGCTTGGGGACCGCCTCCCATGCCTTCTGGCCGGGGCCGTGGTAGACGATGGCATGCATGGTGGGCGAGGTCTCGCGTTGCCGCGGCTGCACTGTCGCCGCGGACATGACTGATGTGTTGGTGCTCATGACTGTCTCCTTCTGGTGGGCGTAGCGGCCCGCCGTTGCCAGTCCAGCCACGAAGGGCACGCGGAGACAGTGCCTTTGGTCCCTGCCCGGACCGATTTGCTGCCACCTCCCGCTGTTTGCCGGTGCGGGTCGGGGGTAGGTTGCCAACGCCGTCGTCATGACGGCCCGTCCGCAGGTCCGCTCCGGCGTCGAAACCGAGCGGCCGCGGGCCGAACCCGAACGGCGCGACGGTGCGCCACCGATAGGAGGCAGGGCGATGAGCGAGATCCCAGTCGACCCGGACAGCGGCACGGAGGGCCCCGCGGACGGCGGCGCCGAAGGCGTGCCCGGCGTGAGCGACGGCGGCGCTGACGGTGGCGCCAGCGGTGACGGCGGCGCCGACGGTGGCGCTGACAGTGGCGCCGACGGAGGCGCCGAGGGACCGGCGGACGGCGGCGCCGAAGGCGTGCCGGGTGTCCATGACGGTGGCGCTGACGGTGGCGCCGACGGCGGAGCCGACAGCGGAGCCTGAGTGACGACGGTGCAGACCGGCCGGGGGCCCGCCTACGGGCACCCGGCCCTGTCCCGACTGGTCAACCTCGACCCCGAGAAGTTCGCCGACACGGTGTGGGGCCGCGAGCCCCTGCTGAGTCCTGCGGCGAGCCTGCCGGCTTCGTTCGAGGACCTGTTCAGCGAGGACGCCGTCGACGAGCTCGTCTCCAGCCGGGGACTGCGAACCCCGTTCCTGCGGGTGGCCAAGGACGGCAAGACCCTTCCTGCCGCGGCGTTCACCGCCGCTGGTGGCGCCGGGGCCGGCGTCGCCGACCAGGTCAGCGACGACAAGCTGCTGCGGCTGTTCGACGACGGCGCCACGATCGTGCTGCAGGCGCTGCACCGCACGTGGCCCCCGTTGGCCGTGTTCGCCCAGCAGCTGGCCGCCGAGCTCGGCCACCCGGTGCAGGTCAACTCCTACACGACGCCGCCGCAACACCAAGGGTTCAGTGACCACTACGACGTCCACGACGTCTTCGTCCTTCAAGTCTGCGGGGAGAAGACCTGGCGGATCCGCGCCCCCGTGCATCCGGTGCCGCTGCGCGACCAGCCGTGGGAACGGCGCCGCCTCGACGTGGCTCAGGCCGCCCTGCGCGAACCGCTCATCGAGGCCACCCTGCGCCCCGGCGACTGCCTCTACCTGCCCCGCGGCTACCTCCACTCGGCCACTGCTAGCGGCGGTGGAAGCACCCACCTGACCATCGGGGTCCACGTCTGGACCACCCACGCCGTGGCGGAGCAGCTGGCCACCCAAGCCCTCGCGGCCCTGGCCGACCGGCAGGATGCGCGCGAGGCGCTGCCGCTAGGCATCGACGTCACCGACCCCGCTCAGCTCGGCACCGCCCTGGCCGCCGCCCGGGAAGCCCTCCTCGGGGCGCTTGACGCGCTGACCGCCGACCAGCTCGCGGCCCGGATGCGCACGCGGTCCCGCGACAGCCAGCGCCCGGCGCCGATCCGTCCGCTGGCGCAGCTGCGCGCCGCGGAACGCCTCACCCCGCAGGACAGCATCGCCATCCGCCCGTATGCCGCGGCGCACCTCGAGGCGGCCGGTGACGGCTGGCGGGTCGTCAGCCGCGTCGGGCAGCTCGCCCTGGACGCGGCGGACCTGCCGGCGGTGGCGGCGTTCCTGGCCGACGGCCACGCCCGGGTGGCGACGACGGGGATGGAGCTGGCCCGCCTGCTGTTGCGCAGTGGCCTCGCGGTGCTGGGGCGGCCCGACGTGACATCCTCCGGAGCGTGACCGACCGCCCGACCACGTCCGGCGCCGCGTCACCACCGTTTCGGTGCGCGACCGCCGCCCGCGCCCGAGGCGACGCGATCAGCGGCACTGCCGCCCCGGCATACCGGTGGTTGCTCATCGAGCACCCCGGACCGTGGCACCCGGAGGCATTGCAGGGGCGGGGCATCCGGGCGGACGACGCGGCCGCGGTGGCGGCTGCCGCGACGACCTGGCGCGCGCGGGTCGTCCTGGTGCGGCGGCCGGGCCGGCAGCCGGCGGCAGCTCGCGGCCCGGAGGCCGAGCGGAGCTGGACCGTGGTGGACAGCCGGTCGGGGCGCCAACTGGGCGGGACGTGGACCGAGCGGCGCGGCTTGGCGGCGGCGGCGGCAGCCCTCGGCGCGGCGGACGACGAGTGGGAGCCGGCCACGACGCGGCTGCTCGTCTGCACCCACGGCATGCACGACGCCTGCTGCGCCGTACGCGGCCGGCCGGTGGCGGCGGGTCTGGCGCAGCGGTGGCCGGAGCAGGTCTGGGAGTGCTCGCACCTGGGGGGCGACCGGTTCGCGGCGACCATGGTCGTGCTGCCCGACGGCGCCTGCTACGGCGGCCTGGACGCGCGCACCGCGGACGAGGTGGTCGCGGGTCATCTGACGGGGCGGGTCGTCGCCGAGTACCTGCGCGGGCTGGCCACACAGTCGGCGCCGATGCAGGCCGCGGTCGTCCATGCGCTGCGGGAACACGGCCCGGCGCCGATCGAGGCCGTGCGACCGGTGGCGCTGGAACGGGCTGGAGTGGAGTCGTGGATCGCGACGCTGGCCGGGTCTGCGCCACTTCCGCCGCGGCTGGTCCTGCAGGTGCGGCTGACCTGGGACGAGCCGGCCCAGCTGACCTGCCGTGCGGCGGGGCAGTCCGCACCGTTGCGCTACCAGGTGCAGGCCGCCGCGAGCCGGGGCGGGTGAGGCGCGGGGGTCAGGCGGTGCTGCTGGCGGGTTCGGGGGCGGGGAAGAGGTCGGCGAGCCACTTCTGCCAGGCTGCGGTGCTGGCCCCGGTGTCCACCGGACTACCGTAGAAGTAGTGGTAGGCGCTTATCGCACAGCCGGCGTCGCCCTCGGCACCGATCCGGTGCAGCCCAGTGGTCGAGCGCAGCCCGAGGAAAGCGTCGCCGGCCACGTCGACCACACCGGTGATCGGCTCCGGGCCGTCCGGGGCCAACGTCGCGGTGTCGCCGAGGGCAGGCCGACCGGTCAAGCCGAGCGCCCGGTACAGCCGCGGCCACACGTCGGCGGCCGAGCCGGCAGCGAAGGCTATGGTCACCACGTTGTGCACGGGCTGGCCGGCGAAGTGCGTCAGATAGCTGCGCAGGTTGCTGAAGAACAACTCCCAGCCGGCGTCGTAGCTGGGGTACTCGTTCTCCCAGCCCTCGTCGCTGAACCCGCTCTGGACGAAGCGCAGCACGGTGCCGCCACCCTCACGCCCCTCGACGAGGAACTCGAAGGCGTAGTCCGCCGCACCGTCGGGCGGCGGCTCGGCCGCCCCGTAGGCGAAACGCCTGCCCTCATCCCAGACCCGCACCCGTCCGGTCACGTCGAAACCCCCGCCGAACTGCGCGGTCATCGCGCCGCCAACGCGCCCCTCGACCTGGTGCGGCACGAACCAGGCCGAGATGCCGGGCCCGGTGGCGATGGCATGCCACACCTGCTCGGGTGACGCGTCCAGCTCGACGATCTTGACCAACTCGCGGGCCATTACCGCTCCTCCTTCTCGAGGTTGGGGTGCACCGCGATGACGATCCGGTATGGCCGTCCTCCGGGTGCGTTGTCGTCGTGGTACTTGCCGACCAGCTCGGTGACCGCGGCGCCCAGCTCCTCTGCGAACGCGGCACGGGCGGCCGCTGAGGCGAACCGCACCTCGCCGTCCAGGGCGAAGGTGGCCAGCCGCTTGCTGGCCCTGGTTGCACCGGCCATCAGTTCGCCGACCTCGCGCACGGTCCGCGTGGCCACGGCGATCAGCCAGCGGGCGGACAGCCGGTCTGGGGACCTGGACGGGTCCGGGGCAGCCGCGCCGAGGGCGGCCGGTGAGATCACATAGCTGGCCGCGGTGGCCTGCATGACCCGTTCGGTCATGTTGCCTCGGCGGCGCAGCTGGACCAGACCGACAAGACCATGCTGCTCCAGGGTGCGCAGGTGGTAGTTCACCTTCTGCCGTGGCAGCCCGATCCTGCCGGCCAGGCTGGTCGCCGACCTCGGCTCGACCAGTTCGGCCAGCAGCCGCAACCGGACCGGGTCGAGGGAAACGCTTGCCACTGCGGGATCGTCGATCACCCACAGCTCGTGCACGGCTCGACCCTCCTACCGACAATCTTTCTTGTCAAGGACGAGGTCCGCGCTGGAAGGCGATGTCGCCGGAAAAACCGGCGAGGCCCAAACCCCCGCAGACTCCTCGTCTGCTGAAGGTTCGAGCCTCGCTCCTGTGGCGACCCCGACCGGGCTCGAACCGGCGACCTCCGCCGTGACAGGGCGGCGCGCTAACCAACTGCGCTACGGGGCCAAACTGGGCCTTGCGTATCCCCAACGGGATTCGAACCCGTGCTACCGCCGTGAAAGGGCGGGGTCCTAGGCCGCTAGACGATGGGGACCAGGCGCCGACGGCCTCGCCCCTCGCGCCAGGCGAGCGCAGGCTCGATCCGTCGAGGACCCGTGAAGTCTAGGGGACGCCTCCACGGATCACCAAAGCGCTACGGGTTGGCCCAGGCAAGCAGCCGCTCGGCGTCCCAGGTGTTGACCACCCGTTCCGGCGGGACCTCGGCGGCAACTGCCCGCGCGCAGCCGTACTGCAGGAAGTCCAGCTGGCCGGGCGCGTGCGAGTCGCTGTCGACCGAGAACAGGCAGCCGGCGTCGAGCGCGACCGCGATGAGCTCGTCGGGCGGGTCCTGCCGCTCCGGGCGGGAGTTGATCTCCACCGCCGTGCCGTTCGCCGCACACGCCGCGAACACCGCCGCCGCGTCGAACGCCGACCGCCGCCGCACGCCGCGCTGCCCGGTCACCAGCTGCCCGGTGCAGTGCCCGAGCACGTTGACGTGCGGGTTGGACACGGCCGCGACCATCCGCCGGGTCATGGCCGGCGCGGACATCGCCAGCTTCGAGTGCACCGAGGCGACCCGGACGTCCAGCCGGTCGAGCATCTGCGGGGTCTGGTCCAGCGACCCGTCGTCGAGGATGTCAACCTCGATGCCCTTGAGCAGCCGGAACGCGGGGCCCACAGCGCCGTTGACCGTGTCGATGACGCCGAGCTGCTGCTTGAGGCGGTCCACGGACAGGCCGTTGGCCACCGTGAGCCGCGGTGAGTGGTCTGTGAGCGCGAGGTACTCGTGCCCCAGCTCCATCGCGGTGACCACCATCTCCTGGATCGGCGACCCGCCGTCGGACCAGTCGGAGTGGCAGTGCAGGTCGCCCTTGAGCAGCGAGCGCAACGACTCCCCGCCGGTGGCCAGTGGGCCGGCCGCCTGCTCCTCCAGCTGCCGCAGGTATGCCGGGTGCTCACCATCGAGCGCCTGGCGGATGACCGCCTCGGTCGCCGACCCGATGCCGGGGAGCGCCTTGAGGGTGCCGGCGCGGGCCCGTTCGCGCAGCTCCTCGGTGCCGATCCGCACCACGGTGTCCGCGGCGTTGCGGAACGCCTTCACCCGGTAGGTCCCGGCGCGGGTCCGCTCCAGCAGGAACGCGATCCGCCGCAGCGCGTCCAGCGGCTCCAACGTCGAGTCGGCCATGCCCGCACCGTACGTCCTGCCGCGGACAGCATCCCCTGGGCAGCCACCGCCGTGCCGGCCTGACCGGGTCTGGCGCGTCGTTTCCGCCGGATTGTGCGAAGACGGGCCCTGGGAGTGGGCCGGGGCGCGTCGTTTCCGCCGGATTGTGCGAAGACGTACCGCCTGACCGGGTCTGGCGCGTCGTTTCCGCCGGATTGTGCGAAGACGGGCCCTGGGAGTGGGCCGCGGTGCGTCGTTTCCGCCGGATTGTGCGAAGACGGGCCCTGGGAGTGGGCCGCGGTGCGTCGTTTCCGCCGGATTGTGCGAAGACGCGCCGGCCGACCCGGCCCCGGGGCGTCGTTTCCGCCGGATTGTGCGAAGACAGGCCGGCAGACGGTGTCGAGGCACCCCGAATGTCCAGACACCGACCCCGGCGGCGCAGGGCACTGGTGGCCACCCGTACGAGGACGGTGCCGCCGCCCAGGGTGCGGCGGCCCGCGACCCAGCTCAGCGGCATACCGGTTGTCGACGCCGACGGAAAGGGGTGGGGCAGCTGAGCCACATACCCACCAGGGCGGGCACGGCGCAGCCGGAGGGGACGCCACCGGAGTCGCGCTACTCGCCAGGACCGGCCGCATGAGGGCCGGCAAACGCCGCGACCGCGACGTCCGTGCCGAGGAACCAGGGCAAGGCCGGAGGTCCGGCATGCCTGCTCATTCGCCCGTCGGTGACCGGCGCTGTGGTGCGCGGCAGCTCAGGCGATGACCACGGACCTGGCGAGCTGTGCGACGTCCAGGGCCGGCACCGGGGCCGGTGGGAGGGACCGCCAGGCGTCCACCGCTGAGCTCACGATGTGCACCGCCTCGCCCGGGTAGTCCTCCGGCTGGACGAGCCGTTCGGGCAGCAGGTCCGTCTTTCCCTGCTCGTTGGCGACCTCGGGAAGCACGTCTGCGAGAACGCGGTTGGTCTTCCGAGCCCTCGTGGCGGCCTCGTAGACGAGGTCATGGGCGTGCTCCCGACCCAGGTGGTCCGCCAGTTGGATCATCTGTGCCTCGGCCATGATGAGCCCGCCGTCGAGGTCGAGGTTGGCGCGCATCCGCTGGGGATCCACCCGCATCCCCTCGGCAATGACGAGCGCCTCATCCAGGGCGGAGCCGGTCAGGGCGCCCAGCTGGGGCAGCACCAGACCCGCCTGTTCACGCGGGAGAGCCCCCCAGCCGCCCTGTTTGCGACGAGCAGTGAGATCGTCCTCGGCGTCCTCTGTCGGGCCCGCCAGGTCGGGCTCCGGGTGCCGGACGACCTGTCGATCGTGGCGTTCGGTGATCCCGACTGGTACGAGGTGCTGGAGGCTCCGATCACCTGTTACCGCCAACCGCTCGAGAGCGTCGGCCTGGTCGCGGTCCAGCTCATGGTGGCGCGCATCAATGGCCAAGCCGGTCCCCGCCCCACGCAGATCACGATCAACGGGCATGTCATCGAGCGGCAGAGCGCGAAAGCGCCGGCGACCGTCGCGTCACGCTGAACGTTGCGACCGGCCGCCCGGCTGGCCTGGCGTTGGCGAGGTGGGTCGGGACAGTCGACACGCGGTTGTCGCAAACGTAGGGGGCGTCAACAGCTGCCGGGGCCAGTCGACCTCGGCGCCCACCGGCGGCGCATCACCAGCCAGGTCCCGAACGCGCCGAGGACCGCGCCGCCGGCGCCGGCCGTGGCCGGCCAGCCCGCCGGCGGCGCGGCAGCGGACAGCCCGACCGGACCTTCCGCACCTCGTGCCGCGGGCGGTGACGGGGTCGGCGTCGACGCGCTCGCGGCCGCCGGGCTCGCGGCCGCCGGGCTCGCGGCGGCATGGTCGAGCAGGCCATGACGGCGGAACAGCTCGGTCAGCTGAGAGCCATGCGTCAGCCGCCGCCACACCAAGGGCTCGTCGGGCACCGGTCCAGCGCCATTGGCCACCCGCTTGGGGGAGTCCTGCGTCGCCGCGAACACCGACGTACCGTCCAGGCGCACTCGGTCGACCCGCCACACCGTCACGTCGTGGATCAGCCAGGTGACGGTGACCGCCGTCCCCTGGTCCGACAGCGGTGGCTCCGGCACCGCGGGCCCGGATGCGAGCACGTCCTGCAACACCTGGTAGTCCAGGTCGGAGGCGTAGAGCGCGGCCGCGTGCCCGGTCGTCGGCGACGCCATGAGCACGCTGGTCGGCCCACCGGCCAGGGCCTGGACGGGCGAGCCCAGCACGACGGAACACGCGAGAAGCAGGACGGCGAGCATGCGGCGCATGCCCGGGGTACACCGCCGCGCGGCATCAAGTTCCCGCGTCAGGACGAGGCGACGGCGACGGCCTCCTCCCGGGTCCCGATGCCCTCCAGCCGCAGGGTCAGCCCACCCGCCTGCCACACCAGGGTCGCCCTCGCCGGCCGGGCCGGCAGCACGTGCTCAGCGCCGCTGCGGTCGATGACCTGGACCAGGTGCGGCCGGGCGAACCACAGCCCGGTATCGCCGCGGACGGCGACGTACTCCGCCGCGTCGAACACCGACTTCACGAACAGCGGTGAAAGCGACCCGGCGAACTGGTCCAGCCGCACCCGCCCGCCGGGGCGCTCCCAGGTCATCGACACCACCCGCCGGTCGGGCGACACCTCGACCCCGGCCGGCGGGCCGAGCGCCGTGGGGACGGACGGGGTGAAGCCGACTCGCCGGGCCGCTTCCGTCAGCGACGTGCCACGCGCCGCCGGCGGCGCAGGAGCCGTGGAAGGGGCCGGACCCGGCGCCGACCGCACCTCGATACCGAACCACGACGCGACCTCCGCGCGGACCGGCGGCACCAGGGCCACCAGCGCGAGCAGCAGCAGCGGTACCGCGACCGCGACCCGCCACCGGCGCGGGATCCCTCGCCGGTCCGGCCGCGACGCCACCGGGCGCCCGTCCGGCCGCGCCGCCACCACGCGGCTCATGACGTCGTCGACGAACCCCGCCGGTGCCCCGGGAACGGCCTGGCCCAGCGCCCGCAGCTCGCCGGGAAGCGCGTCGTCGCTCATCGGTCCAGCCCCTCCGCCGCCCGCAACCGGACGAGCCCTCGGTGCAGCCGAGATTTGACCGTTCCCCGCCGAAGGCCGAGCGCCACGGCCGTCTCCGCCTCGTCCAGCTCCAGCAGGTACCTGCAGCACACGACCAGCCGCTGCTCTTCCGGCAGCGCCTCGACCGCCGCCCACAGCCTGGTATGCAGCGCGCCCGCCTCGGCGGCCGCCGCCGGGTCCGGCGACGCGGCGGCCAGCACCGCGGTCCGGTCCCGGCCGGCGGCGACCTCCCGCGCCCTTCGCCGGGCAGCGCTTCGGCGCAGGTTGCTCGTCTCGCGCTGCACGATCCGCAGCAGCCACGGCCGGAACGGCATGCCGGGGCGAAACCCGCTCAGCGCTGAGTACGCCTTGACGAACGCGTCCTGGGCCACGTCCTCCGCCTCCGCCCCGGCGCCGAGCAGCCGGGCCCAACGGACGGCGACGTCGGCGTGCAGCCGCACGAGGGCGGCATACGACTGCGTGTCGCCGTCCCGCGCGCGACTGAGCAGCTGCGCCTCGTCGCTGATGGGACCTCCTCAGGACCAGCTGCCCCGCATACACCGCCCGGCGCGCTCCGGTTCCCCAGAGCTGTCGGAACCTGTGCCATGACCCGGCGAGGTTCCGACAACGCGGGGGTGTGTCCGAATGGTGACCCAGAAGTATTAGCCAGCGTTAGGATATGCCAAACTTTGTGTTATGACCGCCACCGCCGACCGACACGCCCGCCCGGTGCGCCCCGCACGCCCCGCCCGCGTGGGCGGCCAGGGCCAGTGGGCGCTGGGCGAAACCGAGCCGCTGAACGCCAACGAGCGGTTCAAGCGCGAGGACGACGCCCTCAACGTGCGCGCCCGGATCCTGCAGGTCTACAGCAAGCAGGGCTTCGACTCCATTCCCGGGGACGACTTGCACGGCCGGTTCCGCTGGTGGGGGCTCTACACCCAGCGCAAGCCGGGCATCGACGGCGGCAAGACCGCCCAGCTGGAGCCGCACGAGCTGGAGGACCGCTACTTCATGCTGCGGGTCCGGGTCGACGGTGGGGCGCTCACGACGACCCAGCTGCGCGCGATCGGGCAGGTGTCCCGCGACTTCGCCCGCGGCACCGCCGACATCACCGACCGGCAGAACATCCAGCTGCACTGGGTCCGGGTCGAGGACATGCCGGAGATCTGGAGCCAGCTGGAGGGGGTCGGCCTGCTCACCACCGAGGCGTGCGGCGACTGCCCCCGGGTCATCCTCGGCAGCCCGGTCGCGGGCATCTCCAAGGACGAGCTGCTCGATCCCACCTGGGCGATCGAGGAGATCCAGCGGCGCTACATCGGCGACCCCCGGTTCGCCAACCTGCCGCGCAAGTTCAAGAGCGCCATCACCGGGATGCTCACCAACGACGTGGTGCACGAGATCAACGACGTCTCCTTCGTCGGGGTCGAGCACCCCGAGCTGGGCAAGGGCTTCGACCTGTGGGTCGGCGGCGGGCTGTCGACCAACCCGCGGCTGGCCGAGCGGGTGGGGGCCTTCGTCCGGGAGGAGGAGGTCCCCGACGTCTGGGCGGCCGTGACCGGGGTCTTCCGCGACTACGGCTACCGCAGGGTCCGCAACCACGCCCGGATGAAGTACCTGCTCGCCGACTGGGGCGTGCCGAAGTTCCGCGAGGTGCTGGAGACGGAGTACCTGCACCGGCGTCTCCCCGACGGTCCGGCCCCGGCGCCGACGTCCGAGCGCGGGGACCACGTGGGGGTGCACGAGCAGAAGGACGGGCGCTTCTACATCGGAGCCGCTCCGGTGGTGGGGCGGGTCTCCGGCCCCACGCTGCTGGGCCTGGCCGACCTCGCCGAACGCCACGGCTCGCGGCGGGTCCGGCTCACCCCGCACCAGAAGCTGCTCGTCCTCGACGTCGACCAGGACAAGGTCGAGGCGGTGGTCGAGGGGCTCGGGGAACTCGGCCTGGACGCGCGCCCGTCGCTGTTCCGCCGCCACACGATGGCCTGCACCGGCATCGAGTACTGCAAGCTGGCGATCGTCGAGACCAAGGACATGGCCACGGCCACGATCACCGACCTGGAGCGCCGGCTCGCCGACGTCGTCGACCAGGTCGACGTCCCGATCTCGATCCACGTCAACGGTTGCCCGAACTCGTGCGCGCGCATCCAGGTCGCCGACATCGGCCTCAAGGGCCAGATCGTCACCGACGACGACGGTGAGCAGGTGGAGGGCTTCCAGGTGCACCTGGGCGGCACCCTGGGCCTGGACGCCGGCTTCGGCCGCAAGGTCCGCGGGCTGAAGACGACCAGCACGGGCGCGCCGGACTACATCGAGCGGGTGGTCCGCAACTTCGTCGCGGACCGCACCCCGGGCGAGCGGTTCGCCGTCTGGGCCCTGCGCGCGGACGAGGAGCTGCTGGTATGACGGTCGTCGACACCCGACCGGTGCCTGCCATCCGAGACATCCGCACCCCCCGGGTGATCGAGGTCCGCTACCTGAGCCAGGCCGAGCGCGGCGAGGTCCTCGCCGAGGTGAACGCGGCGCTGGAGGGCGCGTCCGCGCAGGAGATCGCCCGGTGGGCGGCGCACCACTTCGGCGACAAGCTGGTCATCGCCTCCTCCATGCAGGACACCGTGATCCCGCACCTGTTCGGCCAGGCCGCGCCGGGTGTGGACGTGGTGTTCCTGGACACCGGCTACCACTTCCCGGAGACCCTCGCCACCCGCGACGAGGTCCGCCGCCGCTTCCCGGTGACAGTCCTGAACATCACCCCGCGCCAGACCGTGGCGGAGCAGGACGCCGACTACGGGCCCCGGCTGCACGACAACGACCCGGACCTGTGCTGCTTCCTGCGCAAGGTCGAACCCCTCGCTGCGGCCATGGACGGACGGCACGCCTGGGTCACCGGCCTGCGCCGGTCGGAGTCGCCGGCCCGCGCGCTGACCCCGGTGGTCAGCTGGGACCCCAAGAACGACATGGTCAAGGTCTGCCCGTTGGTGGACTGGACCGACGACGACGTGGAGGCCTACCAGGTCGAGCACGACCTGCCGCGCAACCCGCTGATCGCCGCGGGCTACCCGTCCATCGGGTGCGCACCCTGCACTCGCAAGGTCGCTCCCGGCGCGGACCCGCGGTCCGGGCGGTGGGCCGGCAAGGGCAAGGTCGAGTGCGGCATCCACATCTAGCCACGCTGCTGGTGGCGCACGGCAGCCGGGACCCAAGAGCCGGGTATGCCGTGTCGCAACTGGTCGGCGCGCTCGCCGCCGACCCCGGGCTGGGTGAGGTCCGTGCCTGCTACCTGGACTTCGACGACCCCACGCCCGACGCCGCGCTGCGGCAGCTCGCTGCCGAGGGGTTCCGCCGGATCAGGCTGGTGCCGCTGCTGTTCGCGCCCGGGTACCACGTGACCGTCGACATCCCGGCCGCCTTGGCGGTGGCGGGCGAGGAGCTGGAGGTGTCGGTGGCGCCTGCACTCCTGGAGTCCGGCCCGGGCGGCCGCCAGCTGCTGCTCGACGCGCTCGTCCAGCGGTTGGGCGAAGCGGCTGACCTCGACAGGACGGACGGAGTCGTGCTGGCCTCGGCCGGGTCGAGCGCGGCCGCAGCCCGGGCCGCGGTGGAGGGGCTGGCCGTCGCGCTCGGCGACCGCCTCGGCTGCCGCGCCGTCGCGGCATACGCCTCGGCGTCGGCGCCGACGGTGAGCGAAGCGCTGGTGTCGTTGCGCACGGGTGGGAGCCGGCACCCAGCAGTGGCAAGGCTGTTCGCCTCGCCCGGCCGGCTGCCGGACGTCGTGGCGGGAGCGGCGGACGGCGTGCCCGTCGCCGAGCCGCTCGGCGTGGCGACGGCGTTCGTGCGCCTGCTGCGGGACGTCGGCTCGGCGCCCTGACCGGTCGTTACAGCCGGCTCTGGAACTCGGCGTCGGTCAGCTCGCGCGAGGTCCTGGCCAGCTCCACCAGCGCTTGTCCCACCTGCTCGGTGCCGATGATGCCCGTGTACGCCACGTAGGCCCACGTTCCCGGCGTCGGCTCCCAGAGCACCGCCGCCGAGCCGAGCCTGGACGTGAGCATCGCGGGGTGGCCGTGGACGGCCCCGACCGCCCGGCGCCCCGGGTCGTCCAGCAGCAGGTCCTCCAGCTCCGCCGACCGCTGCATCCCGGTGAACACCAGGCCGTTCGCTCCCAGGTAGGGCACAAGGTTGGCCTGCAGCGGGAAATACCGCACCTCGTGCGTCAACGCTGCCGGGTACCAGTTGGCGTACAGCAGGAAGAAGCCGGGCGGCGGGCCGATCAGCAGGATGTCCTGCTGGACCGTGACCCGCTCCGCGATGGCGATCAGCTCCCACTCGGGCAGGTCGCCGTGGACGCGGGCCAGGTCGCCGCCGACTTCCCAGACCAGCTCACGGCGGTGACCGTCGGGGCTCAGCTCGAGCCCGGTCGGGCGGTAGCCGTACGCCGCGACCGGCCAGGTCACCACGGCGCTGTTCCGGCCGATGGAGCCGTCCCGGGCCCGCCGCAGGACCATCCCCTGCCGCCGGTGCGGGTCCTTCACGCACCGCTCGAGGACCACCGGGGTGCCGCGGGGCCGGGGGGTGCCGTCGAGTTCCACGCCGCCGAGCCCGGTGGGACACGGGATCGGCATCGGTGCCTCCGCTGTCGGCGGGGCGGCCGGGCGGGCCGGAGCCAGCGCCCGGGTCGGCGTCGATCCGGCGCCCCCGGTGAGCAGGTTCAACGCGACCACCAGGCCGACCGCGAGGCCCAGCACGCCGAGCAGCCGCGACCAGGACGGCCGGTCGGCCGGGGGTTCGTCCTCCGCCGGGGGCACCCAGTCCATGCTCATCGGACCAGCGCCTGGAACTGGGGCTGGGTCAGCAGCCGGGACCCGCGGGCCAGGGCGAGCAGCGCGCCCACGACGCCGTCGCTGGTCCGCTGGCTGCCGTACCCGACGTAGGCGACCCGGCCCGGCTCCACCTCCCAGGCGACCACGGCCGTGGCGAACGGCCCGAGCATCGCTGGCAACCCGCCCACGTCGCCGACGACCCGGGCTCGAGCGGCATACAGCCCGTCCTCCAGCGCGGCCCCGCCCTGCAGCCCGGTGAAGACCGGCCCGTCGTACCCCAGCGTCGTCGTCACCCCGACCGCCTGGGGGCTGTAGCGGAGTTCCTGCACGAGCTGCGCGGCGTACCGTCCCCGGAGAACCACGACCAGCCCGGGAGGCGGGACAAGGGACAGCTCGGTGTCGCGCTCGGTCACTCTCCGCGCGATCGCGATGAGGTCGTCCTCGGGCAGGTCGCCGCGGATCCGGGCGAGCCCACCAGCCAGCGGCCAGACCAGCTGCCGGCGGCTGCGGTCCGGGGAGGGCGTGAGCCCGGTCGCCGCGGCCTCCCGCCCGGTCAGCGGCCAGGTCACGACGGCGCCCAGGTGGCCGAGCCAGCCGCCGGCCGCGCGGCGCACGACGATGGCCGACCTGGCGACCTCCTCGTCCTGGCATTGCCACCGCTGCAGCGCCACCCCGCTCGGGCGCGGGTCGCCGCCGAGGGCGAGCCCGCCAAGATCCTGCGGGCACCGGTGGGTCGAGTCGACGCCGATCGGCAACGGGGGAGGCGGGGTGTATGCCGCGGGGCCGGCCGACGCGGCCGACGCGGTCGGCATGGGCCGGGCGGGGCCGCCAGTCGGACCGCCGCCGGTGAGCAGGTTGACCGCGAGGAGGGCGACGACGGCCAGGCCGAGGATCCCGAGCAGCCGGCCGGCCGACGGGCGCGCGGAGTCCGCGTCGGCATCCTCCGGCGGCTCCCAGTCCTCGATGTCGGCCACCTGCCCAGTGTGCGCCGCGGACCGGCCGGGGCGACCTGGGATCGAGGGCGGGGCACGGCTCGAAGGGTGAGGTTCCGCTCAGGTGAGGTGCGCCGACCGCTGTGCGCGGCGGCATACAGTTGGGTGGCAGCCGCGCCGACCCGAGAGGCACCGTCGATGACCCTTCTGGACCAGAGCCTGGCCGAGGTCGACCCGCAGGTGGCCGCCGCGCTGGCGGCCGAGCTGCGGCGCCAGCAAGGCACCCTGGAGATGATCGCGTCGGAGAACTTCGCGCCCGTCTCGGTGATGCAGGCGCAGGGCTCGGTGGCGACCAACAAGTACGCCGAGGGGTACCCAGGCCGGCGCTACTACGGCGGGTGCGAGCACGTCGACACGATCGAGACGCTGGCGATCGAGCGGATCAAGGCCCTGTTCGGTGCCGGGTTCGCCAACGTGCAGCCGCATTCGGGGGCGCAGGCCAACACCGCGGTGTTCTTCGCGCTGCTCAAGACCGGTGACACGATCCTGGGCCTCGACCTGGCACACGGCGGGCACCTGACCCACGGGATGCGGCTGAACTACTCCGGCAAGACGTTCAACGTGGTCCCCTACCACGTCGACGACACCGGGTATGTCGACATGGCCGAGGTGGAGAAGCTGGCCGAGGAGCACCGGCCGCAGATGATCATCGCCGGCTGGTCGGCCTACCCTCGGCAGCTGGATTTCGAGCGGTTCCGCACGATCGCGGACTCGGTGGGCGCCCTGCTGTTCGTCGACATGGCCCACTTCGCCGGGCTGGTGGCGGCGGGGCTGCACCCCAACCCGGTGCCGCACGCGCACGTCACGACCTCCACGACGCACAAGACCCTCGGCGGCCCGCGCGGCGGGTTCATCCTCACCAACGACGCGGCGATCGCGAAGAAGGTCAACTCCGCGGTGTTTCCCGGTATGCAGGGTGGTCCGCTCGAGCACGTCATCGCCGCCAAGGCGGTGTCGTTCCTGGTCGCGGCGGGGGAGGAGTTCAAGGACCGGCAGCGGCGCACCGTGGAGGGCGCGCGGATCCTGGCGACGCGGCTGATCCAGCGCGATGTCGCCGACGCCGGTGTCAAGGTGCTCACGGGCGGCACCGACGTGCACCTGGTGCTGGTGGACCTGGTCGAGTCGTCGCTGGACGGCAAGCAGGCCGAGGACCGGCTGCACGGGATCGGCATCACGGTCAACCGCAACGCCGTCCCGCACGACCCCCGCCCGCCGATGGTCACCTCCGGGCTGCGGATCGGCACTCCGGCGCTGGCCACCCGCGGCTTCGACACGGACGCCTTCG
>DASSLY010000097.1:0-61401 GCA_035689185.1 Dermatophilaceae bacterium
GAGGGCCCGACCCTGAAGCGGTTCCGGCCGCGGGCCCAGGGTCGCGCGTTCCGCGTCCGCAAGCGCACCAGCCACATCACCGTGGTCGTCGCGCAGCGTCCCGAGGACGCGAAGAAGACCACGAGCACGAAGAGGAGGACCCGATAGTGGGCCAGAAGGTCAACCCGCACGGGTTCCGCCTGGGCATCTCGACGGACCACAAGTCCCGTTGGTTCGCCGACTCCACGAAGGAGGGCCAGCGCTACTCCGACTACGTCAAGGAGGACGTCGAGATCCGACGTCTCATGACGAAGGGCATGGAGCGCGCCGGCATCAGCCGCGTGGAGATCGAGCGCACCCGTGACCGGGTCCGCGTCGACATCCACACCGCCCGCCCGGGCATCGTCATCGGCCGCCGTGGCGCCGAGGCGGACCGGATCCGCGGCGAGCTGGAGAAGCTCACCGGCAAGCAGGTGCAGCTGAACATCCTGGAGGTGAAGAACCCCGAGATCGACGCGCAGCTGGTGGCCCAGGGCATCGCCGAGCAGCTGTCGGCACGGGTGAGCTTCCGCCGTGCCATGCGCAAGGGGATGCAGTCGGCTCTGCGTGCTGGTGCCAAGGGCATCCGGGTGCAGTGCTCCGGGCGGCTCGGTGGGGCCGAGATGTCGCGCTCGGAGTTCTACCGTGAGGGCCGGGTCCCCCTGCACACGCTGCGGGCCAACATCGACTACGGCCTCTACGAGGCGAAGACCCCCTTCGGCCGGATCGGCGTCAAGGTCTGGATCTACAAGGGCGACATGACCGCGCGCGAACTTGCCCGGGAGCAGGCCGCCGCGCCGAGCCGGGCTCCCCGAGGTCCGCGTCGCGAGGGCGCCGACCGCCCCGCCCGCGGCCTGCGCCGCGACGACGGCGGCAGCGGCAGTGAAGGAGGGCAGGGCTGATGCTCATCCCACGACGGGTCAGGCACCGCAAGCAACACCACCCCGGGCGCTCCGGCGCCAGCAAGGGCGGCACCAGGATCGCCTTCGGCGACTACGGCATCCAGGCGCTGGAGCCGGCCTACCTGACCAACCGGCAGATCGAGTCCGCCCGTATCGCGATGACGCGCTACATCAAGCGTGGCGGCAAGGTGTGGATCACCATCTACCCGGACCGGCCGATCACCAAGAAGCCGGCCGAGACCCGGATGGGCTCGGGCAAGGGCTCGCCGGAGTGGTGGATCGCCAACATCAAGCCCGGCCGCATCATGTTCGAGCTGTCCGGTGTCACCGAGGAGGTCGCGCGCGAGGCGCTGCGGCTGGCGATGCACAAGCTGCCGATGAAGTGCAAGTTCGTCGCTCGCGAAGGTGGTGACATCTGATGCCTGTCGGTTCCAAGGACCTGGCCCCGGACCAGCTGCGCGGCTTCGACGAGGACCGGCTGCTGGACGAGCTGAAGAAGGCCAAGGAGGAGCTGTTCAACCTGCGTTTCCAGTCGGCCACCGGGCAGCTGGAGAACCACGGCCGGCTGCGCGCGGTAAAGAAGGACATCGCCCGCATCTACACCGAGATGCGCGAGCGCGAGCTGGGCATCGGTGCGCCGCCCGCCAGGACGGTGGCGGCTGACAGCGCTACCGGGACCGCCGCCGACACCAGGGACGAGAAGGCGAAGAAGCAATGAGCGAGCAGAGCACCGCGACGGAGCCCACCACGGAGCGCCGCTACCGCAAGACCCGGCAGGGGTATGTGGTCAGCGACAAGATGGACAAGACCGTGGTCGTGGAGATCGAGGACCGGGTCAAGCACGCGCTGTACGGCAAGGTCATCCGCCGCACCAGCAAGGTGAAGGCCCACGACGAGCGCAACGACTGTGGCGTCGGCGACCGGGTCCTGATCATGGAGACCCGGCCGCTGTCGGCCACCAAGCACTGGCGTGTCGTGGAGATCCTCGAGCGCGCGAAGTAGTCACCACCCCGGTATGCCGCACGCGGCGTTCGCGGGGACCGTATGAGGCCGGCCCTGCCGGCCAGAAGCACACCGACCCGTTCCGCCAGGCTCGAGAGCCGAGAACCGGCGCGACGACAGGAGAGAAGCAGTGATCCAGCAGGAGTCGCGACTGCGAGTCGCCGACAACACCGGTGCCAAGGAGATCTTGTGCATCCGGGTGCTCGGAGGCTCGGGTCGTCGCTACGCCGGCATCGGCGACGTCATCGTCGCCACCGTCAAGGACGCCATCCCGGGCGGCAACGTCAAGAAGGGTGACGTCGTCAAGGCTGTCGTCGTCCGCACGGCCAAGGAGCGCCGGCGTCCGGACGGTTCGTACATCAAGTTCGACGAGAACGCCGCGGTGATCCTGCGGGCCGACGGCGACCCGCGGGGCACCCGCATCTTCGGCCCCGTGGGCCGCGAGCTGCGGGACAAGCGGTTCATGAAGATCATCTCGCTGGCCCCGGAGGTGCTGTGACATGAGCGAGCAGAAGACCCGGCAGAAGATGAGGATCAAGAAGGGCGACCTGGTGCAGGTCATCAGCGGGCGCGCGCAGAAGAACGGCGGCGACCGGGGCAAGCAGGGCAAGGTCATCCAGGTCTACCCCGAGACCGGCCGGGTGCTGGTCGAGGGGATCAACCGGATCACCAAGCACACCAAGGTCGGCCAGACCAGCCGTGGCACCCGCACCGGCGGCATCGTGACCCAGGAGGCGCCGATCCACGTGAGCAACGTGATGGTCGTCGACCCGGAGACCAAGAAGCCGACCCGCATCCGCACCCGCGTCGACTACGTCGAGCGCGACGGCCGGCAGAAGGCGGTCCGTACGCGCGTCGCCGTCCGCTCCGGGAAGGACCTGCCATGACCGCCACCGCCTCCGAGCAGACCACCCGCTCCACGTCGCCGGCTCGCCAGGCCCCCCGGTTGAAGCAGCGGTATGCGGAGCAGATCAAGCCCGCGCTGCAGCGGGAGTTCGCGCATGGCAACGTCATGCAGGTACCCAGGGTCACCAAGGTGATCGTGAACATGGGTGTCGGCGAGGCCGCCCGGGACTCCAAGCTGATCGAGGGCGCCGTCCGCGACCTGTCCGCGATCACCGGGCAGAAGCCGGTCGTCACCCGGGCCCGCAAGTCGATCGCCCAGTTCAAGCTGCGCGAGGGGATGCCCATCGGTGCGCACGCGACGCTGCGTGGAGACCGGATGTGGGAGTTCCTCGACCGGCTGGTCTCCGTGGCGCTACCGCGCATCCGCGACTTCCGCGGGCTCTCGCCCAAGCAGTTCGACGGGCGTGGCAACTACACGTTCGGCCTCAACGAGCAGTCGATGTTCCACGAGATCGACCAGGACAAGATCGACCGGGTTCGCGGGATGGACATCACGGTCGTTACCACCGCGTCCAACGACGACGAGGGTCGCGCGCTGCTGCGCCACCTCGGCTTCCCGTTCAAGGAGAACTGACGATGGCCAAGACGGCGCTGATCAACAAGGCGAACGCGAAGCCGAAGTTCAAGGTCCGCGGGTACACCCGCTGCCAGCGTTGCGGCCGGCCGCACTCGGTCTACCGCAAGTTCGGCCTGTGCCGGGTCTGCCTTCGCGAGATGGCCCACCGGGGCGAGCTGCCCGGCGTCACCAAGTCCAGCTGGTAGCCCCACGCCAGCCGACCGTCATACATCCCACTTGCGTACGGACATCGCAGGTCCAGCCCGGCTGGAAACCGCGGTGAGAAAGGGCAGACCAGCCCAATGACCATGACTGACCCGATTGCGGACATGCTGACCCGCGTCCGGAACGCCAACTCGGCGCACCACGACGTCGTGTCCATGCCGTTCTCGAAGCTGAAGTCGCACATCGCGGAGATCCTGCAAGCCGAGGGCTACATCGCCAGCTGGCGGGTGGAGGACGCCGAGGTGGGCAAGACGCTGACCATCGACCTGAAGTACGGGCCGAACCGGGAGCGCTCCATCGCCGGGGTGCGCCGGGTGTCCAAGCCCGGACTTCGCGTCTACGCCAAGTCCACCAACCTGCCTCGGGTGCTCGGTGGCCTCGGCGTGGCGATCATCTCCACCTCCTCCGGTCTGCTGACCGACCGGCAGGCGGCGGCCAAGGGTGTGGGCGGGGAAGTCCTCGCCTACGTCTGGTAGGGGAGGAAGACATGTCGCGTATCGGACGACTCCCGATCACCCTTCCCTCCGGCGTGGACGTCACCATCGACGGCCAGTCCGTGACGGTGAAGGGCCCCAAGGGGCAGCTCAACCACGTCGTGGCGCAGCCCATCAGCGTCGGCAAGGCCGAGGACGGCTCGTTGTCGGTGACCCGGCCCAACGATGAGCGCGAGTCGCGCTCGCTGCACGGGCTGACTCGCACGCTCATCAACAACATGGTCGTCGGCGTCACCCAGGGCTACGAGAAGAAGCTGGAGATCTACGGGACCGGCTACCGCGTGGTGAACAAGGCTGGTGCGCTGGAGTTCGCGTTGGGCTTCAGCCACCCGGTCACCGTGACTCCGCCGGAGGGCATCGCCTTCGCCGTGGAGGCTCCGACCCGCTTCTCGGTGCAAGGCATCGACAAGCAGCTGGTTGGCGAGGTTGCCGCGAACATTCGCAAACTGCGCAAGCCCGACCCCTACAAGGGCAAGGGCGTGCGCTACGCCGGCGAGCAGATCCGCCGCAAGGTCGGAAAGGCTGGGAAGTAAGCCATGGCGCTCATCGTGAAGCGCGGCCGGAGCAAGAGCGCCGCCCGCGTACGCCGCCACACCCGGGTCCGCAAGAAGGTGGTCGGCAGCGCTGTCCGGCCGCGGCTGGTGGTGACAAGGTCGACCCGGCACGTCTTCGTGCAGGTCGTCGACGACACCGTCGGCAAGACCCTCGCCTCCGCCTCCACCATGGAGGCGGACCTGCGCGCGCTGGCGGGAGACAAGACCGACAAGGCGAAGCGGGTCGGCCAGCTGGTCGCGGCCCGGGCCAAGCAGGCCGGGGTTGAGGCAGTCGTCTTCGACCGGGCGGGCAACAAGTACCACGGCCGGGTGGCCGCGGTCGCCGACGGCGCCCGCGAGGCAGGGCTGTCGCTGTGATGGCGAGGACCGGGATGCCGCCCGCACGCACGAACCAAGAGATGAGGAATTTCTGATGCCTGGACCTCAGCGCCGAGGCGCCGGTGTCGGCGCCGGCGGCTCGACCGATTCCGGTCGCGGTGACCGCCGCGACGGCGGCAGCGGCCGCCGCGGCGAGCGTGACAACCGCCGCGGTGACGCGGGCGAGAAGAGCGCCTATCTGGAGCGCGTGGTGACGATCAACCGCGTCTCCAAGGTGGTCAGTGGTGGCCGCCGGTTCAGCTTCACCGCCCTGGTCGTCGTCGGCGACGGCGACGGCACTGTCGGTGTCGGCTACGGCAAGGCCAAGGAGGTGCCGGCGGCGATCGCCAAGGGCATCGAGGAGGCTAAGAAGGCCTTCTTCAAGGTGCCGAGAATCCAGGGCAGCATCCCTCACCCGGTGCAGGGCGAGGCCGCTGCCGGGGTGGTGCTGCTGCGCCCGGCCGCCCCGGGCACCGGCGTCATCGCCGGCGGGCCGGTCCGGGCCGTGCTGGAGTGCGCCGGCATCCACGACGTGCTGTCGAAGTCCCTGGGTTCGGACAACGCGATCAACATCGTGCATGCGACCGTCGAGGCGCTGCACGGTCTGGAGCGCCCGGAGCAGGTCGCCGCTCGTCGCGGGAAGACGCTGGAAGAGGTGGCGCCAGCCGCCATGCTGCGGGCCCGTGCCGCCGGGATGGGTGCCTGATGCCTCGGCTGAAGGTCACCCAGACCCGCTCGCGGATCGGCGGTAAGCGCAACCAGCGGGAGACGCTGCGCACGCTGGGCCTGCGGCACATCGGCGACGTCGTCGTCAAGGAGGACCGCCCGGAGATCCGCGGCATGGTCGCGACGGTCACCCACCTGGTGAGCGTCGAGGAGGTGGAGTGAGATGGCAGAGTCAACCAGCGAACGCAGCGACCGGCGCGACGGTCAGGCCGCGCTGAAGGTGCACCACCTGCGCCCGGCGCCGGGTGCCAAGACCGCCCGCACGCGGGTGGGGCGCGGCGAGGGCTCCAAGGGCAAGACGGCCGGCCGCGGGACCAAGGGCACGAAGGCCCGCCAGCGGGTGCCGGTCCGGTTCGAGGGTGGGCAGATGCCGCTGCACATGCGCTTGCCCAAGCTGCGCGGCTTCAAGAACCCGTTCCGGGTCGAGTACCAGGTGGTCAACCTCGACCGGTTGGCGTCGCTGTTCCCTGACGGCGGCGATGTCACCGTCGCGGACCTTGTCGCCAAGGGCGCGGTGCGCAAGAACCAGCCGGTGAAGGTGCTCGGCGACGGTGACCTGACCGTCGCGGTCAACGTGTCGGCCGACAAGTTCTCCGGCGTCGCCAAGGAGAAGATCGAGGCTGCGGGCGGTACGGCCACCGAGGTGTAAGCCGGCCCGGCCGCCGGCCCGGGGTGTTATCGTCCGATGGGCTCGGCAGCCGGGCTGCGTCGTCGGTCCACCGCGACTCCCCGCACCCCCGCCATGACAGCCCGGGCCCCGAGGAGGAGCCGTGCTCACAGCATTCGTTCGGGCGTTCAAGACTCCCGACCTGCGGCGGAAGCTGCTGTTCACCATCGCGATGATGGCGTTGTTCCGGCTCGGCACGCACATCCCCACCCCCGGCATCAGCTACGTGCAGGTGCAGCGCTGCCAGCCTGCGCCGGGCGCCACCGGGGGCGTCCTCGGCCTGGCCAACCTGTTCTCCGGCGGGGCGCTGCTGCAACTGTCGGTGTTCGCGCTGGGGATCATGCCGTACATCACCGCGAGCATCATCATCCAGCTGCTCACCGTCGTGATTCCCCGGTTCGAGACCCTGAAGAAGGAGGGTCAGGCCGGCACCACGAAGCTCACCCAGTACACCCGATACCTCACCATCGGACTGGCCATCCTGCAGTCCTCCACGTTGGTGACCTTCGCCCGGAACCCCAGCCAGCTGTTCGGGCAGAACTGCACGAGCATCATGCCCGACCAGAGTTTGCCGACGATCCTCATCATGGTGCTCACCATGACCGCCGGGACCGGGGTCATCATGTGGATGGGCGAGCTCATCACCGACCGCGGCGTCGGCAACGGCATGTCGCTGCTGATCTTCACCTCCATCGTGGCATCGTTCCCTGGCTCGCTGTGGGCGATACACACCACGAGCGGGCGGTGGGACACCTTCGTGCTCGTGATCCTCATCGGGTTCCTCATCATCGGGCTGGTCGTCTTCGTCGAGCAGTCCCAGCGACGAATTCCGGTGCAGTACGCCAAGCGGATGATCGGGCGGCGGATGTATGGCGGCACGTCGACCTACATCCCGATCAAGGTGAACATGGCCGGGGTCATCCCGGTCATCTTCGCCAGCTCGTTGCTCGCGCTGCCGGCGCTGGTCGCGCAGTTCAACCGCAGCGCCACCAACGTGCCGGGCTGGGTGACCTGGATCGAGCAGCACCTCACGCGCGGCGACCACCCCTACTACATGATCGCCTACATCGGGCTGATCATCTTCTTCACCTTCTTCTACGTCTCGATCACCTTCAACCCGATCGAGGTCGCCGACAACATGAAGAAGTACGGCGGCTTCATTCCCGGGATCCGCGCCGGCCGGCCGACCGCGGAGTACCTCGACTACGTCCTGACCCGGATCACCGTTCCGGGCGCGCTCTACCTGGGGCTCATCTCCCTGATCCCGCTGGTGGCCCTGGTCATGGTCGGCGCCAACCAGAACTTCCCGTTCGGCGGGACCTCGATCCTGATCATGGTCGGTGTCGGCCTGGAGACGGTGAAGCAGATCGAGTCCCAGCTCCAGCAGCGCCACTACGAAGGGTTCCTCCGCTGATGTCACCCCACGAAGTCGTTCGCTGCGCTGCCTACGTCGCGGGGGCCCTGGCATGCGCCTGATCATCCTGGGCCCGCCCGGCGCCGGAAAGGGCACCCAGGCGAGCCGGGTCGCCGCGGCATACCGGGTCCCGGCCATCTCCACCGGCGACATCTTCCGAGCCAACATCAAGGGCGGCACCGAGCTCGGCAAGCAGGTGCAGGGCATCGTCAGCTCCGGCGGCTACGTCCCGGACGAGCTGACCAACGCCCTGGTGCGGGACCGCCTCGCCCAGGCCGACTGCGCTGGTGGCTTCCTGCTCGACGGGTACCCCCGGACCATGGCCCAGGTCCAGGAACTGGACGCGATGCTCGCTGAGCACGACCACCGCCTGGACGCCGCGATCGAGCTGACCGTGGACGTGGACGAGGTCGTCGCCCGGCTGCTGAACCGCGCCCGGATCGAGGGCCGCGTCGACGACACCGAGGAGGTCATCCGCACCCGGCTCGCGGTGTACGCCCAGGAGACCGCCCCGCTGACCAGCTTGTATGCCGGTCGCGGCCTGCTGCGGCAAGTGGACGGCCTGGGCACCGTCGACGAGGTGACGGCCCGGGTGCAGGCGGCCCTGGCCGCGTGATCTTCGGCCGCAAGGACACCTCGGGCTGGACAAAGACACCGGACCAGCTGGTCCGGATGCGTGCTGCCGGCCTGGTGGTCGGCCGCACGCTGGGCGTCCTGGCCGACCGGTTGCGGGCCGGGCTCACCACCGCCGACCTGGACGACCTGGCCCGCACCACGATCCTGGACCAGGGGGGCCGCCCGTCGTTCCCCGAGGTCCCCGGCTACCGGCACACCCTGTGCGTCAGCGTCAACGACGAGGTCGTGCACGGCGTCCCCGGCGCGAGGGTGATCCAGGACGGTGACCTGGTCTCCGTCGACTGCGGCGCCATCGTCGACGGTTGGCACGGCGACGCGGCGATCTCGGTGGTCTGCGGCGGCCCGGACGCCGGGTCGAGCGAGGACCTGGCCCTCATCGACGCCACCGAGGCGTCGTTGTGGGACGGAATCGCGGCGCTCGCGGTCGGCCAGCCGCTGTATGCGGTGGGCGCGGCGATCGAGGACAGCATCGTCGCGGCGGGGCAGCGCCGCGACCGGCCGTTCGGGATCGTCGAGGAGTACGTCGGGCACGGCATCGGCCAGCAGATGCACGAGGAGCCGCAGGTGCCCAACTACCGGGTCCGTGACCGGGGGCCCATCGTCCGCCCGGGGCTGGCGGTCGCGGTCGAGCCGATGATGACCCTAGGCAGTCCCAAGACGAAGGTGCTGGACGACGAGTGGACCGTGGTCACCCGGGACGGCAGCCGGGCCGCGCACTGGGAGCACACGGTCGCGGTGACCGACGGTGGCCTGTGGGTGCTCACCGCCCTGGACGGCGGTGAGCGGCAGCTGTCGGCCCGTGGCGCGGCATACGCCCCGCTGGCCTGACCCCTGCGTCCGACTGCGTCCGACTACGTCCGACTACCCCCGCTTCCGCCCGACCGGCACGCGGGTGGGCCGCACACACGCGCGTGGTCGGACCGACACCGCATACGGTGTCATTGGTCCCAGCCGGGTGTGCGTCGTGCACGGAGGTGTGGCTCGCGTTCCCGCTCGCGTTGCCGTTGGCCCGCGATTACCGTCCGGCGGGCACGATGTCGTATCCTGGTGTGTCGGCACGCGTGCGTGTCACATCTTCGGGTCCGGGCACGAGCAGGGCCCGGAACCCAACGGCATCTCGACACCTCGGGGTGGCGTGCGGTCTGTCAGCAGCTGGACGAGCAGGATCCGGAGGATCACGGAGCAGCATGCCCAAGAAGGATGGCGTCATCGAGATCGAGGGCACGATCGTCGAGGCCCTGCCGAACGCGATGTTCCGCGTGGAGCTGGCCAACGGTCACAAAGTGCTCGCGCACATCTCGGGCAAGATGCGCCAGCACTACATCCGGATCTTGCCCGAGGACCGGGTCGTGGTGGAACTGAGCCCCTACGACCTGTCTCGCGGGCGCATCGTCTTCCGCTACCGCTGACCCGGCGGACCGAACCACCTCCCACCACCTCCACCACCGAGACGAGCAGGACGATGAAGGTTCAGCCGAGCGTGAAGAAGATCTGCGACAAGTGCAAGGTGATCCGCCGTCACGGGCGGGTCATGGTGATCTGCGAGAACCTGCGGCACAAGCAGCGCCAGGGCTAACGCAGCCACCAACCCCGACAGCAGTACCCGGCCCCGCGTTGGTCTCGATCCTAAGACGAACGCGGACGTCACCCCCGGCACGGAGGCCGGGGACCGGCACACCGAAGGCTCGCCGGAACGGTACTGCACCAGACCTCCGCGAAGTGACTGGAGAACAGCAGCATGGCACGACTGGTCGGAGTGGACCTGCCGCGTGAGAAGCGCGTCGAGGTCGCCCTCACCTACATCTACGGCGTGGGCCGCACGAGCGCGCAGCAGGCGCTCGCCAGCACCGGCGTCAACCCTGATACGCGGGTCCGGGACCTCGGCGACGAGGAACTCGTCGCGCTGCGCGACTACATCGAGGGCAACTTCCGGGTCGAGGGTGATCTGCGCCGCGAGGTCGCGGCCGACATCCGCCGCAAGGTGGAGATCGGCAGCTACGAGGGGCTGCGGCACCGCCGCGGCCTGCCCGTGCGCGGTCAGCGCACCAAGACCAACGCGCGCACCCGCAAGGGCCCGAAGCGCACCGTCGCCGGGAAGAAGAAGGCCGGCAAGTAGGCCTGGCCGCCCAGCTCACTTCGTCGATGTAGGAGTAAGGACTCAGACATGCCTCCCAAGAGCCGTCAGGCCACCGCCGGCGCCAAGAAGGTGCGCCGCAAGGAGAAGAAGAACGTCGCCCACGGGCACGCGCACATCAAGAGCACGTTCAACAACACCATCGTCTCGATCACGGATCCCACCGGGGCGGTGATCGCATGGGCCTCCGCCGGCCAGGTCGGCTTCAAGGGCTCGCGCAAGTCCACCCCGTATGCCGCGCAGATGGCCGCCGAGGCGGCCGCCCGTCGCGCGATGGAGCACGGAATGCGCAAGGTCGACGTCTTCGTCAAGGGCCCCGGCTCCGGCCGGGAGACCGCGATCCGCTCGCTGACCGCTGCCGGCCTGGAGGTCGGTGCCATCAGCGACGTAACCCCCACGCCGCACAACGGCGTCCGCCCGCCCAAGCGCCGCCGCGTCTGACGACCCACGGAGACCCCACCATCATGGCTCGCTACACCGGACCCATCACCAAGAAGTCGCGTCGACTCAAGGTCGACCTCGTCGGGGGCGACAAGTCCTTCGAGCTCCGGCCGTTCCCGCCCGGCCAGCACGGCCGCCGCCGGATCCAGGAGAAGGAGTACCTCACCCAGCTGCAGGAGAAGCAGAAGGCCCGCTTCACCTACGGCGTCATGGAGAAGCAGTTCCGTCGCTACTACACCGAGGCGGCCGGCCGCCCCGGCAAGACCGGCGAGACCCTGCTGCAGATCCTGGAGTCCCGGCTGGACAACGTGGTCTACCGAGCCGGCGTGGCCCGGACCCGCCGCGCGGCCCGGCAGCTGGTCAGCCACGGACACTTCACGGTCAACGGCGTCCCGGTGGACGTCCCGTCCTATCGGGTGAGCCAGTACGACATCATCGACATCCGGCCGAAGTCTCGCGAGGCGTTCCCGTTCGAGCTGGCCCGCCAGACCCACGGCGACCGACCCGTTCCGGCCTGGCTGCAGGTCGTGCCCGGCACCCTGCGGATCCTGGTGCACCAGCTGCCGGTCCGCGCCCAGATCGACACGGTGCTCACCGAGCAGCTGATCGTCGAGCTCTACTCCAAGAACTGAACCACCCAGGGGGCTCCGCCCCCCGTGCTCCCCCACCCACGGGGGCTCCGCACCCCCGGTACTACCCGCGTGGGCACGTCGTGTGCTTGGGCGGGTCCAAACAACTCCAGAACTTCACAACAGGTATGCCGCGCTCAGTCGCAAAGGGTGCGCGCGGCATACCGAGATCCGCTGCGGAGACAGAGCCGCGGACGGACGGCGAGCAGACCGAGGCTCGCACGGACACGAGGCGTCATATGGCGGTCGCCCGTGGGAAGGATGAACAACAGTGCTCATCGCACAACGCCCCACCCTGAGCGAGGACGTCCTCACCGAGGCTCGCTCGCGTTTCGTCATCGAGCCGCTGGAGCCGGGCTTCGGCTACACGCTCGGCAACTCGCTGCGCCGGACGCTCCTGTCGAGCATCCCCGGCGCCGCCGTGACAAGCCTGCGGATCGACGGCGTGCTGCACGAGTTCTCCACCGTGCCCGGCGTCAAGGAGGACATCACCGAGATCATCCTCAACATCAAGGGCCTGGTCGTGTCGTCCGAACACGACGAGCCGGTCGTGATGTACCTGCGCAAGCAGGGACCCGGCGTGGTCACCGCCGCGGACATCGCGCCGCCGGCGGGCGTCGAGGTGCACAACCCGGACCTGCACATCGCCTCGCTGAACGCCAAGGGCAAGCTGGAGATGGAACTCACCGTGGAGCGCGGCCGTGGCTACGTGTCCGCGGCGCAGAACAAGGCCGGAGACGTCGAGATCGGCCGGATCCCGGTCGACTCCATCTACTCCCCGGTCCTCGCGGTGACCTACAAGGTCGAGGCCACCCGGGTGGAGCAGCGCACCGACTTCGACAAGCTCGTGGTGGACGTGGAGACCAAGAGCTCCCTGGCCCCGCGGGACGCGATGGCTTCGGCAGGCAAGACCCTGGTGGAGCTGTTCGGCCTGGCCCGTGAGCTGAACGCCGAGGCGGAGGGCATCGACATGGGCCCCTCGCCCACCGACGCCGCCCTGGCCGCTGACCTGGCGCTGCCGATCGAAGACCTGGACCTGACCGTCCGGTCCTACAACTGCCTCAAGCGTGAGGGCATCCACACCGTCGGAGAGCTCGTCTCCCGCAGCGAGGCGGACCTGCTGGACATCCGCAACTTCGGCGCGAAGTCGATCGACGAGGTGAAGGCCAAGCTGGTGGGGATGGGCCTGCAACTCAAGGACAGCCCGCCCGGCTTCGACCCGAGCGCCATTGCCGACCGCTACGACGACCTGGACGACGACGCGGCCTTCGCCGAGGACGAGCAGTACTGACCCGACCCGCCCGGGTCCTTCCCTGAGGAGTTCGCATGCCAACCCCCACCAAGGGTCCGCGTCTGGGCGGTGGTCCGGCGCACGAGCGGCTGATGCTGGCCAACCTGGCCACGTCCCTGTTCGAGCACGACCAGATCACCACCACCCAGGCCAAGGCCAAGCGGTTGCGCCCGCTCGCCGAGCGGCTGGTCACCTTCGCCAAGCGCGGAGACCTCGCCGCGCGTCGACGGGTGCTGACCGTCGTGCGCGACAAGGGCGTCCTGCACCGGCTGTTCACCGAGATCGCGCCGGACATGGAGCAGCGTCCCGGCGGCTACACGCGGATCACCAAGATCGGCAACCGCAAGGGTGACAACGCCCCGATGGCCGTGATCGAGCTGGTCCGTGAGCCGCTGTCGCCGAAGCGGGCCACCGTGGCGGAGGCCGAGGCGGCGACCAAGAGCGCGGCGAAGCGGGCAGCGGCACCGGCGCCCGCACCTGTCGAGCCCGCGGCCGGACCCGAGGTCGCGGTGGACAAGCCGGACGAAGCCAGCGAGGCTGCGTCGCTGGTGAGTGCGGACACCGAGGCCGCGGTGGCGGACGCCCCGCCTACTGGCGCGGCAGCCGCTGACGCCGCTGACAACGCAGTGGCGGCGGAGCAGCCAGCCGACGAGGCCCCGAGGGACAGCGACGACACCGCTACCGGCGGCAGCAGGGCCTGAGCCGCCGGCACGGCAGTACGCGACGAGCCCGGTCTTCCGACACGGAGCCCGGCTCGTCGCGTTCTGCAGGCTCAGACCTCCCACGGTTTCACTGTTCAGAAGTTGCGGCAGCGCCCGGCGGGTTCGCCCGTCGGGACTCCGGCGCGGCCGCGCGATCAACCAGCAGGGTGTCGTCGCGGCCGGGCCGTGCCCGGAGCCAGCCCGAACCAGCGCGGACCAGCGCGGGAGGACCAGCGAGGACCAGCGCGGACCAGCGCGGCGCGCGCCTAGACCTAGACGATCGGCCCTTGGCCTCGTTGGCGCGAGTCTGCCTCGACATGCCAACGGTGCGTGCCGCTGCTAGAGTTCTCAGGCGCAGAACTGGACTTGCTGTCCGCGGATGAGGTTGAGAAGCGTCCTCGCCCTCAGGCCCGCGTTTGCATGAAGGGAAGATCGCGCTCCAAGAGAAGGAGGAGCGATGGCCACATCGCTGAATTTGGCCGACCTGTTGAACACCGCCACCTGCCTGGCCCTTGCCACCAATGACGAGTTCTTCGAGGTCGACGGTCAGGGGGTTCGAGGAGAGTTCAGCGACGGCGTGCCCAAGAACTCGATGACCGTGAATGCCTACGGGCTCTCGCTTTCCGGTTCCTCGGACTCGGCGCGGACCGAGGTGGACGACTGGTACCTGCTGGAGGTCCAAATCGTCGTGTCCAGCCAGAACGGAGTCGTCCACAACGACGACCGGCACCGTGGCCCGTACCTGCGTTCGGTAACGGTGCAGGCGGATCCCGACGAGTCCTACAAGGGATCGGTGCTCATGGCGGGCACGTCACCAGGTACCTACGAGGGCGCCACGAGCCAGACGTCGACGGTGTCCGGCGGGCTGGACGGTTCGGTGGGGCTGATGCCCACGGCCGAAGGCTACGGCGCCACGGTCAACGTCGGGGGCAGCGTGGGTTGGTCCAAATCGACCCAGATCACCGTCCCCGACGTCGTGGCCGACGACCAGTCGACCTCGAGCCAGCTGCGGTACGTGTACACGATCAACGGCGGTGACAAGCAGGGGAATGGCATCGCGGCCACCATTGGGCCGCTCGCCCAGGTCTCGATCAACGACTTGCCGATCGATATCGTCTGGGTGTGGCACTACCCCCGGGTGCAGGAGGACCCCAACGCGGGGGGCAGTTTCCGGATCACCCTCACGGTGACATGCGAGTACTGGTACCGCGACGTGGATGCCGGTGGCGTGCAGACGCACTCGGTGTCCACCGTTCCCAAGTCCTTCACCGTCCCCGTCTTGTTCCCTTCGCCGCCTCCCACATCGAAGAGCGGCGACTCCACCGATCCCAAGAAGCATTAGGCCGCATCCAACAGCCCGTCGGGATATGCTTGAAAAGAACTCCTCGCGGAAGGCGTGACTCGATGCCAGGTAACACCGCCGTTCTGACCAGAGCAGCGGCAACCAACAAGGCGAACATCGCCCGCCTGTCCAATGGTGGACTCATGGAGTTCATGCTGTGTGGCGGTGGCGACTATCTCTTCGTCGGGGATGGGCACAACGGCAGTGACATGGCCGCTGTGTACAACCCCAACCAGGTGGGGAACTACTACGGCTGGCTCCAGGTGGAGCGCAAGTCGGGGCTGCTCACCAGCAAGCTGAAAGCGTTGCACTTCCCGAAGGGTATGACACTCCTGCACTTCCCTCCGTCGCTGACCGAGCCGATAGGCGTGAAGAACGAGGACGTGGAGTTCGACATGCCGGGCGGCACGCGGACCCTGGACGACCCGGCCGTGCCGACCCAGGACGGCGCGTGCGGCTTTCCGGTGACACCGATGCCACCCATCCAGACCTGCCCGGTGGACCCCGACGACTAGCAGCGACCACCTGGATCACTGCCGCCATCTGGTCGAGCCGCTGACCCGAATCGACCAGCACCGTCCCACCCAGGCCGACCCGGCTCAAGTTGCCCGACCCCGAGAGCGTACGAGCGAACCACCCAGGGTGCGAAGAGTCGGCGTCGACGTGATCGGCCTTGGATGCCGAGGCCACCGTCGTGGCCGACCTCAACGTGGAGTTTCGTAGTCTCAGCGGTCCCGGGCGCCGATCCCACCCGCGTAGCCTGCTCCGGTGACCACTCCGCCGGGCATGGTCAGACTCCGGCTCGACTTCGGTTACGACGGCACCGGGTTCTCCGGGTGGGCGGTCCAACCTGGACGGCGCACCGTCGAGGACGAGCTCACGCGCGCGCTGCGCACGATCCTGCGCGGCGGGCAGCCGGAGCGGCTGGTCACCGCGGGGCGCACCGACTCCGGTGTGCACGCTCGCGGGGCGGTCGCCCACGCCGATGTCTCGTCCGCGGCGTGGCTGGCGCTGCCCGGCCGGTCGGGTCCACCGCCCGCGGAGGCCGCCGTCACGCGGCTCAACGCGGTGCTGCCGGCCGACATCGTGGTGCGTCGGACGGAGATCGCCCCCGATGGCTTCGACGCGCGGTTCTCGGCGTTGTCCCGCCGTTACCTCTACCGGATCTGCGATTCCCCCGCGCGGCTGGACCCGCTGCGGCGGTTCGACACGGTGTCGCACCGGCGTCTGCTGGACGTGACCGCAATGCACGCCGCCTCCCAGCCGTTGCTCGGCCTGCACGACTTCGCGGCCTTCTGCAAGCCCCGGGACGGAGCAACCACCAGGCGCACCTTGATGGCGTTCTCCTGGCGCCGCCTGGAGGACGATGTCATCGAGGGGACCATCGTGGCCGACGCGTTCTGCCACTCGATGGTCCGGTTCCTGGTCGGGGCGGTCGTCGCGGTCGGTGAGGGACGTCGGGACGTTCAGTGGCCGTCGGTGGTCTTGGCCTCCACCTCCCGTGACGGCGCCGTTCGGTTGATGCCCGCGCTGGGGCTGTCGTTGGAGCAGGTGCAATACCCGCGATCGGCCGAGCTGGCCAGCCGGGCGGTGGAAGCCCGCAACCACCGGTAGCCGCTGCGCCGCCGGAGGCGGCACGGAACTCAAGTGACCCAGGCACACCGCATACGCCAGCATTTCCCGCATGGGCCACGTCGACGTGAACGCGGTGAGCTATGCGCTGCCGGATGGCCGCCCGCTGTTGCTGGACGTGAGCGTGCGGGTGGGCGAGGGCGCCAAGGTCGCGCTCATCGGGCCGAACGGGACGGGCAAGACCACCCTGCTGCGAATAGTGGCCGGCGACGTCCAGCCGCACGAGGGCGCGGTGACCCGCAGCGGTGGGCTCGGGGTGATGCGCCAGTTCGTCGGAAGGGTGCGCGACGACAGCGACGTGCGCGGGTTGCTGCTCGCCATCGCCCCGCCACGGATCCGGGCCGCCGCAGCAGCGGTCGACGCGGCGGAGCTGGCCATGATGGAGCGCGACGACGAACCCGCCCAGCTCGCCTACGCCCAGGCGCTCGCGGACTGGGCCGATGTCGGGGGCTACGACCACGAGACCGTCTGGGACGTGGTCACCACGTCCGCGCTGGGCGTGCCGTTCGAGCGCGCGCAGTTCCGGCAGGTGCGGACACTTTCCGGCGGGGAGCAGAAGCGGCTGGTCCTCGAGGCGCTGCTGCGCGGGCCGGAGGACGTGCTCCTGCTGGACGAGCCGGACAACTTCCTCGACGTCCCGGCCAAGCGTTGGCTGGAGCGCGAGCTCGTGGGCTCACCCAAGACGGTGCTGTTCGTCAGCCACGACCGCGAGCTGCTGGACCAGGTCGCCACCCGCATCGCCACCCTGGAGCCGACCGCCGCCGGCGCCACGCTGTGGATTCACCCGGGCCGGTTCTCCTCCTACCACCAGGCCCGGGAGGACCGCTTCTCCCGACTGGCGGAGCTGCGCCGCCGGTGGGACGAGGAGCACGACAAGCTGAAGGACCTGGTCCAGATGTACAAGGTCAAGGCCGCCTACAACGACGGGATGGCCTCGCGCTACCAGGCCGCCCTGACCCGGCTGGCCAAGTTCGAGCAGGCCGGGCCCCCGGAGGCGCTGCCGCGGCGGCAGCGGGTTCGGATGCGGCTGAGCGGTGGCCGGACCGCCAAGCGTGCGGTGGTCTGCGAACGGCTCGAGCTGACCGGACTCATGCGGCCGTTCGACCTGGAGGTCTGGTATGGCGAGCGGGTCGCCATCCTGGGCAGCAACGGCTCGGGCAAGTCGCACTTCCTCCGGCTGCTCGCAGCCGGCGGGTCCGACCCGGACGTCGAGCACCGGCCGGTCGGCGACGTGGCTCCGGCGCCGGTCGATCACATCGGCGTGGCCCGGCTGGGTTCACGGGTGCGACCCGGCTGGTTCGCCCAGACCCACGAACATCCTTCGCTGCTCGGGCGCACGCTGCTGGAGATTCTGCACCGGGGCGACGAGCACCGGGGCGGAATGGGCCGGGAGGAGGCGGCGCGCGTCCTGGACCGCTACGAGCTGGCCAGGTCGGGGGAGCAGGTCTTCGAGTCACTGTCCGGTGGGCAGCAGGCTCGGTTCCAGATCCTGCTCCTGGAGCTCTCCGGGGCGACGCTGCTGCTCCTCGACGAGCCCACCGACAACCTCGACCTGCACTCGGCGGAGGCGTTGGAGGAGGGTTTGCTGGCTTTCCGAGGAACGGTGCTGGCGGTGACCCACGACCGGTGGTTCGCTCGCGGGTTCGACCGGTTCGTCGTCTTCGGGGAGTCCGGCGCGGTCTACCAGTCCGATCAGGCGGTCTGGGACGAGACCCGGGTGCGGCGGGCCCGCTGAGCCCTGCACTAGCGGGACGGCGGCAGCCGACGTAGCGTCCATCGCAGCGGGACTTTGTCGGTTGTGGCAGGTAGCGTCCGCGCTCTGGTCCACGTTGTAGCCCTTGGGAGTCGCAATGGAGCGTCGTCGTTCCCTGTTGGCCGTGTTCACGACCGTTGTCCTGGCTCTGGTCGGTATGGCGCCGGTGGTGCTCGCCGGCCCCGCGGCGGCCGCGGACCGCACGGCGACCCTGGCCGGCTCGTTGCAGTCCGAGGTCGGCTGCGCCGCCGACTGGGACCCGGCCTGTCCCCAGAGCGCGCTGGAGAAGGTCGGCGACACGACATACCGGAGCACGTTCACTCTGCCTGCGGGCAGCTACGAGTTCAAGATCGCGATCGACGGCGACTGGGCGGAGAACTACGGCGCCGGGGGTGCCCGCGACGGGGCGAACATCCCGCTCGTGCTCGGCGGGCCGGCCGCCATCACCTTCACGTATGACGACGCGACCCACCAGGTCGCGATGACCACTTCGGACATCGCCGGCGACTCGATCGCCGCCGACGCCCGGCTGGCCGGGCGCAGCCTGCGCAAGGACCTGACCAGGGAGCGGTTCTACTTCGTCATGCCGGACCGGTTCGCCAACGGGTCCGCGGCGAACGACCTGGGCGGCCTCACCGGCGACCGGCTGGTGACCGGGTTCGACCCGACCGACAGGGGCTTCTACCACGGTGGGGACCTGCGCGGCCTGACGAACCGGCTCGACTACATCAAGGGCCTCGGCACGACGGCCATCTGGCTGACCCCGTCGTTCAAGAACAAGCCGGTGCAAGGCTCTGGCGACAACGTCAGCGCGGGCTACCACGGCTACTGGGTCACCGACTTCACCCGGATCGACCCGCACCTGGGCACGAACGCGCAGATGCGCGAGCTCATCGGCAAGGCGCACCGGCTGGGCATGAAGGTCTTCTTCGACATCATCACCAACCACACCGCCGACGTGATCCGCTACGCCGACGGCACCTACGACTACACGTCCAAGGCGGACCGGCCCTACACGGACGCCAGCGGTACACCGTTTGACGACAAGGACTACGCGGGCACGAACAACTTCCCCGCCTTGGACAAGGACACCTCGTTCCCGGAGCGGCCGGTGTTCGGCTCCGCCGCCGACGCGTCGGTGAAGGCGCCGGCGTGGCTGAACAACCCGATCTACTACCACAACCGGGGCGACTCGACCTTCTCCGGGGAGTCCACCGAGTACGGCGACTTCTTCGGCCTGGACGACCTGTTCACCGAGCAGCCGGCCGTGGCCGACGGGATGACCAAGATCTACCAGACCTGGGCCGGGTTCGGCCTCGACGGCTTCCGCATCGACACCGTCAAGCACGTGAACATCGAGTTCTGGCAACAGTTCTCGCCCCGCCTGCTGGCCGCCGCCCGGGCCGCCGGCAAGCCGCGGTTCTTCATGTTCGGCGAGGTCTTCGACGGCAGCCCTGCCTTCATGAGCCGGTACACCACGGAGGGGAAGCTCCCGGCCACGCTCGACTTCGGGTTCCAGGGCAACGCGCTCGGCTTCGCCCAGGGCAAGGCCACCACCTCGCTGCGCGACTTCTACGCGGCCGACGACTACTACACCGACGCCGACTCCAACGCCTACTCGCTGCCCACGTTCCTCGGCAACCACGACATCGGCCGGTTCGCGAAGATGCTGCGCGACGGCGGGGCCGACCAGCTGCTGGAGCGGACCGAGCTGGCCAACCGGCTCATGTATCTCACCCGCGGGCAGCCGATCACCTACTACGGGGACGAGCAGGGGTTCATGGGCGCGCCCGGCGGGAACACCGACCAGGCTGCCCGGCAGGACATGTTCGCCACGCAGGTGCAGCAGTACGCCGACGAGGAGAACCTGTTCGGTCCCGGCGCCGCCGGGTCGAAGTACCGGTTCGGCACGCACACCCCGCTCTACCGGCTGATCGCGCAGATGGCCGCGCTCCGCGCGGCGCACCCGGCGCTGGCCGACGGCGCGCAGATCCACCGCTACGCCTCCAACGAGGCCGGGGTCTACGCCTTCAGCCGGGTCGACGCCGGAAGGCAGGTCGAGTACCTCGTCGTTGCGAACAACGCCGCGCAGTCCAAACAGGCCACCTTCGCCACCTTCAGCCCAAGGACCCGGTTCGCCCCGCTCCTGGGCGCCGCGCGGGCGGTCACCACCGACGGCTCGGCGCGGGTCACCGTGTCCGTGCCGCCGCTGTCGGTCAAAGTCTTCCGCGCCATCAAGGCGATCCCGCCGCGCGCCTCGGCACCGACGACCTACCTGACCGTCCCCACCGCTGGGGCGACCGTTGGTGGGCGCACCGAGATCCGCGCTGCGCTGCCGGTGAACGACCTGGCCCAGGTCACCTTCGCGGTTCGGCCGGTGGGCACCACGGCCTGGCAGGTCCTCGGAACCGACGACAACGCGCCATACCGGGTGTTCCACGACGTGTCCAGGCTGGCCGCGGGCACGCTGCTGGAGTACCGCGCGGTCACCCGCGACCACAGCGGCAACATCAGCGCCCGGTCCACCTACGCCATCGTGGGCGTCCCCGCCGGCACCAGCACCGGCACGGTCGGGCCGGTGGTCCAGCCCGCCAACGTCAGCGTCCCGGGCAGCCACAACTCCGAGATGGGCTGCTCGGCGGGTGACTGGCAGCCGGCCTGCGACCAGGCGCAGCTCGCCCTCGACGCCGATGACCAGATCTGGAAGGGCACGTTCGCGATCCCGCCCGGCGACTACGAGTACAAGGCTGCGATCAACAAGGCCTGGGACGAGAACTACGGCCTCGGCGCGGTCAGGGACGGGCCGAACATCCCCTACACGGCACCCGGCGGGGACGTGACGTTTTACTACGACCACGCCACCCACTGGGTCACCAGCAGCACGCAGGGACCGGTCATCACCGCGCCCGGCTCCTACCAGAGCGAGCTGGGCTGCCCGGCGGACTGGCTGCCGGACTGCATGCGGCCGTGGCTGCAGGACCCCGACGGCGACGGGACGTACACCTGGAGCAGCGACCAGATCCCGGCTGGAACCTATGAGTTCAAGGTCGCGCACGGGCTGTCCTGGGACGAGAACTACGGCGCCGGCGGCGCGCCGAACGGGGCCAACGTCGCCCTCTCGGTGCCCTCGGACGGCACGGTGGTCACCATCAGCTACGTCCTCTCCAGCCACGTCATGACCGCGCGGACCTCGATCGGCGGGGCCAACCCCGACCTGACCAAGGCCAAGGCGGTCTTCGTCAACGACCGGCTGATCGCCTGGCCGGCGACCGCGGTGCCGTCCGGCACGCCGGTGCAGCTGCTGGACTGGCGGCTGCACTGGGCCCGGTCCGGCGGGCTGGCGGTCGACGCGGAGGACGTCACCGGCGGACCGTCGGCCGTCCTCACCCGCGACCCGGCCGGGCTGCCGGCGTCAGTGGTGCAGCGCCACCCGGAGCTGGCGGGGTACGTCGCCCTCCGGCTCGACCGCGCCACCGCGCAGCGGGTCGGCGGCATCCTCAAGGGCCAGGTGGCGGTCGGCATGTATGACGACCTCGGCCGGCTCATGGACGCCACCGGAGTGCAGATCGCCCCGGTGCTGGACAGCCTGTATGCGGCGTCGGCCGGCACTCGCGGCTACGGAGTGTCCTGGTCCGGGTCCCGGCCGAGCTTCCGGGTCTGGGCACCGACGGCGCAGGGCGTTCGCACCCTGGTCTGGCCGGCCGGGTCCAGCCCGACCGCCCCGGCGAGCGAGGCCACCGCGGTGGTCATGACCCGGGCCGGGGACGGCAGCTGGACCGGGACGGGCAAGGCCGGGTGGAAGGGTGTCCGGTACCTCTTCGAGGTTGTGGTGTATGCGCCCAGCACCGGCAAGGTCGAGACCAACCTGGTGACCGACCCCTACTCGGTGGCCTTGACACTGGACTCCACCCGGTCGGTGGCGGTGTCGCTGCGCGACCGCCGGTTCATGCCGGCGCTGTGGCGCACGGCGAGGGCCCCGGCGCTTGGCCGCACCGTCGACCAGACCATCTACGAGCTGCACGTTCGGGACTTCTCCATCACCGACACCTCCGTGCCGGCGGAGCACCGCGGCAGCTACCTGGCCTTCGCCGACGACGGCTTCGGCGCCAAGCACCTGCGCGCGCTGGCGGCAGCCGGGCTCAACACGGTGCACCTGCTGCCGACCTTCGACATCGCCTCCATCCCCGAGGACCGCACCAAGCAGGAGACCCCCCACTGCGACCTGCCCTCGCTCCCGCCGGACAGCGAGGAGCAGCAGGCGTGCGTCACAGCGGTGGCCGCCAACGACGCCTATAACTGGGGGTACGACCCGTTCCACTGGATGGTGCCGGAGGGCTCCTACGCCAGCAGCAACGCCGCCGCCGACGGCGGGAGCCGGGTGGCGGAGTTCCGCACCATGGTCGGCGGCCTGCACGCGAACGGGCTGCGGGTCGTGCTGGACCAGGTGTTCAACCACACCCCCACCTCAGGCCAGGCCGGCACCTCGGTGCTGGACAAGGTGGTGCCCGGCTACTACTACCGGCTCGACGCCAACGGTGCCGTCACCACGTCCACCTGCTGCCAGAACGTGGCCACCGAGCACGCCATGGGCCAAAAGATCATGGTCGACGGTGTGCTCACCTGGGCCCGCGAGTACAAGGTGGACGGGTTCCGGTTCGACCTCATGGGCCACCACAGCCGGGCCAACATGTTGGCCGTCCGGCACGCGCTCAACGGGCTCACCCTCGCTGCGGACGGCGTCGACGGGTCGAAGGTCACGCTGTACGGCGAGGGGTGGAACTTCGGCGAGGTGGCCAACAACGCCCGCTTCGTCCAGGCCACGCAGGGCCAGCTCGGCGGCACCCACATCGGCACCTTCAGCGACCGGCTGCGCGACGCGGTGCGCGGCGGGGGTCCGTTCGACGAGAACCCCCGCATCCAGGGGTTCGGCAGCGGCGAGTACACCGACAGCAACGGAGATCCGGTCAACGGTGACGCCGCGACCCAGCAGGCTCGCCTGGCCCACGACACCGACCTGGTCCAGCTGGGCCTGGCCGGCAACCTGCGGTCGTTCACCTTCCGCTCGGCGCAGACCGGTGCGGTGGTCCGCGGCGACGCGGTGTCCTACAACGGCGCACCGGCCGGGTATGCCGACCAGCCGGACGAGATCATCAGCTACGTCGACGCGCACGACAACGAGACGTTGTTCGACAACCTGGCGCTGAAGCTGCCGCAGGACACCGCCATGGCCGACCGGGTCCGGATGAACACCTTGTCGCTGGCAACCGTGGCGCTGGCGCAGACCCCGGCGTTCTGGCACGCGGGCGCCGACCTGCTGCGCAGCAAGAGCCTGGACCGCAACAGCTACGACAGCGGGGACTGGTTCAACCGGCTGGACTGGACGGGAGCCGACAACGGCTTCGGCCACGGCCTGCCCAAGGCCGCCGACAACAGCTCCAAGTGGCCGTTCATGCGGCCGCTGCTGGCCGACCCGGCCCTGAAGCCGAGCGCGGCCGACGTGCAGGCCGCGACCGCGGCGGCGCAGGACCTGCTCCGGCTGCGGTTCTCCACGCCGTTGTTCCGGCTGGGCACGGCGGCGGCGGTCAACGCCAAGGTGAGCTTCCCGGTCTCCGGAACCCCCGACGCGCACCCCGGGGTCGTCGTGATGCGCATCGACGACACCGTCGGGGGCAACGCCGACCCGGCGCTGAAGGGCCTAGTGGTGGTCTTCAACGCCACACCGTCGCCGGTGACCCAGGAGCTGCCCGGCCTAGCCGGTGCCAACCTGGCCCTGTCCCCGGTCCAGGCTGCCGGGTCCGACCCGGTCGTGAAGTCGACGTTCTGGGACCCCGCGGCGGGAACGCTGACGGTGCCGGGCCGCACCGTCGCGGTGTTCACCCAGTCCTGAGCACGGGATCCAGGGCATGAGCGGACGATCACCGGATGACCCGAGACGCACACCCGCGTTTTGACCGGTCCCGAATGCGCCAGGTAGCCTGGTCCGTCGTTGTGCGTGCGCGCATCCCGGCGCCGCAACGCTCGCTGCAGCACACCACGAGAGAACGAAGGCTACGACCGTGCGCACGTACACCCCCAAGCCGGGCGAGGTCACCCGGTCCTGGCACGTCATCGACGCCACCGACGTGGTCCTCGGGCGCCTGGCCAGCCAGACCGCCGTCCTGCTGCGGGGCAAGCACAAGGCGACCTTCGCACCGCACGTGGACACCGGCGACTTCGTCATCATCATCAACGCCGACAAGGTCGCGCTGACCGGCGCCAAACTGCAGCAGAAGCAGGCCTACCACCACTCCGGCTTCCCGGGCGGCCTGCGGGCTACCCGGTACCAGGACCTGCTTGCGAAAAGTCCCGAGAAGGCCGTCGTGAAGGCAGTGCGGGGCATGCTCCCGAAGAACTCCCTGGCACGCCAGCAGCTGACCAAGCTCAAGGTTTACCGCGGCGACAGCCACCCGCACCAGGCGCAGCAGCCTGTGCCGTTCGAGATCACCCAGGTCGCACAGTAACCGCTGCGCAGCACGCTCGAGTAGGAGAACCGTGTCCCAAACCACCGTCGACGCTACGGATGCCGAGGTCGGCTTCGACAGCGACGAGCCGCAGCTGCGTGAGTACACCAGCGAGTCGGAGGCGCCAGCGGCTGCCGCCCGCAAGCCCGCCGCGTCCGGCCCAGGTGCCGCCACCGGCCGCCGCAAGCAGGCCATCGCGCGCGTGCGCATCCTGCCGGGCAGCGGCAGCTGGACGATCAACGGCCGCACCCTGGACGACTACTTCCCCAACAAGGTGCACCAGCAGATGGTGAACGAGCCGCTGAAGCTGCTCGAGCTGGACGGCGCCTACGACGTGCTGGTCCGCGTGCACGGCGGGGGTCCGTCCGGTCAGGCCGGGGCCGTCCGCTTGGGAGTGGCCCGCTCGTTGAACGGTGTGGACGTCGAGCTGAACCGCCCGGCGCTGAAGAAGGCCGGCATGCTGACCCGCGACGCACGCGTGCCCGAGCGCAAGAAGGCCGGCCTGAAGAAGGCGCGCAAGGCCCCGCAGTACAGCAAGCGCTGACCGCATACCGCAGCTGCCCGGGCGACCCTTCCGGCGGTCGCCGTCGGCACGGTACGGGGTAGGTTCGCGACACGCGGGCATGCTGGACCGGCTGTGCCGCCGCGGTCGCAGCCCTGTGGGCGTGCCACCGGCCGGGTCAGGAGGAGAAGGAGGCGCTGCATGGCGGGTCGCCTGTTCGGCACCGACGGCGTACGTGGCCTGGCCAACCAGGACCTGACCGCCGAACTGACGCTCGACCTGTCGGTCGCGGCCGCCCACGTGCTCGCCGAAGTGGGGGAGTTCGCCGGCCACCGGCCCCGTGCCGTGGTGGGCCGCGACCCCCGAGCCTCCGGTGACTTCCTGGCCGCCGCGACCATGTCCGGCTTGGCCTCCGCCGGAGTCGACGTGTTCGACGCCGGGGTGCTGCCCACGCCCGCGATCGCCTTCCTCGTCGGCGACACGGACGCGGACCTCGGCGTGATGCTGTCCGCCTCGCACAACCCCGCGCCGGACAACGGGATCAAGTTTTTCGCCCGGGGCGGCCACAAGCTCCCGGACCAGCTGGAGAACGCCATCGAGTCGCGGCTGGAGGAGCCGTGGCGGCGGCCGACAGGAGCCGACATCGGCCGCATCCGCCCGCTGGCAACGGGGGCCGCCTCGTATGTCGCGCACCTGGTATCGGTCCTTCCACACCGCCTCGACGGCTTGCGGATCGTCGTCGACGCCGCCCATGGCGCGGCGAGCGCGGTGGCGCCGACCGCGTTCGAGCAGGCTGGCGCCACCGTGACCACGATCGGCTGCGAACCGGACGGGCTCAACATCAACGACGGCTACGGCTCCACCCACCTCGAGTCCCTGCAGCGGGCCGTCGTCGAGGCCGGGGCCGACCTCGGGATCGCCCTGGACGGGGATGCGGACCGTTGCCTGGCTGTCGACGCCGCGGGCAACGACGTCGACGGCGACCAGATCATGGCGGTGCTGGCGCTGTCGCTGCGCGAGCGCGGCAGACTGGCCAAGAACACCCTGGTCGCCACGGTGATGAGCAACCTGGGAATGCTGCAGGCGCTGGAACGCGCCGGGGTGACGGTGCGGCAGGCCGCGGTGGGCGACCGCTACGTGCTGGAGGACATGCGCGCCGGGGGGTACTCCCTCGGCGGCGAGCAGTCGGGACACGTGATCTTCCTCGACCACGCCACCACGGGTGACGGGACGCTCACCGGGTTGATGCTGGCGGCCGAGGTGGCCCGGGCCGGCCGGCCGCTGGCCGACCTGGCGGCGGTCATGACCCGGTTGCCGCAGGTGATGGTGAACGTCCGCGGGGTGGACCAGAATCGGCTGGACGAGGACGAGGTCGTCGCCGAGGCCGTGCTCAAGGCGTCGGCCGAGTTGGACGGCGGGGGCCGGGTGCTGCTGCGCAAGTCCGGCACGGAGCCTCTGGTCCGGGTGATGGTCGAGGCGGACCGGGCCGAGCTGGCCCAGGAGGTCGCGGAGCAACTGGCGGCCGTCGTCCGGGAGCGGCTGTCCCTCTAGCGGCTTGCGCGGCAGCGGGTGGTTCGAGCCCGGCTGGTCCGTGCTGGACGGCTACTGGGCTTCGCCGTGCTCGGCCAGGGCGACGAAACGCCCGTGCCAGGCGTGGTACCAGACAGCGCCGGTGGACGCGCGCACGGACAGCATCCCGGTCACCCGGTCCCCCCGCAGGACGTGCAGGGTGTAGTAGCCGGGGAATGCCTCGGCTTCGCCGGCACGGTCTCCGGGGCGGTTCGTGCTCAGCCACTGGCCCGCTGCGGCCTGCGCGCGCTCGGGCCCGATGTCGTCCTGGCGCGCGTCGACGGCAGGGCTCATGCCGTAGGCCGTGTTCCACATCATCGCCGGACCGAACTCCAGCTGTACCGACCCGGTCCCCGGATCGACGAGCACCTCTGTCGCCAGGCTCCCTGAGGGTTGGGCAAGCTCGGCGTAGAAGCCGTTGTCGAACTGCATCACCTCGCCAACCGACAGGCCCCAACTGGCACCGAACCGCGCTGCCGCCTGTTCGGCGTCCTTGAGGGTTGGTGCGGGCCGGTCACCGGGGACGAAGGGTCCTGCGAAGCCGGGAGCCATCATCCCGACGCCCTGCCAGCCGCCGGGCGCGCGCGCGACCCACAGCATGGAGGCGACGAGCAGCGAGACCGCCGCGACCAGGACCGTCAGGGGCAGCCAGCGCTGCCGCATACGGGTCATGGGGTGTCCGACGGCCGGCCCGCCAGCTGCGCGCGGGCGTGCGTGTAGGCCTCGGCGTCGATCTCACCTGAGGCGAACCGGCGGTCGAGGATCTCCTGCGGCGTCTCCCGGATGGAGCGGTCTTGCGGGCTCTGCCGGTCTGGGTGTGGCTGGGCGAAACGAAATGCCGCCCAGATGACGGCACCGAGGAGCAGGATCCAGAGCAAGGGCATGAACATCATCGCGCTCCATCCCCAGCCGTTGCCGTACATCATCATGGGTTCCTTTCCGAGGGTCGCCTACGCGTCCAGGGTGGTCCCATGACCGGGGCCGGGGCAGGGTACTTGGTCCCGCGAGGTTGGCCCGCGTCAGCAAGTTGAGCGCGGAAAGGTGCGCAGCGTTGGTGCGTGGTGTGGGTGGGCCCTGCGCAGCGGGGTTCAGCCCGCGGGCAGGCCAACCGAGCGTGTCAGGCGGGCCTGGCCGTCGGCGAGCGCGTAGGTCGCGCCCACGATGGCGAGCCGGCCGTAGTCGACGCGCAGGGACAGCAGCCGGGACCGTTCCAGCAACAGGTCGATCGTGTTGCTGACGTGCTGGGCCTCGATGGCGTCGGCCGTGCGCATGCCCAGCCGCCGTGACTCCAGGACCGACGGGGTCACGCGTTCGACGATGTCGCGCACGTAGCCCGGGGGGACGTCGCCGTTCTCGACCGCGCGCATGGTCGCCGCCACCGCCCCGCAGCTGTCGTGGCCCAACACCACGATGAGCGGAATCTCCAGCACGCCGACGCCGAACTCGAGGGACCCCAGGACCGCGGTGTCCACCACGTGTCCAGCAGTCCGGACCACGAACAGGTCGCCCAACCCCTGGTCGAAGATGATCTCGGCGGCCACCCGCGAGTCTGCGCAGCCGAAGAACAGCGCGAACGGGGTCTGGCCGCCGGCGAGGCTGCTGCGCCGAGCGGCGTCCTGGTTCGGGTGGGAGTAGGTGCCGGCGACGAATCGCTGGTTGCCCTCGACCAGGGCCGCCCACGCCTGGGCCGGGGTGGACGGGCGCTCGCTCACAGGCCTGGCCTCCTATTGATCGACATCGCGAGCGGTTTCACCGTCTCGGCGAAGAAGTCGTTGCCCTTGTCGTCGACGACGATGAAGGCCGGGAAGTCGGCGACCTCGATCTGCCACACCGCCTCCATACCCAGCTCGGGGTACTCCAGCACCGAGACGGACTTGATGCAGTCCTGCGCCAGCCGAGCCGCCGGGCCACCGATGGAGCCCAGGTAGAACCCGCCATGCTCGCGGCACGCGGCGGTCACCTGCGCGGACCGGTTGCCCTTGGCGAGCATCACCATCGACCCGCCGGCCGCCTGGAACTGCTCGACGTAGGAGTCCATCCGCCCGGCGGTCGTCGGGCCGAAGGACCCGCTGGCGTAGCCGGCCGGGGTCTTCGCGGGCCCGGCGTAGTACACGGCGTGGTCGCGCAGGTAGGCCGGCATCGGCTCGCCGGCGTCCAGCCGCTCCTTGATCTTCGCGTGCGCGATGTCGCGAGCGACGACCAGCGGCCCGGACAGCGACAGCCGGGTCTTCACCGGGTACCGGGACAAGGTCGCCCGGACTTCCGCCATCGGCCGGCGCAGGTCGATCTGGACGACGTCCCGCGCTGGCAGGTCCGCCTCGGTGGTGGCGGGGAGGTACCGCGCCGGGTCGGTCTCCAGCGCCTCCAGGAACACCCCGTCGGCGGTGATCTTGCCCAGCGCCTGCCGGTCGGCCGAGCAGGACACCGCCACCGCCACCGGCAGCGACGCGCCATGCCGTGGGAGGCGCACCACCCGCACGTCGTGGCAGAAGTACTTGCCGCCGAACTGCGCCCCGATCCCGAACTCGCGGGTCAGCCCCAGCACCTGCTCCTCCAGCTCGACGTCGCGGAACCCGTGCGCGGCCGGCGAACCCGCTCGCGGCAGGCCGTCCAAGTACTTCGCGCTGGCGTACTTGGCTGTCTTTAGGGCGAACTCGGCCGACGTGCCGCCGATGACGATGGCCAGGTGGTACGGCGGGCAGGCCGAGGTGCCCAGCGACCGGAGCTTCTCGTCGAGGAAGGCCAGCAGTCGCGTGGGGTTGAGGACGGCCTTGGTCTCCTGGTAGAGGAACGACTTGTTCGCGGATCCGCCGCCCTTGGCCATGAACAAGAAGCCGTATGTCGTCTCGTGGCCCGGTTTGGTGTCGGCGTACAGCTCGACCTGAGCCGGCAGGTTCGACCCCGTGTTCACCTCCTCCCAGGTGGTGAGCGGCGCGAGCTGGGAGTAGCGCAGGTTGAGCCGGGTGTAGGCGTCATACACGCCACGGGCGATGGCGGCCTCGTCGATGCCCGGGGTGAGCACCCGCTGCCCGCGCTTGCCCATGACGATGGCGGTGCCGGTGTCCTGGCACATGGGCAGCACCCCACCCGCGGCGATGTTGGCGTTCTTCAACAGGTCCAGGGCGACGAACTTGTCGTTGTTGCTGGCGTCCGGGTCGTCCACGATCCGCCGCAGCTGAGCCAGGTGGGCCGGGCGCAGGTAGTGGGCGATGTCGTGCATGGCGGTCTCGGTCAGCAGCCGCAGCGCCTCCGGCTCGACCTGCAGGAACTGCAGCCCGTCCGGGCCGGGTGCGACCCGGAATCCCTCCGTGCTGACCCGCCGGTATGCGGTGTGGTCCGGTCCCAGCGGCAGCATCTCCTGGTAGCAGAACTGGGGCACGCGCTGCTCCTCTCCGTGGCTGACGACTGGCACTGGCTGACGGGTGGGCTGACGGGTGGGCTGACGGGTGCGCTGACGGGCTCCCAGGCTAGATGCTCGTGCCCGCCTCGGTCGTGTCGCGGGCCTTGCGGACCTATGTCAAGGTGGGCAAGTCAGAACGACCGCGTAACGATACGGCCAAGGTCGGGCCGACACGGGCGCAATCGGGCCGCCAAGGCTTGACGAGCACCCGGTGGCCGGGCAATGTTCGCACGTTACTTACTCGAAACAGCAGGAGCCTCGCCGCCGCGGCTTCGTCGTAGTGGCGTTCTCTCCTGGCGCAACAGCACTCAAGGGAGACGATTCATGCGCGGTAGGACGCTCACCAAGGTGGTAGCGGTCGCTGGCTCGGTCACGGTGCTCACGACCGGGTGTCTTGGGTCCGGCGGCAGCAGCTCCGGCGGCAACGCGACCGGCACCGCCTCGGGTCCGGGAAAGTCCTCGGTCGAGGTCATGTACGGCTTCGGGCAGCAGCAGGAGGCTGCGTTCAAGCAGGACTTGAACAAGTTCGCCGCATCCAACGGCTTCACGATCAAGTTCACCAAGGCGGCCTCGTGGGACACCGAGATCCGCTCCCGGGTGGCCGGCGGCAGCGCGCCGGACGTGGGCCTGTTCCCGCAGCCGGGCGTCATGTGCGATCTGGCCAAGCAGAAGAAGGTCCTTGCCTTCGACGACGCGACGGTGGCCACTGACACCGCCACCCTGGTGCCGGGCTTCGTCGGCGCCGGGACCTGCGCCGACGGCAAGGTGTACGGCTTGCCGTCCGCGGTGAGCGTGAAGAGCCTGCTCTTCTACGACCAGGCGGCGTTCAAGGCGGCCGGCTACACCGTGCCGGAGACGCTGGACGACCTGCTCGCGCTGACCGACAAGATCCGCGGGGAGGGCAAGGTGCCGTGGTGCATCGCGGCCGAGTCTGCTGCCGCTACGGGCTGGCCGATCACCGACTGGATCGAGGACCTGGTGCTCCGGTTCGCCGGACCGGACAACTACGACAAGTGGGTGAAGGGCGAGCTGAAGTTCGACAGCCCGGAGATCAAGCCCGCCTTCGAGTACTTCCAGAAGATCGCCTTCACCAAGGGCAACGTCCTGGGCGGGACGAAGGCCATCGTCTCGACGAACTTCCAGACCGGCGGGAACCCGCTGTTCAAGCAGCCCCCCGGGTGCTACCTGTTCAAGCAGGCCACGTTCATGGCCGCCAAGGGCGGTTTCCCGGACGAAGTCATCGCCAACATGGACACCAAGCTCGGCGTCGCGGCCTTCCCGGCGAAGGAGAAGGGCAACAACCCGGTCCTGTCCGGCGGCGACCTGGCTGCGGCCTTCAACAATGACGCGAACACGCTGAAGCTGCGCAACTTCATCGCCAGCAAGGACAACGGCACCGAGGTGGCCAAGGCGGGGTACCTGTCGCCGCACAAGACCTTCGACGTGTCGCTGTACCCGAACAAGACCACGCAGACGATCGCCAAGGACGTGCTCTACGCCTCGACGGCGGCGCGGTTCGACGGGTCCGACCTGATGCCGGCCAAGGTGGGCGCTGGCACATTCTGGACCCAGCCGGTGGCCTGGATCGCGGGCCAGAAGAGCCTCGACGAGGCGTTGAAAGCCATCGACGACAGCTTCCCCAAGACCGGCAGCTGACGCTCGGCCAGCCGCGGGGCGACGACCTGGTCGCCCCGCGGCTGCCCAGCGACCACCACACTTGAGAAAGGACGAGGTCCTTGGCCATCAAGCTCGCCAACGCGCTGCTCGCCATCGTCGGCGGCATTGGCGGCGCCATGCTGCTGTTCTGGATCCTGAACAAGCTCTCGGAGTCTCTGAAGGGCAAGTGGGAGGACCGGGTCAAGCCGTGGGCCTTCGCCGGCCCGGCGATCCTGGCCATCGGGGTCTATCTGATCTACCCGGCGATCGTCACGATCCAGTACAGCTTCGCGAACGAGGACTCCAGCGCCTACGTGGGGCTGCGGAACTACACGGACCTGTTGAGCAGCGCGGACTTCCGCCAGGTCCTCATCAACAACCTGCTGTGGATCATCATCGTGCCGGCGGCGACGGTCGCCCTGGGCTTGGGCGTCGCCGTCCTCGCGGACCGGCTCCGGCCGCGGGGGGAGAAGTCGGTCAAGACGTTCATCTTCCTGCCGATGGCGATCAGCATGGTGGGTGCGGCGACGATCTGGCGCTCGGTGTACGAGTACCAGCCGGAGGGGAGCCCGCAGACCGGCCTCCTCAACGCCATTTTCGGGCTGTTCAACAAGGGGCCCTTCTCCTGGTACCAGCTGGACACCCTGCACCTGAACAGCCTGTTCCTGATGATCATCCTGATCTGGACTCAGGTGGGCTACTCGATGGTGCTGCTCTCCTCCGCGATCAAGGCGGTGCCGGAGGACACGATCGAGGCCGGCCGGATCGACGGGGCTGGCGAGCGGATGATCTTCTTCCGCATCGTCGTCCCGCAGATCTGGGGAACTGTCATCACCGTGTTCATCACCGTGCTCATCGGGGTGATGAAGGTGTTCGACGTCGTCTACGTCACGACCAACGGGGCGTTCAACACCGACGTCGTCGGCCGCCGCTTCTACAACGAGCTGTTCACCGACGGTAACAACGGCTACGCCGCCGCGATCGTCGTGCTGCTCATGATCGCGATCGTCCCGATCCTCATCTACCAGGTACGCCACTTCCGGGCTGAGGAGGCCAACCGATGAGCACCACGATCCAGCCCGGGGTCGGCACGCCGGAGAAGCAGCCGGTGCTGCGTCAGAGCAAGCCCGGAAGTGGGGCTGGGAGCGCTACTTGGCCGGTCCGTGTCGTCCTGGTCGCCCTGTGCCTGCTCTGGATGATCCCGGTCCTGGGCCTGCTCATCAACTCCTTCCGCACCCGCGACGCCCAGTTCAGCTCCGGCTGGTGGTCGGCCATCGCCAACCCGCTGGACTTCACCAAATGGACGCTGGACAACTACGTCCGGGTCATCGGGACCGAAGACGCCGGCGTCAACATGGGGCAGGCGTTCGTCAACAGCTTCGTCGTCACCGTGCCGGCCACGGTCATCCCGATCCTGATCGCGGCGTTCGCGGCCTACGCCTTCACCTTCATGGACTGGCGCGGTCGTGACATCGTCTTCATCATCATCGTCGGCCTGCTCGTGGTGCCAAACCAGGTGGCGCTCGTCCCGTTGTTGAAGTTGTATGGGTCGCTGGGGATCAACGGGACATTCCTCGCCGTGTGGCTTGCGCACCTCGGCTTCGGAATGCCGCTCGCGGTCTACATCCTGCGCAACTACATGGCCGGCCTGCCCAGGGCGGTCATCGAGTCGGCCAAGATCGACGGCGCCAGCCACTTCACCACGTTCTGGCGGCTCATCATGCCGATGTCCACCCCAGCACTGGCGTCCTTCGCGATCTTCCAGTTCCTGTGGGTCTGGAACGACCTGCTGGTCGCGCTGTTGTTCCTTGGTCGCGGCGACAACACCATCGCCACCGTGGCCCTGCAGGGGCTGCAGGGCCAGACCGGCCAGGGCCGGGAGCTCATCCCGTCTGCCGGTTTCGTGACGATCATCGTCCCGCTCATCGTCTTCTTGTCGCTGCAGCGGTACTTCATCCGCGGCATGACCTCCGGAGCCGTCAAGGGCTAGCCTTCCTCGCCACGCGGTCGGGCCCGTCCCCGGGAGCGGGGGCGGGCCCGACCGCGTCGGCCCGGCGGTAGGGTGGCCGCTCGTGCCCGAGCTGCTGCCGACCCGGAGCCTGTACCAGGTGAACGCGCCGGTCGGAATCGAGGTGCGCGGTCTGGCTGGGCCGGCGCAGCTGCGGGTGCTGTCCCTCGGCCAGATCGTGGAGAGCACACCGGTGGCCGGTGACGGCTTTGTGGACGTCGGACCGCTACCGCCCGGCGGGTACGGCGTCGTCCTGGCAGGTGCGCAGACCGCGGTGCAGGTGCTTCCCCTGGAGCAGCACCGCTTCGTGCTGCGGTATGGCTTCGTTGCCGACTACCGGCCGGGCCGAGAGCTGACCGAGGTGCTCGACAACATACGTCGGCTTCACCTGACCGCGGTCCAGTGCTACGACTGGGCGTATCGCCACGCCGACCTGGTCGGCGGGGGGGAGGAGTACACCGACGCGCTGGGCAACCCCGTGTCGCTGGACACGGTGCGACGAATCGTCGGCGCCTGCCACGACGCCGGTGCTGACGCCATCGGGTATGCCGCGGTCTACGCCGTGGGCGGCGAGGAGTGGCCCCGCTGGTCGGGTCACGCGCTGCGGACCGCGACCGGCGCGGCATACCGGCTCGGCGACTTCCTGCGACTGGTGGACCCAGCGGCCCCCGCGTGGGTGGCGCACCTGAGTCAGGAGCTGGCCGCGGCAACGGAGCTGGTCGGGTTCGACGGCTACCACCTCGACCAGTACGGCTACCCGAAGCACGCCCTCGGCCCGAGCGGCGAGGTGGTCGACGTGGCGCGCTCGTTCGTCAGTGCCATCGAGTCGCTGCGGTCACGGTTGCCGAGGAGCCGGCTGATCTTCAACAACGTCAACGACTTCCCCACCTGGGCGACCGCTTCGACGGCGCAGGACGCGGTGTACATCGAGGTATGGGAACCCAACGCGGAGTACGCCGACCTGGCCCGGTTGGTGACCGCGGCCCGGGCAGCGGGCAAGCCGGTGTGCGTCGCCGCCTACCAGCACGTCTACGACACCGCGCTGGTGGCCGCGGCCGACCAGGCGACCGCCCTGACCATGGCAACGCTGTTCTCCCATGGCGCGACGCACCTGCTGGCCGGGGAGGCCGACCGGATCCTGGTCGACCCGTACTACGTCCGCAACCACCCGGTGCAGGCGTCGACGGCGGACCTGCTGAAGCGGTGGTACGACTTCCTGGTCGAGCATCACGACCTGCTGATGCCCGCTGGCATCGTGGACGTGACGGCCGCCTATGCGGGGGCCTACAACGGCGACCTCGACGTCGAGTACGCCGCGGCCGCGGTCGAGACCAGCCCGGTGGCCGGGACGGTATGGCGCCGGGTCACCCGGGTCGGCGACTGGCTGGTGGTCCACCTGGTCAACCTGGTCGGGCAGCCGAGCACCAGGTGGGACGCCCCGCACCTGCCACCTGGTGATCCAGGGACCGGCACGCTCCGGCTCCGGCTGGTGACCGGCGGTTCACCCTGGGTGCTGGTCGCCGATCCGGACGGGAGCGGACACCTGGAGCCGGTGGTAGTGCGCGCCGACGGGGTGGAAGCGAGCGCGGACCTGCCCGCGCTGCATACCTGGCAGGTCGTACTCGTCCGGCGGCGCTAGCGCGGCCCTCGCGCGAGGTAGCGAGGCCCGCGGCGGGGAGTCATCGGCGCAGTTGCACGAGGGCTCGGGCCTGCCGCGACCGCGGGCAGCGAGGTGGCCTGGACCGCTGCTGGGGCCACGACCCGGACCGCGTCGACCCCGGCCTGGAAGAAGTTCTGGTTGTCGACCTCGGCGATGCGCAGGCGCACGGTCTGGCCCACGAACCGGGACAGGTCCATGCGGAACTGCCGCGGCTCCATTGACGCCGGGTCGCCCACCTGGGTGCGGAACACGGTGGCGAGCACGTTCTGGGCAGACATGGTGCGCAGCCACGCGTCTGGGCGAATCAGGTCGACCCGCACCTGCTGGTTGTTGTTGGTGAACGGGTTCAGGTTGTTCGGCGTGAAGAACACGTCGGTCCTGTTGCGGTACCACAGCGTCAGGACCAGCTCCAGTCCGGCCTGGTCGACCACGATGTCCCGGTACAGCAGGTGCGATCCGTTGTTGACCTGGTCGACGACGGCCTGCCAGCTTCCTTGCGGCGGCGCCGGGATGTCGAACTGGCTGACCGGCGAGACCGTCCCGCTGTTGGCTGACCACCCGTCGCCAGCGACTCCCCAGTCGTTGACCCGCCACCCGGACAAGTTCCCCGCCTCGAAGTTGCCGTTTGGCAGCGGCCGGGCGACCAGTGCCGCGGCGGGAGTCGCCTCGGCGGTGAGGGCCGCGACGGTCAGGATGAGTGTGGCCAAACCGGCCCAACGGCGTTGAAGGACACTTGTCAGCATCGGCCGACCTTTCGTGGAGTTGGGCGATAGACCCTAGGTTTGCCCCCAGGTAGACCCTGAAGTGACGCTACGCCCTTGGAAATACCCGGTCAACGCCTTCTTCATTCGTCTAAGCCTAGGAACACCCTTTTACCCACATTTGTCCATCTCAACGTGTGAGTGCCGCCGAGCTCGCAGCACACCCGGCTGCGCGGCGGGCGCGCCGATTGCGGTACCAGCGCGAGCGGCCGGCGATGCGGCGTCAGCGTGCGCTGCACGGCATACAGCAGGCACTCGCGACCCAGTGGTGAGCGGTGGGGTTGTCCGGAGCTGTTACGCGCTATCCCCAACGTCACCGGCCCTGCCGGGGTGGGCTGAACTGCAGCTCAGCTGACCCGCTGGAGGTGCACCAGGACCAGGTGCTCCGGGTGCAGGTTGGGGACCTGGATCCCGCTGCTGCCCAGCACCCGCCCGGTCAGCCGCGGCCGCATGTGCCACCACAGCGGGAACGCGCCCGCCCCGCTCTGCCCGATGTCGTCGCCGGGTGGGGGGACCGACACGGCATACCGGGCCTCGGGGTCGAGCCCGGGCAGCCGAGCCCGCCCCGGGGGGGCCCACACGCTGGTGGTCACCGCGCTGATCGCGTAGAGCGCCTCACCGCCGTCGTGGGCGACCACCCCGTGCACCCAGATGGCTGGGTTGGCGCTGTCCGCGACCACTACCCGGCCGTGGTGCAGCAGGTCGCGATGGGTCTTGTATGCGGTGACCCAGTCCCGCAGCTGGGCGCGGTCGTCGGCGGTGGCGGAGGTGAGGTCCCACTCGATGCCGAGGTGGCCGAAGATCGCGGTCCCGGCGCGGAAGGACAGGGCGTGCTGACGCCCGGTGGTGTGCGCGTGCGGTGACCCTATGTGCGAACCGATCATCTCCGGCGGCAGGAGCAGCCCGACGTACCGCTGGATCTGGTGCCGCTCCAGCGCGTCGATGGTGTCCGAGGCCCAGACCCGCTCGGCGCGGGACATGATCGCGAGGTCGGGGCGTCCGCCGCCGCCGGCGCAGGACTCGAACTCGACCAACGGGTGCCGGCGGCGCAGCTCGTCGAGCAGGGCGTAGAGCGCGACGGTCTGCCGGTGCACCCCGGCCTGGCCGGTGCCGGAACGGGCGGCCTCGACCAGGTCGCGGTTGTGGTCCCACTTGACGTAGTCGATGTCGTTGTCGGACAGCACCGTGTCCAGACGGTCGAGCATGTAGGCCCAGGCGTCCGGGTTGCCGAGGTCGAGGACCTGCTGGTTGCGGGCCGGGATGGGGTGCCGGCCAGCCGGCGCGAACACCCAGTCCGGGTGCTGCCGTGCCAGGTCGGAGTCGAGATTGACCATCTCCGGCTCGAACCAGAGGCCGAACTGCATTCCCAGGCTCTTGACGTGGTCCACCAGCGGGGTCAGCCCGTGCGGCCAGACGTCGGCGTCGACGTACCAGTCGCCGAGGCCGGCCGTGTCGTCTCGGCGGGCGCGGAACCAGCCGTCGTCCAGGACGTAGCGCTCGACCCCGGCCTCGGCGGCCAGGTCGGCCAGGTCCTTGAGCCGGTCCAGGTCGTGGTTGAAGTACACCGCCTCCCAGACGTTGATAAGCACCGGCCGGGGCGAGGCCGGATGCTGTGGCCGGGACCGGAGGTGGTCGTGGAAGCGTGCGGACAGCTGGTTGAGGCCCTCCCCGAATGCGCCGAACAGCTCCGGGGTGCGGTAGGACTCGCCCGGGGCCAGCCGGATCTCGCCGGCCAGCAGCAGCTCGCCGCCGCCGAGCAGGGCGTCCCCGGAGGAGGTCCGCTCGGCCAGCGTCGTGGTGTTGCCCGACCAGGCCACGTGCACGCCATACACCGGCCCGGTCTCGAATCCGAACCCCGGCTGCCCCGCGCACAGAAGCTGGGTGCCGTCGTGGGAGCGGGCTCCGCGCTGCTCGCGCAGGTGCGTGCCCGCCGTGAACGGGCGGCGCTGCGGGCTCCGCTCGCGCAGGTGCCGGCCGGTGAAGTCGAGGATCTCGGCCGCGTCGAGGGGCACCGGCAGTGTCAGCAGGATGCCGCCCAGCTCGAAGGTGTCCGCGCCGGTATTGGTCAGCCGGGCGTGCGTCCTCAGCAGTCCGTGCTCGAGCAGCTCCACGGTGAGATCCAGGCGCAGTTGCGCGGTGTCGTCGAACGCCGCGATCTCCAGCCCGGTCGGGCCGGGGGTTTGGCTGTCCCGCACCCGGAACAGGGTGGAGAAGTGGGCGCCGTCGCGGTGCCCCGTCAGCCCCGGGGTGCCCAGCCAGCCGGAAGACTGCTCGGGCAGCACGGCCAGCGGGACGACCACGTCTGGGCGGCCCGAGGCGATCGGGGGGACCGCCGCCACGACTAGCGCCTCCACCGTGGCGTCGTCCAACTCGCCGAGGTCGGCGCCCCAGTAGACGACGCGGGGGAGCCGCCCACCGGAGCAGTCCAGCACCACGCTGACCCCGGCTCGACGCCAGTGGAGCACCTCAGCCATGCGCTGTCACTTCCTCCAGCTCGGCGCGAGTGGGTGGGTCCGCGCCGGGGCGGGAGACGGTGATCGCACCGCACGCCAGTGCGCGGTCCAGGGCTGGGCGGACCTCGGCCAGCCCGGCCGCAGCAAGGCGGTTGCGGGCCCCGGGGCCGCCCAGCAGGCCGGCGTCCAACAGGCCGGAGAGGAGTCCGGACATGAAGGAGTCGCCGGCGCCGACCGTGTCAGCCACCCGGGTCGGCGGGGCGTTCAGGGCAATGGCCTCGCTGCCGACGACGGCGACGGCGCCAGCCCCGCCGCGGGTGACGACGACGACCCGCGGGCCGAGCCGGGACCAGAGCCGCATCACCTCCGGGACTGTCGCGCCGTCGTAGAGCCAGGCCACGTCCTCGTCGCTGGCCTTCACCACGTCGGCCAGGCCGATGAGGCCCTCGATCTGGCCGCGCACGTCGGCCGGGCTGCCCATCAGCGACGGCCGGGCGTTGGGGTCGTAGGACAGCGTGGCCGACTCGCGGGCGCGCTGGAATGTCTCGCGGACCGTGGTGGCCCCGGGTTGCAGCGTTGCCGAGATCGATCCCGTGTGCACGTGTGTCACCCCATCCGTCGGCAGCCGTGCCGGCAGCACCCAGGAAAGCTCGAAGTGGTAACTGGCTGCCCCCGTGTGGTCCAGGGTGGCCTCGGCCACAGACGTGGGGGTGCTCGTGACGCTGTCGGCCGTCAGGGTGACCTGGTTGTCCCGCATCAGGTCAGAGATGACCCTTCCCCGCGGGTCGTCGCCGATGCTGGTGGCGAACAGGACATCGTGGCCGAGCCGGGCCAGCCCCAGCGCGACGTTCGCCGGGCTCCCCCCGGCGTGCTCCTCGACCGAGCCGTCGGTGCGCCGCACCACGTCGATGAGAGCCTCGCCGACCACGAGGATGGGGTCGCCCACCGGTTCAGGCCTCCGCGTCGTAGGCGCGCAGCTTGGCCAGGCCGTGCTCACTTTCGATGATGCGGACCGTGCCGCTCTTGGACCGGACCACCAGGGAGTGCGTGGTGGCACCTCCCCGGCGATACCGCACCCCGCGCAGCAGCTCCCCGTCGGTGATCCCGGTGGCCACGAAGAAGCAGTTTTCCCCCTTGACCAGGTCGTTCGTGGACAGCACCCGGTCCAGGTCGTGCCCGGCGTCGATGGCCCGCTGCCGCTCGTCGTCGTCCTTGGGCGCGAGCCGGCCCTGGATCACACCGCCGATGCTCTTGATCGCGCAGGCGGAGATGATGCCCTCCGGGGTGCCGCCGGTGCCGAGCATGAGGTCGACGCCGGTGTCCTCGCGCGCGACCATGATCGACCCGGCGACGTCGCCGTCGGAGATGAACCGCAGCCGCGCCCCCGCAGCCCGCACCTCGTCGGCCAGCTGGGCGTGCCTGGGCCGGTCGAGCATGACCACGGTGACGTCGGAAGGGAACTGGCGCTTGGCCCGGGCGACCCGCCTGACGTTCTCGGCCACCGGCAGCCGGATGTCGACATCGTCGGCGGCATCCGGTCCGGTCGCCAGCTTCTCCATGTAGAACACGGCGCTGGGGTCGTACATGCTGCCGCGGTCGGCGGCCGCGAGCACGGCCAAGGCGTTGCTCTGACCCTTCGCGCACAGTGTGGTGCCGTCGATCGGGTCGACCGCCACGTCGGCGTCGGGACCGGTGCCGTCACCCACGTGCTCCCCGTTGAACAGCATGGGCGCTTCGTCCTTCTCGCCCTCGCCGATGACCACGACGCCATTCATCGAGACCGTGGACAGCATCGCGCGCATCGCCGCGACGGCGGCGCCGTCGGCACCGAGCTTGTCGCCCCGGCCGACCCACCGGCCGGCGGCCAGGGCGGCGGCTTCGGTGACCCGGACCAGCTCAAGTGCCAGGTTCCGGTCGGGTCGGATGAGACCGGCCTGGATTTCGGGTGGGAGCGCGGGCTGGGACATGCGGCGACCTCCGACGGCAGCGTTGGGGACCCGTCGACTCTATCGACGCGGACCGGTGGCGGCGACGCGGAGACCATCGGGGGAGTGCGACGATGGACCGGTGAGCACCGCAACCCCGCCGCAGCTGCGGCCGCAGACAGGCGGGCCCCGGCAGTCCCGCCGGCGCGGCCTGGGCACCGTCAAGAACATGGTGATCTCACTGCTGCTGGTCATCGGGTTCGTCGTGGTGTGGCTGGCGATGGTGCCCCGGGTGAGCCAGGTGAACCAGCCGCCGGTTGACGTCACCTCGGTGGCTCGCCAGGTCGCCCGGGACACTGGCTGGGCCATCGCGCAGCCGGCGCTGCCCTCCGGTTGGCGGGCGACGAGCGTGCGCTTCGTCCGTTCCACCGACGGCCTGATGACCTGGCACGCGGGCTACCTCTCCCCGGAGCAGGAGTATGTCGCGCTGGAGCAGACCCGGGGGGCCACCAGCCTGTGGGTGGAGACACAGACCAACCGCGGACGGGTGATCGGGACGGTGCAGGTGGCGGGCCGGCCGTTCCAGCAGGTGAACCGGCTGGACAAGGTGCAGCGCAGCCTGGTTTCCCGCGGCGCCGGTCCCACGGACCTGACCACCGTGGTCACCGGCACGGCGACCTTCGACGAGCTCGCGCAGTTCGCGGCTCTGCTGCGCCCGGTGCAACCGGCACGGTGAGCCGCCGGTCGCCATGATTCAGGGGCCGGGCGGGCCGTCCTGGCTAAGGGCTGGGGTGCCCGCGTCGGCTTCGGCCAGCTTGGCTTCCGCGCCGTCCAACCAGCGGCCGCAGTGTGCTGCCAGCTCCTCGCCGCGCTGCCACAGGCTCATGCTCTCCTCCAGTCCCAGCTGACCCCCCTCAAGGCGGGAGACGATGGAGACGAGCTCGTCCCGGGCCTGCTCGTAGCTGAGCTCGCGGATGTCGGGCGGCGTGGGCGCCGGCCGGTCGTCGGTCACCTCGCCGACCCTAGTCGACGTCCGTGGCGCCTCGACGTCCGTGCCACCTCGACGTCGGGGCACCATGACGTCCGTGAATTTCTCGACGTCGGCGACGTCCGTGAACCTTCGCGGCGCTCCTTGTCCTGCTCAAGCCGTCCGCGACGACTGGCTACCCTCAGTCAGCCGACGGGACGGACGCCGAAGTCGCCTCGGGCGACCTGGACCCGCAGCAGCTCGCCGCGTTCGACGTCCTCGCGGTCCATGACGACCCGACCGTCGGCGTGCTGCACGACGGCATACCCCCTCTCCAGCGTCGACAGCGGCGACAGGGCCCGGACCTGGCTGCGCAGGTGCTCCACCTGGTCGGCCGCCCGATGGACGCGGGCCGCCAGCCGCTGCCGGGCCTGGTCCCGCAGCATGGCCAGCTCTCGGCGGCGCGCCGTGACCATAGCCCGCGGGTCCACCATCACCGGCCGGGAGCGGATGGCCGTCAGCGCCCGGCGCTCGGCGGCGAGCCGGCCGGCTACCGCGCGAGCGGCCCGCCGGCGTGTCTGGCTGAGCGCGTCGCGCTGCTCGGCGACGTCGGGCACGACCAGTTTCGCCGCATCGGTGGGCGTGGACGCGCGCACGTCGGCGATGAAGTCCAGCAGGGGCGTATCGACGTCGTGTCCGATCGCGCTGACCACCGGGGTTCGGCACCCGGCCACGACCCGGATCAGGGTCTCGTTGCTGAAGGGCAACAGGTCCTCGAAGGAGCCACCGCCCCGAGCGACGACGATCACGTCCACGCCTGGCAGCCCGTCCAGCTCGCGCAGCGCCGCCGTCACCTCGGCCACCGTCGTCGGGCCCTGGACGGCGACCTGCCGCACCTCGAACCGCACCGCTGGCCACCGCCGGCGGGCGTTCTCGACGACGTCCCGTTCCGCGGCGCTGGCCCGGCCGCAGACCAGGCCGACCGTGCCCGGCAGGAACGGCAGCGGCCGCTTGCGCTCGCGGTCGAACAGACCCTCGGCGGCGAGAACCCGCTTGAGGTGCTCGAGCCGGGCAAGCAGCTCGCCGACACCGACCGGACGCAGCTGCCGCGCATCCAGGTGCAGGGTGCCCCGCTTGGTCCAGAAGACCGGCTTGGCGTGGACGACGACTCGAGCGCCCTCGCGCAGCGGCGCCATCGCGTCCAGGGTGAGGACGCGGACGGTGACCGACAGCGACATGTCGGCCTCCGGATCGCGCAGGGTCAGGTACGCGGTGGAGGCTCCCGGCCGGCGGCTCAGCTGGACCACTTCGCCCTCCACCCACAGCGGGGACATCTTGTCCACGTAGTCGGCGATCTTCAGGCTGAGCAGCCGCACCGGCCACGGTTGGTCCGCGGTCGTGTCGGCGGCGCGCTCGGGCATCGTCCTGGACGCCGGAGCGCTGGTCACGGGGCCACTCTAGGAGCCCGGGGCTGCGGCGGGTTCAGCCGACGCGGCCGGCCGCGCGGCGGGGCCACGTACGATGGAACGGTGAGCCCAATGCCCGACCAGCGCACCAAGCGCGTGCTCCTTGCTGCCCCCCGGGGGTACTGCGCCGGCGTCGACCGGGCGGTCGTGACGGTGGAGAAGGCGCTGGAGCTCTACGGGCCGCCGGTGTATGTGCGCAAGGAGATCGTCCACAACAAGCACGTGGTGAACAGCCTGCGCGACCGGGGTGCGGTCTTCGTGGACGAGACGGAGCAGGTGCCCGAGGGTGCCACCGTGATCTTCTCCGCCCACGGCGTCGCACCGGTGGTGCACGAGCAGGCCAGGGCCCGGTCCTTGAAGACGATCGACGCGACCTGCCCGCTGGTGACCAAGGTGCACCGGGAGGCGGTCCGCTTCGCCGACGCCGACTACGACATCCTGCTCATCGGGCATGAGGGCCACGAGGAGGTGGTGGGGACCTCTGGTGAGGCGCCGGAGCACATCCGGCTGGTCGACGGCCCGGACGACGTCGCGAACGTGCGGGTCCGGGACCCGAGCAAGGTGGTCTGGCTGTCCCAGACCACGCTGTCGGTGGACGAGACGATGGAAACGGTGCGCCGGCTGCGGGAGAAGTTCCCGCAGCTGCAGGACCCACCCAGCGACGACATCTGCTACGCCACCCAGAACCGCCAGCTGGCGGTGAAGCAGATGGCGCCTGACACCGACCTGATGATCGTGGTCGGGTCACGCAACTCCTCCAACTCGGTGCGGCTGGTCGAGGTGGCGGTCGAGCACGGTGCGCGCGCCGGGCACCTGGTCGACTATGCCGCCGAAATCGACCCGGCCTGGCTGGACGGGGTGACCACCGTGGGGGTGACCAGCGGCGCCAGCGTGCCCGAGCTGCTGGTGCGCGACGTGCTGGCATTCCTGGACGAGCGCGGCTTCCACCGGGTGCAGCCGGTCGTCGCAGCGGAGGAGTCGCTGCTGTTCGCGCTGCCGAACGAGCTGCGCCGCGATCTGAAGGCCCGGTCCGGCAAGGACGCGGACAAGGTCCGCCACGACGCCGGCTCGCTGCACTGAGCAGCATGGTCAGCCCGCCACCCTGCGCACCTCGTCCGGCCCCTCGGCGGACAGGTCCAGCTGGGGTCGCGCGACGTCGGGGTCCATGGCGTCGATGAGTTCTGCCGCGGTCAGCGGACGCGGCGCCCGCTCGACCGGCGCGAGCCGCGGCAGCTCGTCCTGGACCAGACCAAGCTCCTGGATCCGCCGGGCAGTGACCAGCACACGCGACTCCAGCGACCCCACCAAGGCGTTGTAGCTCTCCACCGACCGCTGCAGCGTCGTCCCCAGCCGGGTGACGTGTCCGCCGAGGCCGGCCAGCCGCGCATACAGGGTGCGGCCCAGCTCCAGCAGCTCCCGGGCCCCGTCAGCGAGCGCGTCCTGCTGCCAGGCGAACGCGGCCGTCCGCAACAGGGCCAGCAAGGTCCCCGGTCCGGCCAGGACCACCCGCTGCGTCAGCGCCGCGTCGAACAGGTCCGGGTCGCAGGCCAACGCCGCCGCCAGCACTGCGTCGCTGGGCACGAAGCACACCACCAGCTCCGGCGACGCGCTGAACGCCGACCAGTACTGCTTGGCAGCCAGCGACTCCACGTGGCCGCGGAGGGCGGCCGCGTGCGCCGCCAGCAGCCGGTCCCGCTCGGGCTGCCCGGTGTCGTCGGCGTGCGCGGTCAGGTATGCGGTCATCGGCGCCTTCGCGTCCACGACCAGCACCTTGCCGCCCGGCAACCGGACCACGACGTCCGGCCGGACCCCCCGCTCGTGCGCGCTCACACCGCGGACCTGCTCGTCGAAGTCGCAGCGCGCCAGCATCCCGGCGTGCTCCAGGATCCGGCGCAACTGCACCTCTCCCCACCGGCCCCGGATGGTCGAGGCGTTCAGCGCGCCGGCCAGTGAGGCGGTCTGGCCGCGGACCGCCTCGGTCGAGACCACCACCGCCGTGAGCCGCTCACCCAGCGCGGCGAACTGCTCGGCGCGGTCCCGTTCCAGCGTCCCGACCTGCCGCTCCACCCTGGTCAGCGCCTCCCGAACCGGGCCGATCAACTCGCTGGCCTGCGCCTGGTCCGCCACCGTGGCCTCCAGGTCCACCACCCGCTCCCGCAGCAGCCCCCGCTCGGTGGCGGCGCCGGCCAGGCGCGCGGCATACAGGGCGCGCAGCACCAGGAAGGTGACCAGGGAGGCAACGACGGCCGCGGCGAGGATCTCCATGGCTGAGACGTTCGCACGGCCCACCGACAGACCCTGCGTCACCGCGCGGGAGGCAGGGTCGCCGAGCCAGGGCGAGGGACTCGGCGGTCCGGCCGGCTGCCCAGTCCCGGTGGCTCGCGCAGGTGACCGGCTGGGGGCGAGGCGAGCCGACGCATCTTCAGGCCGCCCCACTCTGGTGGCGGGGCCGGCCGGAAGGCGGTAAGCCAAGGTCACACCGTCCAGCGCAAAGGAGACCCCCGTGGCGGAGTACGACGACCTCTCGGCCCTGTACATCAACTGCACCTTGAAGAAGTCTCCGGAGCCGAGCAACACCGACGGCCTGGTGGAGATCAGCGCGGGGATCATGCGGGCCCAGGGGGTCGCAGTCGAGCGGATCCGCGCCATCGACCACCCGATCGCGACCGGGGTCTGGCCTGACATGCGCGAGCACGGCTGGGAGGTGGACGCCTGGCCGGAGATCTACGCCAAGGTCATGGCGGCGGACATCCTGGTGCTGGTGGGGCCGATCTGGCTGGGCGACAACAGCTCGGTGACCAAGCAGGTGATCGAGCGGCTCTACGCCTGCTCCTCGCTGCTGAACCAGGCCGGGCAGTACGCCTACTACGGCCGGGTCGCCGGGTGCCTCATCACCGGCAACGAGGACGGGGTCAAGCACTGCGCGATGAACATCCTCTACAGCCTGCAGCACCTCGGCTACACGATCCCGCCGCAGGCCGACGCCGGCTGGATCGGCGAGGCGGGCCCGGGCCCGTCCTACCTCGACCCGGGCTCAGGCGGGCCCGAGAACGACTTCACCAACCGGAACACGACGTTCATGACCTGGAACCTCATCCACCTGGCCAGAATGCTCAAGGACGCGGGCGGCGTCCCGGCACATGGGAACCAGCGGTCCGGCTGGGATGCCGGGTGCCGGTACGACTTCGCCAACCCCGAGCACCGCTGAGGCTCGGTAGACTCTCGGCCTCGTGGCCCTCACCATCGGCATCGTCGGCCTGCCCAACGTCGGCAAGAGCACCCTGTTCAACGCCCTGACCAAGAACGACGTGCTCGCGGCGAATTACCCGTTCGCCACCATCGAGCCCAACGTCGGCGTCGTCGCGCTCCCCGACCCGCGGCTGGCCAAGCTGGCCGAGATCTTCGACAGCGCCCGGGTCCTGCCGGCGACGGTGTCGTTCGTGGATATCGCCGGCATCGTCCGCGGCGCCTCGGAGGGGGAGGGGCTGGGCAACAAGTTTCTCGCCAACATCCGTGAGGCGGACGCGATCTGCCAGGTCATCCGCGCCTTCACCGACGACGATGTGGTCCACGTCCAGGGCAAGGTGAACCCGGAGGACGACATCGAGACGATCAACACCGAGCTGATCCTGGCCGACCTGCAGACCCTGGAGAAGGCCATCCCCCGCATCGAGAAGGAAGTGCGGGGCAAGAAGGCCGACCCGGCGCTGCTCGCTGGCGCCCAGGCGGCCCAAGCGGCGCTCGACTCCGGCACGACCCTGTATGCCGCCGGGCTGGACCTCGAGCCGGTCCGGGAGCTGTCGCTGCTGACCACCAAACCCTTCCTGTACGTGTTCAACGTCGACGAGGACGGGCTGACCGACGCCGAGCTGCACGCGTCCCTGGCCGCGCTGGTGGCACCGGCCGAGGCGATCGTGCTGAATGCCAAGCTGGAGGCGGACCTGGCCGAGTTGGATGCCGGTGAGGCGGCCGAGCTGCTGGAGTCGGTTGGCGTGCACGAGTCCGGGATGGACCAGCTGGCCAGGGTGGGGTTCGCGACGCTGGGTCTGCAGACCTACCTCACCGCCGGGCCGAAAGAGGCCCGGGCCTGGACCATTCACCGCGGCTGGACGGCACCGCAGGCGGCCGGGGTGATCCACACCGACTTCCAGCGCGGGTTCATCAAGGCGGAGGTGGTCTCGTATGACGACCTTGTGACCGCCGGTTCGATGGCCGCGGCCCGGGCCGCCGGCCGGGTCCGCATCGAGGGCAAGGACTACGTCATGGCTGACGGCGACGTGGTCGAGTTCCGCTTCCAAACGGCATCAGGGACCGGCGGGAAGAAGTAGCAGCCCCCGCACCTGGGCAGATCCCGTGCCGTGGTGCCGCGTCATTCAGTTCAGCGTGTGGCTTCGCGTCGTCGATGTGAAGCGCCTGACGCATCGCTCGCGTCGCGGCGTCGTCGAGCCACGTCAGTCGGTAGGTGTCGCCCACCCAACAGCCCCAGGTCCCAGTCATTCAGCTCGTCGTCCAAGTCGTCCGGCAAGATCCAGGTGTCGGTGGCATACCCCTCAGGGGTCTCCACCCACAGAATGACGAACTCCTCGTGTGGAGACCATTGCCGCCACCACAAGTGGCCACCCCGTTGCAGCGAGACCACGTCAGGCTGCACATAGATGGTCCCCGATCGTTCCCTGTCATCGCTGAATCGGGCTGCTCTATGGCGGTATGGGTCCAGCCGCTGGTTAGGGGCGGCAGGAGTGGAGGGCGGAAGCCAAGGCACGAAGTCATTCTGGCAAAGGAGCGAGCCCTTCGGGGCATGCGCACGACGAACCGTTGCCCTCATCGGTGACACGTCAGGGCGCCACGGAGTGGAGTTCCGTTTCGCGACATACGCCGCCGCGGCACGGCACGACATCGACGTGAGGGTGCGCGGTGAGCCTGGACAACGTGCGCAGCGGCCCGGCGGTCGCCGTGATCGGTGAGCTGCCTTGGCGCTGACTCCGCTCACTCGCGTCCAGCAGGCGACGGTCCTCGCCCTGGTCGATGCGCGACGTCTCGATGTCGTGCACGCGACGTCGCGCGTGCGACCTCGTTCCTGCGCAGGCCGAGGAGCGCCTGAACCAGTTGCCGCTGCTCATCAGTGTCATGGTCAGGTACGGCATTGCCCACGACGCACCCGACGAAGAACGTCCAGGCGCTCCTTGAGCACATCGAGATCAGCGGTGACCCGATCTTCTGGGGATAGCTCGAGCGGTCGCGAAGCCCTGGTCGCGAACGCGGGTTGTCGAGATGCCGGGGTGTGAACTATAGTTGACACATTCTCGACGTGATCCAGAGTGACACGTTCGAGAAGTGGTTCGCACAACTGAAGCGCAAGGACAGGGTCACGGCCGCCCGCATCGACGCTCGGGTGTTGCGGCTGGCGGATGGGAACCCGGGAGATGTCCGCCCGGTCGGCGAAGGGCTGTCGGAGCTGAGGTTCAACTTCGGGCCGGGCTGGCGGGTGTACTACCTCCAAGACGGAGACCGACTGATCCCGCTCCTGGCGGGCGGGGACAAGTCGACGCAGCAGAGGGACGTCGACGAAGCACATCGTGTGGCCGCAGACTGGCGCGCAGAGCAACGGAAAGGAGCAGGGCAGTGGCTGAGAAGTTCTCGACGTGGGATGCCGCGGATCATCTCGAGGATCTCGGCGACGTCGCTGCGTTCCTCGAGGCTGTGTTCGAGGAAGCTGGCGACGACCCGGCCTTCATCGCCCAGGCTCTTGGCACCATCGCCCGCTCGGGCAACGTCAGCGAACTCGCTCGCCGCACCGGGATGAGCCGCGAGGGCCTCTACAAGGCATTGTCGGCCGACGGCAATCCGAGCTTCGCGACGATCATGAAGGTCGCCAAGGCGTTGGGTCTGAAGCTCCACTTCGAGTCAGTCGCCTGAGCGTCATCACCCCTTCCCGTCCGCGAATGGTCCGCGAACGTCCGGCCGAGAGCGGCGACCGCCGAGGACGCTCAACGACCCGGGGAACGCGTTTGCCCAGGTAAAACCGTGTTCTTGTCATCGACCAACGATCACCGGAGGCAGCCGAAACCCCGCGTGATCCGCTTCACTGTGAATCGGACCGTCTGCGCAGGTCGTGACCCGCGTCGGCGCGCAGGAACGCGGCGCAGTCGTTGAGACCGATGAGTGCGCCGACGGCGGCCGGTCTACCGTGGCCAAGCCCACCGCCGACAAGGAGGCCATGATGAAGCCGCTCACCACCTGCCTGTGGTTCGACGACCAGGGCGAGCAGGCAGCCCAGTTCTGGACCGCCATCTTCCCCAACAGCAGCATCAGCGGGGTCACCCGCTACGGCCCGGACATGCCCGGCCCGGAGGGGCAGGTCATGACGGTGGAGTTCACCTTGAACGGGCAGCCGTTCCTCGCCCTGAACGGTGGCCCGCAGTTCACCTTCAGCGAGGCGGTCTCGCTGCAGGTCCCGTGCGCCGACCAGCAGGAGGTCGATCGGTACTGGGACGCGTTGCTCGCCGACGGCGGCGAGCCCGGCCCGTGCGGTTGGCTGAAGGACAAGTTCGGCTTCTCCTGGCAGGTGATCCCGGAGGCACTGCCGAGGCTGCTGGGCGACCCCGACCCGGCCCGGGCCGAGCGTGCGACCCAGGCGATGCTGAAGATGGGCAAGCTCGTCGTCGCCGACCTGGAGGCGGCCGCCGAGGGCGAGCCCGGCGACCGGCGCGGCGGGATACCGTTGCCTGGCCCGGGTGGTTCCGCTTGACGGGACGGTGGCGGAGGAGTTGAGTCGCGCTGGGCCAAGGGGGCTCGCGGGGCTTGCAGGGGAAGGTGCCTTAACGATGCGCACACCGGTCGGTCGTCTCGTCGTGCTCGGACTCGCTGTCGCAACGGTACTCGCCGGGACGGTCCTACCGCCCGTCGCGAGCGCGCTGGCAGCCGCGGCGCCGGTAGCCGCGCAGCCGGTAGCCGCGCTGCCGGCAGCCGCGCAGTCGGCAGCCGCGCAGTCGGTAGCCGCGCAGTCGGTAGCCGCGCAGTCGGTAGCCGCACAGTCGGCGAGCCGGGTCCCGCCCGCTGGCTGGGTCACCCTGGCCACCGGGCAGCGAGTCAGCCGGGTGACCGGCAGTGACACGAACGCCGGCACCCCCCGGTATGCCGTGCAGCGCACGGAGCGCAGGGGGCCCGGGGCGGTCCTGAGGTCCCTTCGCGCCGACGGACGGGACTACCTGTTCCCGGCCGTCGCCACCGCCTACCTGGGCCGGCAGCTGGACCTGTCCCTGTTCGACCTGGCGCTGCAACCGAGCGGGTCGGCGCCGCCGCTTGCGGTGACGATCCGGCACACCGGCGGCCGGCCGAGCATCCCTGGCGTGGCGATCAGCGAGGACTCCGCGGGTGTCGCCACTGGTGTGATCGCCGACCAGGCCGCCTTTGGCGACGCGCTGGTGCGCCAGTGGACCGCCGACCAGCGGTCCGGCACCACTGGGACGGGGATCTTCGCGGGCGTCGTCCGCGTGGCCGCGACACGGGCGCCGGCGCCGAGTCCGGGGCCGGCCTTCCCGATGCACACGCTGGTCATCAGGGCCCTGGACCTGCGCGGCCACAAGATGGCGGACGGGTTCGGCCTGCTGATGAGCGTCGACGACGCTCGGAAGCACTTCGGCTTCGTCTTCATCGAGCGCGGCGAGGCCAGGGTCAGCGTCCCCACCGGCTTCTACGGTGGCGACTTCATCTACGCGGTGCTCCTGCCGAGCGGCGAGCTGGTGCTGCGCGAGATCGTCATCCCGACGTATCGGGTCACCGGGCCGGGCCAGGTGCTCACCGTGGACGCACGGGCAGCCACGGCGCAGCCTCGGGTGACCACGCCGAGGCCGACCGAGTCGCACGAGCTGATCACCACCTACGACCGCTCCGACGAGGCGGGCTTCGGCACCTTCTCCGCCGGCGTGGTCTTCTCCGACCCACCGCCGGGCGCGTACCAGGTGACCCCGGCCGGCCCGGTGACCGTCGGCGAGCAGCGCTACAGCACCACCCACCACCTGACCCGCGAGGCCGCCGCGCCGTACACCTACGACGTGGCCCGTGAGCGCGACCGGATTCCGGCGGACCTGGCGCTCGTCGTGCGGCCAGCTGACCTCGCCACTGTCACCACCGTCATCGGCGTGGACCAGCCGGGCCGGCCATCCTTGGGGCGGTACCCGATCACCGGCCACGGCGCCTTCTTCGGCATCTACCAGGTCGACCCCGGCGTCCGCACCTACTACCTCGGCGGCGACAGCCCTGCCTGGGGGACGCTGCAGTGGGCGGATCCCACGGCGGACGACTTCGGCGAGCTCAGCTCCGCGCGGCAGTACCCGTTCGGGCGCACCTCCCGCGAGGTGTGGCGGAAGGGGCCGCTGGGTGCCCGCATCCCGGACAACAGCCGGGTCAGGGAGGTCCCGCTGTGCTGGGCCTGCCGAGACGCAGACAGCCTCAACCTCATCCTGTCCCCGGCCGGAGACTCCGCGCCAGACCATGCCGGGTCGATCTTCGGCTCCCCGGACGGCACCCCGGTCACCCACTTCACCCTACGGCGCGGGTCCCAGGTGCTGGTCGACGCGGCCGACCAGCTCGGGGCCGTGGTCGGCGCGGACGCCAGCCCCGCGACATACAGCGCGGTGTTGGACGTGGACCGGTTCTGGACCGGCGCGGTGCACTCGCCCCGCTCGCACACCGAGCTGAGCTTCGGGTCGCGGGGCGGGCCGGCGGCGCCGGGGCGCTGGCTGTGCTTCTCCGGGCGCCGCTGCGAGGTCCTGCCGGTGCTCCAGGCCACACTGTCCTACCCGAGCCCCACCGACGGCACGGTAACCCCTGGGGTGGTCCGGTTCGAGGTCGACGCAGCCCGGATCCAGGGCGCCTCGCCGGCCCGCGTGACCGGTGCGACGCTGGCCCTGCGGCCGGCCGGCTTCGGTGAGGTCGAGTTTCCGCTGACCCGGGTCGCCGAGGGCCGGTACCGCGCCGACGTCGACGTGCCGGGTTTCCTCGGCGGCTCCGACGTCGACGTGCGGTTCGGAGCCCGTGACGCGGGGGGCAGCACCTTCAGCCAGACCGTGGTGCGGGCGTTCACCCTCGCGCGCACCACAGCCGCACCGTCCGCAGTCCGCGGCGGGCCATGGGTGCCCAGCGACGTGCGCGCTTCGTGCGCGGCGGCGAGAGCGGGCGCGTTCTCCTGCTTGTCGCTCTGGCGCCCCGGCGCCGGGGCCGGGGTGCTCGCCCCACGCCTTGCGGCGGCCGGGCCCATCGCCGGGTACGGTCCGGGGGCCATCGCCTCGGCCTACCAGCTGGACCGCTCGACCGGCGCCGGAACCACCATCGGGATCGTGGATGCCTTCGACAACCCGCGCGCCGAGCAGGACCTCGCGGTGTACCGCCGCGCGTTCGGGCTGCCGCCGTGCACCACCGCGAACGGGTGCTTCCGCAAGGTGAACCAGCGCGGTGGCAGTGCCCCGCCGGCCGGTGACCCCGGCTGGGGCGTGGAGATCGCGCTGGACGTGCAGGCCGTCTCGGCGGCCTGCCCCCGGTGCAGGATCCTGCTGGTCGAGGCCGACTCGAACCGCTTCGACGACATCGGTAAGGCCGTGAACCGGGCCGTCGCGATGGGCGCGGACGTGGTCTCCAACAGCTACGGCGGCGACGAGTTCGGCAGCTCCCGTGACCTGGCGCGCCGGTACTACACCCACCCCGGGGTCGCCCAGGTCGTCTCCTCCGGCGACTTCGGGTTCGGCCCGGCGCAGTTCCCGGCCGTGCTGCCGCAGGCCATCGCCGCAGGCGGTACGACGCTGCGCAGGACGGCGTCCGGCTGGACCGAGCAGGCCTGGTCCGGGGCGGGCAGCGGCTGCTCCGCGTACTACGCCAAGCCGGCGTGGCAACGCGACAGCCACTGCTCGATGCGCACTACCGCCGACGTGTCGGCGGTGGCCGATCCGATGACCGGCTTCGCCGTCTACGACACCTACGGCCTGGGACCCGACAGCGGCTGGATCGTCGTCGGCGGCACCAGCCTGTCCGCGCCTCTCATCGCCGGGATGATCGGGCTGGCCGGCAACGCGGGCCAGTTGGACACGGCCCGGCACATCTACCGCCACCGCAGCGGCCTGCAGGACATCGTGGGCGGGGCGAACGGGTTCTGCGGCGGGGACTACCTGTGCAACGCCAAGCCCGGGTATGACGGCCCGACCGGCCTGGGCAGCCCTCGTGGCACGTCCGCGCTGTAAGTCGCTGTAGCTCCAGACCCGGGATGGCCGGGAACGCGGCGAAGCCGGCCGGACCCGTGGCGTCGCCACGGTGTCCGGCCGGCTCGGCCGGGGTTGGACTAGCTGGACCGGAGGGTGGTCTCCACACCGGTGAGCTTCTTGCCGCTGAGCTCGGCCGTGGCGGTGTCCTTGACCATGCTGGTCAGGCTGCCGGTCGACCGGTCGAGGCGGAAGCGCCCCTGGGGTGACACCGGCCGCAGCATGCCCTGCGGGCCGGGCTCCAGCATCAGCAGGTACTGCTCGCCCTGCTTGTAGGCCGGGTCGCCTTCCAGCACCAGCTGCTGCACGTCCGAGTGGGCCGTCTTGCCCTTGGCGGGCGCTGCCGGCAGCTGGGTCACGCCACCGGTCTGGAACAGCACCAGCTCGTCGCCGGCCTTGTTCAGGCCCTTGTAGCCCTTGACCACCTTGACCGTCACGCGGGTGGTCGGGATGCGGTCCACCCCGCCCGGCTCGTTCGGCTGCCGGGTGATGATGTCGGCTCCCGGCGCGGTGGAGACGACCTCGGCCAGCACGATGCTGCGGGCGTGGGCGCGCACCTCCTTGGCGGTCTTGGCCTTGAACGACCACACGGCGTGCACCGTGGCCGGCTCCTGGTTCAGTGCGTGGTAGGCGACCTGGCCGCCACCGGCCAGTGACAGGGCGGCGGCAGCGCCGACCAGCACCTTGATTCCTCGAGTCATGGTTGGTTTCTCCTCAGGTCTCAGTGGAAGCGGTAGCGGTTGTAGAAGTCGGTGTTGTTGTGCGGGCCGTAGTAGTACGTGCCGCTGGCGAAGTAGCCCAAACCCATGCAGTCGCCGGTGTCGCTGTGGTCGAACCCGTAGGTGTGGAACACCTCCTGGCAGTAGACGCCCTGGATGTAGCCGCTGCTGCCGCCGTAGTAGGTGTTGTAGCGGGCGTGGCCGTGGGTGATGTGGCACCAGCCGAAGCAGCCCCAGTCCCACGCCGTGCTCTCGATGGAGGCCAGGCCGGCCCAACCGGTGGCGCCGAAGTTGCCGTCGAAGACGCTGATGTCGGTGTGGTAGTTGACGCGGTAGTTGTAGAGGATGCCGATCTTGTTCCAGGCGTCGACGCGGGCGGCTTCAGCCTGCGTCTGGGTGCTGCCGTAGATGTAGCTCTGGATCTGGATCGCTGGCCCGCTCTTGTCCCAGTGCCAGCTGCCCCAGTTGTGCGCGGAAGCCACGCCGACGTTGACCGTCAGCAGCGCGCCGACCAGGGCGACCAGGGCGGGGACCAGCAAGATGCGGCGGACACGCGTCCGCACGGTTGGACTCATGATGCTCCTCGATTCGAGTCGATCTCTGTGGAGGTGGACCCGGCCAGCGGAAAGGTCAGCGCCTTCGTCGCCACGCTTCGTCCTGGTGGGCGCCTGGTCCGGCGTCAACCGGTCGAACGGCATCACCCACGTACTGCACAGAGAGGGCCGCAGCCGGGCCCGTGATACCTCGCCGCGGACATCCGGCGCGGCCGGGTCCTCACCGGCCCATCGCCGGCGTAGCGACCTGCCGCGTCAGCGGACCTGCACGTCGAATCCGGGCACGCCCCCCGGCAGGGTCACGGTCCCGTCCGCGGCTACGGCCACCGCGAACGGCTGCCCGCCGAAACGCAGCCCGCTGACCTCGAATGCCCCGTATGCCGCGGGGCGGGCAGGCCGCAGCACCAGCCGACCGCTCGGGGCGTCCGGCTCGAACCCCAGCGCGACCCACAGCAGAACCGCGGCCGATGCGGCGGACCAGGCCTGCGGGCGGCAGGAGGCCGGGTAGGGGGCCGGCAGCCCGAGGACCCCGTTGCCGGCATACAACTCCGGCCACCGGTAGTGGAACGCGGCTGCAGAGGAGAGCAGCGTGCGGGCTACCGTGACGGCGTCGGCCGACCGGCCTTCCCGTTGCAGGCCCCACGCGCAGATCGCGGTGTCATGGGTCCAGATCGACCCGGTGTGGTAGCCGATCGGGTTGTAGCCCCCGTTGTCGCTGGCCAGCGTGGCGATGCCGTAGCGGCCGAGCAGGGTGGGGGAGAGCAGCCGCTGGGCAACCCGGGCCGCTCCGGCGGGGTCCAGCGCGCCGGTGCCCAGCACGTGCCCCATGTTCGAGGCCACCCCGTCGACGGTGCCGCCCGTCCCGTCCACGGCGATGCCCAGATAGGGCTCACCGGACGGGTCATCCACCCAGAACCGCTCGGCCAGCCGGTCGCGCAGTGCCGCCGACCACTGCACCAGGTCATCCGCGCCGGGCTGGCCGAAGGCCCTGAGCAGCAGGGCGGCCTTCTCACCCGCCTCGACCGCGTAGGCCTGCGCCTCGACCAGGGCGATCGGCGCGTCGGCGATCCTCCCGTCCCGCCACCGGACCGAGTCGTCGGAGTCCTTCCAGCCCTGGTTGGCCAACCCGGTGCCGGTGCGGTCCACGTAGCGCAGCAACCCGGCCTCGCCCGGTGCGGCGTCCTCGGTCAGCCAGCGGGCCGCGTCGCGCAGTGCCGGTAGCAGGGCGACGACCTGGTCCTCCGGCAGCCCCCACTGCCAGGCGTCGTGGAGCAAGGTCACCCACAGCGGGGTGGCGTCGATGGTCCCGTAGTAGACCGGCGGCAGGAACATCCCGAGGTTGGGGTCCCCGTATGCCGACCGGCGCAGCTCGTGCGGGATCTTGCCGGGCGCCTCCCCGCTGGGCTCGTCGTGGACCCGGCCCTGGCGGCGCGCCAGGGCGCGCAAGGTGCCGCCGGCGAGCTCGGTCCCGAACGGCAGCATCATCCGCGCCGACCACAGGGCGTCTCGGCCGAAGAGCGTGAGATACCAGGGAGTTCCGGCCGCGGTGAACATGTCGTCCGGCGCCAGCGGGTCGGTCAGGAGCAGCTCGCGCAGGTCCTCCAACGAGGTGCGGACCGTGGGCTCCAACCGGGGGTCGTCGCCGCGTACCCGTACCGCAGCCCAGTCCACGAGACCGGCGGCAGCGTCGGCGTCCAGCAGGCTGGGCGCGGTGCGCCGCACGGTCACCGAGATCGACACCTCGGCCCGGTCCCCCGGCGGGACATCGAGGTCGAACGCCAACCCGGCGCGGCCCTCCTCGCTGGCCGGCTGGACCTCATCGGGCATGGGTTGGCAGGACAGCGTGGTCTCGTGCCGCTCGTCGGACCAGCTGACGCCATGCTCGTGCGCGGTCGCCGGCAGCGGCAAGGCGTCGCCCAGGCCGAGCTTGACCGTGTCGATGTCGGCCCCGTCCCCGGCGACCTCCACCAGCAGCCGGGCCCGGACCGGGAGCGCCGCCCGGGACACCACCACGATGCGCTCTACCAGGCCGCTGTCGACGACCCGTCGCTCCCGGTGCAGCTCGACTGTGGGATCGGGGCCGCCGTCGCCGAGCGCACGCAGCGAGGCGAGGAACTGGGCTCGCGAACCGACGCTGGCCGAGGCCACGTGCGCCGGCGGCTCGCTGCCCACGCTCACCATGAGCACGCTCAGCACCCTGCGGTCGTCGACGAAGAACCCCTCGGCACCCATGCCGCGCATCTGCCCGTCCGCCGCACTGAGGGCCGTGGCATTGCCGTGCACGCAGACGGACAGTTCGTGCAGCCAGGGCTGCACGCCGGTGATCTCCCGCTCACGGCCGCTCATCGCATTTGTCCTCCAGTCCAGCTCCAGTCCAGCGCGGTCCCGTCGCGTAACGGTCCAGTAACAGTCCCGCCTGTCCGGTCCAGTCCGTGCGGCACGGGGGCCGCCCGTCGGGTCGGCGTGCCGAGTGGGGTCTTGACACGCCGAGCCGCGCGCGCCAGCCTACGACCAGCGGGTATGAACGTTCAACAGCAACCAACCGAACTGGGGCGCTCGTCCCAGCCCGGGGCCCGCTGCTCGTTTGAACGTTCATCTCACGGACGACGTCAGGAGAACCGTTGGGAGGGAGGAGCCGGTGCCGAGCCCGCAGCGTCGTGCCACGATCATGGACGTCGCCCGTGCCGCGCAGGTCTCCCGGCAGACGGTGAGCAACGTCGTCAACCGTCCCGACCGGGTCGCGCCGCAGACGCTGGAGCGGGTCAGCCGGGAGATCGAACGCCTCGGCTTCCGGACCAACGTCGCGGCACGGTCGTTGCGCCACCGCCGGACCCACGCGCTCGGGATCGAGCTCAACTCCCTTGGTGTGCGGCGCCTCGGCAGCATCCTGGACGAGTTCCTCGTGGAACTCACCGTGGCCTCCCGGGCGCACGAGTCGCACCTGGTGCCGTTCGCCGCTGCCTCGCACGACCACCCCCTCCCCGCCTACCAGGACATGCTGGCCCACCAGCTGGTGGATGGATTCCTGCTGACCGACACCCGCCACAACGACCCGCGTCCGGAGTGGCTGCAGTTGCGCGACATCCCGTTCACCGCCTTCGGCCGGCTCTGGGACGACCCCTCGTTCACCCGGTTCGTCGACGTCGACGGGTACGGCGGGGTCGTGGCCGCCGTCCGGCACTTGCAGCAGCAGGGATACCGCCGAACCGCCTTCCTCGGCTGGCCGGTCGGGTCGCCGGTCGGCGACGACCGCCGGGCCGGCTGGCAGCACGCCGCGGGGCTGGACGACGCGCAGGCCGCGACCTTGTGCGCCAGCGCGACCCAGGACATGTCCCGAGCGGCCGAGGCGGTCGGGCCGCTGCTAGACCGGTTGGGCCCCGGCGGCGCGGTCGTCTGCGCTTCGGACACCCTGGCCGTCGGGGTCTGGAGCGTCCTGCGCGACCGCGGGCTCAGGCCCGGCGCCGACGTCGGGCTGGTCGGTTTCGACGACACCGACCTGGCCTCCGCCTTCGGCATCACCAGCTTGCGTCAGCCCCTGCACGCCGTCGCGGAGACGGTCCTGAGGCTGATGGACGAGGCCCGGGCCGGACGACCGATGCCGGACCAGGGCGTGCTCCTCCGGCCGCGGCTGGTCGCGCGGGCCAGCACCCAACCGCACCCACCGCATACCAGGGCTTTCACCGCGTAGACCAGCCAGCCATACCCACCCACCCGCGCGGACCGCCGCGCACCAGCATGGAGGTAGTTGATGAGTTCACGACAGACCAGCAGGGCAACCTGGGCGGCGCGGGTCACGGCCCTGCTCGGGACGGGCGCACTCGCCCTCACCGCGTGCGGCGGTGGCTTCAACTCCGGCACCACCCAGCAGGCGACCAGCAGCGGACCGGTGAAGCTGCAGCTGATGATCGCCAGCTCCGGCGACGCCGAGACCAACGCGGTCCGGGCCGCCACCGACGCCTGGGCGAAGAAGTCGGGCAACAGCGTGGAGGTCATCGTGGCCTCCGACATCGGCCAGCAACTCGGTCAGGCGTTCGCGGGAGGTAAGCCGCCGGACGTCTTCTACACGGACGCGTCGCGCATCGGCGACTTCGCCAAGGCGGGCAACCTCTACGCCTACGGCGACAAGGTGGCCGACCAAGGGTTCATCGACTCCCTCGTGCAGACCTTCACCTACGCCGGCAAGCTCCAGTGCGCGCCGAAGGACTACTCGACGCTGGCGCTGATCATCAACACCGAAATGTGGAGCAAGGCCGGCCTCACGGACGCCGACATCCCCAAGGACTGGGCCGGGCTGGAGACCGTGGCGAAGAAGCTCACCAAGGGCGGGGTGACCGGACTGGTGACCGGCCGGGACATCAACCGGCTCGGCGTGTTCATGAAGCAGGCCGGTGGCTGGGTCGTCTCGGCGGACGGGAAGTCGATGACCGCCGACACCCCGGAGAACCTCGCCGGGCTGCAGGAGGCCAAGAAGCTGATGACCGCCGGGTCCTACAAGTTCGACAAGGCCGTCGATGCCGGTTGGGGGGGCGAGGCCATCGGCAAGAAGAAGGCCGCGATGACCATCGAGGGCAACTGGATCGTGGGCGTGGAGAAGGACTTCCCCGACCTGAAGTACCAGGCCGTCGAGCTGCCTGCTGGCCCCAAGGGCAAGGGCACGCTGCTGTTCAGCCAGTGCTGGGGCATCGCGGCCAAGAGCCCGAACCAGGCGGTCGCGGTCGACCTGGTGAAGTCGCTGGTGTCGGTCGACCAGCAGATGTCCTTCGCCAAGGCGTTCGGCGTCATGCCGTCCACCAAGGCCGGGATCGAGCAGTACAAGACCCAGTTCCCGGACAAGGCCGCCTTCGCCAACGGTGGGGAGTACGGCCAGGGCCCGGTCAACCTGCCCGGCTTCGACCCGGTGATGGCGGCGTTCAACTCCAAGCTGGAGCAGCTGGGCAGCGCCGACCCCAAGCCGATGCTGGCCGAGCTGCAGAAGAACGGCGAAGCAGCCCTGAAGGAGCAGTGATCCGATGACGGCGTCAGCCCCGTCGCGACCGCGACGCAGCCGGGGCGGCGGGATCACCGCCGGCCAGGAAACCGCCGGCTGGCTGTTCACCGCGCCGATGGTGGTGATCCTGGGGATCTTTCTCTTCGTCCCCATCGTCATGGCGCTCTACGTCAGCCTTACCAACTGGAACGGCAACGGGTCCCCGTTCGGCGGCACCACCAAGGTCGTCGGCCTGGACAACTACTCGGCGCTGATCCTGACCGACGGGCTGACGCGGGACCGCTTCATGCAGTCGATCGGCAACAACTTCTACTACGTGCTGCTGGTCGTCCCGTTGCAGACCGCGGTCTCGCTGGGGCTGGCGCTCGTCGTCAACAACAAGCTGCTCAAGGGCAAGAGCTTCTTCCGGACGGCGTTCTACTTCCCGTCGGTGACCAGCTCGATCGCGATCAGCGTGGTGTTCCTGTTCCTGTTCCAGAACGCCGGGGCGGTGAACGCCTTCCTCAAGGTGTTCGGCATCACCGGGCCGGCCTGGTTCAGCGACGCCCGAGGGACGCTGCACCTGATCCTGAACGGGGTCGGTGTGGACAACCCCTCCTGGGCCCAGGGCGAGATCTTCGGCCGGACCCTGTGGGAGTGGCTGTCCGGGCCGTCGGTCGCGCTCTGCGTGGTCATCTTCCTGGCCATCTGGACCACGACCGGCACGTTCATGCTGATGTTCCTCGCCGGGTTGCAGGACCTGCCGGTCGAGGTGGACGAGGCGGCCATGCTGGACGGCGTCGGCCCGTGGCAGAAACTGCGGCTGGTCACCATCCCGATGCTCAAGCCCACCCTGTTCCTCGTGGTGACGCTCGGTCTGATCGGGACGTGGCAGGTGTTCGACCAGATCTACGTGATGGGCAAGGGAGCGCCGGCGGGCACCACGCTGACCCCGGCGTTCCTGTCCTACCAGCAAGGGTTCACCAACCTGCGCTACGGGTCGGGCGCCGCGATGGCCTTCGTCGTCTTCCTCATCATCGTCGTGCTGACCTGGATCCAGCGGCGAGTGCTGGCCGATGAGGACAGCCCCCGCCGCCGGTGGTTCCGCCGCCGGCCGCCCCCGGCGACTGCGGGGCCGGCGGCCCCGGTTGACACGGCGGCCACACGCAAGAGCGAAGGGGTGTCGGCATGAGCACGGCATCGGCCAGCCGGGCACCGGTGGACTCCACCGGCCGCCCGGTGCGCCGGGCCGGGTTGAAGCGCCTTCTCGGATACGCGGTGCTGATCACCTTCGCGGTGATCTACCTCTACCCGTTCGTCATCCAGATCGCCACATCGTTCAAAACCGACTCGCAGGCCTCGGCGGAACCGCTCGGCATCGTCCCCAACCCGTTCGACTTGGGTGCGTGGCGGCGCATCTTCGGGCTGACCGAGGACACGTCGGTGCCGATCACCACCTGGCTCGGCAACTCCGTGGTGATCACCGTGGTCGTGACCGCGAGCCGGGTCTTCCTGGACTCCCTGGCCGGCTACGCCCTGTCCCGGCTGAAGTTCCGCGGGCGCGGCTTCCTCTTCGCGGCGATCCTGGCCGTGATGAGCGTGCCCGGGGTCGCGTTGCTCATCCCCAAGTTCCTCATCGTGAACTACCTGGGGATCTTCGACACG
>DASSLY010000098.1:0-5159 GCA_035689185.1 Dermatophilaceae bacterium
ATGATCGCCGAGGCGATGGACAAGGTCGGCAAGGAAGGCGTCATCACCGTCGAGGAGAGCAACACCTTCGGCCTGGAGCTGGAGCTCACCGAGGGCATGCGGTTCGACAAGGGCTACATCAGCGCCTACTTCGTCACCGACGCCGAGCGGATGGAGGCGGTGCTGGAGGACCCCTACGTCCTGATCGTCAACTCCAAGATCGGCTCGATCAAGGACCTGGTGCCGCTGCTGGACAAGACCAAGCAGGCCGGCAAGCCGCTGCTCATCATCGCGGAGGACGTCGAGGGCGAGGCTCTGGCGACCCTGGTGCTGAACCAGATCCGCCGCATCCTGTCGGTGGTGGCGGTCAAGGCCCCCGGGTTCGGGGACCGGCGCAAGGCCATGCTGGTCGACATCGCCACCCTGACCGGTGGGCAGGTGGTCTCGGAGGAGATCGGCCTGAAGCTGGACTCGGTCGGCCTGGAGGTGCTCGGCACCGCCCGAAAGGTGGTCGTCACCAAGGACGAGACGACGATCGTGGAGGGCGGCGGCGAGGCCGACGCCATCGCCGGCCGGGTGAACCAGATCCGGGCCGAGATCGACAAGTCGGACTCCGACTACGACCGGGAGAAGCTGCAGGAGCGGCTGGCCAAGCTGGCCGGCGGCGTGGCCGTCATCAAGGCCGGTGCGGCGACCGAGGTCGAGCTGAAGGAGCGCAAGCACCGCATCGAGGACGCCGTGCGCAACGCCAAGGCGGCCGTTGAGGAGGGCATCGTCGCCGGTGGCGGCGTGGCCCTGCTGCAGGCCACCGACGCGGCGTTCGAGAAGCTGGACCTGACCGGCGACGAGGCGACCGGTGGGAACATCGTGCGCATCGCGGCCGAGGCGCCGCTGAAGCAGATCGCCGTCAACGGCGGGCTCGAGGGCGGTGTCGTGGTGGAGAAGGTGCGCAACGTCAAGGCCGGTTGGGGCCTGGACGCGGCGACCGGTGAGTACGTCGACATGATCGCGGCCGGCATCATCGACCCGGCCAAGGTCACCCGGTCGGCGCTGCAGAACGCCGCGTCCATCGCCGCGCTGTTCCTCACCACCGAGGTCGTCATCGCGGACAAGCCGGAGAAGACCCCGCCGGCTGCCCCCGGCGGCGGCGACATGGGCGGCATGGACTTCTGAGTTCCGCGCTCTGGACACGGGCGGTCCCTCTCGCTTCAGCGGGGGGGACCGCTCTTGTTTGTATGCCGTGTGCCTCGCGCCCGCGCTGGCCAGGTCGGCATGCCCCAAGCAACGTCGCCCGCGCCACGTCGCGTGCGCGCGTACCGGCTCTTCGGCAGGATCGCGAGCAGCGCCGACGTGCCGACGATCACGCGGGCGGCCCCGCCTCATACAGATCCTCAACTAGTCTTCGCTGACGTGGCCGGAGGACGCATCGGGGTGCACGTCGGGGCCCGGCACGACGACGCGGACCCGCTGGCCGAGGCCAGGGACTCCGGCGCGGACGCCGTGCAGCTGTTCCTGGCCGACCCGCAGGACTGGAAGCTGCCCAAGCCGCACCCGCGGGCCGCCGAGATCGCCGCGACCGATCTCACCGTCTACGTCCACGCGCCGTACACGATCAACGTCGCCACCACGAACAACCGGATCAGGATCCCCAGCCGCAAGCTGCTGGCGGCCCACGCGAAGATGGCCGCCGAGCTGGGGGCGGCGGGCTTGATCGTCCACGGTGGCCACGTCCTCACCACCGAGGAGGAGGCCACCGGCGTCGACAACTGGCGCAAGACGTTCGCGCGCCAGGCCGACGAGGGCGGGTTCGGGCTGCCGGTCCTGATCGAGAACACAGCCGGCGGCAACCACGCCATGTCCCGTCGGCTCGATGCGATCGGCCGGTTGTGGGACGCGATCGGCGAGTTCGGCGCCGGGTTCACGCTGGACACCTGCCATGCCTGGGCCGGTGGCCTGGACCTGGGCACCGCCGTCGAGAAGATCACCGCCGTCACCGGCAAGGTCGACCTGGTCCACTGCAACAACTCCCGCGACGGCGCCGACTCCGGCCGCGACCGCCACGCCCCGCTACGCGAGGGGTCCATCCCGTTGGACGTGCTTCTGGAGGTGGTGCGCTCAGCCGGCGCGCCGGTCGTTCTGGAGACTCCCGGGGCAGCGGCCGAGCGCGCCGCCGAAGTCGCACTGCTGCGCGAGCAGCTGGGCTGACGAGGTCCGAGCGTCATGCGCGATCCCCGGCCGGCCCGAAAATCCGCGCCCCCGGCGCTCGGCCGAACTGACGCCCGGCCGAGCTGACGCCCGGCCGAGCTGTCGCCCGGCCGAGTACGGCGCTATTCCGCGGGCCGAGCCGTGGAGCACGACCGGCCACGCGGAACAGCGGGTCTGGCGTGGTTACCGCAGCCAGGTGTACCTCTGCACGATCGGCAGGCGCTCCCAGCGGTCGCCCAGGCCCAGCGTGTGAGCGGCCCGGACGAGCAGGAGAGCGATCAGGACGAGCGCGTAGATGATGTGGTCGTCGATGATCGGGTTGTTCGCCGGCGGCAGCGCGGCGCTCCACATCAGCACCAGCAGGGCGACACCGGCCCACGTGGCCAGCCGGTTCGCCACGCCGAGCATGAGGGCGGCGCCGATGCCCAGCAGGCCGAGCATGAACAGCCAGTTGGCCCATCCGGCTCCGGCGAAGCCCTGGTAGAACGAGGCGAACGGGCCGGAGGTGCCGAACTTCAGGAAGCCCAGCGTCGGCGCCCCACCGTTGATCCAGGCCGCGTCGCCGAACCGGTCGACGACACCGGTGTCCGGGTTGCGCCCGGTGGCAAACCCGAGGGCCAGCAGCTTGTCCACGAAGGCCCACAGGAAGATCCAGCCCAGGGACAGGCGAAGGGCTGCCGCGACATAGGAGAAGGGGGTGTGCCGTGCGGCAGGCACGTCCGGGGCGACTGTCCCGACGGCGTGCCGGTCGGCAGCGTTGCCGGGGCGTGCGGTGGTGCTCATGACTTACTCCTTCGACTCGGGTGCGGACTGTGCGCCCGCTGAGTCAAGACTCTCCTCCGGCCAGCCACGGTGGAAAGGGACCAACGTCCTGAACTCGAACCGCGCTGTCGTCATTCGGTTTTCGCGCTCCGGATGATCTCGCGGCCGGTGACCTGAGTGGGACGGATGAGCACCCAGTAGGAAATCCCGTCGTCCCGCACCCAGGGACGGGGCGCGCTTCGCTCGAACCGCCGCCGGTCGCGTTGGTCCTCCACGATCAGGGCGGTGCCTTGGACGAGCACGCTCCACCCGGTCGCGGCCACCTCACCGAGCCCGTCGACCTCGAACGCCACCTGCCCGCCGTCGGCTGCCACCTGCAACTTGGATCCCCAGGTGGTCCGGAAGACGACGTCCAGGCCGTCGACGATGTGGTTCACCGGCAAGATGACGACCTCCCCGTCCTTGGCGAAGGCCACCCTTCCGATCGTCGCGGAGCGGATCTTGTCCAGACACTCCTCCAGCGTCAGAACCCGCAGCCCACGGTGGTCGGTCACCGGCTCGGTCTCCGATTGGTCGCCGGGCTCGGCGACGACATCGGGTGTGACGGTGTCGGTCTGCTGCTCGCTCATAGCGAGGTCCTTTCTCTGACGACGGCGACGGGACAAAGCGATCGTTGAAGCACGCCATGGCTGACCGAGCCGAGCAACAGGCCGGTGAACCCGCCCCGCCCCCTGCTGCCCACCACGACGAGTTCGGCGCCGACCGAGTGGTCGACCAGCGCCTCGACCGGGTGCGCGCGGAGCAGGTGCTCGCGCACGTTGACATCCGGGTACTTCTCCCGCCACCCGGCGAGAGACTCCGCGACCAGCAACCGCTGCTGCTCGACGAGCTCGTCCCGGACATCCGGGTAGCCGACGATACGCACCGCGCCAGCCGCGTAGTCCAACCACCAGGCGTGCACGACGGTCAGGCCGGCGGCGCTGCTGTCGGCCTGCTCGAACGCGAACTGCAGTGCCGGCATCGACGCGGCCGATCCGTCGATGCCGACCACGATGCGCGGGGTGATGTCATCCGGCTGCGGGTGGGAGCGCACGACGACCACCGGGCAGTGCGCGTGCATGGCCACTTGGAGGGACACCGACCCGAGCACCGCGGCCCGCCAGCCGCTGCGCCCTCTGGCTCCGGTGACCACGGTGCTGGCCTGCTCGGAGCGGGAGACCAGAGCCTGGCCGGCCTGGCCGCTGACCGTCTCGCCGGTCACCTCCAAGGCCGGGGCCAGCTGGGCGGCCCGGTCGCGGCAGGCCTCCAGCAGCACGTCATCCAACGCCTCGTCGTCCAGCCGGCCGGCGGCCATCCTGGACTCCGGGGAGTTCAGCAGGGCGGTGGCGACGGTGTAGTCGACCCCGAGGGCGTAAAGCAGGTGCAACGGGCGGTGCCGCCGCGCGGCCTGCAGGATGGCCCAGTCCAGGGCGGCCTCGCTTGACCCGGACCCGTCGACGCCGACGACGATCGAACCAGGGGTCATGGTGGTCATGCCCAGCTCCTTCCCGTGCGCTGACCAGTCCTGCGCCGGTCGCAGGGGACTTCCAGCCCTTGCAGGCTGACCTGTCCCGGCGGCCCCAGGCAGGGCCGAAGGTCCCGACGGCGGGCCGGTCGACCTACGATGGCCCCATGGGCTCGCTCACGGCGGCCGAGGTCTCCGGTCGTCGGCTGCAGCAGCTGCTGGATGCGGTCGTCGCGGTGAGCGCGGACTTGGCCCTCTCCGATGTGCTCGCCCACCTGGTCCGGGCTGCCTGCGAGGTGGTCGGAGCCCGCTACGGAGCACTCGGGGTGATCGGCCCGGACGGCCGGCACCTGAAGGAGTTCGTCACCTACGGGCTGACCCCGCAGGAGCGGGCCGCGATCGGCCCACTCCCGACCGGGCACGGCATACTGGGCCTGCTCATCACCGATCCGCGACCGCTGCGGTTGGCCGACATCCGCGACCATCCCAGCTCGACCGGGCTTCCCGCGAACCACCCGCCGATCCACACCTTCGTCGGCGCGCCGATCCGGGTCCGGGAGGCCGTCTTCGGCAACCTCTACCTGGCGGGCAAGCAGGGTGGGGACCTGTTCACCAGAGAGGACGAGGCGGTTCTGGTGGCGCTCGCGGCCGCTGCGGGGGTCGCGATCGACAACGCCAGGCTGTACGAGCAGAGCCTGCAGGACACCGC
>DASSLY010000099.1:0-49719 GCA_035689185.1 Dermatophilaceae bacterium
CAACGTCGGGCGGGGACTGGCAGCGGCCCTCGACCTCAGGTAGAAGGCGCACCCGGCCCGGGGCCGAAACCGCGGACCGCACCTGGCGCGCGGCCCAGTCTGCTCCGGCGACTCGAGCGCTTCGGCTGCCTCACGGCACCCACCACCTGCCCCGCCCGCTAGGCCTGAATGCCTACCGGGCTACGCCTGGGGCCAGGCGCGCCTTGCGTGTGGGGTGAGGGAGTCTCGTTCGTACAGCCACGGCGTGCCGCAGACGCCGCACGTCATCGGCAGGCCACCGTCGCGGATCGGCCCTGTCGGTGTCAGGAACTCGCCCAGCAGGTGGCGCAGGCCCCGGTTGACGCCGACGACCGAGACCGTGGTGAACAGGCATCGCCGCAGCCGCGGCGGCGGCGCAGACAGGGCCCGTAGCCCGCGCATCGCCAAGGCGGTCGACATCGGCCGGAACGTCACCTCCGGGGGCGCCACCCAGGTCGCCAACGGTCAGCGCCGCCGCCTCACCGTGCCGACTGCAGAGCGCGCGAAGGCGCGATGCCTCATCCCGGTGACTTAGCAGCGTGGCCTCGGTACGGTCCTGGCAGTCCTCGGACCAGGGGTAGAGCTCGACGGTCGCGACCTGCTGGTGCGAAGCCACCCCGATGTGGTCGTCCGGCCCGGTCCGGTAGACGTTCCCGCTGAGCCTGACATAGGCGATGGGTGCAAAGGCGGGCGCACTGCAGCGCGTCGAGTCTCGTCGTGAACGCGTTGAAGCCACGCCAGCACCCGCGGCCGGGGTTCGGGGCTCGCCGGACACGGTGCACATCGGGGCGCCGGCAGGCTGCCAGGCAGTCGAACGGGACCGGCGCCATGCTGAACGCGCGACCCGGGCGCTGCCCGACGCGGTGGCGAAGAGCGCCACCCGCTTCCACCCATGTCGGGCTCTTTCTCCCATTTCCGCAGTTTCGGCACCTGCAACGCCCTACGGTTCCTGCTGCCCATCACGACGAGAGATGGAAGCCCGATAAGAGGAACGACTCCGCGTCGGGCGACCAAGCGGCATCCCGCCATCAGCTTCGACCTGATTGACAGGGGCGCCCACACACCGCACCATGGTGTTCAGTTGTTTCAGTTAGCGAGGAGAGAGTGCGATGCCCCAGACGAACCCGTTGGTTGCCAGTGGCGCCCGTGTTGCGTCGTTCACTGGCGCCGTGACGCGCCGCAGGACGCGTGCGACGGTGACGGCCGGGGCGGACTCGGTGACGTTGAGCGCTCATGGAACGAAGGTCCTCGCGATGCTGCTGAACGCCTCCGAGGAGGATGTCCGGGAGGTGGAGGAGTTCCTGGAGGAGCACCTGCCCGGACGCTCCGGGTCCGCGGTGATGGTGTCGCCCGAGGAGGCAGCCGCGGTACTGGGGGTGTCCCGGCCGACGGTCGTGCGTTGGGCGGCGGAGGGGCTCCTCGAGGACCACCGGGTTGGGTCCCACCACCGCTTCCTGCGCTCGGATGTCGTGGCCTTGCGGGAGCGACGCCGCGTGGCGGCGCAGGTCGCCAGGGACGAAGCGGCTGCGCGTCGAGCAGGCGTGGCTGCTGACCTGGACGTGCCGCCTACGCGCGAGGAGCTGAAGGCTGCCGGTCTGACAGCGCGGGGTGGGGACACGACTGCGCTGAATGCGGTGATGGAGCGGCAGCGTCGCGCAGATGCTCGTGCCGCAGCTCAGGCTGCGGCGGCACCTGTCGCCACGTCGTGACGTCGGAACCAGAAGGCTGGCCAGATCTGCTGGTCGGCGAGTACGAGCTGCGCCTGACCCTGCGCGCCTTGGACGACCTCGGCGTCAAGGACTACTCGGCGTCGGACTTGTCTGGCGTGTCCGCGGCCAGCAGCTACGGCGACATCGTGGCCAAGTTCGCGAAGATGCGGTCCCTGAACCCGCACGGCACCGAGGCTCCACTGTCCAAGGTCCACCGAGGTGACATCTACAAGCTGGACGGCAGGGACGGTCAGCGGGCCGTGACCTGGCACGACACCGCCCAGGCGGTGGTGTGGCTGCTGGGGTTCACCGCCGAGCACGACTACGACCTGTTCGTCACTCGTGCGCAGACGGCCGAGACCCGGGGCTTGGGTGGGCCAAGCCAGCTTATGCGGGCCGAGCGGGACTACCCGGACCTCTTCGACGAGCGTGGGGCCGAGTGGCGCAGGAACCAGGTCCTGGCCGCCCTGACCGCCTTGGTGAACCAAGCGCGGTCCCGTCCCGGGGACGTGCTTCGCGGGACACTGTCGAGCGCGGTGCGGGCGGAGGCGCTGGTGGTCGCGGGACCTCAAGGACGGAGGCTGCATCTGCGTTTCCACGTCCCGCCGCTGGAGGCGGGACTGCTCCCGAGCGGTTTCGAGTACGTGCTCATCGTCGCCGTTCCGGACGTTGACCCGGACGGTGTCCCTTGGGACCCGTTCCCGTCGGGGGCCGTCCCGGAGACGATCGCGGTATCCGCACCCCTGTCGGACTGACCCCCGATGACACCGGGAGGGCCGCTCGTCACCGGCGGGGCGGCTGGCTGACGGCCCCGCAGCCGCATCCATCTCGACGTCGAGGGAAATGGGACGGGTCGCTTGTTAGCACGAGATGCCCCGAGATGGTTGACGGCAAGAACGCACGTCGGACCCCTAGATAGGCACCCTTCCGATGCATGCACCGCACCTTCCCGGCTGGCCTGGGAGGTGCCGGAGGTAGCGGTGAGCCACCCGACTCGGGGGGCGGTTGGGGCAACTGTTACGGATTTGTGATCTGTGCCGACATCACCTCGCACATCTGTCCTACTCGCCGGACCGGAAGTGCGAAAAAACACGCATGTGATTCGGCGTGGCGACTTGCCAAGGGGCCTCATGGCACCTGTGAACAGTGTTACTGCTGTTTCCTCTGTGACGGATTGTCCCTAGTCTCGACCGGCCGGACACGGTCGAGCGAAAGGTACCCAGGGGCCATGGCGGGGACAACTGCGCAGGTCAGCAGGGTGCGACGGCGACGCTACGCCGCGCTGGTCGCCGGGGGAGTCGTCATCTCGACGCTGGTGGCACTCCCCGGGGGCTCCGCCCTCGCCGAGCCGGTCTACCCCTCGGCCAAGCAGGTCGCCGACGCCAAGACCGCAGCCGCGAACAAGGCCGGCCAGGTCGCCGCCATCCAGGGCCAGCTGGCGGCCGCCAGTGCCCGACTGGCCCAGGTGCAGCGCGACGCCGAGGTCGCCGCCGAGGCCTACAACCTGGCCCGGGCCGAGCTCGAGGTCGCCACCCGCGCCGCCGACGCCGCCGCCAAGCGGGCCGCTGCAGCCGCCGCGAAGGCAGGCGTCGCCGCCGACAAGGTTGGCCTGCTGGCGGCGCAGGCCTACACGTCCGGCGGCAGCCTGGGCGGGCTGGAGGCCTTCCTGTCCAGCAACGGACCGCAGGACGTGATCGACCGGGTCCAGGCACTGACCCTGGTCGGCGACATCCGCCAACGGGTGCTGCAGGACGCCTCCGCCGCCTCGATCGTCGCCGGCGTGCTCCAGCGCCAGGCCGCTGCCGCCAAGGCGCAGCAGCTGGCGGCCGAGCAGAAGGCCAAGGCCGCCCGGGCCGCGGCCCAGGCCAAGGCCGACGCTGCCGCCGCCGAGACGATCCGGATCCAGCAGCAGCAGGCCGCCCTGATCGTGCAGCTGGCAGCCCTGCAGCAGACCTCGGTCCGGCTGGAGCAGCAACGGCAGGCCGGGCTGCGGGCCGAGGCCGAGCGCCGGGCTCGGGCAGCCGCCAAGGCGGCGGCTGAGGCCAGGGCACGGGCCCAGGCTCGCGCAGAGGCCAGGCGGCAGGCGGCGGCCGAGGCCGAGCGCCGCCGCCGGGAGCAGGCCCACCACACCTCATCCCCGCCGTCGCCGCCGTCGACGCCGACGCCGCCCAGCGACCCCTCCCCGCGCGGCGGCGTGGGGGCCGTGATCGCCTTCGCCCGGGCCCAGCTCGGCGAGTGGTACCTGTGGGGCGGCGCGGGCCCGGACCGTTGGGACTGCTCCGGGCTGACCATGATGGCCTGGCGGCAGGCCGGGGTGTACCTGTCGCACTACACCGGGTGGCAGTGGCAGGAGACCCGGCACGTGCCGCTCAGCCAGCGACGCCCAGGTGACCTGGTCTTCTACGGGTCGCCGATCCACCACATGGGCCTCTACATCGGCAACGACACCATGATCGAGGCGCCCCACACGGGAGCCCAGGTGCGCTACGCCAACATCTGGCGCTCGGACATCCTGCCCGACGTGGGCCGGCCGTAACGTCCCCCTGGGACCCGGCGGGACGGCATACCGGGACCGGTTGCGGCTAGTGGTCGGCGTTCGGCCCGCGCCAGCGGGCCGTGCTCAGCCCCGCCTCGCTGGCTCGCGCGACTGCTTCGGCGATGATCCGCTCCGCCTCCTCGCGGCCGCCCCAGTGCGCCCCCTCGACCGACTTGCCGGGCTCGAGATCCTTGTAGGTCTCGAAGAAGTGCTGGATCTCCAGCCGGTCGAACTCGCTCACGTGCTCCAGCTCGGTGATGTGGGCCACCCGCGGGTCGTGCGAGGGGACGAACAGCACCTTGTCGTCGCCCCCGGCCTCGTCCTTCATGTGGAACAGGCCGATCGGCCGCCCGCTGACCAGGCAGCCGGGAAACGTTGGCTCCTCCAGCAGGACCAGCGCGTCCAGCGGGTCGCCGTCCTCGCCGAGGGTGTCCTCGACGTAGCCGTAGTCGGCCGGGTAGCGCGTCGACGTGAACAGCAGGCGGTCCAGCCGGATCCGACCGGTGTGGTGGTCCACCTCGTACTTGTTGCGGTGGCCCTGGGGGATCTCGATGGTGATGTCGAACTCCACGGGCGGGGTCCTTCCTCGGGCCGAGGGGATCTGGTCTGACTTAGATGCTGGCTAGGCTCGACCGCCAGTGTTCACCATCGGCCGTCGTCGTGCCCGAGGGAGGCCCGTGCGCCGAACAGTCATCGTGGCGCTGGCCGTGCTGACCTCGCTGCTCGGCTACCTGACGCTGGACGTGTTCGACCTGGTGCCCGGGGTGCTTACCCGGGACCGCGCGCTGCCGCGGCCCTCGCCCGTCGCCGGCGACGGCAGCACGGTCCCGGTGCCGGCGGTGGATCCCGCGGTCCTGCCTCTGCCGGTCGCGGGGGTCGGCGCGAAGCCGCCCACCGCCGCCGGGCTGCGGTCAGTCGTCGGCACCTTGCTACGCGACCCGCGGCTGGGGCCCTCGCTGGGGGTCACCGTCCGGGACGGGGCCACCGGCACGCACCTGCTGGACCTCAGGCCCGACCGGCCGAGCGCGCCCGCCTCGGTGGCCAAGCTGCTGACCGCGGCGGCGGTGCTGGACGAGCTGGGCCCGGACGCCAGGCTGGCGACCCAGGCCGTCCTTGCCGGCCGCACGGTTTTCCTCCTCGCCGGGGGCGACACGCTGCTCGCCCCGGGGAGGGGATCGGTGACCGCCGTGGCCGGCCGGGCCGGGGTGGCCGACCTGGCCGCGGCCACGGCCGCCGCGCTCACCGCCCGTGGCGTCAGGTCCGTGCGGGTGCGGCTGGACGACGGTCGCGTGCCGGGGCCGCGGTACGCCCCCGGCTGGTTGGCCGTCGACGTCCGCTTCGGCCTGACCGGCCCCGTGACCTCCTTGGGTATGACGTCGCAGCGCGCCCTTCCGGGGCGCCCGGCTCCGGCCGACCCCGCGGCGCTCACCGCGGTGGCGTTCGCGGCGGCACTGCGGGCCACGGGCATCGCCGTCGACGCCGGTGCGCCCGCCCGGTCGCGAGCCCCGGCCGCGGGGGCCTCCGTGCTGGCCGCGGTCGACTCGGCGCCCGTCGCCGACCAGATGGCCCTGGCGCTGGCCGAGAGCGACAACGCGTTGACGGAGTCGCTGGCCCGGCAGGCGGCAGCGCGGGCGGCGGTCCCCACGACGGCGTTCACCGCGGTCGGGGCCTGGGTGCGGACCCGGGTGGCCCGGCTCGGGGTGAACGTGGCCGGGGTCCGGTTGGTGGACAGCAGCGGTTTGTCCGGGGGCACCACTGTCCCGGCCCGCGTGGTCGGCGACCTGCTGGGGCTGGCGGTATCAGGGGGGTCCCCGGCCTTGCAGTCGATGGTGGCGCGGCTGCCCGTCGCCGGACTGACCGGCACCCTGGCCGACCGGTTCCGCCAGGGGCGAAGCCATGCTGTGGCCGGGGTAGCCCGCGCCAAGACCGGCACCCTGACCGGGGCCACCGCCCTGGCGGGCACGGTGGTAGACCGGGACGGGCGGCTGCTGACCTTCGTCGTGCTGGCCGACCGGGTCCCCGCCGCCACCGGTACGCCCGGCGCGCGGGACGCGCTCGACGTCCTCGTCTCGCGGCTGGCCGGCTGCGGCTGCCGGTAGGAGCGTTCCCGCTACCGCGAGGCAGCCCAGGCCTGCGACGAGGGTGGTGAGGACCGGAGTGCGAGCAGGCACGGCATGGCATGGCAGGGCAGGGCATGGCAGGGCAGGGCATGGCACGTGGCACGGCATGGCATGGTCCGCGGCGGCAGGCGGGCAGCGGCCGCGAGCGGACCGGCGCGTCCGGGGCGGCTGCCTGCACGGCATACCGTGTGGGGGTGATGACCAGCCAGCAGGCGTCGATGGACGGTACGAGCGCGTTCGTCGACTGGGAGTTCGCCAAGGCGACCGGTCGGCGGCTGGTGCCGGCCGGCCCGAGAGTGACCCCGAGCCAGGCGGCGGCGGTCGTCAACGAGCTGCGAGGCGCGGCGCGCCGGGCCCGTCAGCCGGTCGCCGACACCGCCAGGATGCACGCTCCGGACGACGCGGGACCGGTGCTCGTCGTGGACCGGCCCAACTGGATCGACGCCAACGTGGACTCCATGAGCGACATGCTCGAGCCGGTCATCGAGGCGATGCTGAACAAGCGTGCGGAGCACCGGCAGAGCCCGGTCGTGACCGCGATCGGCGGCAAGGTCACCGGCGGCGAGGCCGGCGGCCTGCTGGCCTACCTGGCCTCCAGGGTGCTCGGGCAGTACGACATCGCCCCGGCCGGGACCCCGCGGCTGCTGCTGGTGGCGCCCAACATCCTGGCGACCGAGACCGAGATGGGCGTCGACCCCAGCGACTTCAGGCTCTGGGTGTGCCTGCACGAGGAGGCGCACCGGCTGCAGTTCACCGCGGTGCCGTGGCTGCGCCAGCACCTGCTCGACGCGGCCCGCGCGCTGGCCGTCGACCTGGTCCCCGACGTGGACCACCTCGGTGAGCGCCTGCAGGACATCGCTCGCCGGCTGCCCGACGTGCTGCGAAGCGGCGGGCCCGGGCTGACGGAGCTGGTGGCGACGCCGGAGCAGCGCGCGGCGATGGCCCGGTTGACGGCGGTGATGAGCCTGCTGGAAGGACACGCGGACGTGGTCACGGACGACGTAGGCCCGTCGGTGGTCCCGAGCGTGGCCCAGATCCGGGCCAAGTTCCAGCAGCGGCGGGCCGGGCAGGGCTCGGTCGACCGGCTGCTCCGGCGGCTGATCGGGCTGGAGGCGAAGATGCGGCAGTACCGCGACGGCGCCGTCTTCGTCCGTGCCGTCATCGACCGGGTCGGGGTGGATGGGTTCAACCGCGTCTGGGACTCACCGCAGACGCTGCCGTTGCCGGAGGACATCGAGGACCCGCAGCGCTGGGTCGCCCGCGTCCACGGTTGAGCGGACCGCCGGAGCCCGCCGTGCCCGGCCCCCCCGCCGCCGTCGCCCAGGTCCGCCTCGCGGTGCGCCGTGCCATCGCCGCCGTGCCGGGGCAGCTGGTCGTGGCCTGCAGCGGTGGCGCCGACTCGCTCGCGCTCGCCGCGGCCACCGCCTTCGAGGCCCGGGGGCGCGGCGTCGGCGCCGTCGTCGTCGACCACGGCCTGCAGCCCGGGTCCGCCCAGGTCGCCGAGCGCGCGGCCGCCCAGTGCCGGGACCTCGGGCTCGACCCGGTCGAGATCCACCGCGTGCAGGTCGGAAGTGCCGGCGGCCGGGAGGCGGCCGCCCGCACCGCCCGCTACCGGGTGCTGGAGCAGGTCGCGGCGCGTGACCGCGCCACGGTGCTGCTCGGGCACACCCGCGACGACCAGGCCGAGTCGGTGCTGCTCGGGCTGGTCCGCGGGTCCGGCGCCCGCTCCCTTTCCGGTATGCCGCCCGCTCGCCTGCCGTTCCTGCGTCCCCTGCTGGGGGTGGCGCGGGAGGTGACCCGCGCGGCCTGCGAGGCGGAGCGGCTGGTGTGGTGGGACGATCCGCACAACGCCGACCCGGCATACCTGCGGGTGCGCGTGCGGCGGCTGCTGCCCCGGCTGGAGGCCGAGATCGGCCCGGGCGTGGTGGCCGGGCTGGTGCGCAGCGCCGACCTGCTGCGCGAGGACGCCGACCTGCTGGACCAGCTGGCGCGCGGTGCCCGCAGCGATCTCCAGCAGCCGACGGCGCCGGCCCTGGCGGCGCTGCCCGCGGCGCTGCGGACCCGGGTGTGGCGGCTGCTGGCGGTCGAGGCGGGGGCGCCGGCCGGTTCCCTGTTCGCGGTCCACGTTCGCGCTCTGGACACGTTGGTGACCGGCTGGACCGGGCAAGGGCCAGTAGACCTGCCCGGCGGGGTCCGGGCCGAGCGCGTCGGCGACGTGGTGCGGTTCACCACCCGCTGGTGAGCAGCGCTCGTCCGGCGTCGGCTTGAATGGCCTGCGAGGAGCGCAGCGACGCGCCCGAGGAAGCCCTAGGAGGCGGTGTGAACGCGGCGGACATGGGGGCGGACCTGGAGCGGGTGCTGCTCACCGAGGCGGACATCCTGGCCAAGCTGGACGAGCTGGCAGCGCAGATCTGGGCCGACTACGCAGGCAAGAACCTGCTCTGCGTCGGGGTGCTGAAGGGCGCGATCATGGTGATGTCCGACCTGCTGCGAGCCCTGCCGGGCACGGTGCCGATGGACTGGATGGCGGTGTCCTCCTACGGGTCGGGCACCAAGTCCAGCGGGGTGGTGCGGATCCTGAAGGACCTGGACACCGACCTGACCGGCCGGCACGTGCTCATCGTCGAGGACATCGTCGACTCCGGCCTGACCCTTTCCTGGATCAAGGCCAACCTGCAGTCCCGGGCGGCCGCGTCGGTGGAGATCATGACCCTGCTGCGCAAGCCGGACGCGGCCAAGGTCGACGTCGACGTGAAGTACGTCGGCTTCGACATTCCGAACGAGTTCGTCGTCGGCTACGGCCTGGACTACGACGAGCAGTACCGCAACCTGAGAGTGGTCGGAACGCTGGCTGCGCACGTGTACGCCTGAACGGTTGCGGAACACGGGCCCACCGCCGGGCGTTCACCTGCGAGAATGGGGCACAGCAGGCCCTTACGAGCGTTCGCGCGCCCGGCAACCGAGCAGGAGGGACGAGGCAGCAGCCTCGCACGCATGGATGTGAAGCGGATCGTCAGGACGCCGATGGTGTGGGTCGTCGTCATCGTGGGCGTCGGCATCTTGTGGCTGTCGCTGTCCGGGGGAGGCAGCTTCACCCGCATCGACACCTCGGCCGCGGAGCAGCTGATCAGCGAGGGCAAGGTCGACTCCGCCAAGGTGGAGGTGGACCGGGTCAACCTGACGCTGAAGCCGGGCGTGACCTACTCCGACGGGGACCAGGTCAAGGGCGCGACCCGGGTGATGGCCTTCTACGTGGAGCAGCGGGGACCCTCGCTCATCGCGGCGTTGAAGGCCAAGCAGCCGCCGAAGGGCTACACCGACGAGCCGGCCCAGGGCAACTGGCTGGGCGGGCTGCTCGTCTCGATCATTCCCGTGCTCATCCTGCTGGGCCTGTTCTGGTTCCTCATGAGCCAGATGCAGGGCGGCGGCTCGAAGGTCATGCAGTTCGGCAAGTCCAAGGCCAAGCTGGCCAGCAAGGACACGCCCAAGGTCAACTTCGCCGACGTGGCCGGGGTCGACGAGGCCGTGGAGGAGCTGCAGGAGATCAAGGAGTTCCTGGCCGAGCCGGCCAAGTTCCTCGCCGTCGGGGCCAAGATCCCCAAGGGCGTGCTGCTCTACGGCCCGCCCGGCACCGGCAAGACCCTGCTGGCCCGCGCCGTCGCCGGCGAGGCGGGGGTGCCGTTCTACTCGATCTCCGGCTCGGACTTCGTCGAGATGTTCGTCGGGGTCGGCGCCTCCCGGGTGCGCGACCTGTTCGAGCAGGCCAAGGCCAACGCCCCCGCCATCGTCTTCGTGGACGAGATCGACGCCGTCGGCCGCCACCGCGGGGCCGGCCTGGGCGGCGGGCATGACGAGCGAGAGCAGACCCTGAACCAGCTGCTGGTCGAGATGGACGGCTTCGACGTCAAGACCAACGTCATCCTGATCGCCGCCACGAACCGGCCGGACATCCTCGACCCGGCGCTGCTGCGCCCGGGCCGGTTCGACCGGCAGATCGCGGTCGAGGCCCCGGACATGCTGGGCCGGCACCGGATCCTGCAGGTGCACGGCAAGGGCAAGCCGCTGGCTCCGGACGTGGACCTGCTTGCCGTCGCCCGGCGCACTCCCGGCTTCACCGGCGCCGACCTGGCCAACGTCCTGAACGAGGCGGCCCTGTTGACCGCCCGCCTGTCCAGCAAGTTCATCGACGACAAGACCCTGGACGAGGCGATCGACCGCGTGGTGGCCGGCCCGCAGAAGCGCACCCGGATCATGAGCGCGAAGGAGAAGAAGATCACCGCCTACCACGAGGGCGGTCACGCGCTGGTGGCGGCGGCGCTGCGGCATACCGACCCGGTGAGCAAGATCACGATCCTGCCCCGGGGGCGGGCGCTGGGCTACACCATGGTGCTGCCGGTCGATGACAAGTACTCGACCACGCGCAACGAGATGCTGGACCAGCTGGCCTACGCCCTGGGCGGGCGGGTGGCCGAGGAGCTGGTGTTCCACGACCCGACCACCGGCGCCGGCAACGACATCCAGAAGGCGACCGGGCTGGCCCGCAAGATGGTGACCCAGTACGGCATGAGCGAGCGGATCGGCGCGATCAAGCTCGGCCAGGAGCAGGGCGAGGTCTTCCTCGGCCGCGACATGGGCCACCAGCGCGACTACTCCGAGGCCGTCGCGGGCATCGTCGACGAGGAGGTCCGCCGGCTGATCGAGGCCGCGCACGACGAGGCGTGGCACGCGCTCAACGACAACCGGGAGGTGCTGGACCGGCTGGTGCTGGAGCTGCTGGAGCACGAGACCCTGGGCAAGGATCAGCTGAGCGAGATCTTCGCCCCCGTGGTCAAGCGGCCGCCGCGGCCGGTCTGGTTGTCCAGCGACCGGCGCACGGTCAGCGACCAGCCGCCGGTGCTCACGCCCGCGGAGAAGGCCGCGATGTCCAACGGCTCCCGCAGCAACGGCGTGCCCCAGGACCGCGCACCCGGGGAGGAGCACCCGCCGTCCGCGGTCATCGAGGTCCCCGAGGGCGGGCGTGTCGACCCCGGCAGTCATTGACCAGTTGCCTTGACCAGTCCCATTGACCTGAGGCGGGCCGAGGCCGCTGTTCGGGAGCTGCTGCTGGCCCTCGGCGAGGACCCGGACCGGGACGGCCTGCGGGACACCCCGGCCCGGGTCGCGCGCTCCTACGCCGAGATCTTCGCCGGGATGGGCCAGCAGCCGCAGGACGTGCTCACGACGACCTTCGAGATCGGTCACTCCGAGCTGATCCTGGTGCGGGACATCGAGGTCTACTCCACGTGCGAGCACCACCTGGTCCCCTTCCACGGGGTTGCCCACGTGGGCTACATCCCGGGCAAGGACGGCCGAGTCACCGGGTTGTCCAAGCTGGCCCGGCTGGTCGACGTCTACGCCCGCCGCCCGCAGGTCCAAGAACGGATGACCACCCAGATCGCCGACGCGATGGTGACCCACCTCCAGCCCGCGGGAGTGCTCGTCGTCGTCGACTGCGAGCACCTGTGCATGGCCATGCGCGGGGTACGGCGGCCGGGGTCGCGCACGGTCACCTCTGCCGTGCGCGGCCAGCTGCTCGACCCCGCGACCAGGGCCGAGGCGATGGGGCTGGTGCTGGGCGGCCGGCGGTGAGTTTCCGGCCGCTGGTGATGGGCGTGGTGAACGTGACGCCGGACTCGTTCAGCGACGGCGGCCGCTGGTTCGGCACCGACCAGGCAGTGGCCCACGGCCTGCGGCTGCGGGAGCAGGGCGCCGACCTGCTCGACGTGGGGGGTGAGTCCACCCGGCCCGGGGCGGTCCGCCCGACCGAGGCGGAGGAGCTGCGCCGGGTGCTTCCGGTGGTTCGTGAGCTGGTCGCTGCGGGCGCGGTGGTCTCGGTGGACACCATGCGCGCGGCTGTCGCCGCCGCCTGCGTCGACGCGGGGGCCACCGTGGTCAACGACGTCAGCGGCGGGCTGGCCGACCCCGGTATGCCGTCGGTGGTCGCCGACACCGGGGTCCGTTACGTGGCGATGCACTGGCGCGGGCACAGCGACCGGATGCAGCAGCACGCGGTCTACCACGACGTGACCGAGCAGGTCCGGGCCGAACTGCTGGCGCGCGTGGACGCCCTGATCGGCGACGGGGTCAAGCGTGAGCAGCTGGTGCTCGACCCGGGGTTCGGCTTCGCCAAGCTGCCGGAACACAACTGGGCCCTGCTGCGCGACCTGCCCAGCCTGGTGCGCGACCTCGGGCTGCCGGTGCTGGTCGGCACGTCGCGCAAGACGTTCCTCGGCCGGCTCGGCGTGCCCGACGGGTGCCCGCCCAGGCCGCCCGCCGAGCGGGACGCCGCCACCGCCGCCACCAGCCTGCTGGCCGCCCAGGCCGGGGTGTGGGCGGTCCGGGTGCACGACGTCACCTCCACGATCGACGCGCTCGCGGTGCTGGCGGCCGCCTCGTGATCTCCCTGCGCGGGGTGACCGCCACCGGGCGTCACGGCGTGCTGGCGCAGGAGAAGGCCGCCGGGCAGCCGTTCGTCGTCGACCTCGACCTGGACGTGGACCTGGCCCGGGCGGCCGGGTCGGACGACCTGGCCCACACGGTGGACTATGCGGCTGTCGCGGCCTCGGTGGTCCGCGAGGTGCAGACCGGGTCGCTGGACCTGATCGAGTCGCTCGCCGCCGGGATCTGCTCGGCCGTGCTGGCCGGACAGCCGCTGGTCGAAGCCGTCCGGGTGACCGTGCACAAGCCGCAGGCGCCGGTCGGGGTGCCCTTCGACGACGTCTCGGTCACGCTGCGGCGGGAGCGGGACGTGCCGGTCGTCGTGGCGCTCGGCGGCAACCTCGGCGAGGTCGTGCCGACCCTGGAGGCGGCCGTGCGAGAGCTTTCCGAGGCCGTGCGGATCACCGCGGTGTCCCCGCTCTACCGGACCGAGCCGGTCGGCGGGGCCTTGGTCGCGGGCCAGCCGGACTACCTCAACGCGGTGGTGCTCGGTCGCACCAGCCTGGCCCCGTGGTCGCTGCTGCAGCTGCTGCACCGGATCGAGGCGGCCCACGGCCGGATCCGTGCGGCCCGCTGGGGGGCGCGGACCCTGGACCTGGACCTGATCGCCTACGGCGACCTGGAGAGCGATGACCCGCAGGTGAACCTGCCGCACCCCCGGGCCCACCAGCGCGCGTTCGTCCTGGCGCCGTGGGCGGCGGTCGACCCCCTCGCCGAGCTTGCCGGACGACGCGTCGCCGACCTGCTCGCCGAGGCCGGGGACGACGGCATACGGCTGGGACCGGACTGGGACCCTCGATGGTGAGGGACGGGCGGGGAGTCACCCTGGGACTGGTGGCTGTGGTCGCGCTCGGCTGGACCGGGCTGGCCTTCGTCGGGCTGCGCTGGTGGTCCGACCAGGGCAACCGGCTGCCGGGGGCGTCCTGGGCGGCGGCGGTGCTGGTCGTGTTCATGGCCGCCGGGGTCTACGCGGCCGGGCTGCCCGTCCGCCGGTTCCTGCGCGGCCACGCGCGGACGCCGATGAACCCGCTGCGTGCCATGCGCACCGTCGTGCTCGCCCAGGCGGCCGCCCTCACCGGCGCGCTGGTCACCGGCTGGTATGCCGCGCAGGCACTGGTGCTGCTGCCCAACCTTGACGTCGCCACCGTCCGGTCGGCCGCCCTGGAGGCCGCGGCTCTGGCCGCCGCCGGAGGGGTGCTCACCGCCGCCGGGCTGCGGGCGCAGGCCATGTGCCGGCTTCCTGACGATCACGACCCGCCGGGCTGAGGCCGGCCACCTCACAGGGGCGGGTTGCCGTGCTTGCGCCGTGGCTGGTGCGCGGTCTTGGTCAGCAGCATCCGTAACCCGTGGACGAGCGCCCGCCGGGTGTCCCGCGGGTCGATCACCTCGTCCACCAGCCCACGCTCGGCGGCGTAGAACGGGTGGGCCAGCTGGTTGCGGTACCCGTCGGCGAGGTGGACACGCAGCGTGTCCGGGTCGTCGGCGGCGGCCAGCTGCCGCCGGAAGATGATGTTGGCTGCGCCGTCCGCGCCCATGACGGCGATCTCGTTGCCGGGCCAGGCCAGCGACAGGTCCGCTCCGATGGAGCGCGAGTCCATCACGATGTACGCCCCGCCATACGCCTTGCGCAGCACCACCTGGATCCTGGGCACGGTCGCCTCGCAGTAGGCGTAGATGAGCTTCGCGCCGTGCCTGATGATGCCGCCGTGCTCCTGGTCGACGCCGGGCAGGAAACCGGGAACGTCGACCAGGGTGACGATCGGGATGTTGAACGCGTCGCACGTGCGCACGAAGCGGGCGGCCTTCTCGGCCGCCTCGATGTCCAGCACACCCGCCTTGTGCAACGGCTGGTTGCCGACGAGGCCGACGACCCGGCCGTCGAGGCGGGCCAGGACGCACAGCACGTTCGGCGCCCATTCGGCATGGACCTCCATCAGGTCGCCGTCGTCGACGATCTCCTCGACCACGGCTCGCATGTCGTAGGGCTGGTTCCCGGCTGCCGGGACGAGGTCGACGAGCCGGTCGCAGGGCCGTTCAGGGTCGTCGGCGGGGTCATAGCACGGTGGGGCCTCGTCCCGGTTGGACGGCAACATGGACAGCAGGAACCGCACGTCGTGCAGGCAAGCCTGCTCGTCGTCGTAGACGAAGGTGGCGACCCCGGATCGGGTGGCGTGGCTGTGCGCTCCCCCCAGCTCCTCGGTCGTCACGGACTCGCCGGTGACGGTGCGGACCACGTCGGGTCCGGTCACGAACATGTTCGACGTGCCGCGGACCATGAAGACGAAGTCGGTCAGTGCCGGGGAGTAGGAGGCGCCGCCGGCGCACGGTCCCAGCATCACGCTGATCTGCGGGATGACTCCCGATGCCCTGACGTTGCGCTGGAAGATGCCGCCGTACCCGGCCAGTGCGGTGACCCCCTCCTGGATGCGGGCGCCCGCGCCGTCGTTCAAGCCGACCAGGGGCGCGCCGACCGACATCGCCAGGTCCATCAGCTTGTGGATCTTGGTCGCGTGGGCCTCGCCCAGCGAGCCGCCGAAGATCCGGAAGTCGTGGGCGAACACGAATACCCTCCGCCCGTACACCATGCCCCAGCCGGTGACCACGCCGTCGGTGTACGGACGGTGGTCCTCCAGTCCGAAGCCGGACGCGGTATGCCGGCGAAAGGTCTCGATCTCGTGGAAGGACTCGTCATCGAGCAGCAAGTCGATCCGTTCCCGGGCAGTCAGCTTGCCCCGGGCGTGCTGTCGGTGCGTCCCGTCGGCGTTGTCCTCGGCGTGGATCCGGCGCCGCATCTCCGCCAGCTCCTTCGCGCGCTCGCGCAGCGGGACCGGCGCGGCCGGTGGGCGGGGGAACGGGAGCAGGCGGCCCGACTTGAGGTGCTGGCGCAGCGCGTGGGGGCCGCCGTGGCTGCCGCTCCGGCCGTCCTCGGCCCGGCTCCCGTCGGCCTCGATCATGACAGGGCCGCTGCCGGCTGCCGGTCGGGCACCAGCATCGCATCACGTTCCGGCCCGGCCTGGGCCTCCCAGTCCACGACCAGGCGACGCAGCCGGGAGCGCTTCCCCGGGATCGCGAGCTGCAGCACGTCCACGAGCGCCGCGATCTCGAGGTCGAGGACGGCGGCCATCAGGCGGAACCCAGCGACCGAGCCGGTCGAGCCCAGCCGGCGGACGTCGGGGGACAGCAGCTCAAGGGCAGGCCGCACCGCGGTGACGTGCGGCTTGGCGCCGGCGGCCAGCAGGCGGGGGCGTTCCACGCTTGGCGTGGCGCCGGCAACGACGGCGAGCTCGACGCGGTGCAGGCCCAGCGCTTCGCACCGCTTCGCCGCGGAGCGGCTGAAGGCCGGGCCGACGTCGGAGGCGTCGATGACGTAGCCGCCGTCCGCCAGCGTCTCGCCGATGCCGCCGTGGTCGAACAGCGCCTCCTCCGCCTGCGCCTCGTCCGGCAGGTGGGCGAAGACCAGGTCCGCACCCTCCGCCGCGTCCGCGGGCAGCCGCACACGTCGCGCGCCACCCCACCCGAGCGCGTCCACCCCGCGGGCCGTGCCGGTGTCGCAGACCGTGACCGCCAGGCCGGCCTGAAGCAGCCGGCGGGCGAAGTCGCGGCTGGTGGGACCGTGTCCGACGATCCCGACGCTTCGGACACTCATGGGAACTCCTCCTTGGACCGCGCCGTGTCGACGGGCTGCTTCCGCGCGTTCGACGCGGATGTCAGGTAGAGCGGGCAGGGGGAGGGGGTGATACAGGGGCTACCTGGCTGGGTGAGTGACACCGGCGTGGTCGCGATGACACCGGCGTGATCGCAATGACAAAGTATGCGGTGTCGTGGAGGACATCGAGGTGTGTGTCACGCACCCGGGTGTGCCTCAGCCATCCCTGACGCGCCGTGGCCACCCCTGCCACCGTGACACGGCAGGCGCGGGCCGCCCGCGATCGACCGTCAAGACGGCCACGCATCCACAGCGATCCCGCCATCGGCCGCGCCCGCCCGGCTTCAACCCCGACGGCATGTCGCGCCGACACCACGCCGACACCACGCCGACACCACGCCGACACCCTGACCCTGTTGTCGCGACCGGCCGCCCGTCACTCTCGTCGGCGCAGCCAGCGCGGTGCCCACCAGTTCGCGGCTCCCGCCAGCCGCATCGCCGCGGGCGCCAGCAGCCCGCGGATGAGCGTGGCATCCAGCAGCACCGCCAGCGCCAGCCCGATGCCCATCAGCTTGATGAAGGTGATCCCCGAGGTGGCGAAGCAGATGAACACCGTGGCGATGATGGCCGCGAGGGAGGTCACCTGCCCACCGGTCCGGGCCAGCCCGGCCACGACGGCGTCCCGGGGGGAGGCGCCGGCGTCATACTCCTCCTTCATGCTGGACATGAGGAAGACCTCGTAGTCCATCGAGAGCCCGAAGGCCATGCAGAACATGAGCACCGGGATGGTGACATCCAGGGCCCCCGTGGGTGTGAAGCCCAGGACATCGGAGAAGTGGCCGTCCTGGAAGATCCACACCATGGCGCCGAAGGTGGCCGACAGGCTGACCACGTTGAGGACCACGGCCTTCACGGGCACCAGGAGCGCGCGGAACATCAGCAGCATCGCCACCAGCGTTGCCGCGGCGACCAGGCCCAGTGCGAGCGGCAGACGGTCGGCCAGGGCTGCCTTGACGTCGACAAGCTGTGCGGCACGGCCGCCGACCCGGACCGGGAACGGGGCGGGTGCAGCCCGCACGGCCACCACCAGCCGCTCGCCTTCGGTGGACATCGACGGGACGTCCGGCAGCACCGTGACCAGAGCTCCCGTGCCGACGGCATGGGTGGCGGACCAGGCGCCGGGGTCGCGGACTCGCCGGCCGTGCTGGTAGCTGCCGGTCACGGTGTCCACCCGTTCGACGTGGGGGGTCCGGGACAACGCCGACGCGTAGGCGGCCAGCGGGGCGGACCGGGCGTCGAAGGACCCGGTGGGGACCACCACCCGAACCGGGTCGGCGCCGACGTCGGGGAACCTGGCGTCCAGCGTCTCCTGGACCGTCCGGCTCTGCGCGTCCTGGGGCAGCACCCGGGCATCCGGGAGGGCGAGGTCGACGTGCAGGAACGGAGCGGCAAGCAGCGCGAGCGCGGCGAGGCAGCTGGCCAGCACGGCGACGGGATGACGCATGGCAGCGGCCGCAATCGCACCCCACGCCGAGGGCCGCGGGTCGGTGCGACGGCGCAGTGGCCAGCGCTCGAGCTGTGGCCCGACCATCGCCAGCAGCGCCGGCAGGACGATGAGCGCATTGACCACGGCCAGCAGCGCGACCGCGATGCCGGCGTAGGCGAAGGACTTGAGGAAGTCCAGCGGAAAAAGCAGCAGCACCACGAGCGAGGTCGCGACGGTGAGGCCGCTGACGGTGACCGAGCGACCGGCCGTGCGCATCGTGGCTGCAAGTGCGTCGGGCAGGTCCAGGCCGGACGCCCGTTCCCGGCGGAACCGCGCGACCATGAACAGGGCGTAGTCGATGGCCAGGCCGAGTCCGAGGCCGGTCGCGAGGTTCAGGGCGTAGACCGACACGTCGGTGAGGATGCTGATGGCGCGCAGGATCACGACCGTCCCCACGACCGACACCGAGCCCATCACCAGCGGCAGTCCCGCGGCCATGGGCGTGCCGAAGACGATGAGCAGCAGCAGACCGGTCAGCGGGAAGGCCAGCAGCTCCGCCCGGCGCAGGTCCTGCTCCACCCGGTCGGCGATCTCGCGGTAGACCTGCCCCGGTCCGCCGAGCGCGACCGAGACGGTGGCGCGGTCGAACTCCAGACTCGGGGAGAGCCGGTCCAGCGCGCGCGTGACGTCGTCGTCGCTGCCCGGGACCGTCGCCAGGACCAGCGCCTGGCGCCGGTCCGGTGAGCGCGGCGCGTCGGGGGCCGGCTTCCAGTACGAGGCCACGTGTGTCACGCCCGGCAGCTCGGCGACCACCGCGGTCACCAGCCGGCCCTGGGTCGCGACCGCCTCGTCGTCGACCGTGCCGTGCCGTGCGCTGACGAGGAGCACCAGGTTGGCGTCGTGGGCCGGGTAGGCGGCGTCGACGATCGAGGCCACCTGCGCGGAGGCGGAGCCGGGCATGTCGAAGCCGCCGGAGGACATGTGCGACGCAACGTCACGGGCCCACCACCCGCCGCCGAGCAGGAACATCGCGGCGAGCACGAGGATGCCGACCCGGTGGGGTAGCACCAGGCGCCGGCAGATCGTGTCGTACAGGTCGCGGCGTACCGCCGCGGGCGGGCGGACGGCACGCTGCGGCGCAGCCGGCGCGCTGCTGGGCGGCGGGCGAAGGGTGGCGATGTCCCCCTCCGGCGTGGTCCGATCCATCAGCTGCCGATCACCGGTGCGGTCGCGATCCCGCCGGTGCGGGTGAGCTGGGCCGCGGTCAGCTGGTCGGTCAGCTGCTCCGCGGCGGCACCGGCCACGCCCCGCTCGGCCTGGCCGGCGAGCGCGGTGGCCAGCCTCGCGGTGTCGCAATGGATGCGTATGCCGCGGATGCGACCCCAAGCCAGGTCGACCACGTTGACGCCCTGGTTGGCGTACCCGCCGGCGAGGGCCTGGTCCCGCCATTGGACGACCACCGTGGTTCGCCACGGCCAGCCGGTCACGTTGATCGCGTCGACGGTGAACCGCAGGTCGGGGAACAGCTGGAACAGCCGGTCGTACCAGGCGCGGACGGTCTCCGGCCGGCAGCGTGCCCCGCCGAGCGCGTGATCACCGTTCATGGCATGGACGGCGTCGGGTCGCATCCCGCGAAGCAGGGGGCCGGCGTCCTTGCCGTTCAACGCGCTGAACACGGCGGCGGTCCGTCGGGCGACGATCGCGTGGTACATGACTGTGCCCTCCTCAGTCGGCCGGCCGGGTGGTCCCGGTGCCCAGCAGTGTTGTCCGGCTGCCCACGAGCTGCCGGATGACCCGGTTCATCCGCCGCCGGTAGGTGGCGTGGTCGAGCTCGATGGCGTGGCGGGGCGAGTCGACATACCGGACCGGACCGCCGAGGTGGGGTGACGGGCCGGCTGCCCGGGCGCGGAACCGCGCGGCCCGGCGGGGGCGGTGACGGGCCGACCAGAGGTAGGCAGCGACGGCGCGCGCCTGGTAGTCGACCAGCTGCCACTGGCCCTGGGAGGGCTGCATCAGGCCGAGGACGAACAGGTCGTCGTGGCGTGGCGAGAACAGGTTGAGGTACAGGGTGGGCGTCCCCGCCTCCCAGTCCAGGTCCGCCGGGTCCAGGAACGGCAGCTCGATCCGGTATCCGGTGGCCAGCACCACCACGTCCGCGGTCACCCGGGAGCCGTCGGTGAAGACGACGTCGGTGCGGTCGAACCGGGCGATGTCGGGCTTGGCGCTGATCCGGCCGTGTGCGGCGTGGTGGGCCAGCTGGCTGTTCAGCACCAGATGGGTCTCCCACAGCCGGTGGTCCGGGCGCGGGTAGCCGTACCGCCACAGCTCGTGCGAGAACAGCTTCAGCAGCAGCTCCCCGACCGCGCGACGCGCGGCCAGCGGCACCCGGGCGCGCACGAAGGTCTCTGCCCACAGGTCGGTCGGCGTGCCGAAGACGTACTTGGGCAGGATGTGGTAGCCCCGGCGCAGGCTGTGCACCGCCGACGCGCCGACCGCGGCCGCGTCGCAGGCGATGTCGCAACCGGAGTTGCCGCCGCCGACCACGACCACGCGCTGGCCGCGCAACAGGTCGCTGTCGCGGTACTCCGCCGCGTGCAGCAGCTGGCCGGTGAACCGGCCCGGGTAGTCGGGCCAGCGCGGCGCCCAGTTGTGGCCGTTGGCGACCACGACGGCGCGGTATGGGTGACGGCTACCGTCACCGAGCCGGACCTCCCACCCGCGTCCGTCGGCCGGCCGTGCGACCCAGACCACCTCGGCGCCGAAGCGGATGTGCTCGACCAGGCGGAACCGGTCCGCGTAGGCGCGCAGGTACTGCTGGGCCTGGACGTGGCTGGGGAAGTCCGGGTAGCCCTGCGGCATCGGGAAGTCGGGGTACTCGGTCAGCCGCTTCGAGCTCACCAGGTGGGTGGTGGCGAAGACCCGGCTCGCGGGTGACCCGAAGTTCCAGTTGCCTCCCAGGTCGTCGGTGCGTTCCAGGATCTCGACGGCAAAGCCCTGCTGCAACAGCCGGTGGGCGCCGGCGAGCCCGGATGACCCGGCGCCGATGACGCAGACGCGGTCCATGTCCGAGACGGCCGGGCTGCCACCTGGGCTGCCACCTGGGCTGCCACCTGGGCCGGTCAGCGCGGCCGCCGTCGGGCGGTTGGCGACAGCTGTCACAAGCTCACCTCCCTGGCTCGGGCTGCGGACGGGGTCGACAACAGGGAGCGTCCGGCCGCCCCGCTGGATACATCCGTCGCCGCCGCGACCCAGGACAGACCGCTGATCGTCAGGACTGGGCGGCCGTCGTCGTCCCAGGCTGTCCCTCCCCCCGGCGCGGGCTCGACCGCCCCGCGCCGGCACCGGCGCGCGTCGCCGCCGTTCAGGCGCAGCTCGGCGACTACGAGGGTCGTGGCGTCGTCGCGGCCGGGCCAGCCGGCCCACAGCATTGCCTCGATCATCCCGCCCGGCAGCGCGGGCTCGGCGACGACCACGTCGGCGGAGGTGTCCGAACCGCGGCGGGGCTCCGCGGTCACGAGCCACCGGCCGCCGTCCCACCACCGTGTCAACGTTCCGGCGGCGGCGGACCATGCCAGCGCCCCTCCGGGCGCGGACAGCTCGGACACGGCGTGCGCGGGCAGCTCGGACACGGCGTGCGCGGACAGCTCGGACACGGCGTGCGCGGACAGCTCGGACACGGCGTGCGCGGACAGCTCGGACACGGCCTGCGCGGGCAGCTCGGAGCCGGCGTGCGCGGGCAGCGCTGCCCGATCACGCTCGGAGCTGCCGGTCCCTGGGCCAAGCCCGAGGGTCGCGGTGGCCAGGGTTCGCCCGTCCGCGGACATTCGGACGGACACCCCGCCGGACACCCCGCCGGATACCCCGCCGGACACCCCGCCGAGCGCTACCACGCTTCGGCGCAGCTCAAGCGGGTGACCGGGGCGCAGCGCGAGCCGGTCGACCGCGACCCGCAGGTCGGCCACCCGGGTGACCGGGCCGGCCTCCAGCCACGACGCGCCGTCGATCATCAGCTCCAGCAGCAGTGACACCGGGACGGCTGGGCACCCGTCGACCCGGAACCCGCCGGCCGCCGGCAGCGTCGCCAGGTCCACGGTGTGGGCGGTCTCGAGCTCCATGCCGGGACGCCAGGCGCAGAGCCGGCCCAGCGCCTTTCGCCGACGCAGCACGGTCATCGCACCCGGATGCGACGAGGGGACCGGCAGGCTGGACAGCTGCACCGGGGACAGGGGGGCAGGCACCCCGAGGAGCAGCACCTCCCCGCGGGAGCCGGCGTCCAACTCGCCGGACCATGCGGCGAGGCCTGCCTCGACGCCGACGGGGGACATCTCGCGGACCGCGGCACCCGGGTCGGTGATCAGCCCGAGGCCCTCCCACGTGGGCCAGGACAGGCAGCCCACCGGCTCCGCCCGCCGGACCGAGGCCCACTGGGCCGTGCGAGCGAGCGCCTCGTTAGCGGCCGCGTAGTCGGTCTGGCCTGCCGTTCCGCCGAAGCGTCCGGTGAGCGACCCGACGGCGCAGATCCGGCCGGGTGTGGTCCCGGTGCGGTCGAGGGCGTCCAGCAGGCGGAGGAAGCCGTCGACCTTGACCGCGAGCACCGACCTGACGGTCCCGGCATCCTTGCGGCCGACCCGCGCCGGTCGGTCGATCCCGGCGTCGTGGACGACGGCGGCCAGTGATGTCCCCGACTCCTGCCCGAGTTCACCGAGCAGCGCCGACAGGGCGTCGGCGTCGGTGACGTCGCACTGGCGGTAGTCGAGCGGGACACCCGCGCGACGCGCCGAGTCCAGGTTGCGTGACAGGTCCAGCGCCCGGGTCAGCCGGTCGATGTCGGCGCGAGCCGCGCGCAGGGCGGCGCCGCCGCGGACACCCCGCAGGCGCCGGTCCCGCACGGCGCGCTGGTCTTCTCCCGCCCTCAGCTCGGCCGGCGAGAACTCCTCCAGCGCGGAGCGCCCGGTGACGACGACCCGGCAGCCGACGCGCTCCCGCAGGTGGCGTGCGAGACGGTAGCCGATGCCGCGGCCGCCGCCAGTGAGCAGGACCGTGTCCGTCGCCGTGAGTGGCGGGACCTGCTCGGCCGGCGCCTGCCGTTGCGGCACCGGGAGCAGCACGTGCCGGCGCCCGGCGGCATACCCGACCTCCTGGAACCGGCCGAGCGTGACCTCCGCGACGACAATCTCCCCGATCGTGCCCCCGGTCGCATCCCCGGTCGTGGCCGGGTCGGTGTCGACCACCCGCACCCCGCACGCGGGCAGCTCCCTGGGCAGCGTCTTCGCCAACCCGGCCCAGGCCGCGGACAGCGGCTGCACGATCGCGTCCGGGTCCGAGCCGAGCAACCCCCCGCCGGCGGTGACCACCACGTAGGCGCACCTGCCCATGGTTCGCTCCGCGGCCCAGCCGGGTTGCACCGCGGTGAGCATGGCGTAGCTGCGGGCCAGCGCGGGCCACCACACCCCCGGGGCGATGTCGCGACGGTGGGTGATGTTGAGGTCGACCACGACGTCCACCCGCCCGACGGCCTGCACGGCGTCGGCCACCGCCTGCTCGCCCCCGTCGTCGACCACGCGGGCGCGACCACCGTGCCGGCGGACCGCGACGGCGACGTCGTCGCGGCCGGCCTCGTCGCCGCCCATGACCAGGACGGTGCGCCCGTCCAGGGCGCCCGGCGGGGGTTGCGGCAACCGGGCCACCGGCGTCGACACGGCTACGCAGCGGGTCAGGGTGGGGTTCACGCGGCGCTCGGCACCCCGCCCACGGCAGCGCGCCGACTGATCCGGACGGCGACGTCCCGCAACGGCCGCAGCGAGAGCACCATCTCGCCGACTCCGACGGGGGCGTCATCGACCAGCGCCCAGTCGAAGCGCCGGACGATCATCGCCAGCATCACCTGCAGCTCGTGCAACGCCAGATGCATCCCGATGCACTGCCGCGGGCCTCCGCCGAAGGGGAAGTAGGCGAAACGCGCGCGGGCGGATCGCGTGGCCGGGTCGAACCGGTCGGGGTCGAACCGCTCCGGGTCCGGCCACAGGTCGGGCCGGCGGTGGGTCGCGTACGGCGACACGATCACCGAGGCGCCCGCCTCGATCGGGTAGCCGAGGATCTCGTCCGGGCCGATCGCGTCCCGGGTGTAGATCCAGATCGGCGGGTGCAGCCGCAGCGACTCGTCCAGCACCATCCGGGTATAGGGCAGGCGGCCGAACGCAACCGCGGGGTCCGTGACGTCCATGCCGCCCAGGCCGTCCACCTCCGCCTGCAGCCGCTCCCGCACCTCGGGATGGCAGGCGACCGCATACAAGGTCCAGCACAGGGCCAGGGCCGTGGTCTCCTGCCCGGCCAGGAAGATCGTGGTGAGCTCGTCCAGGACCTCCCGAGCCGACCACGGCTGGCCGGTCTCGGGGTCGGTGGCCTGCTCCAGCAGGCCGACCAGGTCCACCGTGGCCTGTTCCGCCTCGTGCTCGGCCCGCACCCGTTCGACCACGCCGTGCAGGACGGCCCGGTGCCGGGCGATGCCCCGGCTGCGCGCGGTGGGCAGCCAACCCGGCAGGTACTCGTCCAGGCGCGCCCGGTTGAACATCGTCGCCACGCCGAAGTCGACGGCCTTGAGCACCTCGGCGCGCTGGTCCCCCACGTCCATGCCGAACAGGGTGCGGCTCAGCGACGACAGCGTCACCGCCATGCACTCCGGCACCAAGCTCACCGGTTCACCGACGGCTGCCGCGGCGTCCCACCGGTCGCACAGGTCGTTGGTGGCGGCCACCACGTGCCGGGTGGACCCTGCGATCACCGTGCGCAGGAAGGCCGGCTGGGCGACCTGGCGGTGGGACCGCCAGTCCTGGCCGTCCAGGGTGAGCAGGCCGTCGCCGAAGAAGATCTTGAACTTCTCGTAGAACCGGCCCCGGCAGTAGTTCGCGTCGTTGACCTGCACGACGTGGCGCACCCCGTCCGGGTGCGTGACCAGGTACCCCGGGTACGGGCCGAGCTTGAACCGGGACAGGTCGCCGTACTCCGCGCTGAGGCGGGCGAAGAACGCGACCGGGTTGCGCTTGTATGCCGGGAGGCTGCCGAGCAGGGGTATCCCGCGTGGGCCGGGTGGACGGCGGTCGAGCGGGGTGGCTCTGGGGGGTGTCACACGGGTCTCCTCGGGTGCGGTCAGAGGGCGACGGGGGGAAGGGGCGACAGGTGGTGCGCGGCGAGCCCTTCGACATCGGCCCGGTCGGCGCGGGCCCCGGTCTGCGCGTCCACGTAGCCGAGCACGACCCCACGCACGTCGTGCAGCTGGGCGACGATCAGGCCGTCGTGGCGCGAGGCGACGAAGCGGTTCGTCGCCTCGGCGTCCTCGAGGTCCAGGTCGCTGGGGGTTGCGGTCAGGTCCAGGGCGCCGTGGCGGACCCCGAGCTCGACGTCGGATCCGGCCTCGTAGAGGTCGATCCGCCGGATGGCCGCGGGCGCGGCCACCGGGATGTAGCGACCGGCCACCAGCCCGAGCACGCCGACGCGGGCCAGCCCGTCCAGCAGCAGCGACGGCACGACGAACCGGTCGTACACCGGGTGACCGGCGGCGACCGGGCTGCGGTAGCTGCCGAGCTTGCCCAGTGGGTGGATTCGCGTGTCCGTGGTCGTGACGAACTCGGCGTGCAGCTCCACCGGGGCCCCTGGGGCGTGGTACGGGTCGATCAGCCGCAGCTGCGGCCCGTCGCCGAGGCCGGCCCAGCGCGGCGCCGACGGGTAGTCCGAGGCCAGCACCGTGGTGACGCCGAAGTGCCGGACATCGGCCTGCAGCACCCGGCCGCCCGGCGCGACGACATCGCCGCGCACCTCCACCCGGACGAGCGCCGCGTCGGCCGAGCGGGCCGTGACCTTGGCGTGGATGCGCCGGGGGGTGGCCGTCAGGGCGGGGGTCAGCTTGAGGAATCGCTCGAAGCTGATGTCCCGGAAGCCGGTGACGACCAGTCCGGGCACCAGCGCCAGCGCCGCCTCCGCGGCGATCTCCGGCACGAACAGCCCCGGCAGCGTCCCGACGCCGCCGACAGTGTGCCCGGCGAGGTAGCCGTCGCGCTCGGAAGTGAACTGCCGCTCGGCGACCAGGTGCTCATCGGTGCGGGCGAGCACCCGGTCGAGGTAGAAGGACGACCGCGGCTGGTCCGCGCGCGGGGTGGCGGTGGCCGAGGGGTTCCCGAGCACCGCCGGAACGCGCCGGGCGATGGCCGCGCGCTCGGCGGCGCCGAGGTGGTACACCGCGCCGGACCTGTTCGCCGCGGTGAGCTCGGCCTCGAAGTGCCGCAGCCCCTCGGCGCTCGACATACGGGTCAGCACGCCGCTACGGGCGAGGAACGAACGGGTCACCGGGTGCGCGCCCATGCCCACGTCGTCCCAGAGGGTCCAGCCGATGGCCGTCTCGTCGCGCCCCTCGTGGCGGGCGGCCTCGGCAGCGGTGGCGAGGAAGTCGTTGGCCGAGGCGTAGTCCGCCTCGCCCAGCTGGCCGGTCAGCCCGATGAAGGAGCCGAAGCTGCACCACCGGCGCGGCGGCCGGTCGGCGAAGGCGGCGCGCAGGGCGCAGTAGCCGCCGACCTTGACCTCGCGCACCGCGCGGAACGCGGACAGCGGCTTGGTGGCGAGCGCCCCGGCGCGGTTGAGGCCAGCCGCGTGGATCAGCAGGTCGACGCGTTCGTGCCGGTCGTGGATCTCGGCGACGACGGCGGCGACCCGGGCGCGGTCGGTGACATCGGCCTGGCGGTAGTGCACGCGACCATCGCCGCAGCGGCGTTCCAGTTCCGCGAGCGTGTCCAGGATGCCGGCCGCGCGGCGCAGCCGTTCCAGGGCGGCGTTGACGGCCGCCACCGGCTGGCCGGGCTGGGCCGCCAGCCGGGCCCGCAGGAAGGCCCGTCCATCTGCCAGTGCGGCCGGCCCGCCGACCGCGGCGAGCTCCGCGCGCTGACCGTCCAGGTCGGTGGACCCGAGGATGTAGATGGTCGGGCGGCCACGGCTCACAACCCCGCGCAGCAGCTCGGCGGTGATGCCGTGCCCGCCGCCGACGGCGACGACCACATCGTCTGGGCCGGGGCGCCCGGTGTCGCCGACGGCGAGCGGCTCGGCCGCCTCCTCGACGACCCGGACCACGTGCCGTATGCCGTCGCGGTGCACGGTGACCGGGAGCTCACCCTCGCACCGGGCCTCCGTTGCCAGCTCGCGCAGGCCGGTGGCCAGCAGGTGAGTCGAGGTCAGCACGCAACGCACCCGCGCCTGCGGGAACTCCAGCGCCGCGCTCTTGAACAGCCCGGCGAACAGGCCCGCGAAGGGGTGTGGCACCGAACCGTCTACCGCGCCGAGGAACACACCGAGCAGGGAGTCCAGCCGGGGGCTCACAGCCTGGATGGCCAGGAAGAGCAGGTCGTGCAACGCCGCGACCGGGCTCCAGTCGCCCTCCGTGGCTCCCGCGGCGGGCAGCGCCGACGCCAGGTCGGTGACGGCCCGGACGCCTGTGGCGGCCGGGGCCAGCTCCGCGATGAGCCCACGCACCGAGTCGGCATCCAGGGTGGCGACGTGACGGCGTCGCACCCCGGCCGGGCACGGCACGCTGGACAGCACCAGGGGGTCGCCGGCGCGGTCCCCCAGGTCGCCGAGGGCGTCCGGGGTGGCGGTGACCACCACGGCGTCGGCGGGCAGCAGCGGCAGCTCAGGCAGCTCCGGCAGCCCCGGCAGCTCCGGCAGCTCAGGCAGCTCCGCCAGCTCCGGCGAGGCGGGCACCGGGCTGAGCCGGGCCACGTGACGGCGAACCGTGACCGGTGCCGGCGCGAGCGGCGCAACGCCGACGGGTGGCACATCCGCCGGTGCGGGCGCGAGCGGCGCAGCCGTGACCGGCGGCACGTCGGCCGGTGCGGGCGCGACCGGCGCAGCCGTGACCGGCGGCACGTCGACCGGTGTGGCCTCGCCCAGCGTCCGGCGCAGGGTCGCGACCGCGCCGTCTGCGCCGAGATAGGTCGGTCCGGGCGGTGCCGTCTCCCCGGGAACGACCCTCGCCAGTACGGGCAGGCCGAGGTCGTGGGCCCGCGCGGGCGTGGTGACGGCGAACAGCACGGCCGCTTCGTGCACCGGCACCTGCACGGCATACGACCGCTGGAGCAGCGCGTGGATCTCGGGGGTCGAGTTGCCGTTCACCCCGCCGACGATCGCCAGGTCGGCGTCGCCGTCGGCGAGGTACCGCCGGGCCACCTCGAACGCCGACTCGGTCGAGGTGAACCCCGTGTCCACCACCATGTTCGGCCCGTGCAGGTCGAAGTAGTTGGACACCCGCGCGGCGATGACGTTGGGCATCATGCCCGGGAAGGAGTCCTCGGTGCTGGCCGGGATCTCGGCGTGGACCCGCCGTCGGACAGCGTCGACCAGCTCGTCGGTGAGCGCCGCGGGCCGCTGCGCGCCCAGGACGTCGTCGAGGTAGCAGCGCTTGGCGTAGGAGATGGCCGACCGGGTCGGGCCCATGTGGCCGAGGACGACGGCCAGTCGTTCGCGGTGGGTGTCCCAGTGCGCGCCCAGGCTGCCGCGTAGCTGCTCGGCACAGGCCACCACCATGAGCTGGCAACGATCCAGGACCCGCTGGGTCGGTGGCGGAATCCGCAGCCCGCGGGCGGCGCTTCGGTAGCTCGGCCCGAAGCTTGGCTGCGGGCCCGGTCCTGTGCCGCGGACCCACGCCGCCACGGCGTCGCGGTCCCCCAGGCCGGGCAGGTCGGCGGCCCAGGCGACCACGGCAAGCTCGGTCAGGCGCTCGGCCGCCGGCGCGGTCTGCCTGTCCGGCGGGGTGTCGGCCAGCAGCACGTGCGCGTTGGTGCCGCCGAAGCCGAACCCCGAGACCGCGGCGACCCGGCCGGTCGAGCCGGCCGGCCAGGCCGTGTCCCGGGTCGGCACGCTGAGGGAAGCGGCCGCGGTGGCCGCCGGCGGCAGCGCCTCGAACCGGTGCTGGCGCGGGATCACCCCTTCGCGCATGGCCAGCAGCACGTGGATGACGGAGGCGGCGCCCGCCGCCCAGCCGGTGTGCCCGATGACGGACTTGTTGGAGGTCACGCACACCTCGCGACCGGCGCCGATCTCCTCGCCGAGGGCGGTGAGCTCGCACAGGTCACCGGCCGGGGTGCCGGTGGCATGTGCCACCACGAAGGACAGGCGCCGCGCCTCGGCCGGGGCTTTCCGCCAGGCCCGCTGCACCGCGCGCTTCTGGCCGCCCACATTCGGCGCGTAGATGGCCTTGCCCTTTCCGTCGGACGACGCCCCGGTCGCGGCCACGAAGCCGAGCACGTCGTCCCCGTCGCGCCGGGCGTCGGCCAGCCGCTTCAGGACGAGCACCGCGGCGCCGTCGGAGAAGAGCACCCCGTCGCTTCGGTGGTCCATCGAGCGGATGGTGCCGCCCACGGACAGCCCGTTCAGCTTGGCGAACAGCACCGAGTTGCGCGGACCGACGGCGAACGTGCCGCCGCATACGACGGCGTCGTGGCGACCCTCGCGCAGCGCCTTCACGCCGATGTCGAGCGCGTAGAGGGAGGAGGAGCAGGCGGTGTCCACCATCACCACCTCGGGCGAACCGGGCAGCAGGCCGTCCACCGCGCGCCGGCCGACCTCCTGGGGCCACACCAGGGCCGGGTCGACCTCGGTCCGCGGGTACTTGGCGGTCAGCGCCCGGCCGACCTCGTCGAGCAGGCGCTCCGCCTGCGGCGCAGGCGTGCCGGTGTCGGCGAGCACCGCGGACAGGTCGGCCAGCACCCCGTCGCGGACGAGGACCTCCTCCAGGTGCTGGTTGCCGTCGGGGGTGTATCCGAAGACGCAGCCGACCCGCCCCGGCGCGGGCAGACCCACCCCGTGCAGCGCCTCGCGCACGGCATGCCGCAGCCACCGCGTGGTGAACTCGGTCGCGGAGGAGTCGTCCAGGTCGTCGACCACGTATGCCGAGCGGCTCTGGTAGCTCTTGTCCTCCGCGCCGCGGTCCAGCGCCGCGAACGACTCGGCCCGCCAGCGTTCGGGGCGGGAGTCGACGAACAGCTCGGGGCCTTCGCGCAGCACCTGCCAGAACGCCTCGACGTCGCGAGCCCCCGGGACCGTGATCCCCATGCCGACGATCGCGACCGCGTCGGGATCCGCGTTCGGCGCGACCGCGTCGGGATCCGCGTTCGGCGCGACCGTGGTGGGCATCCCGGGCGGCGTGACGGTCGCCGCCTGCGCCGGTGTCCTGGGGCGTGTCCTCGTCGGCGCGGACAGCATCGCGGCGCCCAGGGACAAGCCGCCGTCGGCGACCACAACCTGACCCGTCACCCAGCGAGAGCCCTCGGAGAGCAGGAACGCCACCACATCGGCGAGCTCCTCCTGCGTGCCGAGCCGCCCGAGCGGGGTGGCGGCACGGACCACCGCGGCCATCTGCTCGGCGTCGGGGAACAGCTGGGCGACCTCACCGTCGATCAGTCCGCCGGAGGCCGTGTTGACCCTGATCCCCTCGGGCGCGAGCTCGGCGGCCAGGTAGCGAGTCAGCGCCTCCAGGGCGGCCTTCGAGGTGCCGACCGCGGCGTAGTTGCCGACCACGAGCGCGGACCCCACCGAAGACAGGTTGACGATCGCCGGGTGCCGCCCCGCTGCCAGCAGGCCGCGCGCCGCGGTCGAGCACCACCATGCGCCGCGGAAGTTGGTGTCGAAGGCGCGGTCGATGACGGCGTCCTCGGTCTCGTAGACCGGCGCGAACGCGCCGGAGGCGGCATTGTTCACCAGACCGTCGAGGCGCCCCCCGACCAGGTCGCGCAGCTCGGCGAACATGCGCTCCACCTGGTCCCGCCGCGCCACCGACCCGCGCAGCAGGTCGACCTGGGCCCCTTCGGCGCGGAGCTGGTCCCGCAACGTCTTGGCCGCACCGTAGGAGTGGAAGCAGTTGACCACCACGTGCGCGCCGGCGCGGGCCAGGCGCGTCGTCACGGCCCGGCCGACACCGCGCGCTCCGCCGGTGATCAGGACCGTCCGGTCGGTGAACGAGTACATGGTGCGGGTCTCCCAGCTCACGAGGGTTCGGGACGGGTGGGTCAGGCCGCGGCGGCCCGGCTCCCGAGCACCAGATCGGCGATGGCTCCCAGCGTCGGCAGGCTGGTGACCGCGAGGTCGGCCGGCACGGCAGGCAGGTTGAACCGTGTCGCGGCGCGGCCGAGCAGCTCGGTCTGCTTGACCGAGTCGACGCCGAGGTCTGCTTCGAGCTCGACGTCCTCGGCCAGCACCTCCTCGGGGTACTCCAACGCCTCCGCGTACAACGTGACCAGCTGTGCCAGCACCGCCGCACGGTCCAGCGGCTTCCCGGGAGCCTCCTCGTGAGCGGGCGGCGCGACGGCGAGCGTGACCGGGCCGGTGCGGGGGCCAGCCTCTGGGCCGGGGCCGTGGCCCTCCTCGCGGCTTGGCTGGCCGGCTGCGACGGGGCCGTCGGCGACCAACCCGCGGACCATCTCCTCCAGGTCTGCCCGCAGCAGCTCGCGCAGGGCGGCGAGCAAGCGCGGGTCGACCGGCTCTGCCGGCAGCTGACCACCGCCACGGGCGGCCAGGGCTGCCCGGGCCGCGGACCCGGGCTGCGGGCCGTCGTCCGTGGCCAGCGCAGCGGGCGCCGACCCGGGACCCGTTGGTGGCAGCGTCCGTTGCACGGCACCGGTGAGGGCAGTGCGGCCGCCGCACTCGACGAACAGGCCGGCACCGGACCCGGACAGCACGGTCACGGCCGCTGCGAGGTCGAACGGTTCGGTCAGGCCGTCGCCCAGCACCTGGGCCAGGTTGTCGTCAGCGGTGAGGTGGCGCCCGAGGATGGCCGAGTAGACGGGCTGCCGCGGCGCGCGCCAGCCGACCCGGCGGACCGCCTCGACGAAGCCGGGCACGGCGGCGCGCACGAGCGGAGAGTGGAACGGGTACGGCGAGGCCAGCCGGACCGTGGGGATCTCCAGCGCCGCGGCCGCCTGCTCGAAGCGCTCGACAGTGCTGGTGCGGCCCGAGACGACCGTCTGCCCGGAGCCCGCCCGCCCGGCCACGACGAAGGACGGGTCCGCGACCGCGGCGACCAGCGCGGCAACGGTCCGTTCGTCGCCCATGACGGCCGTCATCGCGCCCGCGTCGGCCGCCGTCAGGGCTGCGACCCTCGCCGCGACGATCCGGACCCCCTCCTCGATCGTGAACGCGCCGGCCGCCGTCAGCGCGGCCACCTCACCGAAGCTGTGGCCGAGGTGGGTCGGCGTCCCCGGGATCGCGTCCCGGACGGCGGCGTGGGCGGCGACGGCGGCGGCGAAGATCGAGACCTGGGTGGCGGCGAAGCTCAGCTCGGCCAGCTCAGGCAGACCCGCGGCGGGGTTGGCCCAGATGCCGGTGAGGTCTTCTCCGGTCTCGGCGAGCCAGCTCCGGGCGGCGCAGTCCAGCGCGGATGCCGCGTCAGGGTGCCAGCGCAGCCGGGCGACCAGGCCGGCGGAGAACCCCCCTTGGCCGGGGTAGGTCAGGACAACGCTGCTTGGTCGGGTGGTCGGTCGGGTGGTCGGTCCGGTGGTCATGATGAGGAGGCTCCTGCCCGGCGTTGGTGGTGGGGTCGTGGGGATCGGAAAGTGCGGCACGATGGTGGTGGCGAGGAAAGGGAGCCGGCACGGCCTCGCGGTGATACGCCGCAGTGGCGCCGCGCCCCGGTCAGCAGGTGGGTCGGCATGCTCGCTGCCCGATGGCGTCCAGGAAGACCGAGGCCAGCTGCGAGGCGGTCGTCGCCCGGTATGTCGCGCCGCCGGTGACTGCGCCGACGGCCTTGAGGCCCTGAATGTCGCCGCCCTTTCCGAGCAGGATGCTGATCACGGGCACCGGCCGCTTGGGGTCCTGGAGGCGGACCAGCTTGCTGATCAGGGTGCCGATGCCGATGCCGTCGTCGTCGTCGATGCCGTCGCTGAGCACGACCACGCTGTTCACCATTGCGGCCTTCCAGCTGGCTCGCATCGTCCGGACGGCGGCGAGGAGCGTGTCGTACAGGCCGGACCTGCCATGGTGGGCGGCGGTGAGCGAGTTGATCGCCGCAGCGACGGCCTGCCGGTGGTTCCCGCGCTGGCTGAGCTGATTCAGCGGGGCCATCGGCGCGACCTGGACGTGGTCGGCGCGTCCTGCCCCGGCACGGGAGAAGGCCCAGACGCCGACCTCGGAGTCGTCGGGCAGCAGGTTCAGTCCCTCGACCGCCGCCCCCTTGGCCAGGTCGAGACCGGACCGGCCGCCCAGCTGGGGGCGGGGGGTGCCGAACCGCTCGCTCACGTCGATCACGGCGAGCATGCGGGATCCCAGGCGCAGCAGGGTTGCCGTCCGGACGGCTCGCTCGACGGCGGCTGGCACGACCGGGGCGGACGCCGGGCGGTCCGGCAGCCGCTGCCCCCGTGTCGAGGCCGGCGTGTCCGCGGCCGCACCGGCTGCCGTCCGGAAGCCGACCGCCCACAGCAGACCCGCCCCGGTCCTGCCAGTCATCAGGTCCCGCAGCCGGGCCGCCGCCTGCACCTTGGCCGGCTCCCGCGTCAGGACGGTCATCGGGTAGTCGAGCACCGCGCTCGGCGCGCCGTAGGCGGCCGTCATCCGGCTGGTCGCCGGCACGAATCCGTTGAAGGTCCAGACCGCTTGCTCGCTCACCGGGACCATGCCCCGCGCATCCCGGGCTGTCTGCGCGAGGGCGTCGGACGGTGTGGAGCCGGCGACCGTCACGGTGCGCAACAGAACGGTGAGCCGGCTGCGCGCGGTCCGCTCCCCGCCGAGGGCGGACTGGACTGCCCAGAACCCGATGGCGGCGGGCGCCGAGGTGGTCAGGTCCGGCAAGTGCAGGCGCGGGGGCTCGATGCTAGCGGTGGCAAACAGCATGGACAGGGACGGCGGCGTCGTGGCCCGGTTCGGAGCCGCCGCGGCGGGAAACGCGACCACGACGGGGCTGCGCGCGACCGAGCGCCGGGGCGTGGTGCGCGGCACGTGGGCTCGTTCCAGCCACACCGCGGAGTCGGGCACCCAGACGTCCGGCACCTGCGCCCGGGCGGCGAGGGCAGCGGCCACGCTCGCGGGGGACTGCGCGCGGACGACGACCTGGACGCAGTCGCCCTTCTGGTGTTGGGCCCGCATCAGGCGGGCCGCTTGGCTGAGCGCGGGCGCCAGATCGGGGGTGACGGCCACCGTCAACTGCGTGCCGGCTCCGTCGCACTGCTCGCCCGACCCCAGGCGCCAGGCGGCGCCGAATGCGCCGCCGGCGACCGTGGCGACCGCCGCGCTTGCTGCCACGACCCGCCGCCGCCACCGTCGATGGGTGCTCCCGGGCTCGCTGAGTCCAGCCAGCTCATCGACCACGTGGACCTCCCGGCGGATTGCCGTTGCCGTGCCTTCTGGGTGAGGAGAGCCTGCAGTCCGTCCTCGTGATACGCGTGCGGTCCTCTCAGTGGGACCGGATGGGGCCCCGAACCGGCCAGCGGCGCAGCATCGCAGCGGCGTCCCGCTCGACCAGCAGGTCGGCCAGTGCCACCCGCGCGCCCGCGGCCTCGGCGGGGAACACTGCCGCCAGCGCGGCGAGGTAACCGGGTCCGGGGGTCAGGTCGACCAGGCGCGTGCGGGAGACCAGGTCCGGCCGCGCGGCATACCCAAGCAGGTGTGGCGGCTCCGCTGGCGGGGTGACGCGAACCGAGGCGAGCGGGACGGCCAGGCCGTCCCCGGCCGCCTTCACGACCGCTTCCTTGCGGGTCCAGGTCCGCAGCAGTGCGACCGGTCGCAGCGGGGCGGGGACGGCTGCGTGGTCCGCCGACTCCGCCGGCCCGAGGGCGGCGCTGGCCAGCGCGGCGGCGGCCAGGTCCGTGCGGACCGGTTCCACGTCGACGCCCACGGCGAACCCGCTCGCGCAGGCGACCGCGACCCGGTCCCCGGCATGGCTGACGGAGACCTGCAGCGTGCTGCCCTCCACGGTGGGCCGGCCGTGCCACCGGGGGCACCGGGGGCACCGCCGGGAGATGGGCACCCGGGCCGGGTCCACGTCGAGGTGGCCGGCGACCACGACGCGGAGCAGCGCCGCGGCGGCCAGGCGTCGCGCGCGGTCAGCGGCGCGCGGCAGCCGCTCGCACCGGGCCCGCTCGCGCGGATCGAGCAGGGCGAGGTGCCAAGCCCCGACCTCGTCCGGACCGACCCAGTGCACCTCGCAGAACACGCCGTCTCCCTCCGCGCCGTTGCCGGACAAGAGGAGGGGGGAGGGTTGGGTGATGCGCGACGCGCCTACTTGTCGACGTCGCCGACGCGCCTACTTGTCGACGTCGCCGACGACGAAGAACATCGAGCCGAGGATGGCCACCATGTCGGCGATCAGGTTGCCCGGCAGCACCTCGGCGAGTACCGACACGTTGTTGAAGGAGGCCGACCGCAGCTTCAGCCGCCACGGCGTCTTGTCCCCCCGCGAGACCAGGTAGTACCCGTTGAACCCCAGCGGGTTCTCCGTCGCCAGGTACACGTGGCCCTCCGGCAGCCGCAGCACCTTGGGCAGCTTCACGTTGATCGGGCCCTGCGGCAGCGAGCCGAGCACGCCCAGGCAGTGCTCCGCCAGGTCCAGGCTCACGTGCACCTGCTCCAGCAGCACCTCCAGCCGGGCCAGGCAGTCGCCCTGCGTCCGGGTCACCACCCGCCCCGGCCCGCCGGCGGCGAACAGCTCACCGTAGGCCAGGTACGGCTCGTCCCGGCGCAGGTCCAGGTCCACCCCCGCCGCGCGGGCGATCGGCCCGGACACCCCGTATGCCGCGACCGTCGCCGGGGTCAGCACGCCCACCCCCCGGGTCCTGGCGTGGACGATCTCGTTGCCGACGAGCATCGACTCGAGGTCCGGCAGCCGGTGCCGCACGGCGGCGACCGCCGCGGCCACCCGGCCCAGCCAGCCGTTCGGCAGGTCCTCCTTCAACCCCCCGACCCGGTTGAACATGTAGTGCATCCGCCCCCCGGACGCCTCCTCCATCACCGCCTGGAGCTCCTCGCGCTCCCGGAACGCGTAGAAGATCGGGGTGATCGCGCCCAGCTCCAGCGGGTAGGAGCCGAGGAACATCAGGTGGTTCAGCACCCGGTTCAGCTCGGCGAGCAGGGTCCGCGCCCAGACCGCGCGCTGCGGGACCTCCATGCCCAGCATGGCCTCGGCCGCCAGGACCACGCCGAGCTCGTTGCCGAACGCGGACAGCCAGTCGTGCCGGTTGGCCAGCACGATGATCTGCCGGTAGTCACGGACCTCGAACAGCTTCTCCGCGCCCCGGTGCATGTACCCGACGATGGGCTCGGCGGAGACGATCCGCTCGCCGTCGACGACCAGGCGCAGCCGCAGCACGCCGTGCGTGGCCGGATGCTGTGGGCCGATGTTCAGCACCATGTCGGCGGTCACCAGGCCGCCGGCGCCGGTGCCGACGGTCAGCTCTCGCGGGGCGCTGGTCACCCGCGTCATCCTGCCAGCCCGCTGGCCCGCCGCTGGGCCCAGCAGGCAGGTCAGGGGCAGGCCGGGTCGTTCTCGCCCCGCGTGACCCAACCCTGGCCGTCCAGGGTCAGCAGCATCAGCCGCTCGGCGCCGCGCAGCGCCGCCATCTCCGGCAGCCCCACCGACTCCGCGGTCACCGGCAGGTCCGCGGACAGGCAGTGGCGGTAGGTGAACGCCGCGTCCGCGCGGACCGGGATGGCATACGTGCGCGAGTTCTGGTTGCTGTACGGGGAGTCCGTATGGGGCCGCAGCACCAGCCCGTCTCGGGCCAGCGCGGCGTCGGCCATGCCGTTCACCGTCCACCGGTCGAAGGCGAGCACGTCGACACCGCCGTCCCGGGCCACCTTGGTGATGCTGCCGAAGTCGAAGGCCCGCCCCTTGACCGCGCTCGTCGGCAGCGCCGGGCTGCTCGCCGGGATGGACGGCGTCTGCACCGGAGTCGACACCGTCACGGTCGGCGTCACCGTCACCGTGACAGTGCCGCCCGACTGCCCGGACCCGGCGGTGCAGCCGGCCGCGCTCGCCGTCGCCGCGGCGGCCGCGATCACCGCCGCCGCCAGGCGTGCGGCGCGGCGCGGCGGGTTGGCTACGAACGGCATACGGGCAGTTCCTTGGGCAGGTTGTCGGTGCACTGTGCCACAGTGCCGGCGTGCGACGGCCGGTATGCCGCGCCGGGCCCGCCGAGCCGCGCCGCCGACCCCACGTGCCGCAAGGCCCACCAGAAGCCACCGAACCCCGCCGGCGCCATCAGCGCGGTGCCGGCGGACACTCGGGCCAGCCGGCGCAGATATGCCTGGGGGTCGGCTGCCGCCAGAGCCGGGCCCGGCACGGTGGTCGCGACCCCGAGCCGGCGGAGGGCTTGTCGCTGGTCCAGCAACATGTCGGCGGGCAGCGAGTCGACCGCCACGTGCGCGGTGAGGTCGCAGGTCCCGTCGGGTGTGGGTGGCACCGCCCGGCCGTGGCGGTAGCCGGTCAGCGTCCCGGCGCCGGGACGCCCGGCACGCAGGTGGCCGTAGTCCACCGCGACGACCACCCCGTCCACCGTCCGGGATGTCAGGGCGGCGAAGGCGTCGTCGCGGGCGGTTCCCACCTCGACCCGGTCGCCCGGCTCCGCGTCGGGCCAGTGACGCCGGCACCAGGCCAGGTCGGCGTCCGGCAACTCACCGCCCAGCCGTTCCCGGCCGTCGTCGCGCACCTCGACCTCGCGCATCGCCCCCCACCGGTCGACCTGGCACACCCGGCAGGGCACCACGTCGAGCCACTCGTGGGCCAGGACCAGCACGCCGGACAGGCCGGACAGCTCGTCCGGCAGGGCCGCCCCGCCGGGCGAGCGGACCCACTCGATCGCATCGGGCAGGGCCGGCCGGTCCACGACCTCCACCCCGACGCAGCGCGCCGCCGGCATCAGCGCGTGCACCCGGCGCAGCAGCTCGCCGCGCCCGGCGCCGACGTCGACCAGGCCGGTGAGCCCGGCCGAGCCAAGCCAGGTGACCAGGGCCGACGCCAGCACGGAGCCCATCTCGGGGGCCGCCTGCAGGGCCGTGGCGAAGTGCCCGGCCGGGCCCGCGCCGCAGCGGTAGAACCCGTTCGCGCCGTACAGGGCCTGCTGCCACGCCTCCCGCCACGGCAGCCAGCCCATCCGGGCAGGCTACCGAGGCGCCGGCGGGTCGGTAGCCTGCAGCCGTGACCACGCCAGCGCAGCGGCCGGCGCGGCTGGACGTCGGCGTCGTCGGCGCCGGTCGCGTCGGCGCCGTGCTCGGCGCGGCGTTGCGACAGGCCGGGCACCGGGTCCGCGCGGTAAGCGCGGTCAGCCAGGCCAGCCGGGACCGCGCCGCGGCACTGCTGCCCGGGGTGCCGGTCCGCCCGGTGGAGGAGGTCGTCGAGCAGGCCGAGCTGGTGCTGCTCGCGGTTCCCGACGACGCGCTGGCCGACCTGGTCCGCGGCCTGTCCGTCACCGGACGGTGGCAGGCCGGCCAGATCGTGGCCCACACCAGCGGGCTGCACGGCACCGCCGTGCTCGAACCAGCCCGGCGGCACCACGTGCTCGGCCTGGCCCTGCACCCGGCGATGACGTTCACCGGCACCGCGATGGACCTGACCCGGTTGACCGACTGCTGCTTCGGGGTGACCGCGGCGGACCAGCTGCGCCCGGTCGCCGAGGCCCTGGTGGTCGAGATGGGCGCCGAACCCGTCTGGGTCGCCGAAGCCAGCCGAGCGGCATACCACACCGGGTTGGCCCACGGGGCCAACCATCTGGTGACCCTGGTCGCGCAGGCGATGCAGGTCCTCGCCAACGCCGGGATCCCCCAGCCGGGGCGGGTCATCTCGCCGCTGCTGCAGGCGGCACTCGACAACGCGGTGCGGCTCGGCGACGCGGCGCTGACCGGCCCGGTCGCCCGCGGCGACGGCGGCACCGTCGCCGTGCACCTCGACGTGCTCAGCCGCGAGACCGCGGACCTGCTTCCGACCTACCTGGCGCTGGCGCGAGCCACCGCCGAGCGGGCGCTGGCCAGCGGCCGGCTCACCCCCGCCTCCGCCGAACCGCTGCTGCAGGTCCTGGCCGCGGCCCGGGGCGAGGCCCGAGGAGAGGACACCGAGTCGCCGTGACGACGACAGAGCAGCCGATGGTCCTGGCCCGCACCCGAAGCGAGCTGCGCAAGGCCAGGTCCGACCTGACGCAGGGCGAGGTCGCCGTGGTGATGACCATGGGCGCGCTTCACCGCGGGCACGCCAGGCTGATCGAGCAGGCCCGGGAGCGCGCGGCGCACGTGGTGGTGACGGTGTTCCTCAACCCGCTGCAGTTCGGCCCCCGGGAGGACCTGTCCCGCTACCCGCGCACCGTGGACGCCGACCTGGAGCTGTGCGCCCGCCACGGGGTGGACCTGGTCTTCCTGCCCTCGCCGGACGTGGTCTACCCCGACGGGGACCCAGGCGTGCGCGTCTCCGCCGGGCCGTTGGGGGAGGTGCTGGAGGGGCAGTCCCGGCCCGGCCACTTCGACGGGGTGCTGACCGTGGTCGGCAAGCTGTTGCACCTGACCAGGGCCGATGTCGCCCTTTTCGGCCAGAAGGACGCCCAGCAGCTGCTGCTCATCCGGGCGATGGTCCGCGACCTCGACTTCCCGGTCGAGGTGGTCTCGGTCCCGACCGTGCGCGACCAGGACGGGCTGGCGCTGTCCAGCCGCAACAGCTACCTGACCGCTTCGGACCGGATGACCGCCCTCAGCCTTTCTGCCGCGCTGCGCGTCGGTGCGGCGGCCGCCGCCGAGGGGCCGTCCGCGGTCCGGCGCGCCGCCCGGGAGGTCCTCGTGCGAGAGCCGCTGGTCCTGGTCGACTACCTGGTGCTGGTCCACCCGGCGACCCTCGCCGACGTGCCGGAGTGGTACCACGGGGAGGCGCTGCTCGCGGTCGCGGGCCGGGTCGGCACTACCCGGCTGATCGACAACGTGCCGCTGCTCCTAGGTCCCGGCGGCGGCGCGCTGGAGGTCTTCTCCACCCTCCGCCAGGCAGACTGACCGCCATGGACCCGACAACGCCGTGGATCCCGGGCCGGCTGAGAGCGCCGCAGCCGGGGTGGACCACCGCCGCCGACGTCATCGTGGTCGGGTCCGGCATCGCCGGGCTGACCGCGGCGCTGCGGCTGCGACAGCGCGTCGACCGGGTACTGCTGGTGACCAAGACCGTGCTCTCCGAAGGGTCCACCCAGTGGGCCCAGGGTGGCATCGCGGCGGCCCTGGACCCGGCCGACTCCCCGGAGCAGCACTTGCACGACACCCTGGTCGCCGGGGCCGGGGTCTGCGACGTCGCCGCCGTCCGGACGCTGGTGCAGGAGGGGCCGCAACGGGTCCGCGAGCTGGTCGCGCTCGGCACCGAGTTCGACCGCGGCCCGGACGGCCAGATCTCGCTGACCCGCGAGGGTGGCCACCAGCGCGACCGCATCGCCCACGCCGGCGGTGACGCCACGGGCAAGGAGATCTCCCGCGCTCTGATCGCCGCGCTCCACGCCGTCATCGACGACCCCGGGATCGAGGTGCTCGAGCACGCCCTGGTCGTCGACCTGCTGCAGGACGGGGCCGGACGGGTTTGCGGGGTAACCCTGCACGTCCTGGGCGAGGGGCAGATCGACGGGGTGGGCGCCGCCCACGCGAGGGCCGTGGTGCTCGCCACCGGCGGGCTGGGTCAGGTCTACTCCGCCACCACGAACCCCGCCGTGGCCACCGGTGACGGGATGGCCGCGGCGTTGCGTGCCGGCGCCGTGATGGCCGACGTCGAGTTCGTGCAGTTCCATCCCACCGTGCTGTGGCTGGGTGAGGGGGCCAGCGGGCAGCAACCGCTGATCTCCGAGGCGGTGCGCGGCGAAGGCGCCTTCCTGGTCGACAAGGACGGCGTCCGGTTCATGCAGGGCGTGCACCCGATGGCCGACCTGGCGCCCCGGGACGTGGTCTCCAAGGCGATCGTGGCGAGGATGGCGCTCACCGGGGCCGACCACGTCGACCTGGACGCCCGCCACCTGGGCGCCCGGTTCCTGCAGCAGCGCTTCCCCTCGATCGTGGCCTCGTGCCGAGAGCTCGGATTCGACCCGGCGACCCAGCTGCTGCCGGTGGCACCGGCCCAGCACTACGCCAGCGGCGGGGTTCGCACCGACATGCTCGGCCGGGCCAGCCTGGCCGGCCTCTACGCCTGCGGCGAGGTCTCCTGCACCGGCGTCCACGGAGCGAACCGGCTCGCCTCCAACTCGCTGCTGGAGGGGCTGGTCTTCGCCCACCGCATCGCCGACGACGTCGCCCGGCGGTTGGCCGCCGGTGAGCTGCCGCCGGCCCGGCCGGCGCCCCCGGCCGGAGAGGCGGTGCTGGTCTCCTCCACCGAACGGACCGCGGTCCAACGGGCGATGACCCGCGGGGCGGGAGCGGTGCGCACCGCCGACTCGCTCACCGAGTGCGCGGAGTCGCTGACCAAGATCGCGGCGGCCGGGCAGCGGGACACCCCGGACCCGGCGTCCTGGGAGACATCGAACCTGCTCCACGTCGGCCAGCTGCTCGCCCACGTGGCCGCGCTGCGGGAGGAGACCCGCGGCGGGCACGTCCGGGCCGACTTCCCGGAGCGCGACGACGAGCACTGGACCGGCCACACGCTGGCCGTCAGGGGCCCCGACGGGCTGCTCACCACCTCCTTCGTCCCGCTGCGATGACCCCCGGATTCCCCGAGACCGCCGCGCACGACATCGTCGAGGTCGCGCTCACCGAAGACCTGGGCGGTTACCCCGGGCGGGACGTGACGGTCGACGCGACCATCCCGGCGGCCCAGCGCAGTACGGCCCACTTGGTCGCTCGCGGCGCCGGCGTGCTCGCCGGCATGCCGCTCGTATCCCTGGTCTTCCATGCCGTGACCGAGCGGCTGGGCACCGCGGAGGTGGCGGTGGACCTGCGGCGCCAGGACGGCGACCACGTGGCCCGCGGCGACGTCCTGGCGGTGCTGCGGGGGTCCACCCGGGCCATGCTGGTCGGCGAGCGGACCCTGCTCAACCTGCTCTGCCGCCTGTCCGGCATCGCCACGCACACCCGGGCCTGGGCCGACGCGCTCGCCGGCACCGGCGCCACCGTGCTGGACACCCGCAAGACCACCCCCGGCCTGCGCTCGCTGGAGAAGTACGCCGTCCGCTGCGGCGGCGGCACTAACAAGCGGATGGGCCTGTTCGACGTGGCGATGGTCAAGGACAACCACAAGCTCGCCGCCGGCTCGCTTCGGGCCGCGTATGACGCGGTGCTGGCTGCCCATCCCGGGGTGGAGGTCCAGGTCGAGGTGACAACGACGGGTGAGGCGCTCGAGGCGGTCTCTGCGGGTGCCAGGTTCCTGCTGTGTGACAACATGCCGGTCGACCTGCTGCGAGAGACCGTCGCGGCGGTCCGCGCCGCCGGCCAACGGGTCGAGGTCGAGGCCACCGGCGGGCTCACGGTGGACGTGGCCCGGGCCTACGCGCAGACCGGGGTGGACTACCTGTCTGTCGGCGCGTTGACCCACTCCTCGCCGATCCTGGATCTCGCCCTCGACCTGGTCTGACCCTGCTCTCGCCTGGCCTGACCCTGGCCTGACCCTGGCTTGATCCTGGCCTGATCCCGGTGCTCGCGTGGCTGCTGGGCCCGTGCTTGGCCCGTGCTGCTCGAAACGGGACGGTCCTTCCGGGTCGCGCCGGCCGACTACGCTGGGTCGTATGTCGAGCCGAGGCACAGTTGTTTCACAGCGAAGTATCCGGCTGTTCTCCGGGGGGCCGCGGTGAGCCTGCAAGGTCTGTGGTTGGTCATCGCGGCCCTATTGCCGAGCGCAGGCATCGCCCTGCTCTTCTATGGCGTCGTCAAAGCCATGCTGGAAGGCGACCGCCGGGAGCGCCTGGCCCATTCCCGGTGGTTGGCGGAACAGGAGCGCGGCGACCGCCGCGAAACCCAGCGAGATTCCTGAGAGTCACCCGAGCGGGAAACACCAAACCAAACCCGGCGCGCGTATGGTTGGCCTCGTAGGTTCTTTGTGTGGGCCCGATGCCTTAGGGCCCGCACCCCGCGAGGAGATGGAGACGCACGGATGGCACAGAAAGTTCAAGTTCTGCTCGTCGATGATGTCGACGGGGGTGATGCCGCGGAGACGGTGACATTCGCCCTCGACGGGGTGTCGTACGAGATCGACCTGTCGAAGCCCAATGCGGACAGGTTGCGCCAGGAGTTGTCGTCCTGGGTGGGCCACGCTCGGCGAGCCGGGGGCCGCAAGACGGCCAGCACGTCACGTCGGGGATCGACCGGGCCGGCTAAGCGCAACGACCTCAGCGTCGTCCGGGAATGGGCCCGCAACCACGGGCACAAGGTCAGCGACCGGGGTCGCATCTCCTCCGAGGTGCAGGCCGCCTACGACGCGGCGCACGCGGACTGACCTCCCCCTCGACCGACCGGAGCCAGCGCGCCCCGACATTGGCAAGCCGTCAGGCCCAACACGTGCCGGGCCGGCTTATGTCGGGGCGCGCCGCCCGGCCGACTTCGGGGATCAGCCGTCTTGCCGCCGCCCCGGGTCCGAGGCGGTTAAGGACGGATTTGGCGCGGCAAGTCTGCGGCGTCAGAGCCCTACCACCGACGCCTTACGAGACAAGGCTGGGCGCGCCGGGGCGCGTCGAAGTCGGCGCTGTTCCCCAACCGTGTGGGAGGGCGGCAACTGCGGGGTCCTCCCGACGATTCTCCAGGCCAAGTCCGGGTCAACTCCAGGGCTACTCCGGGGCTACTCCAGGTCAACTCCAGGGCTCGCCCAGGGTTCGCCGATCTCTTTGCGGGGAAGGGTCAGCCGAGCAGGAGCGGGGTGAAGACGTCCCCGTGTTCCTCGTGCCGTTCCAGCACCTCGTGCAGGTCCAGCTGGCGTAGTCCGTCGCGCTTGCCGGCACCCGCCTCGATCTCCGCCCACGTCCGCGGTGCCGCGACGTAGGGCACCTGCTTGCCTCGCAGGGAGTACGGGGAGATCGTCGTCTTCGCGGCGGTGTTCTGGCTCCAGTCGAGCAGCACCTTTCCCGGGCGTAGTGACTTCGTCATCCGCCACACCACCAGATCCGGCTCAGCCCTGGTGAGGTCTTGCGCGATGGCCCGGGCAGTGTCGCGGACCTGGTCCGAGCTGGCGCCGGATGCCAGCGCTGCATACACCTGCATTCCCTTGCTGCCGCTGGTCACCGGCGCGCAGCTCAGTCCCAGGTCCGCCAGCCGGTCCCGGACGAGAAGGGCCAGAGTCGCGCACTCGGCCAGCCCGGCCGGACTGCCGGGGTCCAGGTCGATGACCAGCCGGTCCGGCGGCAGCGCGGTCCCCCCAGCTGCGAACCGCCACTGCGGCACGTGCAGCTCCAGTGAGGCGAGGTTGACCAGGTAGGTCAGGGCAGCGGTCCCGTCGACGAACGGGTAGGTCACCGTGTCCGCACCGGAGACGGTCCGCGAGCCGCTGGACGGCACGGACACCGAGCGCAGCCACGACGGGGCGCCGGGCGGCAGGTTCTTCTCGAAGAACGACGGCCCGTCGGTCCCGTGCGGCCAGCGGATCCGGGTGACCGGCCGGCCGGCCAGCAGCGGCAGCAGGGTCGGTGCGATCCGGGCGTAGTAGTTCAGCACCTCGCCCTTGGTGGTCTCGCTGGCCGGGTACATCACCTTGTCCAGGTTGCTCAGCTGCAGCTGGCGGCCGTCCACGACGACGTTGACCACCTGCTTCGGCGGCTGGGCGGGGCTCATCTGGGGTCCGCCAGATCCGCTGGCGTCAAGTCGGGACGCAACCGCTGGTATGACGGCTGCCTCAGCCGGCCGCCGGCGGTGCCTCCCAGCGAGCGCACGTCCACGACGAGCTGAGGCCGAAGCCAGCGGCTGCCCAGGGCGTCCGCGCGAGGGACCTCGTCGACGAACGGGTTGGACGGGCTGGCCAGTGGTGTCAGCTGGGACAGGACCCGCGCGCCTTCGCGTCCCGCCAACCCGCTGCCCACTCGGCCGAGATACCGCAGCCCGCCGGGTGCGGGCGCACCGACGAGCAGGGCACCGAGCCGGCGGTCGCTGTCGGTCTCCAGCCGCCAGCCCCCCACCACCACCGAGACCGCGTCCCGGTGCGGGAACTTCAGCCACTCCTTGGTACGCCGTCCCGGCAGGTACCGGGACGACCAGCGCTTGCTCACCACCCCCTCCAGCCCCTGCTCAAGGGTCGCCGCCCGCAGTACCGCTCCGTCGTCGTAGGTGGGCGGCACCCGCCAGTGCGGCCCGGTCAGGTCCAGCCGCTCCAGGGTCGCGCGCCGCTCGGCGAGCGGGCGCGTGGTGACGTCCACGCCATACAGGCGCAGCAGGTCGAAGACCAGGTAGGTGACGGGGGTCGCCGCGGCCAGGGCGCGGGCCCGGGCGGCGTCGTGCACGTGCATCCGCTCGGCCAGCGCGGCGAACGAGGGCCGGCCCTGCTGCATCGCGACCACCTCGCCGTCGAGCAGCATGTCGTCCGGGCCGGCGGCGGAAAGCCCGGCCAGCTCCGGGAAGGACACGGTGACGTCCAGCTCGTTGCGGGAGGCCAGCCGTAGCCGCCCCGACGACACCTCGGCCAGCACCCGCATGCCGTCCCACTTGATCTCGTGGGTCCAGTCCGGGCCGTCGGGCAGGACCGTGCCTGGACTAGCCAGCATGGGGCGCACGGGTCCATCCTGACGCACGGGACTGCTGGGGCGTCTGTGGCGGCGTCCCCCCGCGCGAGCAAGGAGACGGTGTGCCCAGGGCCATCTGGAAGGGGGCGGTCTCGTTCGGGCTGGTCAACGTGCCGGTGCGGCTGTACTCGGCCACGGAGAACCACGACGTGCAGTTCCGGCAGGTGCATCGGGTGGACGGCGGCCGCATCCGCTACCAACGGGTATGCAGCGTCGACGGTGAGCTGGTCTCCTACGACGACATCGCCAAGGGGTATGAGACCGACGACGGTCAGATGGTCGTGCTGACCGAGGAGGACCTGGCCGAGCTGCCGACCCGCAGTAGCCGTGAGATCGCGGTGGAGAAGTTCGTGCCGGCCGACCAGATCGACCCGCTCCTGTTCGACAAGCCCTACTACCTGGAGCCGGAGAAGGCCGCGGCCAAGCCGTATGCCCTGCTGCGCGACGCGCTGAGTCAGGCCGACCGGATGGCGGTGGTCACGGTGTCGATCCGGACCCGGACGACCATCGCCGTGCTGCGGGTCAAGGACGACGTCATCGTCATGCAGACGCTGCTCTGGCCGGATGAGGTGCGTTCGACCGACTTCGCCAACCTGGGCGACAGCGAGTCGGTGCGGCCGGCCGAGCTGGCGATGGCGAGCATGCTGGTCGAGTCCCTCGCCGGCGACTTCGACCCGGACGACTACGAGGACGACTACCAGCAGGCGGTCGAAGCCGTAGTGCAGGCCAAGCTCGAGGGCGGCGACGTCGTGGCGGTGGAGGCGCCCGCCGCGGACACCTCCGGCGAGGTGGTCGACCTGCTGGCCGCGTTGCAGCGCAGCGTCGACCGGGCCAAGCAGGCTCGCGGCGAGCCGGTGCAGGACGCGCCCGAGAAGGCCGCGCCCAAGACCGCCGCGCCCAAGAAGGCCGCGCCCAAGAAGGCCGCGGCCAAGAAGGCCGCGGCCAAGAAGCAGGCAGCCAAGATCAGCGAGCCGCGCAAGAAGGCGGCGAGCTAGCCGGTGCCCGAGGGACACCACCTGCACGGGCTGGCAGGGCGGCTGACACGTGCCTTCGCCGGCCGACCGGTCGCCGCGAGCAGCCCCCAGGGCAGGTTCGCCGACGGTGCCGCGCTGCTGGACGGCAGGGTGTTGCGCGAGGTGTCCGCGTGGGGGAAGCACCTGTTCGCCGAGTTCGAGGCGGATACCTGGCTGAACGTGCACCTGGGGTTGATCGGCCGCTGGGATGTGGACCGGGTCGAGGGGGACATCACCCCGTGGGGGCAGGTTCGCCTGCGGCTGCGCAACGACCGGTATGTCGCGGACCTGCGTGGCGCGACGCTGTGCGCGGTCGTCACACCGGAGGAGGTGCAGGCGACCCGGGCTCGCCTCGGGCCGGACCCGCTGCGCCCCGGCGCGGACCCGGAGCGCGCCTGGCAGAAGCTGTCCCGCAGCGGTCGCCCGGTCGGCGAGCTGCTCGCCGATCAGGCGGTGGTGGCCGGGATCGGCAACGTGTACCGGTGCGAGCTGCTGTTCCGGGCGCGGGTCGACCCGTTCCGGCCGGGGCGGGAGATCCGGCCCAGCACCTGGCACCGGATCTGGGACGACGTGGTCGAGCTGATGCCCCTCGGGGTTGCCGCGAGCCGCATCCTGACGATGCAGGACCAGGTCGAGGAGGCGCTGGCCCAGCTGGCCGACACCGGAAAGGTCGACCTGCCGGACCACCGGTTCTACGTCTACAGGCGGACCGGGGAGCCCTGCCGCGTCTGCGGGTCCAAGATCCGCAGCCAGGTGATGGGCGGGCGGAACCTGTTCTGGTGCGGCCGTTGCCAGCGCCGGCGATGAGCGAGCGGCACACGTCTCGTCCTGACCGTCCGCCTGTCCCGTGCACCTCGCGGCCGATCAGCGGCGGCCCAGGACCAGCGGGCGACCGGAGGCCACGTCGAGCACCACGCGCTCGCCGACCGGCGCCGTCAACGTGACGTTCACCGGGTCCAGCTTGAGCAGCTCGATGCACGCGGTGGCGGCCCCCGGGGGGCTGACTGTGCCGCCGAGCACGACGACGTCGGCGGTCTCGTACGCCCGGCCCACCACGTCCTTGTCACAGGCGCCGACGCCGACGGTGAAGTCCACCGTGGTCCCGTGGGCCCGCTCCCACGACTGCGCTCCCACCAGCCCGCGGGCGAAGGTGCCGGGAACCTCCACGTCCGGCATCGGTGTCACGTCGCGGTCATCCAGAGCGACCCGGTCCACCGTCGCCCGCATCTCCTTGAACCCGAATCGCCACGCCGGGACGCTGGCCTGGCCCCGACTGGTCCGGATCGTCGTGGTGACGGCCGTGGCGGAGGTGATGGTGAGCCGGTAGCAGATCGGCGGTGCGACGGTGGAGACCGTGCCGTCCGGGCCGGTGTCCACCGGCCCCCCGGGCCGCCGGTCCGGCGGCGTCTCGATGGTCGGCGACGGCCGCGCGCCCGGCTCGCACGACGGCCCCATCATCCGGATCGACCGGTATGCCGCGTTGGCGCCGACCGCGGTGACCGGAACCGACGACCCGTCGGCGAAGCGGACCGAGGTCTTCCGGCTGGCCGAGGGCAAGGCGACGGCCGCGACATACACGCCGTTGGCGAACGCGTCCTTGGTCTGGGAGTCCGGGAAGCCGTCGGGAGCGATCGTGAGGTCCTGCAGCGGCACCAGGCCGGTCCGCCAGGCCGCGGACGCGGCGGTGCCCGCCCACCTGGTGGCGACGGCGGCCGCGCGGCTGGTGAACGCGGCGGCCGACCCGGCGCCGCCTGCCTGCCCGACAGGGGTCTGGCCGCATCCGGAGAGCACGACCGCTGACCCACCGAGGACGGCAGCCGCCAGTCCACGCAACCGACGCTGGTCCATGTCCGGTGGGACGCAGAGGGCGCCCGCCCGGGTTCCCTAGCCGCCACTGGGCTACGCCCACGGCGAACATGAGCCCCCCAGGCTCAAGGACAGCACGAGGACGGCGTGAGCTCGGAACAGCGCAGCGCGCCGAGGCGTTGTCCCGAGCACTCGATATGGGCAGGGCCACCTCGAGGCGGGGTACCGCTGTCAGCCAGCACGGATAGCATCGAGATATCTCGATCAAGGGCAGGAGCAAGCGATGTTCGAACGGTTCACCGACCGGGCTCGCCGGGTGGTGGTGCTCGCGCAGGAAGAGGCGCGGATGCTCAACCACAACTACATCGGGACCGAGCACATCCTGCTCGGCCTCATCCACGAGGGCGAGGGTGTCGCCGCGAAGGCGCTGGAGAGCCTGAACATCTCCCTGGACGCCGTCCGCGAGCAGGTGCAGGAAATCATCGGCCGGGGCCAGCAGGCGCCCTCGGGGCACATCCCGTTCACCCCGCGCGCCAAGAAGGTGCTGGAGCTGTCGCTGCGCGAAGCGCTGCAGCTCGGCCACAACTACATCGGCACGGAGCACATTCTCCTGGGGCTGATCCGAGAGGGCGAGGGTGTCGCCGCCCAGGTGCTGGTCAAGCTCGGCGCCGACCTCAACCGGGTCCGCCAGCAGGTGCTGCAGCTCCTGTCGGGCTACCAGGGCAAGCCGGAGACCGAGCCGGGCAGCCGCGGCGAGGGCACCCCGTCGTCCTCCCTCGTGCTGGACCAGTTCGGCCGCAACCTCACCGCGTCCGCCCGCGAGGGCAAGCTGGACCCGGTGATCGGCCGGGCCAAGGAGATCGAGCGGGTCATGCAGGTGCTGTCCCGCCGCACCAAGAACAACCCGGTCCTGATCGGCGAGCCAGGGGTCGGCAAGACCGCGGTGGTCGAGGGCCTGGCGCAGATGGTGGTCAAGGGCGAGGTGCCCGAGACGCTGAAGGACAAGCAGCTCTACACGCTGGACCTCGGGTCCCTGGTGGCCGGTTCCCGGTACCGCGGTGACTTCGAGGAGCGCCTGAAGAAGGTGCTGAAGGAGATCCGCACGCGCGGCGACATCATCCTGTTCATCGACGAGATCCACACCCTGGTGGGTGCGGGGGCCGCCGAGGGCGCGATCGACGCGGCGTCGATCCTGAAGCCGATGCTCGCCCGCGGTGAGCTGCAGACCATCGGTGCGACCACGCTCGACGAGTACCGC
>DASSLY010000100.1:0-4186 GCA_035689185.1 Dermatophilaceae bacterium
CCTCACCGCGGTCGCCGCGGCGCTGGTGTCGCTGGTTCTCATCACCCTGCCCGTGCTGGCCGCGTGGGGCGCCTCGGCGCAGGAATCGGTGCCCTGGTCCTCAGCGGTCGGGGTGGGGCGCGCCGCGTGGCTGCTGGCGCACTTCGTGCCGCTGGACGTCGGCGGGCACCGGCTGTCCCTGACCCCGCTGCTGCTCGCTGCTGTCCCCGCGGTGGTGACGTTCACCGGCGCCGCACGGGTGGCCGGCCGGTCCGTGGCCCGGGCCGTGGCCTTCGTCGCCCCGTATGCCGCGTGCCTGGTCCTCGCGGTCGTCCTCAGCTGGTCCGGGCCCTGGGCCGAGAGCGGCAGCGTGGTCGCCGACCTGGGCCGGGCCGTCCTGGCCGGAGTGCTCCTGCCCGGCGCGGCCTACGTCCTGGCCGCCTGGCGGCATCTGGAGCCCGGCAGCGTCCGGCTGCGGGGCCGGCTCGCTGGTGTGGGAGTGCTGCTGCGGCGGGCGGTGGCACCCGCCCTGTGGGGGACGGCTGCGCTCGTGCTGGCCGGGGCGCTGCTGGTGGTCACCATGGCGGTGCTGCAGCGCAGTTCCGTGGGCGCCGTCTACGCCGAGCTGGCTCCCGGGGTGGTCGGGACCCTGCTCTTGACCGGCGGACAGCTCCTCGTGCTGCCGAATCTGGCCCTGTGGGCGGTGTCCTTCCTGGCCGGCCCCGGCTTCGCGCTCGGCGGGGGCCAGATGGTGACCTGGGCGGCGTCGGAGCCGTCGGCCCTGCCGCTGGTGCCGGTCTTCGCCGCGCTGCCGGCGCCGGGGCCGTTGCCCTCCTGGATGTGGGCCGGTGCCGCGGTCCCGGTCCTTGCCGGGGTGCTGGTGGGGTGGCGCAGCCTGCGGCGGCTGTCCCGGTACTCCACCGCCCGGGTCAAGCTGCAAACCGCCGCCACGGCCTGCCTGCTCTGCGCGATGACCGTGGCCGTGCTGACGGCGCTGGCCGGCGGAGGCCTGGGGTCCGCGCCGATGCAGGGGCTGGGCGCGCCGCCGCTGCTGCTGTTCGCGACCGTGCTGGCCGAGCTCGGCTGTGGCAGCGTCCTCGCGGTCGGCTGGTCGCATGTGCGGGCCAAGCGCCGCTGACCGCCCGTCCCCCGAGATCAGCGGCCGAGTTCAGCGAACATCGAGCCCACCCCCGAGGTGAACTGGCGCCTGCACTCGGCCCGGGCCGCCGCGGTGTTCGCTCCGGCGTAGCAGTCCTGCAGCCCCTTGGCCGTCCCGTAGAACGCGTATGGCAGCAGCACGCCCAGGACCAGGACGGCGTTCAGCACCAGCCCGAACGCGGTCCACACGACGAACCGCGCCGGCGCCCGCTCGGCCGAGAAGGCCCGGATGCCCCGGACCGACTCCCACCCGGCAAGGCCGAGGGGCACCAGCGCCACGAGCGTGTAGGGCAGCGACAGGGAAGACGCCAGCAGCCCCAGGAGCAGCAGGATCGCGGCTCGCCGGGAGTGGCTCACTCCCGGTGGGGCGGCTCGCCTGCTCGTTGTTGCCACGGGTCCCTCTCCTGCGATGCGTCATCGTGCCGGTTCGCGCCGGCGCGTCGGATATCGTCTCCCACCGTGACCGGGCCGTACGACACTGGTGCGCCGGTGGTCGTGCTGGTCTCGGGGAGTGGGACCAACCTGCAGGCCCTCATCGACGCAACGAACGAACCCGCCTTCGGAGTTCGCGTCGCCGCCGTCGGTGCCGACCGGGACGGGATCGAGGGCCTGGCACGCGCCAGGCGGGCGGGCATCCCCACCTTCGTCGTCCCGGTCGCGGACTACCCGACCAGGGCAGACTGGGACGAGGCACTGGCGACCCGGGTCGCGGCATACCGGCCGGTCCTGGTCGTCCTCGCCGGGTTCATGAGACTGACCGGGCCGGCGTTCCTGGCCCGGTTCGGCGGCCGGACGGTCAACACCCACCCGGCGCTGTCCCCGTCGTTCCCGGGGATGCGCGGCGCGTCGGAGGCGCTCGCCTACGGGGTGAAGGTGACCGGCTGCACGCTGTTCGTGGTGGACGAGGGCGTGGACACCGGGCCGATCGTGGACCAGCGGCCGGTCCGGGTGCTCCCGGACGACACCGTGGAAAGCCTGCACGAGCGGATCAAGGTGGTCGAGCGGGCGATGCTGGTTGACTGCGTGGGCCGGATGGTCCGCGACGGTTTCCGGATCAACGAGCGGAAGGTCGTCATCGGGTGAGCGAGCACGAGCAGACACCGGTCCGGCGGGCCCTGGTCTCGGTCTACGACAAGACCGGGTTGGCGGAACTTGCCCTCGGGCTGCACGCGGCCGGGGTCGCGATCGTCTCCACCGGCTCGACGGCGGCCCGGATCGCTGCGGCGGGAGTGCCGGTGACCCCGGTTGAGCAGCTCACCGGGTTCCCCGAGTGTCTCGACGGCCGCGTCAAGACGTTGCACCCCGCGGTCCATGCGGGGATCCTCGCCGACACGCACAACCCGGCCCACCTGGCCCAGCTGCGGGAGCTCGGCGTCGAGCCGTTCGGGCTGGTGGTCAGCAACCTGTACCCGTTCCGGGAGACCGTGGCCTCGGGCGCGTCCGCGGCGGAATGCGTCGAGCAGATCGACATCGGCGGCCCGGCGATGGTCCGGGCGGCGGCCAAGAACCATGCCAGCGTCGCGATCGTCACCGATCCCGCGGCATACGGGTGGGTGCTCCACGCGGTAGCGAGCGGCGGGTTCACCCTGGCGCAGCGACAGGAACTGGCGGCGCGGGCGTTCACGCACACGGCCTCCTATGACGTGGCGGTGGCCTCGTGGATGGGCTCGGCGCTGACCGGCACCTCTGCGGCTGCCGGCTTCCCCGGCTGGCTGGGCGCCACTTGGGACCGGCGGGCCGTGCTGCGGTACGGGGAGAACCCGCACCAGCGCGCCGCGCTCTACACGGACGGCAGCGCCGGGATCGCGTCCGCGGACCAGGTGCACGGCAAGGCGATGTCGTACAACAACTACATCGACGCCGACGCCGCGGTGCGGGCGGCCTTCGACCACGAGCCGCCGGCGGTGGCCATCATCAAGCACAACAACCCGTGCGGCATCGCGGTCGGTGGCGACGTGGCCGCCGCGTATGCCGCCGCGCTCGCCTGTGACCCGGTGTCGGCCTACGGCGGGGTGGTGGCGGCGAACCGCCCGGTGACCCGTGCGATGGCCAGCGGCATCGCGGACGTCTTCACGGAGGTGGTGGTAGCGCCGTCGTTCGACCAGGAGGCGCTGGACCTGCTGCAGCGCAAGAAGAACCTGCGGCTGTTGAGGCTGCCCCAGGCGCCGGTCGACGGGCCCGACCCGATGGAGCTCCGCCCGGTCAGCGGTGGGCTGCTGGCGCAGACGGCCGACCGGCTGGACGCCGAGGTCGACGGCGGGGGGGACGACCCGGCGCGGTGGCGGCTGGTCGCCGGCGAAGCCGCCGGCGAGCAGACCGTGGCTGACCTCGCGTTCGCCTGGCGCGCGATCCGGGCCGTGAAGTCCAATGCCATCCTGCTTGCCGCGGGCACGGGCTCGACGCCGGCCGCGACGGGCCGGGCGACCGCCTCCGTGGGGATCGGGATGGGACAGGTGAACCGGGTCGACTCCTGCCGGCTGGCGGTCGCCAGGGCTGGCGACCGGGCGGCCGGTTCGGTCGCGGCCTCGGACGCGTTCTTCCCGTTCGCCGACGGGCTGCAGGTGCTGCTGGACGCCGGGGTGCGAGCCGTGGTCGCTCCCGGCGGGTCGAAGCGGGACGCGGAGGTCGTGGCTGCCGCCGCGGCAGCCGGGGTGCCCCTGTACTTCACCGGGACTCGGCACTTCGCCCACTGAGATCGCCAAGGTCGCCGCAGTGTGCCTCGTGGCGCGGGGTGGCGCGCGGGGTGGCGCGCGGGGTGGCGCGGGGGGTGGCGCGGGGGGTGGCGCGGGGGACAACGGCCTGCGCCGGCTGCCGCTGCGTTCGGCCTTGACCTGGCCTTGACCGGTGCCCTTGCGGGCCGAAGAAATGCCGGTTGTCATTCCCGTCTGCGATGACGAGCTGGCGGCTTGGTGGTGTGGACACTTGTTCGAGCGGGGGTTTTGCTGCTATTGTTGGTGAATGGATGCGAGCACCGTCACCCGGCCTGGTGGGGATATCCCACGGTTGGGTGCCGGGGTTTTGCGGGATGTTATCGCCGCGTTGGCGGTGA